>JAVEWV010000033.1:0-10263 GCA_034004365.1 Phycisphaerales bacterium
GCTTGCAACGGTCTTGGACCGATGGTGTTCCGAGAAAGCTGGCCCCATCGTCGAGTCTGGTCCAGGACGTCAGGTTCTCATCCTGAAAACAGGGGTTCGAATCCCCTTGGGGTCACTTGGCTCCCGTCGGACGCAACGTCCGGCGGGAGTTTTCGTTCTGGGCGGGCTGGGTAGGCACGAGAATATTCAATCCGCTCACTCAGCGGTTCTACCCATGAACCGTGAGCCCGGGGTGGTCGATCCGGTAGCCCACGCACGGGAGGGAGCACGGATGAGCCCATCGAGCCACGAGCGGGACGGCGTCCCGATTCGGAGCCAGTACGCGAACGACCCCGAGATGGCCGAGCTGGTCGAGTTCTTCGTCAGCGAGCTCCCTCAGCGGACGCAGGCGATCGAGGCGGCGATGGCAGAGTCTCGTGCGGCGGACCTCAAACGCCTCGCGCACCAGCTCAAGGGCGCGGGCGGGGGTTATGGGTATCCGGCGATCAGCTCCGCGGCTGCACGCGTCGAAGAGGACGTGAAGCAGGCGGGCGATCGCATGCTGAGCGAACTGGATCAGCTTCGGGGTGACGTTGAGGCGCTGCTCGCGATCTGCGAGCGCGCGATCGCGGGGTGTCGTTGATTCGGGCATTCGGAGCGGATGAGGCTTGACGCAGGATCATCTCCAGTTCGAGGTCTCCAAGCCGCGGGTGCTCGTCGTGGACGACTCCCCGGACGTGCACCGCCTGCTCCGCGCGCGCCTGCGCCAGGAGGAGGTCGAGCTCGTGAGCGCGAACAGCGGGACGCAGGCGCTGGAGATGGTCGGCGCCGAGAGCCCCGCGCTCGTCCTGCTTGATATTGACATGCCCGAGATGGACGGGTTCGAGGTGCTGCGGCGTCTGAAGGACATGCCCGCGACGGCCCAGGTCCCGGTCATCATGCTCAGCGGGCTGACGAGCGTGCAGGAGAAAGTGACGGCGTTCGAGCTTGGCGCGGTGGACTATGTCACGAAGCCGTTCGACCTGCTGGAGCTGAAGGTGCGCGTGCGCTCGGCGATCAAGATGCACACGCTGTTGGACATGCTCGCGAAGAAGGCGCACATCGACGGGCTGACGGGCCTCTGGAACCGGGCGCACTTCGATGCGCGATGGAACGAGGCCGTGAGCCTGAACGATCGGCATGGCCATCCGGTGTCGCTTGCGATGATGGACCTCGACCACTTCAAGAGCCTGAACGACACGTTCGGGCACCCCGCGGGGGACAACGCGCTGCGGGTGTTCGCGCGGATCATCCAGGGCATCTGCCGCACGAGCGACATCGCGTGTCGGTACGGAGGCGAAGAGTTCGCGCTCATCATGCCGGACACCGCGTCGGACGATGCGGCGAGCGTGTGCGAGCGGATCCGCCAGCGGCTCGAGGCGCAGGTCTGGCCCAGCCATCCCGAGCGGCAGGTCACGGTGTCGATCGGCGTGGTGGGGTGCGCCGGGCGCGCGGGCGTGGCGGCGGGCGAATGGATCAAGCGGTCCGACCAGGCGCTGTACGTGGGCAAGCAGGGCGGGAGGAACCGGGTGAATCCGGTCTCGCTCGCGCCCGTGCCCGCCGAGCTGCGCAAGGCGGGCTGAGGCCCGGCTCGTGCGCCCGCGCTAGCGTCAAGCGATGGACCAGAAGCCAGATCAGGATGGAAGCCTGCGGCGCATCGAGGAGGCGATCGCCTTCGGTGAGCACCAGCAGGAGGCGCTCTCCCGCGCGATGATCGACCTCGCGGGACGCGTCGAGGAGGTCGCGCATCGCCTCGCGCGGCTGGAAGCGCGCCTGAGCGGTTCGCTCGAAGCGCTCGATGCGAGGCTCCGCGAGGCGGAGGGCGGCGCGGAGAGTGAGCCGGCGGGATCAGGCGAGGAGTGATTCGCCCGTCATCGCCGCGGGCTTCTCGAGGCCCATCATGTCGAGCGCCGTGGGGAGGATGTCCGCGAGGCGACCACCCACGCGGAGCTTTCGGCCCTTGAACGCCGCGCCCACGACGTGCAGCGGGACGTCGTAGGTGGTGTGCGCGGTGTGCGGGGCGTTGGACTCGGGGTCCCACATCTGCTCGGCGTTGCCGTGGTCGGCGGCGATGATGAGCGAGCCGCCCCGGGCGAGGGTCTCGTTCATGATCTCGCCGACGCACTGGTCGACGGTCTCGCAGGCCTTGATCGCGGCCTGGAGATTGCCGGTGTGCCCGACCATGTCGCCGTTGGCGAAGTTGACGATGATGACGGGCTCGCCGTCGCTTGCGCGGAGTCGTGCGAGGACGGTGTCGCGGACCTCGAGGGCGGACATCTCGGGCTTGAGGTCGTAGGTCGCGACCTTGGGGGACTGGACGATGCCGCGGGACTCGCCGGGGAAGGGCTCGTCGCGGTAGTCGTTGAAGAAGAACGTGACGTGGGGGAACTTCTCGGTCTCGGCGCAGCGGAACTGCGTGAGCCCGAGGCTCGAGATGTATTCGCCCGCGACGTCGGGCATCTTGGGCGGCTTCTCGAACGCGACGCTGACGTACGGCGCGAGGGCCTGCTCGTACCCGGTCATGCAGACGTAGGCGGAGAGGGCGATGCGCTCGCCGCGATCGAAGCCCTTGCGGCCCGAGTCGGGCGAGGGCTTCTGGTGCCCGTCGAACTCGGGGAGGACGAAGGCGCGGGTGAGCTCGCGGGGGCGGTCGCCGCGGTAGTTGACGAAGATGACGCTGTCGCCCGGGCGGACGCGGGTGCTGGCGGGGTCGGAGCCCACGGTGCGGGGCGTGACGAACTCATCGCCGTTCTGCGTCGCGGAGATGGGATGGGCGTAGGCGTCGCGGATGGCGTCGCTGGCGCTCGCGAAGTGGGGGGGCGGATTTCCCGCGGCGGCGTCGCGCCCGGTGAGCAGGTCGTAGGCCTTCTGCACGCGCTCCCAGCGGTTGTCGCGATCCATCGCGAAGTAGCGCCCGACGAGGGAGACGACGCGTCCCACGCCCACGCTGCGCAGGCGGGACTCGATGTCCTCGATGTAGCGCGCGCCGGTGTTGGGGCCCGTGTCGCGCCCGTCGGTGAAGAGGTGCAGCGCGACGCGCTCCATGCCGTGACGCTTGCAGAGTTCGACGCACCCGTAGAGGTGGGCCAGGAGCGCGTGCACGCCCGCGTCGGAGGCGAGGCAGAACAGGTGCACCGCGCCGCCCGCGGCTTTCGCCTTCGTGACGGCGCTCACGAGCGCGGGGTTGGAATAGAAGTCGCCCGTGCGGACGGCCTTGGTGATGCGCACGGAGTCCTGATCGACGATCCGCCCGGCGCCGATGTTCTGGTGCCCGACCTCGCTGTTGCCCATCGTGCCCTCGGGCAGGCCCACGTCCTCGCCCGAGGTGTGGATGAGCGTGGTGGGCCAGTCGCGGGAGAGCGCGTCGGCGACGGGGGTCTTCGCGAGCTTGACGGCGTTGAAGCTGTCGTGCTCGGGATGGGGGTTCTGGCCCCAGCCATCGCGGATGATGAGGACGAGGGGGGTGTTGCGGGTTGTGGTCATGTCTCTCTCTGCGTGCGGCTCGCACGCGGCGCTGGAAGGCGGGCGGCTGGACTTACGCGATCGCGGCGAGGATCTCGTCGGGGTTCATCGCCTGCGGGATCTCTCGCTTCTGGACCCACTTGACGCGGGGCTTCCCGTCGGTGGCCTTGGCGATGATGATCGTGCCGCGGGCGCTGACGTTCAGGTCGGGCCAGTACATGCCGTAGGCCTTGCAGACGGCGCGGTGCATGTCGGCGAGCAGGGTCTGCCTGAGGCCCAGTTGCTCGGCCCAGGCCTTGTGCACGAAGAAGCTGTCGCAGGAGACGCCGACGACCTGGGCGCCCTTGGCGGTCCACTTGGCGAGGTCGTCGGTGACGCACTTCATCTCGGTCGAGCAGACCGAGGAGAAGTCCATCGGGTAGAAGCACAGCACCACGTCGCCCTGCTTCACCGCTTCCGAGAGCGTCCACTCCTGGCGGTCCTGTGTCATGAGGGTGAAGTCGGGCGCGGCGTCGCCCGCGGCGAGGGGCGTGGAGCGGGCAGTGAGCTCGGTCGTGACGGGCATCGGTGCCTCCCGGGCGTGAGCGGCGGTTTGTGCGGCTGCCCGCGTGTTGGGGCCCCGCGTGTGACGGGAACGTCCGGACCGGTTATCCTATGACGATCGCGGCGGCCCGACGGAGCGGGCGCGGTGTGTTTCTCTGGGCAGGAGGCCGGGATGAACGCGGTGTCAACCCTCGCAGAGCGTTATGGAGAGGTGCGGGAGCGCGTGGCGGCGGCGGCGGCGCGGTCGGGGCGCACAGCCGAAGACGTGTTCCTCGTCGCGGTCAGCAAGGCGGCCGATCCCGAGGACATCCGCGCGCTGATCGACATGGGGCACGTGGACTTCGGCGAGAACCGCGTGATGCAGATGGTGCAGCGTGCGGCGATGTTCGAGGAGTACGCCGCCCGGGCGCGCACGTACGCGAAGCGCTCCATCCGCGACTCGATCCTCGCGCTCGACGCGGCACGCTCGGGGCGGGCGGGCGACGCGCCCCCCGCGCTCCGCTGGCACCTCATCGGGCACCTCCAGCGGAACAAGGCGCGGAAGGCGATCGAGGTCGCGCGACTGATCCACTCGGTCGATTCGCTCCGCCTCGCGGAGGAGTTGCAGATGCTCGCGCTCAAGCGGGATGCGACGGTCGAGGTGCTCGTGCAGGTCAATTGCTCGAACGAGCCGCAGAAGTACGGGTGCCCGGTGCCCGCGGCGGGGGCGCTGTGCGAGCAGATCGACACGATGGTGAACGTGCGGGTGCGCGGGCTGATGACGATGGCCGCGATCGGCGATACGCCCGAGCAGGCCCGCCCGGTCTTTGCGCGATGCCGGGAGCTGTTCGAGGAGATCCGCAAGACCGGCGTCAGCGAGGGGCGGTTTAATCTTCTGTCGATGGGCATGTCGGGCGACTACGAGGTCGCGATCGAGGAGGGCGCGAACATCGTGCGCGTCGGGAGCGCGATCTTCGGCGTGCCCTCGGGCCCGGACGTCGAGGAAGAGGACGAGGAATAACCGCGCGTTCAGCGGGCGAGGTTGCTCCGCCGAAGCGCGTGCGTGAATTGACGAAGCGATCTGGTGAAGCGGGCCGCTCTTCGGCGGCTTGCACTTAGCCCACTTGGGCGAGCGTGCCACGCCGATCGCGGGCCTGCTCCATGCAGCGCTGCAGCGACACGCCCGGGCACGCGGTGGGCTTGAGTTCCTGGTGCGTGTAGACGCTCGACACGGGCACGCGGAAACGCCGCATCTGCGACGAGACGAACGCGTAGAGCGCGGAGAGGTTCTCCTGCGTGGGCTGCTGGTCCATGTAGTTGCCCAGCACCACGATGCCCATGTTCTGGATGTTCGCGTCGCCCCCGGCGTGGGCGCCCTGCAGGTTGAGCGGGCGGCACTCGTACACGCGGCCCGCGGGGTCGATCGCGAAGTGGTATCCGATGTCGGCCCAGCCATCGAGCGAGACGTGGGCGCGGCGGATGGCCTCGAGGCGGGCGGTGGCGTCGCCCTGGCGGCGCGAGGTGAAGGGGGTCATGCCGTCGTGGTGGACGGTGATGCGCGAGATGCGGCCCATGGGGCGGGCGTTCGCAACGATGGGCCCAGAGCGGGTCCACTGCGAGCGGGCGATGACGTTGGGCGTCGGGCCGAGGGCCTGGCTGGTGGCCGGGTGATGCGGCGGGAGGGGCGCCGGATCCCCTTCCCCGGGGATGGGCTTGCCCACCATATTTCGGTTGGACGTGGAGGATGCACAGCCCGCGAGGGCAAGGCCCACGCCGGCGAGGAGGCCCACGCGGAGGACGTCACGACGGGAATTGTGTTCGCTCACAGACATGAAGATCGGTTCGTGTGTTCCCGCGGGATGAGCGGCGTGCTCCGCCGGCACGCTGCGCCAGTCGGAACGATCTCAGGGCGCAGGCTCGGACGATTGTACTGGCGCTGGGGCGGGCTCCGAGTGGTTTGGGAGGCGAACGGACGTGGACAGTCCGCGGCGCGTCCGCTAACCTCGCGGCCATGAAGCACCACTTCTCACCATTGTCCATCGTGGCCGCGGCGATGCTCGCGTCCGTTCCCGTGAGCATGGCCCAGGACGCGGCGGCGACGGAGCCCGCGAAGGAGCCCGGCTGGAAGGCCGGGACGATCTTCGAGGGCTGGGACGGGAGCATGGACGTCGGCCTGAGCGGGGCGACGGGCAACACGGAGAACTTCAACATCCGCGTGGGGATCGACGCCAAGAAGGAGAAGGAAAAGTCCGTCTGGCTGTTCGACCTGTCGTACTACCGCGCGACGGATGAGGGCGATGAGACGGACGACCGCTGGGACATCAACCTGCGGTACGACTACAAGCTCGACATTCCCAAGTGGCGTCTGTTCGCCAAGGGGCGGTACGAGTACGACGAGTACAAGGCATGGCTGCACCGCATCTCGCTGCACGGCGGCGTGGGCTACGAGTTCGTCAAGAACGACAAGATGACCCTGATCGGGCGTGCGGGTGCCGGTGCGTATCTGGAGATCCACGGCCCGGAGAACGCGTGGCAGCCCGAGGGCCTGCTGGGCTACGACTTTGACTACAAGATCACCGAGCGGCAGAACGTGTTCGCGACGGGCGACTTCTTCCCGAGCTTCAAGGACATCAGCGACTACCGCATCGTGAACAAGGCGGGGTATCAGCTTATGGTGGATCCCGAGGTGAGCATGGTGCTCAAGGCGGGCATCGAGAGCGAGTACGACAGCAACCCGGGCGACGGGTTCAAGAAGCACGATCTGCGGTACTTCCTGTCGCTCGGCTGGGTGTTCTGAGCCGCGCCGTTCGGCGCGGGTCCGGAGAAAGGAGCCTCACGTGGGGCTGATGAAAGAGTTTCGCGAGTTCGCCCTCAAGGGCAACGTCATCGACATGGCGGTCGGCATCATCATCGGTGCGGCGTTCGGCAAGATCGTCAGCTCGATGGTCAACGACGTCCTGATGCCGCCGCTCGGCATGCTCCTGGGCGGCGTGGATTTCTCGGACAAGATGCTCACGCTCAAGGAGGCCGCGGCGGACGGTTCGACGCCCGCGGTGCAGCTCAAGTACGGCATGTTCATCAACGAGGTGATCAGCTTCGTGATCGTGGCGTTCGCGATCTTCATCATGATCAAGGCGATGAACACCGCGCGGAAGCGGTTTGAGAAGGAGCAGGCCGCGGCGCCGGCCGCTCCGTCTGCGCCTCCCGCGGACGTGGTGCTGCTCACCGAGATCCGCGATCTCCTCGCGAAGCAGTAGTCCTCGGGACGAGTTGCTGATTTTTTCGCGGCATCGGCGTAGTGTGCGTCGGTGCCGTTTTTACGCGCGTCGAGCGTTCCCCGGAAGCGGGTCGTGCTTGAGCGTTCTCTATCGGAGAGTGTCCATGCAGCCAACCGAAGCCGTGCAGCAGGGTGCGAGCCAGGCGTCCGAGGCCCACACGCCCCAGATCGCCGAGAGGGCGTCGAGCGTGCTCCATAACTTGACGGACGGCGACGTGACGTCGGCGGACCTGATGCAGGCGTGGACGGACCTGGGCTGGCCCGTGGTCAAGGCGATCCTGCTGCTCGTCGCGGTGCTCATGGTGTCGCGATGGCTGGGGGGGATGACGCGCAGGGTGCTGACGCGGGCGCACGTCGAGATCACGCTCGCGAACTTCTTCGCGAACATGGCCCGCTGGGGCGTGATCGTGCTGGGCGCACTCGCGATCCTGAACACGTTCGGGGTCGAGACGACGAGCTTCGCCGCGGTGATCGCGGCGGTGGGCTTCGCGATCGGCATGGCGCTGTCGGGCACGCTCGCGAACTTCGCGTCGGGCGTGATGCTGCTGATCTTCAGGCCGTTCAAGGTGGGCGATGTGGTGAACGCCGCGGGGGTGATGGGCAAGATCTCGGCGATCGAGCTCTTCTCCACGACGTTCGACACCGTCGACAATCGCAGGATCATCGTTCCGAACAGCAAGATCTACGGCGACATCATCGAGAACGTGACGCACCACGACACGCGACGCGTGGACGTGAACGTGGGGGTGGCGTACGGGGCGGACGTGGACAAGGCCCGCGAGGTGCTCGAGGGCGTCTCTCGGAGCGTCCAGGGTGGGTTGCAGGATCCGACTCCGGCGGTGTACCTGAACGCGCTCGGCGACAACAGCGTGAACTTCGTGCTGCGCGTGTGGTCGAAGACGTCGGACTACTGGGACGTGCGCGAGCGGCTGACGCGCGATGCGAAGAAGGCGCTCGACGCGGCGAAGATCGGCATCCCGTTCCCGCAGCGCGACGTGAACTTCCCGGGCGAGGTCAAGGTGCGCATCGCGCGGGACTGAGCCGGGTGCAGGGCATGCCTGGAGGGCTGGCCGCGATCGTGGGATCGGGCCGCTCCGGGGCGTGCGGGAAGGCCCCGGGCGGCGGCGAGCGCGGGCGTTTGGGGCGCGATTTCGTCGATCGGTTCGACCCGGCGAGGGGGAGTGCCTAACATTCTCCTGAAGCTGGTGGCCCCGTGGCCCCATCCCACCGATTTCGTGGTGGATGGCGGAGCCGGGAATCTGCCGGCAGCGTTCGCGGCGTACTCCGCGGACGCTCTGGCCCGGCCGCACTTGTTCCAATTTCTTTGGCGCGAGGAAGCCCACACGCACGCACCGCGCGGTGATGCCGTCGCGGCGCGAGGAGTCTGTATTGTCAACGTCCTTTGAGTCTCTTGGTCTCGCGCGTCCCATCCTCGAAGCCCTGTCCCGCGAGGGGTACGAAACGCCCACACCCATCCAGGCCCAGTGCATCCCCCCGGCCGTCGAGGGACGCGACATCATGGGCTGCGCCCAGACGGGCACGGGCAAGACGGCGGCGTTCGCGCTGCCCATCCTGCACCGCCTGCATACCGCAACGCTCGACAAGTCCCGGCGCGGGCCGGCCAAGGCGCGGGCGCTGGTGCTCTCTCCGACGCGTGAGCTCGCGATGCAGATCGGCGACGGCTTCGGCGCGTACGGGCGCGGCACGGGCCTCCGCCAGGCGGTCATCTTCGGCGGCGTGAAGCAGGGTGATCAGGTGCGCCGCCTTCGCGCGGGGCTCGACATCATCACGGCGACGCCCGGGCGACTGATGGACCTCATGGAGCAGGGGCACGTGGACCTGAGCGCGATCGAGATCTTCGTGCTCGACGAGGCCGACCGCATGCTCGACATGGGGTTCATCCATCCGATCCGGCGGATCGCGGCGATGCTGCCCAAGCCGCGGCAGACGCTGCTGTTCTCGGCGACGATGCCGCGGAACATCGCGCAGCTTGCGGACTCGCTGCTCACGGATCCGGTGCGGGTCGCGGTGACGCCGGTGGCGTCGGCGGCCCCGCTGATCGAGCAGTCCGTGTACATGGTCGAGCGGTTCGACAAGGCGGCGCTGCTTGAGCGGCTGCTCGCCGAGGACGATGTCAAGCGAGCGCTCGTGTTCACGCGCACCAAGCACGGCGCGGACAAGCTCGCGTACAAGCTTGGGCAGAGCGGCGTGACGGCGCTCGCGATCCACGGCAACCGATCGCAGAGCCAGCGGCAGCGGGCGCTCGAGCAGTTCCGCTCGGGACGCTCGCGGGTGCTCGTCGCGACGGACGTCGCGGCGCGGGGCATCGACGTCGACGGCGTGACGCACGTGTTCAACTTCAACCTGCCCAACGAGCCCGAGGCGTACGTGCACCGCATCGGGCGCACGGGGCGCGCGGGCGCGACGGGCAAGGCCATCTCGTTCTGCGATCGCGAGGAACGCGGGTTCCTGCGGGCGATCGAGCGGCTGACGGGCAAGCCCCTGCCGCAGAACGAGACGGGGCCGATCAAGCGAGAGGCGAACACGCAGGCGGCGCCCGAGACGCAGGAGCGATTCCCTGTCGCGAAGCGTCTGCCGCAGGGACATGGGTACGCGCCCCGGAGCGAGGGCACGCCGCAGCCGCGCCGGGACGGTCATGCGCAGCCCCGTCGGGGTGCTTCGTCGCAGGCACGCCCCGCGTCCGACGGGCGCGCGTCGGCGCCTCGTTCGGGCGGCAAGCCTGCGGGCGCGCGTCGTGGTCCGGGTGGCGGGCACGGTGCCGGTGGAGGGCGTGGCCCCGGTGGCGGGAGCGGCGCTGGTCGCGGGGGCAACGCGGGCGGTGGGGGCGGGCGTTCGCGTCGCGGGAGCGGCCCGAGCAGGGGCTGATCGCGGCGGTCACACGCGACGGGCCCAGTAGTCCGAAGATGTCATGATGGGAACGACCTCGAAGTCCACGAGGTCGTCCCATGCGCGCAGCCAGGGGT
>JAVEWV010000024.1:0-46567 GCA_034004365.1 Phycisphaerales bacterium
CATTGCCGCGCGCGCTGACGCGTGCGTCGACAAGGAGCGTGCCGCCATCGCGCGCGGCGAGGGCGGCGCTCTCCCCGGATACGCTGCGCCCGCGGAGGCGCAGCTCGGCGTTGCCGCCCGGCGCGATCGTGACGAGTCCCTCCGCGACCTCCAGCCCGACGGCGGGGCCGCCCGCGGCGCGATCCTCGTACGTGATCGCGAGCTCGTTCACACGCACCGATCCCTTGAGGCGCGACACGGGTGACGGACCGGCGGATGGCGGGGTGGGTGGGCTCGGGCGCGCGGGCGTCAGGGCGCGTTGGAGGTTGGTGGTGCCGTCCTCGAAGCGAACGATCGTGGCGCGTCCGCGGAGCGTGGATTCGCCGAGGTCGAGCGAGCCGCCGACGAGCGAAAAGAGCGACGCGGGCGTGGAGACGCTGGCCTGGGCGACGAAGTCGCCGTGCTGGTCGCGGAGGACGACGCCCTCGGCGCGCTGCGGGCCGAACCACGAAAGGCTCGCGCTGCGGAGCTCGATCGAGCCGGCGAACGCGCCACGCGTCACGCGAGGAACGATGGCGGGCGCGACCCAGCCCGCGATCGTGGGCACAATCGCGATGAGCACCACGAGCAGCAGCCCGGCAACGAGGGCGATCCGGCGATGACGTCGCTTGCGCCTGGCGAGCGTCTTCGCGCCGACTTCGGAGCCGGTGGAGTCGGGCGTCTTTGCACGATGCTCGCTCATTGCGCTCTCCCACGGGGAAGGGCGCCGCGCGGGCGCTTCAGGCCTCCTCGGCCTTGGCGATCATCCACTCTTCGAGGTCGATGGGGGCCTGACGTCCGAAGATGGTGACGAGGACGCGGACGGTACCCTTGTCGGGGAAGAGCTCGTCGACGGTGCCCTCGTACCCCTGGAACGGGCCTTCCTTGATCGTGACGTGCTCACCCTTCGCGAACACGAGCTTGACGGTGGGCTCGTCCTCGGGCTTGCGCGAGTCGCGGAGCATCTTCTCGATCTCGTGCTCTTTGAGCGCGGTGGGACGCCCCGCGGTGCCGACGAAATCGCCGACACCGGTGGTCTCCTTGATGAGGAAGAAGACGTCCTGGGGGATGCGTCCGTCGGGCTCGAGCTTCATCTCGACGAAGACGTAGCCCGGGTAAAGCTTGGTCTCGGTGATCTTCTGCTTGCCACCCTTGATGGTCTTGGTCTTCTCGGTGGGAACGAGGATGCGCTTGACGAGGTGGGCCATGCCCTCGATCTGGATCTTGCGGAGGAGCGTGTCGCGAACGGAGCCCTCCTTGTTGGAGGCGACGCGGAGCACGAACCAGTCCATCCCGTCGTAGCGCATCGGCTCGTCGGCCGACATCAGGCCCTCGCGCTGCGGCTGTTCGGTCACGGACTGCGTGGCGTTTTCTTCGGACATGAGTGCCCCTCCGGGCGAAGCGTGCATGGGTTCGGCGCCCCGGGCGTGGTCAGTTGTCGAGCACGCCGATGAGCTTGAAGAACAGCGAGAATCCTTGATCGACGCTGAACAGGAACGCCGCAATGAGGAAGGTCGCGGCGACCACGACCCAGGTCGAGCCGATGATCTCCTTGCGGGTGGACCAGTTGACCTTCTTCATCTCGCCGTCGGTGGCGATGAGGAACTCGCTCGAGGACTTCTTCACACCGACGAAGTAGTAGATGAGCAGGGCGCCCACGAGCAGGACCGCCGCGCCAACGATCGACTGCAGCACGAGCGGCTCGATGACGGGCACGCCGCGCCGGGTAGCGATGTCCGCGGAGAAGGTCGGCGCGTCGGGGCTGCCAATGCGGATGCGATCGACCGTGCCGGGGGCGCTCGCGCCGTCGGTGAAGTTGAACGATCCGAGGCGGAACGAGCCGGTGCCGATGACCTGCTGGACCTGCGCGGTGCCGATCGAGACAAACTCCTCGCCCGCCTGGCCCTGTCGGCTGTCGAGAAGATCGACGCTCTGCCCGGCGCTGATGGCGCCCGACGTGGTGCGTGCGGCGAAGTCCCAGTTGGGCGTGGGCAGGGTCAGCGCGCCCATCTGCTGGGCGAGCCACGCGGCAGAGGCGAGCACGAGCGCACCACAGAACACCGCGGTGAGCACGCGCACCCAGTAGCCCTGGCCCTGCTTATAGATCCCGAGAGACATGGCGTGATGTTCCTCCCGCCCGAAGCGCGCCCGGCAGAGGCCGCGACGCGCCTAGCGACGAATCCTGAACACGCCGGGAGGGATTCGAACCCCCGACCGGTGGATTTGGAATCCACTGCTCTACCAGACTGAGCTACCGGCGTAGGGCGAGCGCGGGAACCCCGCGCGGGCTACTTGCGCTTGATCTTGTGCTTGGTGTGCTTGCGGAGGCGCGGGCTGTACTTGCTCAGGCCTTCCTTCAGTCCCTCGGGCATGCCGCCCTTGGCGTTGATCTCGGTGCGGTAGTTGAGGTCACCGCACTCGGTGCACTGGAGCCAGACGTACTCGCGGGCCGCAGCCTTCTTCTTGGCCATGGGTCACACCTCTTTCCCGTCGCGGCCCGCATCCCCACGGGTCCGCTCGGGGGTTTCTCGATTCGCGTGCTCCGGCGCGACGGGGCGTCGCGCGGGAGGGTCCATCCGAAAAGCCGGCCCACCGGGGTCATCCGATGGGCCGGTGAGAGTCTAGGCCGGGGCCCGCCGCGTGCTCCCGTGCGGGAGGCGGGCGGAGCCCGCAGGATCAGGCGATGATCTCGGTGACGGTGCCCGAGCCGATGGTGCGGCCACCCTCGCGGATCGCGAAGCGGAGGCCGGGCTCCATGGCGACGGGCTTGTCGCCCAAGTCGACCTCGATCTGGACGTTGTCGCCGGGCATGCACATCTCGGCGCCGCCCAGGAGCTTGACCGAGCCGGTCACGTCGGTGGTGCGGAAGTAGAACTGGGGGCGGTAGTTGGAGAAGAACGGGGTGTGACGCCCACCCTCTTCCTTGGTCAGGACGTAGACCTGGCCCTTGAACTTGGTGTGGGGCTTGATGGAGCCGGGCTTGCAGATGACCTGCCCGCGCTCGACGTCCTTCTTCTCGACGCCGCGGAGCAGGACGCCGACGTTGTCGCCCGCCTGGCCCTGGTCGAGGGTCTTCTGGAACATCTCGACGCCCGTGATGGTCGAGGTCTTGTTCTCGGCGGAGAGCCCGACGATCTCGCAGGCATCGCCGACCTTGACCACGCCACGCTCGATACGACCGGTCGCGACGGTGCCGCGGCCCTTGATCGAGAAGACGTCCTCGACGGCGAGGAGGAAGGGCTTGTCGGCCTCGCGCTGGGGCTCGGGGATGTAGGAGTCGATGGCGTCGAAGAGCTCATCGATGGGCTTGCACTTGGCATCATCGCCCGGGTTCTCGAGCGCGGCCTTGGCCTGCCCACGGATGATGGGGGTGTCGTCGCCCGGGAACTCGTACTTGCTGAGCAGCTCGCGGATCTCCATCTCCACGAGGTCGAGCAGCTCGGGGTCGTCGACGAGGTCGACCTTGTTCATGAACACGACGATGTAGGGCACGCCGACCTGGCGGGCCAGCAGCACGTGCTCGCGCGTCTGGGGCATGGGGCCCGAGTCGGCGGCGACCACGAGGATCGCGCCGTCCATCTGCGCGGCGCCGGTGATCATGTTCTTCACGAAGTCGGCGTGGCCCGGGCAGTCCACGTGCGCGTAGTGACGGTTCGCTGTTTCGTACTCGACGTGCGACGAATGGATCGTCACGGTCTTGTTGGCGTCACGGACGGTGCCGCCCTTGGTGATTTCCGCGTAGCTCTTCGCGTCCTTCACCAGGCCCTTCGCACCCGCACGCGCCACCAACGCCGCCGTCAGCGTGCTCTTGCCATGGTCGATGTGACCGATGGTTCCGACGTTCACGTGCGGCTTGGTCCGCTCGAACACTCCCTTTGCCATGACGATGCCTCCACCGGTTCTATCGGTCGCTCCGGGAAGTGCCCGGCTTGACCTGGCGGATGTCCGCCCGTTGCTGACGACGATGTGCCCGCCGCGGGCGCTCGCCCCCGGCCGCCTCCACCACAATTGTCGCGTTCGGGAGGACCACCCTCCACGCCGCGAAGACCGCCGACCCACCGCGAGCGGCGGGGACGGGCCGCAATACTAGACCCACTCCCGTTCATTCCCAAATCGAGACCCGTCCGATCCGCACCGGGCGGGGGACGCAACCTCGACCCGGGCCCGGGCGGATGTTCCGGGCCGGGAGGGCACGCGGAACACGCGGGCGACGGGAGAAGAGCCGCTAGTGGGATTTGAACCCACGACCTCACCCTTACCAAGGGTGCGCTCTACCACTGAGCTATAGCGGCACCGAGCATCCCTCGGGCGGACCGGGGGTGCGAACACACCTTCGGTCCAAACGGGTCGAGATCGTACGCTGGGGCGCAAGAGCGTCAACGGATCTTCCAACGGGATGGCCTGTATCGGGACGCGGACGGGGCGATGGGCCCGGGAGGACGGCATGGGACGGGCGACCGGGTCGATCGGACGAGCAACCGGGTGGACGATCGCGGCGGTATTTGCGGCGTCAGTATCCCCTGAATGGGCGGATGCCCAGCCAGCCCCGGACGCACCCACCCTCGAACAGGTCGTCTCGGGGCAGATCGCCGAAGCCTGGGGCGCGGCGGGAACGAGCGGGGACTTCGACGCCGCGGGGGTGGCGATCGGGGCGGCGTTCGACCTCGCGATCGCCCACGCCCCCCGGAAGGAATGGGGCATGCTGCGCGACGCGGCGGTCGCGGCCCGGGTGGCGCGGGGACTGGCGCGGTTCGAGGGCGACCGGGTCGCGCTCCTCGCGGCGCTGCGGGAGAGCCCGGTGTTCATGTCGACGCTCGCGCTGCTCGTGGACGAGGAGCACGAGGACGCGGGGCACGTGTACGCGCTCGCCGATCGCCTGCTGCGCGAGCGCGCCGAGCAGGTCGAACGCTTCCCGGATCTCGCCGCGGCGATCTGCGTGGTGCACGACGAATCGCTCACGGTACGGATCAACGAGAACACGGGCGTGGCGCCGGACGCGGTGGCGATCTTCGACCACTTCGCGACGAACCGCGCCGCGATGGTGTTCAGCCCGACGGACGTGCCGGCGACGCTCGCGGTGTTCATGGTGGACGTCGCGGCGTCGATGGACGACGTGCGCTGGTCGATGGACCAGTACAAGGGCGATCGGCGCGTCGGGAATCGCTATCAGGAGATCACGTACGACACCTCGTACTACCGCCAGGGCACGCCCAAGAAGGTCTCGTCGCCCGGGATGTTCACGCTGCCCAACATCCGGCGGTATGGCGGCGTGTGCGCGGACCAGGCGTACTTCGCGGCGCAGGTGGGCAAGTCGATCGGCGTGCCGACGGTGTACGTCTATGCGCAGGGCGGGGACGAGGCGCACGCGTACGTCGGGTTCGTGGAGGGCTCCGGGCGGCGCGCGTCGTGGAACTTCGACGCCGGGCGCTACGAGGACTACGAGGACGTCGTGGGCTGGGTGACCGACCCGCAGACGCGCCGGCGGATCTCGACCTCGCGGGTCGCGCTGCGGGCGGAGGCGGTGGGCGCGTCGCGCGACGAACGCGAGCTGGTCGTCGCGCTGGCCGACGCGGCGGCGCGCCTGGGCGAGGTGCGGACGAGCGAGGCGCCCTGGCCCCCGCGCGATCCGACCGCGTCCACCGACGTGCCGGACGCTCGGCGCGGCGCGCGCGGGCGCGATCGGGGCGAGACGCCGCGGCTCGCGGAGCCGGGCGTGGAATCGACGCTGCTCGAGGCCGGTCTGTCGGGGTGCGTGTCGTACGAGCGCGGGTGGGAGATGGCGCGGGACCTCGTCGCGTCGGGCGAAGTGGGCGGCAAGGGACGCGACGTGTGGGCGGGCGCGATCCTGAAGCTGTGCGGGACGAAGTACCCCGACTTCGCGGTCGAGATGCTCGAGCCCATGGCCGAGGGAGAGAAGGACCCCAAGGCCCGCCGGCGGGTGTACGGCGAGCTCGCGGCGTCGATCCGGAACCGCCCGGACCTGTCAGCGCGCCTGCGCATCGGCGAGGCCCGGGCGGCGCGGGCGTCGGGGGACATGGCGTCGGCGTACGACATCCTGCTCGGGGTGATCCGGGGCTACGCCAAGGAAGGGCCGTTCGTGCTGCCGGCGATCGTGGAGGCGGAGGACATGCTGCGCACGGCGGGGAGGCCCACGGGCGAGGTGATCGACCTGTGGCGGGACGCGTGGTCGCGGACGCACAAGCCCACGGGGCGGTCGGTCGAGGCGTATCGCGGGAGTATGTGGTTCCGGATCGGGTCGATGTACGCGGAGCGGCTGGAGAAGGCCGGGCTGGCGATCGAGGCGGACAAGGCCCGGCGCGAGCTGGGCATCCGGAGCGTGGCGGCGTCGAAATAGCCCGAGCACGCGGCGCAAGCGACTAGACTCCGCCCATGCCCGAGAAGGCTCCACAGGACACGGCGCAGCACGGCGATTCGTCGCGGACCGGCACGCGCGAGGGCGCCCCGGCGCACCGGTACAACGCGAAACTGGCCGGCGAGATCGAGGCGAAGTGGCAGTCGCGCTGGGACGAGCGCGGCACGTTCGTCACGCCCAATCCCGGGCAGGCGGGCTTCGACGCGAAGAAGCCCAAGTTCTACTGCCTCGACATGTTCCCCTACCCGTCGGGCGCGGGCCTGCACGTGGGGCACCCCGAGGGATACACCGCGACGGACATCATCTGCCGGTACAAGCGGATGAAGGGCTTCAACGTGCTGCACCCGATGGGGTGGGACGCGTTTGGGCTGCCCGCGGAGCAGTACGCGATCCAGACGGGCGTGCACCCGGCGGTGACAACAAGGCGCGCGATCGACAACTTCCGGCGACAGCTCAAGCGGTTCGGGTTCTCGTACGACTGGACGCGCGAGTTCGGCACCATCGACGAGGAGTACTACCGCTGGACGCAGTGGATCTTCCTCAAGATCTACAACGCGTGGTACGACCCCGAGCAGGATCGCGCGCGGCACATCGACGAGCTGATCGCGGAGTTTGAGAACGACACCCGCGACGTCCGCCTGAACCCCGCGGCGGCGGAGTACACCGGCGCGGGCGACCTGCCGGGCGGGACGCGCGTGGGCGAGTGGGAGACGCTCGACGAAGAGACACGCCGGATGATCGTCGATTCGTACCGCCTCGCGTACGTCGGCATGCAGACGGTCAACTGGTGCCCCAAGCTGGGCACCGCGCTCGCGAACGAGGAAGTGATCGACGGGCGGAGCGAGCGCGGGGGATTCCCCGTGTTCCGCAAGCCGATGCGGCAATGGATGTTCCGCATCACGGCGTACGCGGACCGCCTGCTCCGCGACCTGTCGATGCTCGACTGGCCCGAGAGCACCAAGACGCAGCAGGGCGAGTGGATCGGCAAGAGCGAGGGCGCGGAGATCGACTTCCCGATCCTCGACGACGAGGGCGAGATGACGGGCGTGGCGCTGCGCGTGTTCACGACGCGCCCGGACACGATCTTCGGCGCGACGTACATGGTCGTGGCGCCCGAGCACCCGCTGGTGGACGAGACGCAGGAGTACCCACGGCGCGCGACGGACGAGGACGCGCTGCGCGAGTACGTGCGCTACGCGCGGAATCGCAGCGACGTCGAACGCATGGAGGGCAAGGACAAGACCGGCGTCTTCACGGGCGTCATGGTCCGCAACCCCGCGAGCGGCGAGGCGATCCCGGTGTGGACGAGCGACTACGTGCTGATCGGGTATGGCACGGGCGCGATCATGGCGGTGCCGGCGCAGGACGAGCGGGACTGGGCGTTCGCGAAGAAGTTCGAGCTGCCCATCGTGCGGACGGTGCAACCGCCCGAGGGCTGGGGCGACGAGGCGTACACGGGCGAGGGCCCGGCGATCAACAGCGATTTCCTGAACGGGCTGAACGTCGCCGAGGCGAAGACGAAGATCATCGCGTGGCTTCAGTCGCGCAGCCAGGGCACGAAGCGGGTGAACTATCGCCTGCGCGACTGGCTGTTCAGCCGCCAGCGGTACTGGGGCGAGCCGTTCCCGATCGTGTGGGACGAGAAGGGTCGGCACCTGCCCGTATCGGCGGACGCGCTGCCCGTGACGCTGCCCGAGATGGCGGACTACGCGCCCGTTGAGAGTGAGGACCCGCAGCCGCTGCTCGCGAAGGCGGAGGGCTGGGCGCGCACGACCGCGGGCGAGGCGCGCATGGACGAGTCGGTGATGCGTGCGGCGGGCCTGACGCCCGAGAGCGTCGTGATGCGCGAGACGAACACGATGCCGGGCTGGGCGGGGAGTTGCTGGTACGAGCTGCGCTACTGCGATCCGCGGGACTCACGCCGATTCGTCGGGCGCGAGGCGGAGCGGTACTGGATGGGCGGCGGGTCGTCAGGGAGTGATGACGCGCGCGAGGACGCAGCGCAGCGCGGCGGCGTCGATCTGTACGTGGGCGGCGCGGAGCACGCGGTGCTGCACCTGCTCTACGCGCGGTTCTGGCACAAGGTGCTGTTCGACCTGGGCGAGGTCTCGACGCCCGAGCCGTTCCACAAGCTGTTCCATCAGGGGCTGATCACGAGCTTCGCGTTCCAGCGCGAGGATAAGAGCCTGGTCGCGGTTGATGAGGTCGAGAACCGCGGGACAGACGAGAAGCCCGCGTACTTCGAGACGGCGACGGGCACGCCCGTGACGCAGATCACGGCGAAGATGAGCAAGTCGCTCAAGAACGTGATCAATCCGGATGACGTGATCGCGGAGTTCGGGGCCGACACGTTCCGCCTGTATGAGATGTACATGGGCCCGCTCGAGGCGAGCAAGCCCTGGAACACACGGGACATCACGGGGCTGTCGCGCTTCCTCGCGCGTGCATGGCGGGTGTGCGTGGACGAGGAATCGGGCGCGGTGCGTCTGGCGGAATCCGCGAGCAGTGAGATCGAGAAGAAGCTGCACCGCGTGATCGATCGCGTGGGGAGCGATATCGAACGCCTCGCGTTCAACACCGCGATCGCCGCGATGATCGAGCTCGTGAACCTGGCCTCCTCCGCGGGCGAGAAGGCGGGCGGGGCGGGGTCATCCGGATCGTCCGGGCCATCTGGATCATGGGGCGTTCTGACGAAGGACCAGATGGAGCGGTTCGCGCTGGCGCTGGCGCCATTCGCGCCGCACATGGCCGAGGAGCTGTGGGAGAAGCTGGGGCACTCGGCGTCGCTGGCGTACGAGGCGTGGCCCGCGGTCGATCCCGCGATGCTGCGCGACGACGAGGTGGAGGTCGCGGTGCAGATCGCCGGGAAGCTCAAGGCGCGGATCATGGCGCCGACGAGCCTGGACGCTGCGGGGCTGGAGCACTACGCGCTCACGCATGCGGATGTTGCGCCGCTGATCGCGGGCAAGCAGGTGCGCAAGGTGATCGCGGTGCCCGGTCGGCTGGTGAACATCATCGCGGGGTGAGGGCGCCAATCGAGGCACGGGATGCCAAGCGCGGAGAGCGTTGCGCTTGTATCGCCCCGCTGCCTCTTGCGCGCCGCTTCAGTGCTCGTCGCGATCGAGCGCAGTCGTCACGCGGCGCGGCGTCGCGCCACCGGACGTGTTGGGCGAGAAGCCGGTGCGGCGCGCGGGCTTCTTTTCCTCGACCTGAGCAACCTCGGGCTGCTTCGGCGCGAGCGTGCTCATCGCGAGGTCGCGCAGGTCGGGCTGCTCGTCGAGCCAGCGGATCTCGCCCGAGGCGAGGTCGTAGATCGCGCCCACGACACGGGTCCGCCCGTCGGCGACGGCCTGCGCGATCACCGGGCTCTCCTCGATCGACGCGCGGATCTGATACTCAACGTTCAGACGCACCGCCTCGGCAACGATCGCGGCCTGCGAAGCCTCGTCCTTCTTCGAGGACTTCTCGCCCGCGGCGCACGCCTTCGCCTCCTTCACGACGGGGCGGATGGAGTCGATGAGCGTCGCGATGTTGCCGTGCATCTCGCCCTCAGCGCACGCCGCGCCGACGGCGCCGCACCCGGTGTGCCCCATGAAGAGCACGACGGGCGTCGCGAGGTGATCGACGGCGTACTCGACGCTGCCCAGCACGGAGGGCGACGCGACGTTGCCCGCGACGCGGATAACGAACAGGTCGCCCACGCCACGATCGAAGACGCGCTCGACGGGGATCCGCGAATCGGCGCAGGTGATGACGCACGCGAAGGGGTGCTGCCCATTCTGGGCGGTATCGGCGCGGCGTTCGCTGTCGGTGTTGCGATCCTCGCAGGAGCCGTCGATCCAGCGCTGGTTGCCCGAGCGGAGGAGGTCGTAGACGTCGCTGGGCGCGATGACGGGGGTGGCGCCGGGCCCGCCGATGGCGGAGCCGCCGAGGGCGACGATGAGCGCGGCGAGCGAGAGGTGCGTGCGGGTCATGGTCCTGCTCCTCCGGGCGTGGATCGCCCGGTGCGTGGTTCGATCGCGGCGCGTGCCGCCGCCTCGGATCTCGGCACGGAGCGGGCGAGGATGCAGGTCGAGTCGAAAGTTCGGGCTTGAAATGAAATGATCCATGCCCCGAGCGGGGGATGCATCATGATTATCCGTCGCTTGCTGGCATGCCGGGCGGGATCAGAGGACCCAGAGCAGGAGCAGCCCGACGAGCACGACGCACGCGGCGAAGATCGCCCACGTCGGCATCCCGCGCGAGGGGGTCGCGTTCATGGGCGTCAGGCACTTGGGGCACACCTCGGCCTGGTCATAGACCTCGGCGCCGCAGTTCGGGCAGGTGTGGAACTCCGAGCCGAACCGCTCCAGATCGTCGGCGGACGGTCCCTCGGGATCGAGGTCTTCGAGCTCGTCGTCGTGGGGGCCGGTGCGGCGCGCGTCGCGTGGCATGGGCGATGGTATCGGCGGCACGCGGTCTATGCTCGAATAAAGGAGCGCACCATGCGATACCGCCCGATCCCCCGCACGGATATGAAGGTCTCCGAGATCGGCTTCGGCTGCTGGACCATGGGCGGGCCCAACTGGTCGCCCCAGAACGGACAGCCCATCGGCTGGGCGGACGTGAATGAGGGCGACGTGCTCGAGGCGATCAAGGTCGGGCTCGACGCGGGCGTGAACCACTGGGACAACGCGGACATCTACGGCAATGGTCGCGCGGAGCGCCTGCTCGGCGCGTGCCTCAAGAAGCTGGGCGTGAAGCCGGGGACGCAGGTGATCGCGACGAAGGTCGGGCACTTCCGCGGAACGGCGCCGTACGGCTACGAGCCGCGCCACATCCGCAACCAGTGCGAGCAGTCGCTGAAGAACCTGGGCGTCGATCAGATCGATCTGTACTACTTCCACCACGGCGCGTACGTCGGGCCGGGCTACGACGCCCAGCCGCACGACTACCTGCACGAGGCGGCCGAGACGATGCACGCGCTGGTGAAGGAGGGGAAGGTGCGCGCGATCGGGCAGAGCGCGTACTCGGTCGAGGACTTCGAGCATGCGGTGCCGGTGCTGCGCCCGAACGTGCTGCAGAACAAGGCGAACCTGCGCTACGACGACTTCGTGCGCGAGGACTCGCCGATGCGCACGCTGATGGAGCGGCACGACTGCTCGTTCGTCGCGTTCGGGCCGGTGGATCAGGGCATCCTGCTCGACAAGTTCGACCCGGACAACCCGCCGGCGTTTGAGGAGGGGGACTACCGGAGGAGCCGCAAGGACTTCACGCCCGAGACGCTGCGCGGCGTGCGCACGAAGCTGGCGGAGGCGAAGCAGCGATTCGGGATCGGCACGGGCGGCGCGACGGACGCCGGGGCGAAGGAGATGGGCGTGGACCCGGTGGTCGCGGGGCTTTCGAGCATGTCGTGCCGGTGGCTGCTCAGCCACGAGCGGGTGTGCTCGGTGATCCCCGGGTTCCGCAACGCACGGCAGGCGCGCTGCAACGTGCGGGGCGGGGTCGACGCGCCGATGTCGCCCGAGGACGCGAAGTGGCTGCGGGAGTTGTTCCGGAGCTGAGCGGCTCCGCTCCACGGCCGATCGTCACATCATGATGTGCGCCGGCGGCGGCGTGTCCTCGCCGATCTTCTCACGCTTCGGCTCCTCGCCCGGCTCGATCAGGCTGGCGAGCACCATGTCCTCGTTCACGCGGGCCTGGAGGTGCACGGGGCGGCCCCAGATGCGCCGCAGCGCCCGGAGCACCTCCGTCGCCTTGCCCGCGTCGACCTCGAGCCCGGAGAACTCGTGCGCGAGGTAGAGCTCGCCGCGATTGAGGTAGTTCGCGTCGACGACATACACGAACGGCTGGCCCATGTTGGTGATGTGGTGCAGGAGCGTCTGCTTGACGCGGTTGAAGTCGCGTGAAACGACGCGGACCTCGCCGGTCTGCGGGTCGCGCTTGTGCTGGTACATCTTGTGGCGTTCGACAAACTCCGGAGTGAGGAACTCATCGATGAAAGAGACGTCGTTGTAGATCCGCCGCACCTCGAAGATCTTCTCGCGCCCCTTCATGCTCTTGTCGTCGAAGCGTTCCTTCGCGCCCATGCTGTCGAGCGATTCCCACGCGGGCCCGTGCTGCCCGCGGTCCCAGCGGCGTTCGATGTCCTTGAACATCTCGACGCCGATCTTGTACGGGTTGAACCCGCCCGGCGGCATGTGCACCACGCCCGAGTGCTGCTCGGCATAGTGGATGATCTCCTTCGCCTCGAGGAAGTGCTGGGTCATCAGCTTCGAGTGCCAGTACGTCGCCCATCCCTCGTTCATGATCTTGGTCATGGCCTGCGGCGCGAAGTAGTAGCTCTCGTCGCGCACGATCGCGAGGCAGTCGGCCTGCCAGTCCTCGAGCGGCGCGTTGCGGAGCAGGAACGCGAGCACGTCGCGCACCGGGCGCTCGGGCGTCCTGCGCGATTCCTCCTGCCGGCGCGCGTGCGCCTCGCGCTGTCGCTCGAGCTCCTCGCGCGGATTGATGAACGGGTCCATGTAGTCCTTCGCGGGGAGCTTCTCGGGCTCGAAGGCGCGGGAGCGGGACGGTGCCGCGTTGCGCGCAGGAGGCGCGTCCTCGCGGCGGACGAACATCGAGTGCGGATCGATCAGGTGCTCGATCGCGAGGCAGTCGTCGAGGAACCGCTCGACGCGCTCCTGCCCCTCGCGCTCGATGTGCCGACGCACGCGCGTCGCGTGGTTCGCCATCTCGTCCATCATCTTGCGGTTCGTCTTGCTGAACCAGAAGTTGTTCTTGAAGAAGTCCGCGTGCCCGTACACGTGCGCCATCACGAGCTTCTGGTCCGTGACGGCGTTGCTCTCCTGAAGGTATGCGTAGCACGGATCGTTGTTGATGACCATCTCGTAGATGCGCCCGAGCCCGTACGCGTCGCGCTTGCGGAGCTTCTCGTACTCCATGCCCCACCGCCAGTGCGGGAAGCGCACGGGGAAGCCGCCGTACGAGGCGATCTGGTTCATGGTGTCGAACCCGAGCACCTCGAAGACGACCTCGAAGAAGTCGAGCCCGTACTCGATGGCCTTGGCCTTGATGGCCTGCATGTGGGCCAGGAGCTCGGACGACAGGTCGGTGGAGGGCAGCGTGGGCATGGTTCCCTTATCGGCGCGACGTGCGGCGGGCCCGCTCGCGGATGGAGAGAACCCGTGCCGCGACCGCTCGCTCAGCGCGACGCGACACCATGCTGTACGACCCGCCCGAAGCGGGTGTTCGAGTATGGTTCACGGACGATACGTGAATCAATGCAGATCGCGGCCGCGCACGCCATCGACGGTGTAGGTCATGGGCATCGCACCCCCGACGCCGGGGATCTGGTCATTCCGAATGGAGCGTGCGACGGATCCATCCGCCGTGGCGGCGCTGGTCGGATGCATTGGCGTTTGAGCAAGATCCCAGATCCAGAATGCGGCGTCGGGAGCGGTGATGCAGAACCCCACCTGCTCGTACAGCACGGCCTTGCTGCTCGGGAACAACACCTCGTGCTGGCGGTTGGCGCGGGTGCGAGGCTCGGCATCGAGGTTCGCATCAGCGGTGAGCGAGGCGGGATCGCACCACAACGCCTCACTCATCCAATACATGGGCAGACGGGACGAGCCCGGAACCCAACCCCCCGCAGCCTCGGCGGCATCATCCACCGGGGGTTGGGCAGGGCATTGCATGGCGGGATCGAACCGTCCAGCGGACCACTGCTCCGACAGCAGCATGGACCAGAGGCCAGCCCGGAGCCCGATACCGCCACCGATCCGCTCGATGCGAGTGGGAAGGCTGGGGTAGGCGATCTCCCGCTCGCTCCGACCGGCGAATGGGAACGCATCGTCCGCACCGTTGGCATACATGCTGATCGCAAGGGAGGCGGATCTCATATGGGCCATACAACGCACGTCGACGGCCTGCTGCTTCACTCGCCTGAACGAGGGCAGCGCCAATGCAATCACGATCGAGATCACCGTGATGACGACGATGACCTCAACAAGAGAGAACGCGGCTGCCCGCCTATTGCGCGGGGGATCTCCACGGCGCAAGTGAGTTGGGGCGCACATGTTTGAGTGAGGCCGCCCTGATGTGGTGGGTTCTGAGTTCAAGGCGTATCGAGCAGATCGAAACATGGCTCGCCCCAGAGAATGTACTTGACAGAGTACCGAAGGGGGGGGTAGTCTGCAATACTGAACGCGTCTCAAAGCGAGACGCGAGAACCGGGGGATATATATGGCACGCAAATCGATAGTGCTTTCGACAGGGCTGCCACTGGTTGCACTCGCCGCGCCGCTGGCTCTGGCCTTCGGAACAAGTTGCTATGAGCAGACGTGGTTTAATGTCACAACCACGCCTGTCAATCCTGGAGATTGTTACAGTTTTTATCAGTGTCCCGACCGGATTTTGTGCGATTACGGCGATGTGAATGAAACGACCGGATTTATCTTTGCTGGTTGGATTGGGTGCCGAACCTACATTGGCGGCGTGACGGGGCCGAATGGCGAGTGCATTCCGGGAAAGGATGCCGTCATAGTAACCCCTGCGCATTCCGTGTTCATTTACAAGCAGAACTGCTTCGACGATTGCCCGTAGTGTCCACAATCCAGATGAGCACGAGAGCCTGCGTTGGCGTCGCAATCGTGACGGCTATCTCGGCATTCTGCCATGCGCAGGTCGATGCGTTGCAGCTTGCCCGTACGTATTCGATGGTCAACTCGTTGAAGATTGTCTACAAATCAAATTCGGAAGATACTCGTCCTGTTGAGTGGCGACACGTTATACAGTCGGCCGACGGACGATTCTCGGAGATCGTTTTTACCTCTGTGCCTCCCAGCACAGCGCCGTCGCGGCTTGACGCTTCGCTTGCGACGCACGCCGTGTACTACTTGTCCGACAGAGTGGTCACGAGTGATCCAACGTTCGCGAGTCATGCCGTCCAACCAATCACCCGAAATGAATCCGACCGTGGTTCTGGTAGAGCTCCTTGGCCGCTCGTCCCTCGCTGGATTGATTGTGTGATCGGGCACGAAGGCCTTGTGACCACGGCTGATGCAGGATTGACGACCGCAACAAATTCCGCCTGCGGCATTGCGATGACATGGGACACGAAGGGCCGCCTTCGTGGGTACGGTGACCCCCCTGGAACGGCTGGCGAGATGTGGTATTCGTACAG
Source organism: Phycisphaerales bacterium (assembly GCA_034004365.1). Classification (GTDB taxonomy): domain Bacteria; phylum Planctomycetota; class Phycisphaerae; order Phycisphaerales; family UBA1924; genus JAVEWV01. The sequence continues at coordinate 15,558 of JAVEWV010000024.1, forward strand.
TTACGCCGCCTCCGATAGCGCGTCGGCGTCGCCGCTCACCCCGCCGAGTTCGGTACGACTCGAATTCAATGTACCCTCAAAGGCAGGTGGAGTTACTCGTTCCCATGTCGAATGGACTGTCGAGCGCTGGGAGATCAATCCACCAGACGCGGAGCGATGGCTGGATCCTGCTCCGCTCATCAAGCATACGAACCGATACGATCCCTCAACCTCAAACGTCTACGCGCCCGACGGCACGCTGATCCGCAATGATCGAGAGTTCCTTCGACGGCTCGACCGATCGCTCAAGAAACAGACCGGGTGGCGGAACGCCGCGTGGATCGCCGTCGGTTGCGTCGCGCTGCTGTCGGGCGTCTTTGCCTGGCGTCGTTACAGGGGTGGATGATGTCTCAGGCGCGAGACACCCGAACCGTCGGGCCATCGCCGAGGGCCCGCCTCGCGACCCTCTTCGCGGCGGGCGTGCGCATCGCGACTGGCCTGATGCTGCTCCTCGCGGCGATCGGGAAGCTCTTTCAGACCGACCCCGCCGCGGGCGGCGTGAGTGGTCCCGAGTCATTCGCCAAACTGCTCACGGCGCAAGGTATCGTTCCTGTCTCCGTGACGCTTCCGGCGGCATGGACAGTCATCCTGGCCGAAAGCGCCACTGGCCTTTGGCTGCTCAGCCATGTGCGATCTCGCACGGCGCAGTCCGCGGCGCTTGCACTGTTCGTTGTATTCAGTGGATACTTGATGCTCGTGCGTCTGACTCTCGGCGAGTACCGGTGTGGATGCTTTGGCGCACTGTCGAATGGAACGGTGCTGACGGCGCTTATACGGAACGTGATAGTGATCGGGATGCTGTCGATCGCGTGCATCTGGCGGCCGAGTCTCAGCCCTGCCAGTTCATAGGGAATTCGGCGAGCCCCCGACAACCACCTTCACGCTCCGCACGCCCGCGCGCTGGGCGAGCTGCGACTGCCCGCCCGCGCGGAGCCAGCGGTCGAGCACGTAGCGGGCGGGCTGGTTCGGGACGCGAACCGTCAGCACGCCGCGGGAGACGCCTTCCAGGACGGCGCCCTGCGCGAGGTGCGCGGGGACGATCTCGGCCCACGCCTCGCCCGCGGAGCCGACGCGCTGGTGCGTGCGCTTGAGGTCGCGCGCGAGCCGCTGGAACTCGGGGGTGAGGGCATCGTCGCGCTCGTGGACGCGGAGCGATCGCACGCGGTCGATGCGTGCCGCCGGGCTGGGCTCGTGGCGTGCCACGCGGGGATGGTACCGCGCCCCATGGGAAGGGCCCTCTGCGGGATCGGGGCGGGCCAGGGCCGCTATCCTCTGCCCGCATGTCCACCCGGATCGACCTGCGCGACGTCGCGAAGAGCTTCCCCGCCCCGCGCGGGCTGGGTGGGGCGCGCGTCACGCACGCCGTGCGGGGCGTCACGCTCACGATCGAGCCGGGCGAGCTGTTCTTCCTGCTCGGCCCTTCGGGCTGCGGCAAGACCACGCTCCTGCGCATGATCGCGGGGTTCATCGACCCGACGGGCGGAACGATCGCGTTCAACGGGCGCGACGTGACGCACACGCCGCCCAGCAAGCGCAACACGGGCATGGTGTTCCAGAGCTACGCGCTGTGGCCCCACATGACCGTGGCGCAGAACGTGGCGTTCGGGCTGGGCGTGCGGAAGGTCGCGAAGCCCGAGCGGGAGCGACGCGTCGCGGAGGCGCTCGGCGCGGTGCGCCTGTCGGGCTATGAGGCGCGCAAGCCCAACCAGCTCTCGGGCGGGCAGCAGCAGCGCGTGGCGCTGGCTCGGGCGCTGGTGATCCGCCCCGAGGTGCTGCTGCTCGACGAGCCGCTGTCGAACCTCGACGCGAAGCTCAGGCTTGACCTCCGCACCGAGATCCGCCGGGTGTGCAAGGCGTCGGGCCTGACGAGCGTGTACGTGACGCACGACCAGAAGGAAGCGCTCTCGATCGCGGACCGCATCGCGATCATGGACCGTGGGCAGGTCGTGCAGCTCGGCACGCCGCGCGAGCTGTACGAGCGCCCGCAGAGCGTGTTCGTCGCGGAGTTCCTGGGCGAGACGAACTTCCTGCCGGGCGAGGTCCGCGGGCGCGAGGGCGAGGCGATCGTCGTGCGCACGCCCGCGGGCGACGTGCGGGCGCTCGCGTCGCGCGTGCCCGAGAGCCTCCAGCGCGACGGCTCCAAGGTCACGCTCTCGATCCGCCCCGAGCACCTGCGCGTCGCGCGCACCAGCAGCGGAGCATCCGACGGCTCGGGCGTCGGGTCGGAGATCCAGGCGAAGTACGTCTCGATGACCTACCTCGGCGATCAGGCGCAGCACACGCTCTCGCTCGCCTCCGACCTGACCCTTCGCGCGACCGAGGTCGCCCCGACGCTCGGCGCGGAATCGCTCCAGCCCGGTGCGATCGCGACCCTCGCGTGCGACGCGGCGCACGTCGTCGCGCTCCCGCCCGGCGAACGCTCGGCGTAGTCCTGCCGAGCAATGCCCTCACTCGACTCGCTCGCGCGTCGCGCTACTCGTGGGGCACGATGCGCAGATCGATCACCTGCGCCCGATGCGGCACCACCTCGGCGAACACCGTGCGATACGCGAGCGTCTCGAGCCCCCGCCCCGCGAAGGCCTGATCGAGGTGCAGCAGCGGGAACTCCGCGGGCCACGTCGCGACGTAGCCCCGCCCGCCGCGCGCGAACGCGCTCGCCAGCCCGTGCGTGAGCACGTCGAGCGAGTCCGCACCTCGCGGCACGTTGAAGTCCCCCACCACGAGGCTCGGCTCGGGAAACCCGTGCACGCCCAGCGCGTCGCCCTCGCGCGCGATCCAGCGCGTCGCGCCCTCCGCCCGCGCCTCACGCAGGTACACCGAACCGTCGAACGATGCGATCATGCGCGCCGCCTCACGCGCGGAATCCATGCGGCCCAGCATCGGGTCCGAGGGCATGTCGATGATCCACACCACCAGCCCGTGCGGCAGCCCCGTCGCGCTCGACGCGTCGACCTTCTCGACGTTCGAGGCCTCACCGGGCTCACCAAGAACAACGAACATCGCGCGCCCGCGGTCGAGCGGCTCGGCGGGGTTCTCCGCCTCGATGTAGTCCATCGGATCGCCCGTCCATCGCCGGCCGAGCAGCCCGAGCGAAGTCGTGCCGTACGCGAGGACGGGTCGCACCGACGCGACGCAGAACTCGCCCGCAACCAGCAGTTCCGCCCCGGCGTCCGCGGTTCCCATTAGCCCGGGCAGGGCGGTGTAGTCGTACTTCCACACCGGATTGGCGAGCAGCACGACGTCGGGACGCTCGCGCTCGATCACACTCGCGATCGGCGCTTCCTTCTTGTACGCGAGGTTCCACACGAGCACACGCAGATCGCCGTGCTCTCCCCGGCGGGCCAGCACGACGCGATCGATCCGCAGCTCGACCACCAGCACGTACGCCATCGCGCCGAGCGACGCGAACAACAGAGTGCGAGCGACACGCCGCCGGAGCGCGGGCCTCTGACGGATCGGACGTTCACTGTCGCGATCGGATCGGCGCAGAATGCGCGATGATCCCCTTCGCGCACCCATCCCGCCGAGCAGCGCGAGCACGACGCACGCGGGCGTCACGACGACGCCGGGCATCCAGTGCAGGTACTGCGACCAGTGGAGGCGGTCCGTCAGCACGCGTCCGGTGAGCCACGCGCCGAGCAGCGCGAGCGCGAGGAAGAGCGCGAACCACGCGTACGCCGCGTAGATCCCGCGCACCATCCTCGCCGGCCCGAACGCCATCGCTCCCCCACTCCTCACAATGAACGATCCATCACACCCGCGGTGCGTCGTCGTCGAGCTGTGCGAGTTCGTCCGCGTACCGCTCGCGCATCGGCTCGATCACCTCCGCGATGAACCGCTCGGTCTGCTCGACGCTCCGCCCGACGTACTTCATCGGGTCGAGCAGGTTGTCCCAGTCGAGTTCCTCGCTGAGCAGCCCGCCGCGAGCCTTCGACCGGAACGCCGGATCGTCCTTCAGGCGTTCGAGCAGGTCGTTGTCGAGGCCCTCCTGTTTCACGCGCATGCCCGCGGCCTGCGCGTGCACACGGATCCGCTCGTGGTAGTCCTGTCGATCGGCGCCGAGCTTGACGCACGCCATCAAAATGTTCTCGGTCGCAAGGAAGGGCAGCTCGGCCATCAGGTTCTTGCGGACCATCGCCTCGTGCACAACGAGCCCCGAAGCGACGTTGTGCATGAGGTCGAGCGCGCCGTCGAGCGCGAGGAACGCCTCGGGCAGCGACAGACGCCGATTGCTCGAATCGTCGAGCGTGCGCTCGAGCCACTGCGTGGCGGCGGTGTCGTACGCGTTGCCCACGAGGTTCATGACGAAGCGGGTGAGGCCGCAGATCCGCTCGCAGCGCATGGGGTTGCGCTTGTAGGGCATGGCGCTGCTGCCGATCTGCTTGTCCTCGAAGGGCTCGTCGAGCTCCTTGCGATTGCAGAGCAGGCGGATGTCGGTGGCGATCTTGTGCAGAACTGAAGCGACGGAGGCGAGGTCGGCGAGGATGAAGGTGTCAACCACGCGGGGGTAGGTCTGGCCAGTGAGGTCGAACGTTCCCTTGTCGACGCTCATAATAATCGAATGACGACAGAATCTGTGCTCGATCGCGTCAACACCTTCGATCGTCCATTCGTCGACAGGGGCGTCCTCAATCTCGTTGCCCTCATCATCACAGAGCATTGAGCTGCTGCACTGGATACCGATGTCGTGCCCCTCGCTCAGCTTGAGGAAAGAGGCCTGTGTGCCAGTCGCTCCGCGCAATCCGCGAAGTGGCAAGTATGGATCGAGTCGTGTTTCGCACAGCCCGAGGTCGTGTGCCCACAGCGCGAGTCTTCGTCCGACCGTAACCGGTTGCGCGGGTTGATAGTGCGTGAGACCGAGCGTTGGAACGTCCGCAAGGCTCGTTGCCTGTTCCGAGATCGCGAGCATCACGCGAACAACCTTCAACCGAACCAGTTCCATCGCATCGCGAAGAACCATCAAGTCCGCGTTGCACACAACGTCCTGGCTCGTCATGCCGAGGTGGATGATGGGGCGCGCCTCGGGGCATGCGTCGCCCAGCGCGTGCACGTGCGCCATCACGTCGTGGCGCAGCTCGCGCTCGTACTTCTCCGCGAGTCGGATCTCGTCGTCAGTGATGCCGTGGGTGCCGTCCGGATTGCGTCTAAAAACCACTTCCTCGAGCACGTCCACCTGGTCATACGACACGACGACGCCGCAGTCTCGGAGTGCTTGGGCCGCCCCAAGCCAGATCCGCCGCCAGGTGTTGAACTTGTGCCGCGGGGACCACAGGCGCAGCATCGCGCGGCTCGCATTCCGCGAGGCGAGCGGCGACTGGTACGTGTCGTAGCCCGAGGGCGCCGCCCCGCGCCCTTCGGAGCCCTCGCCTCTCCCGTCCTGACCCTTGACGCTCATGCTCAGAGCGTACGAACGCAACGGGAGGGGGACCGCTCGCCGATACCATCGCCCCCATGCCGCAGCCCGAGCACAGCCCGCAGGACCTCCACGAGCGCGAGCTCGTCGAGCGGGCCAAGGCGGGCGACGCCGCGGCGTGGACCGAGCTCCTCTCCAGCTACCAGCACCGCCTGTTCACCGTCTGCCTGCGGATGGTCGGCGATCGCGAGCTCGCCGCGGACCTGACGCAGGACGCGCTCGTCAAGCTCATCGAGAACATCGGGGCCTACGACGGCAGGAGCCGCCTCTCGACCTGGCTCATCCGCATCACCATGAACCTCTGCCTCTCGAAGCTCCGGGCGGAGAAGCACCGGCGTCACGCGCCCCTGGAAACAGGGATATCGGACCAGGACCCCTCGTCCCGGGGAGGGCGCGAGCGTGGCGAGCTGGGGCACGCCCGCACCCCGCGGGGGATCGACTACGCGGAACCCGGGGAGGGCCCGGGCGTCGAACGGGTGTCGGAGCGTTCGCGGGTCTCGCGGGCGCTGCTTGAGGTTTCGGAAGAGCACCGGGCGATCCTGGTCCTCCGCGACGTGCGGGGCTTGGACTACGACCAGATCGCGGCGGTCTTGGGCGTGCCGGAGGGGACGGTCAAGAGCCGCCTGTTCCGGGCCCGGGCGGCGCTGCGGGAGGCGTTCGAGCGTCTCGCCGAGGATTGAATACGCCGGAAACCGTTGTTTGAGAATGAGTTAGATCCAAATGGCCCGATCGACACCCCATCCCGACGCTCGCAACCCCCTCGATGAAGGGGTCGTTCTGGCGTGGATCGAGGGCGAGTTGTCCGGGCCTGAGGCGGACGCGGTTGCGCGGGCGGTCGCGCTCGACCCGGCGCTCCGCGACTGGGCGGCGGCGGTCCGGCGTGATCGGGCCGCGATGAGCACGCTCCCCGAGGAGCGGGCCCCGGCGCGGGTGATGCGGGGCGTCGAGCAGGCGCTGGAGCGGCACGTGCTCATGGCGGCCCGGGTCGCGGCGCCCGAGCGGGCGGGGGACGAGGGGCCCGGGGCGATCCCGGTGTCGATCGTGCTGCCCCCGCGGTACACGCTGGGCGAGCGGGTGGGCGACGTCCTGGCGCACCGCTGGTTCGGGCGGGGCGTGCGGTTCGCCGCGGCGGCGGTGCTGCTCGGCGCGGCGGGCGTGGGAGTCTGGATCGGATCGGCCTGGCTCGGGCGGGGGAGCGGGCCCGCGATCGCGTCGCGCGAGGTCGACAAGTCGAGCCCGCTGCTCGAGGAGCCGATCGACGCGTCCGAGGTAGGTGCGCTTGCGCTGGCACCCCACGCGGGGCTCGCCGACGCGCTGGATGGCGCCCTGATCGAGAAGGCCGAGGGGGAGGGTGCGAGCGACGCGCTCGCGGCGACGGGAACGTTCGGCCCGACGATCGAGCCCGAGCTGACCCTGGCGCGTGCGGCCGAATTGGCCCGCACGGGGCGGCTGGTGGTTCGTGTGCGCACGGGCGATCCGATGCAGGGCGTCGATGCGACGGCCGCGATCACGGAACGCCTGGTGCGGATGCGCGGCGTGCACGCACTCGACCGCGAAGTGTCGCTCGCGATGGGCGAGGCGCTGGCGGGCCCGGGTACGGCGACAATGTTCGATTTCGCAATGGCGGATGATGCGGGCGCGACAGCGCTCCGAGAGCAGCGTGCGGCGGGGCGTGATGCCTCACGGAACGAGCCCGACGCGCGACAGGTCGCGGCGGTGCTGGTCGGCGAAGTGGACGCGGACGAGCGCGAGCTGGAACGTCTGCTCCGCGTGCTCCGTCAGCGCGGGAGCGTCACGCTTGAGCCCGCGCCAACGAACGTCAGTGCGGGCCCTGCGCTCGACGCCGAGAGCCTGCTGTGGTGGAGCGAGCCTCCGGCGCACTGGTCGCCGCGGGGGCGCGTGCTGATCGTCGTCGAGTCGAGGTAATCGCGTTCGCCCGAACCCCGGCGTTACTCGCTGATGCCGAGGTCGCGCTTGGTGAAGAGCGCCTCGAAGCGAAGCCCCTCGCGCTCGACGTTTTCTCGTGCGCCCTCCATGCGATCGATCACAGCAATGACCACCGGCACGCTCGCGCCGAGTTCGCGGAGGACCTTGACGGCTTCGAGGGCCTGGCCGCCGGTGGTCGCGACGTCCTCCAGGAGCGCGATGGTGTCGCCGCGCTCGAGGCGTCCCTCGATCTGTTTGGCCGTGCCGTAATCCTTCTTGGCGTTGCGGACGAGCACGCAGGGGAGCCCGGTGCGGAGGCTGGCGGCGGTGACGAGCGGGATGCCGCCAAGCTCGGCGCCGGCGAGGCGATCGAAGCGGAGGGCGAGGGCGGATTCGAGGCTGGCGATGCGCTCGGCGAAGAGGTCGGCGAGGGGGGCGAGGACCTCGGGGCGGGTGGAGAAGAGGTACTTGTCGAGGTAGTAGGAACTCGTTCGGCCCGAGCGGAGGGTGAAGGTGCCGCGGAGGAGGGCGGCGTCGGCGATCTTCGCGGCGAGTTGCGAGGTCGGGGTGGTGGACATGTCGCGGGTTTCCGATGGTGGGGAGTCGCGTGGCGCCCAAGGGTCGGGGTGTGTCACGGGGGTGTCACGAAGGGTGCATCCGGACGAACGAACCATAGACTCTGGCGGGGGCGGATCGCCCGTTCGGGCGTGTGAACAGAAGGGCGCGGGCGACGCGCCGGTCAAATAGAAGGAGCATCGCCGTGGCGCGAGTGACGAGCGTGATGTTGCGGGTAGCGTGCGTGGGGCTGGCCTCGAGCGCGGTGGTTGCGCAGGTGTCGCCCCCGCCCCCGGCGAAGCCCGAGGCGACGCCCGCGGTGGAGCCTCCCAAGCCGCAGCAGCGGCGCCCCGCTCCCGAGGCCTCGACCCCGAGGCCCGACGAGTCCGCGGCGGAGGGAAAGCCGGCGACGAAGGTGCAGGCGAACGAGAAGAAGAAGCTCCCGCGAGCGCCCAGCATCCCGTACGACGGCATCACGGTGCTGGACGCGGACGGAAACATCGTGGACCTGGGCGTGTCGACGGATCGCGCGGCGCTCCAGAACAACCCGATCGTGGGTCCTTCGGACATTCCAACGATCCAGCTGGCGCTGCTTGAGCGGCGAGACCAGGTGTGCGAGAACCTGATCGAGCACCTCGACCTCGTGGAGCAGGTGGACGGTGGCCTGTTCGAGAACGTGACGGTCGACGACGGCCAGGAAGTCTCGAACGCGATGGACGTGGTTCGCCTGCTGAACGCGAAGGGCACCCTGACGGACTACATGCTCGAAGAGAACGTGCTGACGCCGATCCAGCTCGCGCTGAGCAACAAGATCGCGCAGGAGCACCGGACGAACATGGGTGCGGTGCTGGCGCGGAAGTACCCGGACATGCGTCAGATGCTCGACGCGTACACCAAGTGGATCATGCACGACACGGTGTATGAGACCATGAAGGAGTACGAGAACCTCGTCGCGGACGCGGGGCTCTACCTCCCCACGATCCTGAAGCAGGTCGGCGTGCCCGCGAGCGCGGAGGCCGCGTCGATCTCGGAGCTGGTGGACGCGAGGCTCCGGTTCGAGCGGACGCGGGACTTCCTCGCGGCGAACGTTCCCCTTGAGAAGCGTCGCGAGGCCTTGCTCCTGGCGATGCAGTGGCGCCAGCCGCCCGAGGAGCGGTACACCCGCGAGTTCCCGCCCGGCACGGAGACGGGAATTGGCGGCGTCGCGGCGGGTAGCACCATTGAAGAATTGGAAGAGATCCGCCGGCTGAAGCATGAACGCGACAACATGACGATGGACGAAGCAAGGGCTGACCAGGCCCGACGCACCGAAGAGGGCCTGAAGCGTCTCGCGGAGTTGCAGGCGAAGACGGACGCCGAGTACGAGCGGCGGGCCCGCGCGGCGCAGGAGGCGTACGCCGCAGCACAGAACGGCGACTGAAGAACTCCGCCCGACATGCTTGAGGCTTGACAACGCCCGGTTTGCGCCGGGCGTTTTCATTGGTTGCACATCGATCAATCGAGCGGCTTCATGAGCGGGAAGAGCACGACGTCGCGGATGGTGCGCTGGTTGGTGAGCAGCATCGTGAGGCGGTCGACGCCAACGCCCATACCGCCCGCGGGGGGCATGCCCACCTTGAGCGCACGGACGAAGTCCTCGTCGAAGGTGCGGAAGGTGGACTCTTCGTCGTCAAGCCCGGCGAGCTGCTCGCGGAACCTGGCCTCCTGCACGTCGGGATCGTTGAGCTCGGTGTAGTGCGGCGCGATCTCCATGCCGCCGATGAAAAGGTCGGCGCGATCGGCGAGCGATGGATCGTCGCGGTTGGGCCGCGTCAGCGGCGAGAGCACCGCGGGATAGTGCGTGATGAACGTGGGACGCGCGGGGCCGAGCGTGGGCTCGGCGAACTCCTCGAACAGCTCGTTGACGACGAACCACGCGTCGAGCTCGACGCCCTGCTCGTTCTTCGTCTTGATGCCGCGGCGCTGGGCCTCCGCGCGGACGCGAGTGGTATCGGTCATGGAGAAGCCGAGGGCACGCTCAAAGAGATCCCCGTAGCGGACGCGATCGAAGGGGCGGGCGTAGTCGATCGTGAGATCGCCGAATGCGAGCGTGGGCGCATCGGCCCCAGCGAGCTGCGCGACGTGCGTCGCCGCGTCGCGGATGAGCGACTCGGTGACCTCCATAACGGTCTCCATGTCGCCAAAGGCGTGGTAGAGCTCGAGCATGGTGAACTCGGGGTTGTGCTGCTTGTCGAGGCCCTCGTTGCGGAAGTTGCGGTTGATCTCGAAGACGCGGGGCATGCCGCCGACGAGCAGACGCTTGAGGTAGAGCTCGGGCGCGATGCGCATGTAGAGATCGATCCCGAGGGCGTTCATGTGCGTGACGAAGGGTCGCGCCGCGGCGCCGCCGGCAAGGGTCTGGAGCATGGGGGTCTCGACCTCGGCGTACCCGCGCGAGGCGAGGAAGGCGCGGATGCGCGAGGCGATCCGCGTGCGGAGCATGGCGACGCGCATGGTCTCGGGGTTGGACCACAGGTCGACGTACCGCTGGCGGTAGCGCAGCTCGGTGTCCTGCAGGCCCGCCCACTTCTCGGGCGGGGGCAGGAGCGCCTTGGCGCCCATCACGAGGCGAGAGGCCCAGAGCGTGACCTCGCCCGCGCGGGTGCGCGTGATCGGCCCCTCGGCGACGATCACGTCGGCCAGGTCGAGTTGCTTGACGAGCGCGAAGCTCGCCTCATCGACGTCCTTCTGGCTGACGGCGACCTGCATATCCCCCGTGTCGTCGCGGAGGTTGAGCCACACAAGCTTGCCCCCGTCGCGCAGGAGCATCACGCGCCCGGCGACGCGGAACGGCGCACCGCCCTGCTGCGCGAGCTTGGGAGGAGACACGCCGTCCTCGCGCGGACCCTCGCGGGACTCATAGTCGGCCTTCGCCCGGGCGAGGGGCATGAGCCCGTCGACGCGCTCGCCGTAGGGGTGCAGCCCGAGCTGGGCGATGGCGTCTCGCTTGGCGCGGCGCTGGCGTTCGAGCTCGTGGATGCTCGGCGCGTCGCTGACGGTCGGATCGGGGGGTGGGGTCGTGCTCACGGATGATCCTTGGGCGCGTGCGGCGCTTCGTCAGCACGGGGCGATCGGTTGCGGAGGAAGATCTGGGGCCGGCGCGCGAAGCCGACGGGCTCAGCCCGACTTGCCGATGGTGATGCTGAGCGCGGCGGTCATGTTGGGATCGCAGAGCGGGCGGGCGCCGCCCGAGTCCTCGACGAGGTCCGCGAGCGTCACGCCCTCGACGACGTCGAGGATGGCCTTGGCAGCCGAGTCCATGCAGCGATGCAGGGCGCAGAGATTCGTGCCGTGGTTTGCGAGCCCGAGCGGGCAGGTGGAGATGCGGTTGATGGTGCCGACGGCCCGGATGACATCCACGAGCTTGATGGACTCGGCGGGCTTGGCGAGCTTGTAGCCCCCGCCCACGCCGCGCCTGCCCGTGATGAGGTTGGCCTGGGCGAGCTGCTGGAGGACCTTGGCGAGGTAGTTCGCCGGGACCTGGGTCTTCTCGGCAAGATCGGGAGTGGGAACAAGCTCGTTGGGGTAGTACGCGAGCAGCGACATGGCTCGAAGGGCGTATTCGGTGGTCTGGCTGAACATGCGCGACCCTCGTGCTTGAAGGACCGGCACCCGCGCCCCGGCACGCGACCCGACAGCACGCCAAGGATATCGCCGAACCCTCCCCCGAGCCTCCGAGAATCGCGAGAACGATCAGCGCATGACCGATTCGACCGCGCGACGCTCGTCCGCGGTGAATCCCTCGACGGGAACCCCTTCGAGCATCGAATCAATGATCCGGTCGGGAGAAATCTGGTCCGCCTCGGCGTTGTAATTCGTCAGGATGCGATGCCGAAGGACGGGCCGGGCGACCTCGCGGACGTGCTGGGGGGTCACGTGCGTCGCCCCGGAGAGCAGCGCCCGGGCCTTTGCGGCGAGGATCATGTACTCGCTGGCACGCGGGCCCGCACCCCAGCCGACGTAGTCCTTGACCATCTTGGGGCGTTCGAGCCCGGCGTCCATGGGCTCGCTGACGCGCGTCGCGCGAACAAGACGCAGGGCATAACGGATCACATGGTCCGGTGCTGGCGTCTGACGGACGAGCTCCTGGATCTCGCGGATCTCCTGGTTGTTGAGTACGGCCTCGATCGAGGCGTCGCGCTTGCCGGTGGAGCGGCGGACGATCTCCAGCTCCTCGTCGGCGGTGGGATAGGAGATCTGGATCTGGAACATGAAGCGATCGAGCTGCGCCTCGGGCAGCGGATAGGTGCCCTCCTGCTCGATGGGGTTCTGCGTCGCGAGCACGAAGAAGGGCTGCGGGAGCGCGTGCTGCACGCCGCCGATGGTGACGTGGCGCTCCTGCATCGCTTCGAGCAGCGCGGCCTGCGTCTTGGGTGGCGTGCGGTTGATCTCGTCGGCGAGGATGACGTTCGAGAAGACGGGGCCTTTGACGAAGCGCAGCTCACGCGCGCCGGTGGTCTTGTCCTCCTCAATCACTTCGGTGCCCGTGATGTCGCTGGGCATCAGGTCGGGCGTGAACTGGATGCGGCTGAACCCGAGGCTCAGCGTGCGCGAGAGCGTTGAGATGAGCAGCGTCTTGGCGAGCCCGGGCACACCCACGACCACCGCGTGACCACGGCAGAAGATCGCCATCAGCATCTGATCCACGACCTCGTCCTGCCCGACGATGACCTTGTGGATCTCGCCCTTGAGGCGGTCAAAGCTCGTGCGCACACGACGGACGATCTCGTCGGCGTCCATCGGTGCGGGGGTGGACGACTCGTGCAGCGGATCGGGCATGTGGCGCTCCGTCGGGGCGTGGATCGGCGCGATCCGGCGCGCCACGCGTGATGGTACCGGACGGCGCTCGGGAGGGTTCGCACGCGGGAACGTCGAAGGGCGGTGCAAAAACGGGACGCCGCCCGCCTGGAGGGAGCGGACGGCGTCCGTGGGTTGGCTGATTGGTCTGGCTGGCTGGTCGTGCGGTCAGTTGTCGCCCTGGGCCCGCTGGCGGGCGAGGGCCTCGACGGCCTTGCGCAGCTCGCGGATCTCGTTCTGGAGTGATTCACGCTCGCGGGCCATCGCCTCGCGATCGCGAGCGAGCTGCTCACGCTCCTGCGCGAGGGACTCGCGGATCTTCGCGAACTCGACCTGGGCACGAACCATGTCGGCCGAGGGTGCGGCGGGAGCATCGGGCGCGGAGGGGGCAACGAAGACGCCCGGCGCGTCGGGGGTCCAGAGCGATCGGGGCGTGGGAACAACGCGATAGGCCCGCGCTGCTTCGCGACGCTCGTCGCGTGCCTCGGCGAGGGCGCGCTTCACCTCGCTCATCGCCTGCTCGATCGCGGCCTGCGCTTCACCCGTCGCGGAGCCGTGCCCGGCCCGCATGCCCGCGAGGGCCTCTTCCATCGCGCGACGGATCTCTTCCTCGACATCACTCTGGACGACGTTCACTTCAGGCGCCACGGCGAGTTCGTTCGGACGCTTGTACTCCTGCACGCGGACCTGAAACTCCTTCTTCTCGCCCCGGCGCACGACGCGCACTTCTACCGGATCGCCCGGGTTCTTCGACGCGAGGACCTCGCGAAGATGCTCGGGCGAGGCGTTGGGCGAGCCGTCGAGCTCGATGATGATGTCGTTCGCCTGGATGCCCGCCTTGGCAGCGGGGAGATCGGCGGGCGCGTCGAGCACGAGGATCGACTCCGACGCGTCGATGCCGAGGTGCTGCGCGAGCACGTCCTCGACCTCGCCGAGCGTGATGCCGATGATGACGCGGGGCTCCTCCGGCTGGAGCTGCGCACGCAGATTGAGCTGCCCGTTCTCAAGGCTCGGGACGAGCGTGATCTGCGGCGACCAGAACGACGCCGTGCCCTGCGGGGGCGCGTCCTGGAACCGGAATCCGCGGACGTTGTTGCCGCCCACCGCGAAGCCCACGTCGAAGGTCGACTCTGTGCCGTCCTCGTGCGTCAAGACCACGGCGCGCCCGCGGCGTTCGATGCGATCGTCGGGCACGGGCTTACCGTCGATCTTCGCGGAGACCTCGCCGTTGCGGACGGTGATCTGATAGTTGTGCTCGTCGTCGTTGATGACGATGGTTGCGGTCGACTCCGATTGCGTCTGACGCCCGGCGACGTTCCGCTCGGGCTGACGAGCGACAGCCCCGCGCAGTGAATTGATCTCGCTGACGACCGGCGAACTGGACGCGCGGACGCTGCCCTGCTGCGCGATCGCGAGGCCGGCAACGGCGGCGACGCTGATCGCGGCGATGCGGGTGGTGATTCGGTCCATGTCAAACACTCCTTGCGGCTTGCGTCTCGCTGCCGGAGACGCCTCCTACCCGGATGCGCGAGCGGGGCGGGCCCGTCACGCGGAAAAACAAGGCGAAAACATCAATACGACACGCCCTGGCGGGTCGCGGTCCGGCGGACGGGGACGGGGTTACCCGCCTCGTCCTCACCCACGCGATAGAGATCGTGCACGATGGCTCGCTCGACGATCTGGCGGACGAAGCGGACCTCGACACGCCCGTCCGCGGTCGGAACGGCCTCGAGCACGACGCGCTCGGGCAGCTCGCCCAGCACGCGCCCCTCGGCCTGCCCCGCCTTGTAGTACTGCGCGAGCGCCTGGTCGGGCGTGAGCGCATCGACCAAGCCCGCCCCCGGCACGCCCGCGACATCTGCGCCGTCCGCACCGACGCGCGCGGGACGGGTCAGGAAGCCGCCCATGCCCGCCCACGTGAGCGCGATCGCCGCCGCAGCGGCCCAGCCCATCCACGCGCCGACACGCCGCGTGCGCAGCGCGACGCGCTCGCTCATGTGCTCGAGCACGGGAACGTCGACATGCTCCGCCGCGTCGGCGGCACGCGAGACGATGGCGCACAGCTCGGCGTGGTCCTGCTGCGCCGCGACGAGGTCGGACCAGATCGAGGCGTCGCGCTCGGCCATCGCGCGGAGCGCCGTCCAGTCCTCGGGCGTCGCCTCGCCGTCGATCACGCGGGAGATCAGGATGTCACGGTCCACGCCGGTCATGGCTCGGTCCTCGTTTCGCGTGTGGTTCGTTCGCCCTTTGCATCCTCGGTGCTGCGCTGTCGCGCGGCGTGCTCCTGGTACTGGGCCATCTCGCGGAGCATGCGCCGGCCGCGGGCGATGCGGGTCTCGATCGTGGTGTCGGGCAGGCCCATGACCTCCCCGATCTGGCGGTAGCTCATGTCGTGCAGGCATCGCATGAGCAGCGGCTCGCGGTAGCCATCGGGCAGGCGTCGCGCGAGCGAGAGCAGGCGGTCGGCCTCGTCACGCCGCTCGATCGCCTCGATGGGCGCCTCGCTCGGGGCGGGCGAGGCGACGTCGAGCGCGCCCCCGGACAGGCGGAGCGACACGCCCGGGTTCTCGTCGGCGTGGCGGTTCCGCTTGCGGGCGGCGAGGCGGGCGGTATTGATCGCGACCGTCCGCAGCCACGGGCGGAGCGCCTCGGGCTCGCGGACCTGCGACGACTTGGTCACCAGCGCCTGGGCGACCTCCTGGAGCAGGTCGTCGAGGTCCACGCCCCGTGGCTTGTGGGCCAGCAGGATCGCGGCGACCCAGCGGCGGTTGTCCTCCCAGACGTGGCGCAGGGCGTCCCGCTCGCCGCGGAGGGCGGCACGGACGACGCTCAGGGAATCCTGCGCCTGGGGCATGGGAACTCCGGGGGGGGCGGACATCGTCTCGCGGGGGCGAGTGCTCCGCCCCTCCTACGAGATCGGGATGCGCGGGGTCGGGTGTCCCGTCAGGTCGCATCGGTGTCGTTTCTTGCCGTCCGGGGCGGGCGGGGCCCGGCTGGAGTTCTCGGACCTCGCTCGCGGGTCGCTCCCCCGGGGGGGAGGCTCCCGGGCGTGATTTGAACCCGTACCCCGGCTTGCCTGACGCCCGTCGGGCGGGATCGTTCCCCCGGAGATGGCATTCCCTTCCGACAACCCGGGTCCGGAGCGTGGACGGTTCGGGGCGATGCGCGCGCTGGCGAGGCGTCCGTCGGTCCCGCTGCCCGGGCGCGTGCACGACCCGTACGCGGACGTCGAGTCGTTCATCATGCCGCTCGGGGACCACCTCGAAGAATTGCGGACGCGGCTGATCCACGCGCTGCTCGGGATCGCGCCGATCATGATCGGTGCGTTCATCGTGGGCCGCTGGGTGCTGGAGCGCCTGATCGGGCCCGTGCAGGACGCGCTGGCCCGCGCGGGGCTCCCGCCCGCGCTGCAGGCGACTGGTCCGATGGAGACGTTCGCGAGCTACATGCGCGTCTCGTTCGTGATCACCTTCATCATCTCAGCGCCGTGGGTGATCTGGCAGGTGTGGAAGTTCGTGGCGCCCGGGCTGCTCCGGCGTGAGAAGAGGTTCGTGCGGATGCTGGTGCCGATGAGCGCGGTGCAGTCGCTCGTCGGCGTTGCGTTCATGTACTTCGTGATCCTGCCGGTCGTGCTGAGCTTCTTCATCGGCTTCGGGAGCAACATCGGTTTTCGCGCGGCGCACCACGCCCCGCTGCCCGAGGGCGTCGTCCTGCCGACGGATCCGGTGCTGGAGGCGGACCCCGAATCGCCGCCGGTCGGTGCGCGATGGATCAATCTGCCGCTGATGCAGCAGCGGATCTGCGTGGGCTACGACCCGAACGGGATGGCCCTGATCGTCGCGAGCGAGCTGACGCGCGGCGCGGGCATCGTGCAGCAGTACCGCGTGAGCGAGTACGTCAAGATGCTGCTCGGGCTCGCGATGGCGTTCGCGGTCGGGTTCCAGACACCCGTGATCGTGCTGCTGCTGGGCTGGGCGGGGCTGGTGGATCGCGCGTGGCTCGCGAAGTATCGCCGGCACGCGATCATGACGTGCGTCGTCGCGGCGGCGGTGCTGACGCCCACGCCCGATCCGTTCACGCTCACGCTGCTGGGCGTGCCGCTGTACCTGTTGTACGAATTGGGCGTGCTGCTGCTCATTCTTTTCCCGGCGTCGAAGGTCCGCGGCGAGCCCAACGACGACGGCATGCTCGAGGGCGAGGCGGTCGTGCGCGAAGATGACGACGCGGCACGACACGATTCGGGCACAAGCGATGTGGGCGATACGGTCGGCGTGCCGGTGGACGTCGATCCCGAGGACGTCGATCCTCGCGAAACGGATCCGCGTGAAACAGATTCACGCGATACGGGCCCGCGCGACGGCGGTGCGCCGTGACGAGCGAAGGCCCGCTCGGCCCCGAGCACGCGACGGCGCGCGATCTCGAGATGATGGATCGGGCGCTGGGGCTCGCGCGAACGGCGGCAACGGAGGGCGAGGTGCCCGTCGGCGCGGTCGTCTCTCGCGACGCGGACGGCGCGATCCTGGGCGAGGGCTCCAACCGGCGCGAGCACGACAAGGACCCATCAGCGCACGCGGAGCACCTCGCGATCGTGCGCGCGGCCCGGGCGCAGGGCGACTGGCGGCTTGAGGGATGCACGCTCTTCGTCACGCTCGAGCCGTGCGTGATGTGCGCGGGGCTGATCGTCAACGCGCGGGTCGCGCGGGTGGTGTACGGCGCGCGGGATCCGAAGGCCGGCGCGTGCGAGAGCCTGTACCGCGTGCTGAGCGACGCACGGCTGAACCATCGCCCGACGGTGATTGCGGGCGTGCGCGAGGATGAATCGGCGCGGATGCTGCGCGAGTTCTTCCGCGGGCTCCGCGCGGGCGGATCGGAAGGCTGAGCGAAATCGGAAGCGGATCAGGCGCGACGGAAGGCGCCGCGGATGCGACGGCGGCACTCGCGATTGCAGTAGTAGTCGTCGATCGTGCCCGCAGGCTGCATACCGCCCAGGGCCATGAGGCCCGTGAGCGACGGGGCGCACAGCGCGCCGTCCTCGTGAGCGCCCGGGTCGCAGCCCGCGCTGATCGAGAGCACGACGCCGTGCGGCTTGGTCAGGGACGTGATCGAGGCAGCGGCCCGCTCGCGGAGCGCGGGGTTCAGGCAGCAGAGCGTGTCGATGTCGATCGCGAGGTCGAACCGGTGCGTCATCGTCGTGGGCAGCGCGAACAGGTCGGCGACGCGGAAGCGATCGCTGATGCGAGGCGTCAATCGCTGGGCCCACTTCACGGCGCTGGGCGACACGTCGAAGCCCGTGGCGTCGTACCCGCGGGCCTCGAGTTCGGCGACCTCCTCGCCCAGCCCGCACCCCACCACCACCACGCGCCCGCCGGGACGGACGACGCCGGGCGCGACATGGTTGAGCCACGCGACCAGCGAGGGATTCGGCTCGGTGTGCCCCCAGGGGAGGCGGTCGGTATCGCCCTCCGCGGCGTCGTAGAGCGACTCGTAGTACAGCGCGGAATCGGCCGCGGAATCGGGCGGGGGCTCGGTGAGCAGCGCCCGGCTGGGGTTCGCGACGGTGACCGAATGCGGGAACTCGACGGACTCCATCGAACGGGACCTTCGCGTATCGATGCCGGATGTGGCGCGTTCCATGCCATCGCCCTCGTGCGGCGCTCCGCCGCAGACCTGGGGCTCGTCACCATCTCACCAACACAGGAAGGCGCGAGACCCGCGTTCCTGACGTCCGTGCCTCCGCTCGCCCGCTCCCCACGAGGGGCGACCTGCGTCCTTGCACGTCCCGGAACAGTTATGGAAACAGACCGGAGCGGGGGATGCAAGCCAATTTTATCAGAACCTGAATCTTCCCACTCGTCTTGGGGATACGCGAGCCCCGGCGGCTCAGCGGCATTGTTGCGGAAGGCTTCCCCTGATCGGGTGGTCGTGTTATGCTGGCCAGCTCGCGGCGGCTGGTGGGCGGCGGTCCCCGGTCTTGGGGACATCGCCGCGGATGGATCATGAGACGACATCCCGGATTCGCACCCCTGGGAGGGATGGAGAGGATCCCGGGGTGTCGTCTCGCGCGCTCAGGGAACGGTCAGCAGGTCGAGCACGACGGGGCGATCGAGCGGCGTGATCTCGTAGGCGCTGAGGCGTCCAAGGCGCTTGCTGAACATGTGCGCCGATGGTTCGCCCGCGAGGCGGGGCGGGATCGCCGAGGCGCGCTGGAAGATGACGACGACGGGCTCGTCGTTCGGTGCGCGCGCGAGCAGCACGCGGGGCTCGCCCTTCGGAGCGGTGCGCTCGTATCGGCTTCGCGTGGCGCGCCATCCGACGAGCGCGACCGGCGCGTCGAAGCGCGCGTCGACCGCGGCGCCGAGCTTCTCGATCATGTAGGTGCGAAACTCTTCGGGCGATTCGCAGACGATCGAGGGTGTGGGATTCGCGAGGTATGCGGCGTAGACCGCAGCCCCATCGACGCGGTTGCTCACACGCTGGTACTGGCGCGCGCCGAGAGCGATGAGGGCCAGCGCGAGAACGACGCTGGCAGCGATGGACACTCGCGAAACGCGGCGTCGATGCGAGCGTGTGGTCGTGCGGGCGGATGCGTCGGGAAGGACAGGGCGCGAGCCGGCCGGTGCGTACGCCGATCGGACGTCCGCGTCGATCGCGCGCAGTTGCTCGGCATGCGCTCGGAAGGCTTCGTCGGTGCGCATGCGCTCGGCATATCGCAACTGGTCCTCGGGCGAGGCCTCTCCATCGAGGACGAGAGAGATCAGCGCAAGGTCTTCGTCACGGATCACGTCGCACCTCCGATCGAGGGAGGGAGCAGTTCCAGCATGCGCTTCCGGGCCCGGAAAACATGGCTGCGCGCGGTGGGCTCGGGGATGCCGAGGCACTCCGCGATCTCCGCATAGGAGCGTGCGAGCACGACCTTGAGCAGGATGCAGCACCGCTGGTCGTCGCTGAGCCGGGCGAGGGCGGCGTCGAGCTCGGGCACGGATGGTCCTCGCGAGGGTGGTGGTTCGGGCGACGGCGCGGATTGCCACAGGCGCTCAAGCCTCCAGCGGTGCCTCCGCTGCTTGCGCTGCTCGTTCGACGCAACGTTGCGGATGATGGCGGCCATCCACGCGCGGAAGCTCGTGCCGGGCGTGAACTCGTGCAGCACGCGCATCGCGACAATGGACGCATCGTGGAGCACGTCCTGCGCCGCGGAGCGGCCGGCGTGGGCCGCGGCGATGACCTCAAGGTCCGCGTAATGGTCCTCTATGAGGCGCGCGAATTCCGTCGCGTCGAGCACGGACGACGATTGGTTGAGTGAACGGGGCTTGCCGGCGGCCTGGTTCACGGCGTGCTCCACGGGCGGGGTCCGCGTCGAAGTCCAGAAGCAGGATAGTGCGAGCTGATGGGGCACATGGCTTGATGTCACTCGACGCCGCGGCGTTGCGATGTTCGATCGTGCGAAACGAGGCACCCCGCGATGCGCGCGGGGTGCCCATTCACACACTCGGGATGCTTCTCTTGGGTTCAGCAGCCCGCCGAGTAGAGGTTCAGGAACTCAAGGAAATCGGACGAATCGAACACGCCATTGCCGCCCATCGGGGCGAGGTCGGCTGCCGGGTCCTGCGCGGCGAAGTCGTTGAGATAGGCGAGAAAGTCGGAGCTGTCGGGCTGTCCGCCGGAATTGTCCCAGTCACCCGGGCACTGCGGTGCGGAGAGGACGAACTCGAGCGTGTAGCTCGAGACGATGTTGCTCGTCTGCTGGATCACGAAGGTGTAGGTCCCCGGACCGAGGCGCTGCTCCGACAGGCTGTTCGTGGTGACCGACAGGAACACGAAGTCGAAGAGCAGGTCGCCCCCCACGCGGCTCGGGGTGATGTGGGCGCCCGCGAGGAAGCTCCCGTTGGTCGCCACGCCCGGCACGAAGCCCGTAGCACCGCTGTTGAGCGCGATGAAGCCGGTGTCCGCGGGTGACCACGCGAGCAGGTTCACGTGCTCGATCTCTTGCCCATCGGGAACGGTGATGGTGAAGAAGTCGCGATCGCCCGCGGCGTTGTTCGAGAAATTGACGGTGCCGATGATGGTGTTGCCACCGACACTCAGGGAGAGGGGCGTGGGCGAGGACGCGAGGGTAGAGAGGTCGCCATCGACGGCCTCGTCGTGGATGGTGTCGGCGAGGACGGGCGACACGCCGAGCGAAAGGACGACGGCGGTGAGGAACGCTCGGATGCTCATGCTCGGGCTCCTGTATGGGTGGATCGGGCGCGCACGAACGCCCCACCCGTCCATGTCCGACGGGCGGGGCGGCGTTGCGACAGATTCCGCGCACTCCGCGGGGTGGCTCGTCCCGGATGGGCACGATCTCGCCCGGCCCTATAGTGCCGCGACGGGCGAGTGGGCCCGGACACGCACCGGACATGCCTCCCCGGAACGCGATGCACGCGGGCCGGGCTGCACAGGAAGAAAGACCGATCCATGGCGGACAAGCACTTCGACGTGATCGTGATCGGCGGCGGGCCCGGCGGGTATGTCGGGGCCATTCGCGCGGCGCAGCTCGGGTTCAAGACCGCGATCGTCGAGCGGGCGAAGCTGGGCGGCGTGTGCCTGAACTGGGGGTGCATCCCGTCCAAGGCGCTGCTGTCCAACGCGGAGCTGATGGAGAAGCTCGCCGAGCGCGAGTTCTGGGGCCTGTCGATCAAGGGCGAGATCGCGTTCGACTGGGACAAGGTGATCGGGCGCTCGCGCGACGTGGCGGGGAAGCTCAACAAGGGCGTTGAGTTCCTCATGAAGAAGAACAAGATCGAGCACTTCGTCGCGCACGCGAAGATCACGTCGGGACGCAAGGGCGGGCAGCCCTGCAAGATCGAGATCTACGACTGCAAGGTCGAGGAGGAGCGGACGGACTCGCCCGCGACCCCCGCGAGCAAGCCCCGCGAGACCATCACGGCGGACCACGTCATCATCGCGACGGGCTCGATCGCGCGGGACCTGCCGTTCGCGAAGTTCGACCATGACCGGATCTGGGGCGCCCGCGAGGCGATGTTCAACAAGGAGATGCCCAAGAAGCTCGTCGTCGTCGGCGCGGGCGCGATCGGCATGGAGTTCGGGTACTTCTACCACTCCTACGGAACAAAGGTCACGATCGTCGAGATGCAGGACCGCATCGTGCCGGTCGAGGACGAGGACGTCTCGAGGGCGATCGAGAAGATCTACAAGAAGAAGGGCTTCGACCTCCGCACGTCGCACGTGACCACGGGCGTCGAGAAGACCAAGAACGGCGTGAAGGCCACGATCGCGCCGCTCAAGGATGGCAAGCCCGATGAATCGAAGAAGGAAACGATCGAGGCGGACCGTGTGCTCCTGGCGATCGGCGTCAAGGGGCGTTACGACGGGCTGTTCGACACGTCGCTCGGGCTCAAGACCGAGCGGGACCACGTCTCGACGGACTACAAGCCCGGCGTCACGACCAGCGAACCTATCGACTACAAGACGAACATCGATGGCATCTACGCGATCGGCGACGTGATCGGCCCGCCGTGGCTCGCGCACGTCGCGGGCGAGGAGGCGATCCTGTGCGTCGAGCGGATCGCGTGGCGCAAGGACCCGAAGAAGCACCACGAGCCGATCCCGCTCGATTACTCCGTCATCCCGGGGTGCACGTACTGCCAGCCGCAGATCGGGAGTGTCGGCTTCACCGAGCAGGCGCTCAAGGCCAAGGGCATGAAGAAGGGCACGGACTACGAGGTCGGCACCTTCCCCTTCACCGCGCTCGGCAAGGCGATTGCGGCGCACCACACGGACGGGTTCACGAAGATCATCCGGGGATTGCCGCGGGGCGAGATCCTGGGCGCGCACATCCTGGGCGATCAGGCGACGGAGCTGATCGCGGAGATGTCGCTCGCGCGTCGTCTGGAGGCGACGAGCGAGGAGATCATCTGCACGGTCCACGCGCACCCGACGATGCACGAGAGCGTCCGCGAGGCGGCGCTCGCGAGCGAGGGGCGTGTGATCAACGCGTAGGAACATGTGGGGGCGGGAGAGGGAGCGATGGCCCGCCGCGGATTCACGCTCATTGAGCTGCTGGTTGTTGTCGCGATCGTGGCCCTGCTGGTCGGGCTGCTCGCGCCGAGCCTTGGCGCGGCCCGGGATGCGGCGCGCGAGTCGGTGTGCATGAGCCAGAATCGCCAGCTCATGATCGGCGTGGTCGCGCACACGCTCGCACGTGAGGACGCGTTCCCGTTCATGCCCGACGACATGGGGCTCGCGAGCGCGAGCTGGCTTGACGCGATCTCGCCGTACCTCGACGGACCACCGACGTCGATCGCTCGCTGTCCGTCGGACCGCGGCCCGCTCTGGGAGGCGCCGCCCGGCGGTCGCGTGCGCCAGTCGAGCTACGGCACGAACTACTACCTCTCGGGTGTGATGCGCGGGTACGAGCGGTACGGGAGCATCCGGGCCATCGAACGCCCCGCCCAGACGGTGTTCGCGGGCGAACTTGCGGACGAGGGCTTCTACGCGACGGCCCGCAGCTTCCGTGCCGACCTCTGGGTGCCCGGCGAAGACGAAGAGGTGATGACGCAGCTCGCCATGGAGCGGCACCGCGGGCGATCGGTGTGGCCGCACGTCGACGGGCACGTCGAGGCCCTGCGATTCGCCGGGATCTATGACGCGGCGGACACCCGCGGCGATGGCGTGCTCTGGCGCGCGAACCGCGTGGATCCGAAGATCGCACGCTAGGGATCGATCGGACCCCTCGCTTGCGAAACGCCCTCCTTTGCCCGCACATGCGGCACAGACCGCACAGGTTCACGCTCTCCGCCCGAACGATCCACGCGCCAGATCCTCGCGGGAACGCCCGAGCGATGGTGGCGTCTCTATCGCGCCACGCGTCGCGTTCGTCATGGAGCATCGCCACGACGCACGCGATCGCACGCTTTGCTCGTCGGATGAGCTCTCTCGTGGCCTGTTGTGTGGACTTCGCACACACACGCCAAGGAGAGAGACATGCGTTCGCAGATCATCGCCCTCGTTGCCGCCGCGTGCGGCGCGGCGTCCGCTTCGGCCGAGATTCGCGTCTGGGAGTGGAACCGCGGCGACGCGCCCGTGAGCGATGACGGCGGTACGTTCGAGAGCGTGCGCAGCACGTACAACACGATCAACGGGCTCCTCACGTGGGAGGCCACCTTCAGCAACCAGGTCACGCAGGGCTTCACGCTCGCGATCAACGACGGGCCCAACCCCAAGGGAATCGCCGGCGAGCTCGCGCTGGTCTACTTCGACGGGCGCAACACCGCGAGCCCGACGATCTCGATCTATGGATACAACGGCGAGAACACGCAGACGAGCTACCGCGATGGCTCCCCCGCGGGTGGCACGCAGGCGCCCGACCGCATCATGACGACGCTCGTCGCGGGTGGGCCGCGGTACTCGCCCGGCATCATCGCGAACCCGGTCGTGGACGCGGGTGGGAAGCGCACGCTCAGCTTCTCGATCGACACGACCGACCTGAACAACCACATGCCGCTCTACCCGAGCATGCCCAACGAGTGGACCGGCATGCAGTACGGCGATGAGATCGGTGTGTGGTTCCACCCGGTCAGGAACCTCAGCGCGAGCTACAGCGACGGGTTCCTCTCCAACTGGGGCGGAACGCAGGGCTGGCTCGACGGCGAGCACTTCACGACCACGCCCGCGCCGGGCGCGACCGGCCTCCTCGCGATGGGCGGGCTGGTGGCGACGCGGCGTCGGCGGCGCTGATCTCCCACAGAAATCCTAATATGGACCGAACAATCGCCCGCGGCGTGTCCCGCGGGCGATTTCTTGTTGGAACCCGCCGAAACCCCGGCGCGCGCCGGGCCGAAGATCCTCCTATGCGCCGCGGGCCCGGATTCCCGGACCCGCTCGACGAGCCGACCTGACGGAGCATGTCGGATCGCGGCGAGGCCCGCACTGGAAGGAGAAGAGGTCATGCGTACATACTCGATCGCGTCTGTCTCGGCCCTCGTGGTCCTTGCGGGCATGGCACCCGCACAGGACTTCGTGCGCACGCCGGTGGTCTCGGGCCTGTCGCGTCCCGTGTTCGTCACCCACGCGCCGGGCGACACGTCGCGGATCTTCATCGTCGAGCAGCGCGGTCACGGTGGCGACGCGAACCGCGGCGCCGTGCGCATCTTCGACCTGGACACCGGAACGCTCCTGTCCACGTCCTTCCTCGAGATCGACGGGGTTTCGACCGCGAGCGAGCAGGGCCTCCTCGGGTTCACGTTCCATCCCGACTACGCCGCCAATGGCCGCTGCTTCGTGAACTACACGTCCGGCAGCCAGTCGAACATCGTGGAGTTCAGGCGGAGCGCGGGCGATCCGAACGTCGCCGACCCGACGCCCGTGCAGACGATCATCACGTACGCGCAGCCGTTCGATAACCACAACTCGGGCTGGCTCAGCTTTGGGCCCGACGGATATCTCTGGCTCCCGACGGGCGACGGCGGGAGCGGAAACGACCCGGGGAATCGTGCCCAGACGCTGACCAATCCGCTCGGCAAGATCCTGCGCATCGACGTCGATGGCGACGACTTCCCGGGCGATGCAAACCTGAACTATGCGATCCCCGCCGACAATCCGTTCGACGGCGTGAACGGGCTTCGTGAGGTGTGGGCCCTTGGCCTGCGCAACGCGTGGCGGAACGCGTGGGACCCGGTGACGGGCGAACTCTTCATCGCCGACGTCGGGCAGAGCGCACGCGAAGAGATCAACATCATCCATCCCGCCAGCGTTACGCCCCCGCTGAACTTCGGCTGGCGCTGCATGGAGGGCACGCTGTGCACGGGCATCTCGGGCTGCACGTGCAACAGCCCGGGCCTGACCCTGCCCATCCACGAGTACTCGCACAGCTTCGGCTGCTCGATCACGGGCGGTGAGGTGCTGCGCGACTGCAGCGCTCCGTATCTCGATGGCACGTACTTCTTCGCGGACTACTGCTCGGGGCGCGTGTGGACACTGCGGAGGGACGCGCAGGGCAACGAGGTCGTCGTTGAGCGAACCTCGGAGATGGGCAACTTCGGTGGAAACCCCGTGTCGTTCGGCAAGGACGCGCTCGGACGCATCTATCTCTGCTCGCTCGGCGGGAGCGTGCACCGGATCGATCCGGTCGTGCCCTGCCCCGCGGACTGGGACGGCTCGGGCGGAACGCCGGACTCGTCCGACTTCCTCGCGTACCTCAACTCGTACGCGGGCAACGATCGCTGCGCCGACCTCGCCCCGCCCGGCGGCAACGGCTCGCTCGATTCCAGCGACTTCCTCGCGTACCTCAACCTCTACGCCGGCGGCTGCTGATCAGAATCGATCTACGACTGTTGTTCGAAGAATGTTCGGGCATTCTCCTCGATTCTCGCGGGAATTCTCCTTGAGCGGTATCCGTTCGTAGGGGAAGATCCCGCGTCGTCGCGCCCTCCGTGGCCACCTCGTGTGGTCGGTCGGATGGTCGACCCGAACGCCTCTCGAGGAGACTGGCATGAGGTCCATCATCATCGCCGCGATCGCGGGCTGCGCGGCGTGTGCTTCCGCTCAGCTCGACAACAACGTGCAGTGGTCCGGCGTGAGCCACGAGGTGGCGCACGACCTTTCGCCGCGCGTGCCGCGCAATGGTGAGTCGTTCCACGTTCGGTTCCAGACGTACCGGGACGATGTTTCGTCGGCCCGTCTCCGGGTGGACACGGGAGCGATCGCGTCGATCGATGGGACGCTCGTGGGCTCGCGCGGGCCGTACGACCTCTGGGAGGCGATCATTCCCGCGACCGCGTCGAGCGCGCTGGGCTACACGATCGAGGTCCGCGATGGAACGGACGTTGACTACCTCGGCGCGAGCGGCATGAGCGACGAGCTCGCGGGCGCCTCGCCCTTCCAGATCGACTACGCGACACTCTCGCACGCGCCCGCGGGCTCGACCCCGGTCGTGGGCGGGGCGGTGTTCAAGGTCTGGTCGCCGACGCGGACGTCGTGCGTGGTGCGCGGGCAGTTCAACAACTGGGGCACCTCCGCGCCGCTCACGCGAGTCGGCGAGTACTTCGTCGGCTTTGTGCCCAACGCGCAGCCCGGGCAGATGTACAAGTACTACTTCAACAACAGCGTGTGGGCGAGCGACCCACGCTCGGCCGCGCTGGTGCCGACGGACAACCACAACTCGGTCCTCACCAATCAGGACGCCTACATCTGGACCGACAACACGTTCTCGCCGCGCCCGATGGAAGAGCTCGTGATCTACCAGCTCCACGTGGGCACGTTCGCGGGGCGGAACGATCCGATGGGATCGACGCCGAACCCATCGCGCTACGTCGACGTCGCGGCCCGCGCGGGGCACCTCGCGGAGCTGGGCGTGAACGCCGTGATGCTCAACCCGATCAACGAGTTCCCGGGCGACTTCTCGGGCGGGTACAACTCGATCGGTGCGTTCGCGATCGAGAGCAAGCTGGGCACGCCGGACGAATTCAAGCAGATGATCGACGCGTTGCACCAGCACGGGATCGCGGTGCTGCTCGACGTGGTGTGGAACCACGTCTCGAGCGCGGACAACATCCTCTGGAACCATGACGGCACGCAGATCTACTTCGACAGCCCGCACATCGACACGCCGTGGGGCGCACAGGCGGACTTCGACCGGGCCGGCGTGTTCGATTACTACCTCGACGCGGCCGAGACGCTGCTCACGGAGTATCGTCTCGACGGCTTCCGCGTGGACGCGACGATGTACATGACCGACTCGTTCTTTACGCCGCAGTGGTCGTCGGGGCAGGCGTTCGTCCGCGCGATGCACGACCGCATGGCGAACCGGCACGCCGACAAGCACACGATCGCGGAGATCTACATCGACAACCGCTGGGTGACCGACCCGACGTCGACCGGCCTGGGCTTCACGGCACAGTACCAGAACGAGTTCAAGGAGGCGGTGCGTTCGGCGGTGTTCGGCGCCGCGTCCGGCAGCCCCAACATGCAGCGCGTCGCGAACGTGCTCGACGGGCAGGGCTTCGGCGTGTCCGGGCAGAGCGTGTTTAACTACTTCGAGCTGCACGACGATGCGTGGCCCCTCAACGGGCACGAGCGGGCCGTCCGCGAGATCGACACGACGCCCCCCAGCGACGACGATTTCGCCCGCGGGCGCACGATCGTGGGGAATACGCTCACGCCGCTCAGCCGCGGCGTGCCCGGCATCCTGCAGGGCACGGAATGGCTCGAGGACGATGGCTGGGAATCGAGCAAGATCGACTGGTCGCACAAAGCGACCTATCGCGGCATCTTCGACTATTACCACGATCTCATCGCGCTCCGCACCACGCAGCCCGCGCTCTACGCGAACAGCCCGCTGTGGGCGTACCACGTCAACGAGTCGCTCGACGTGCTCGCGTTCGAGCGATACCAGGACGGCGGCGGCTCGTTCGTCGCGGTCGTGAACCTCTCCAACAGCGATCGCAACGGGTACCGCATCGGCATCCCGCGCGACGGGCAGTGGGAGCTCATCATCAACTCGAACGACCCGAAGTACGACGGCCCGGGGCGCGGCACGCCCGCGGGACCGGTCACGATCGAGGACGTGGCGAGCGGGCCGCACCCGAGGTCGGTTGTGCTCGACATCCCCGCGCGTTCCGTGCTGCTGCTCCAGCACGAGCCGGGCGGCGCGTGCGCGGGCGACTGGGACGCCTCGGGCGGACAGCCCGATAGCTCCGACTTCCTCGCATACCTGAACGACTGGTCGGCGCAGGCGCCGGGCGCGGACCTCGCCCCGCCGGGCGGCGACGGCGCGTGGGATTCGAGCGATTTTCTTGCCTATCTGAACCTCTTTGTCCAGGGGTGCTGATCCGGTATGGTGTCTGGACCACGCGCCCAGGCCCCGGGCCCGAAGGAACCAGACATGGACAGCCCGCGGATCGTGCGTTCCCGGTCGATGCTCCTCGCGCCACTGCTCGCGATGGCGAGCGGCGCGGCGGCGCAGGTGCCCACACAGTGGACGATCGAGCTGCAGTGCCGATCCTCGCTCGATCCCGGCATCGTGCCGTTCAATCTGCCGTTCCCGTCCTCGCTGAGCAGCCAGTCGGTCGCGCTCGATCAGGACGGCTCGGTCGTCACGCGCGTCGTGCTCGCGGGCGCAGCGACCGAGGGGATCTTCCTCGGGCAGAACGGCGCGGGCGGGATCATCCTCTCCGTCAATGACCCGGAGCCGATCTGGTCCAGCGGGCTCGATCACGAGAACAACCGCGTCGCGGTGCAACGCCTCGACGGCACGTCCATCACCACGTACGACGAGTCGGGCGCTCCGATCGACGTGTTCGGGCCCGGTGGGAGCGAGGGCATCAGCGGGCTCAGCACGCCGTCGCTCAATAGTGCGGGGGCCGTCGGCTATCGCGGCGACTTCGGCACGTTCCGCAAACTCATCATCGACCAGTTCATCGGCGGCGTGCGCACGCAGGTCTCGCGCGGCAACACGTTCAGCGGCACGTACTCGTTCCTGTTCTCGCCCAGGCTCAACAACGCGGGGGAGATGGCCTCGAACACGATCCTGCAGAACGGATCGACGCGACGCATCGCCCGGTGGGACCCCGCGGGCAACCCGACCACGATCGTCGAAACGGGCGCAACATGGAACGCGTTCGTCAACTCGATCGGCTTCTCAAACCCGCCCACGGCGGGCGGGGCCGGGCACGTCGCGTTCAGCGCGCGGCGCGCGAGCGACAGCATCTGGGAGGTCCGGCGGACGGACGGGCTCGGCACGATCCGCGTCGCGCAGGGCGGCGACATGAACATCCAGTCGAGCGACCTCGCGAACTTCCCCGTCGCGGTCAATCGCAGCGGCTGGGTTGCGTTCCGCGCCAAGGACGACTCGAACGCCGCGGCCCTGTTCGTGGGCGACGGGCAGACGCTCGTGCGCATCGCCCGCGCGGGCGACATGATGCCCACCGACCTCGGCCCGATCGTGGGCGGATTCAACTTCGGCGGCACCACCGGCGTGCAGTTCATCAACGCCAACGTCGACATCAACGACGCGGGGCAGGTCGCGTTCGCGTGCTTCCTCGAGAATGGCACGATCGGCGTCTACGTCGCGACGCCGGTCGAGACGTGCGCGGGCGACTGGGACGCCTCGGGCGGGCAGCCCAACTCATCCGATTTCCTCGCGTACCTCAACGACTGGTCCGCGAACGAGCCGCGTGCGGACCTCGCGCCGGCCGGAGGGGACGGTACGTGGGATTCGTCCGACTTCCTCGCGTATCTCAACCTGTACAGCGCCGGGTGCTGATCCTTCGTGTTCAGCGTGAACACGCATTGTTGATCAAGAACGCTGCGTTCATCATCAAAGCGCAAAGAAAACGGGCGATCCGCGTGGATCGCCCGTGATCGTTGCTGGTTGATCAACACGGCTCAAGTCGATCGAGCCGAATCGCCCTCTTTGCTCAGCAGCCCGCGCTGAAGACGTTCAGGTAGGCCAGGAAGTCGGTCGAATCCCACACGCCATCGCCGCCCTCGGGCGCGAGGTCCGCGTGCGGATCGTGCGCGACCCAGTCGTTGAGATAGAACAGGAAGTCGCTGCTGTCGGGCTGGCCACCCGAGTTGTTCCAGTCGCCCAGGCAGCCCGTGCTGTCAAGGAACGTGATCGTGCCCTCGGACCACGCGCCGGTGATCGTGCCGCCGTCGGTCACCTCGCCGTAGACCCAGTAGGTCCCGGGCGTGACGTACGCGCTGTTGATGATGTAGAAGCCCTGCGACGCGGGCGTATTCACGCTGGTGGGCATGAGCACCTCGTGCCCATCGAGGAACGGATGGTCCGCGAGCCAGAGCGTGACCCATGTGTCATTATTCTCGGGGTCGCTGGCGGTCCACGTCGTGGTGTAGGTGTCGCCGCCGTGGTCGAGGTCGATGTTGCCCGCGGGCGGATTGACGATCGCCATCGTGGGCGAGGCGTTCTGCGACGGGTTGACCGTGAGCGTGTAGTTCGGCGAGGTGGCGCCCGACCAGCCGTACACGTGCGCGGTGTACCAGCCCGCGGGGCGACCGTTCAGCGAGATCTGCTCGGAATTGCTGACGCCGTCGCTGGTGGTGAGCGTGGTGCCGGAGCTGTTGAGCAGCTTGAAGTCGAGATCGCCCTGCCCGTGGATGAAATCGATGCGAACAAAGTCGCTCGATGTGCCAGTCGCGGGCATGTAGAAGCGGAAGAAGTCCGCATCAACATCGCTGTCGATCGTGAGCCCACCGACGATGAGCTGCGGCGCGGCGGGCCCGA
>JAVEWV010000034.1:0-9792 GCA_034004365.1 Phycisphaerales bacterium
GCCGCGGCACTCGACCGCGCGAGCCGCGTGCCAACGCCCGATGCGCTGCGTGTCGCGCGCGTGCTCGAACGCTCGCCCGCCGCGCTCATCGTCGCGCCCCCGCGTGAGGATTCGACCGCTCCCAATACCGCCGCCCACACCCCGCGCGTCACCGCCGTGCCGCTCGAACGCCTGTTCCCGCCGACGGACCTGAGCGCCGGCGCCGTCCGCGCCGACGTCAAGCGGAACGCCGAATCGCTGCTCGCCTCCGCGCTCGGCGTGGTCTCAAGCGACGCGCCACCGATCGTCGTCTTCGTCCACGCCGCGCTCGAGGACATGCTCGCTCCGAACGCGCCGATCGTGAAGCTCGCCGAGCGCCTCGCCCTCCGCGGCATCGACACGCTGGAATGGCGCGTCGAGAGCGGCGCGTCCAACCCGTCGACCGCGTCGCCATCGACCCCATCCCAATCGAGTGAGAGCGATCCCGGCGCAGCGCCCGCGGGCACGCTCCCGGGCGACGCGGCGCTCCGCACCGCGCTCGCCTCGCTCGATCCCTCCGGCGCGCGCCCCGTGGTCTATGCGATCGTTCCCTCGCCGTCACAGGCCCCCGGCGGCATCGAACGCGCGCACGCGCTCTCCCGCGCGCTCCGCAGCGTCCTCGCGAGCGACGCGCCCGTGCTCGTGAGCCTGCTCCCCTCCAGCCTTCCCTCAATCGGGCAGGGCGATCCCGTCGCCGCCTCGCTCGCTTCGTATGGCGTCAAGGCCGACACCGCGCGCCCCATCCTGGGCGACGTCGCCACGACGCAGGGTCGCGTCGTCGCGAGCGATCA
The DNA here is from genome assembly GCA_034004365.1 of Phycisphaerales bacterium. Classification (GTDB taxonomy): domain Bacteria; phylum Planctomycetota; class Phycisphaerae; order Phycisphaerales; family UBA1924; genus JAVEWV01. The sequence goes on from JAVEWV010000034.1 coordinate 810, forward strand.
CGAGGTCGCGCCCGCGGACACGGACCAGCCCATCGCGCGTGCGCTCCGCGGGCTTCCGCTGATGCTGCCGTGGCCCGTGCCGCTCGATCCGCCCGCGGGGTGGGACGCGCTGCTGACGCTCGAGCGCCAGGGCGAGGGGCGGGCGCTGTGGGGCGAGAGCGAGTGGATCGCGTACGCCTCGATCCCGAACGACCAGAAATCGCTCGTGCCCGATCCCCCGCGCCCGGATGCGGCGCGCGACGACGTTCGCGACGCGTTCATCGTCGCCGCGGCGGGACGCCGGCGCGACGCGCAGACCGACGCCATCTCTGCGAGCAACGCCGCGGGCGGGCGCACGATCGTGGTCTCGAGCGGCTGGTGGATGCTCGATCGCGTTGCGCTCGCCGAGCAGCGCATCGAGAACCGCACCTCGCTCGTCTGGCCGGGCAATGCGGAACTGTTCGAGGCGTGCGTTGACTGGCTCGCGGGGCACGACGCGCTCATCGCGCAGGGCGTGCAGGCGCGGGCCGTCGCACGCATCGAGCCCATCGATCCACAGACGCTCTCACGCCTGCGCTGGGGCGTGCTCGCGGGGCTCCCGCTCCTGACGCTCGTCCTGGGCGGGCTCTGGCGCCTGATCCGCGGCTGAGCCCCGTTCGCCCTCACGCTCGTCCATATCGAAGCGCGCCTCGCCGACGCGTCGCTCGCGATCCATCACCCAGTAGCCCTCGTTCACCTCGCCCCACTCCGCGAGCTGGCGATGGCGCACGCCGCGCTGCCCGCGTGGATCGCCCTCGGGGCGCACGCGCCCGCACTCCGGGCACGGGTCCCACACCTCGAGCCCGCGCATGTCATACCCGCAGTGCCGACACAGCGGCCTCGAATATCCCTTCGGCAGGCACACGAGATAGAGCCCCACCACGCCCACCAGCAGCGTGTACGCGAACAGCAGCGTCCGCAGCACGGGCACGAAGATCCTCCCGTGCGTCCAGACGCCCAGTATCTGGTGCAGGATCATGATCCCGACCAGCCCGCCCACCGCCGCCGCGAGCCACAGCCACCCCGCCAGCTCACGCCGGCGGCGCACCACCAGATACCAGAACACCATGGCATAGCCAACGAAGAACGGGATCACGACGACAGCCTATTCGCAACAGGGCCACCGGCGGATGGCAATCCCGGACGGATGCCGATCGGTGCTCCCCAGGCGGCCCCGCCGGGGCTATCGCCCCTGCTTGAAGAACGTTTTGAGCGAGTCGTAGATCTGGTCCCGCCCGTTCACCTTGCTGGTGATGACGCGCGGGCCGTCCTCGTCGGGCGCGCCGCCCGGGAACGCCTCGTGCAGCACGTTGATGAAGTTGCCCGAGCCGTACGCGCTCGCGACCTGGCAGTACCCGAACATGTTGCACCGCGGGAGCAACTGCTCCTCGATGACCTTGACGCACAGGCGGTTGTCCGCCTCGGACGAGTTGTCGCCATCGCTGAAGTGGAAGAGGTAGATGTTCCAGTCGCTGGGGTCGTAGTGCGCGTCGAGCAGTTCCTTGGCGCACTGGTACGCCGAGCTGATCCGCGTGCCGCCGTCCTCGCGCACGGAGAAGAACGTCTGCTTGTCGACCTCCGCCGCGCGGACGTCATGCACGATGTACCGGCTCTCGATGCCCTCGTAGTTCCGCCGGAGCCACGTGTCGATCCAGAACGCCTCGAGGCGCACCAGCTCTTTCTGCTCCGAGCCCATCGAGCCCGACACGTCCATCATGTACACGATCGCCGCGTTGCTCTGCGGCTTCTTGACCTCACTCCACGAGCGGTACCGCAGGTCTTCGCGGATCGGGATGATGACCGGATCGTCCGGGTCGTAGTCGCCCATCGAGAGCTGGCGCTTGAGCGCCTCGCGGTACGAGCGCTTGAAGTGTCGCAGCGACGCGGGCCCCACCGGACGGATGCCCGTGTACTTGTCCTTGACGGTCGTGATGCGGTGCGCCCCGCGCGGCTTGATCCGCGGGAGCTGCAACTCCGCCGCGAGGATGTCGGCGAGTTCTTCCATCGACACGTCAACTTCGGTGATGTGCCGGCCTTCTTCCTCGCCGCCCGCGTTCTCGCCCGATCCGGGCTGCCCGACGCCCTGGCCCTCCTCGCCCTCGCCCATGCCGACGCCGCCCGAGTTGTCGCCGTAGCGGAACGTCGGGATGTCGATGTCGTGCACGGGAATGGAGACGAACTTCTTGCCCTCGCGCCCGATGAGTTCGCCGCGCGACAGGAACCGCCTGAGATCCTTGCGGATCTTCCCGCGCACGATCTGGCGGAAGCGTTGATGGTCCTGCTCGATCTTGCTGAGCATGTCGCACGCCGGGCGCCGTTCCTGGCGCCCGCCCCTCATTGGTTCCGTACGTGCGTGCTTATCGACCGGATCGCGCGAGTCCGTCACGCCGGCGCGCAGGGTCCGGCGCAGTTATCACGCCGGGGCCTGGCCCACCGCCTCGCGGGACTCCCTGGCCCGCTTGGCGTGCCGGCGCAGGCGTCGGGCGACGTCCGCGCTCCCGATGAGTCCGATGGGCACGCTGACCGCCAGCTCCGCCGCGCGGTTCACGAGGTCCGCCGCCAGCCCGATGGGATCGCCCGACGCGAGCCCGATCGACCACTCACGCAGGCCCATCCCGTTGCTCAGCACCGGGACGAGCAGCGCGAGGTTCGAGATCGCCGCGAACACCACCGCCCGGTCCGGCCCGATCGGCGCACCCACCACCGCGAACACGACCCAGTACCGCGCCGCCCAGATCAGCATGTCGGCGTACCGCAGCGACATGCCCATCCAGAACCGCGACAGCATCGAGCCCGACCGGCTGCGCAATGACATCACGATGCACGCCGGCGCGGGCAGCGCGACGATCGACAGCCCGATCCACACCCCCACGCCCCCGCCCCACTCCATCGCCAGCGGCACACTCGCGACGATCATCATGACCATCGCCACGCCCGACGAGCCCACGCAGATCACCATCGCCCGCGCGATGTCCGACAGCGCGATCCCGTTCACGCGGTTGTGGTACGCCGCCCGCCCCACCATGCCCGGCTTCATGGGCAGGTAGTTGAGCAGCCACGCGCTCCCGACCAGCGCAAGCATCTCGCGCCGCCCCACGGGCCCGAAGTGCCCGGTGATGAGCCAGATCGACAGCGACACCACGATCCAGTTCAGCGCGGGCAGCACGAGCAGCATCGCAAGCAGGTGCGCCGGCGCGTGCCGCGCCGCGTCCCACGCCTCGCGCAGCGTGCCCTCCTGCCGCGCGACCATCCACACCGCCGCGCCGAGCAGCGCCACGCCCAGGATGTACCCCACGATCGACGCGGCGCGCCGCGAACGCCTCGCCCCCGACGCCGCCTGCCTGCGATGCGCAAGGCGAAGGATCGCCCCCAGCGCGAGCGCGGGACCCGCGCTCACCCGACGGAGCCACCCGTCCTCGCGCGACGGCGTCCTCACGGCACGACCGACCCGCCTTCCGCCCCGCCCGCGCGGTCGGGCTGCACCTCGGCCGCCTGCTGCGTCGCGAGCATGGTCATCGTCGCGTATCCGCCCTTGCCGTCGCGGAGGCGATCGCGCAGGAGCGTCGCGAGGCGCGCGACGAGCGGATCGCCCGACGCGATCGCCCGCTCAAAGAGCGGCGATTCCGGATCGCCCACCCGCGCCGCGAGGATCGCGCCCAGCACGTTCGCGTCGGCTTCCGAAGCGAGTTGCGTGTCAAAGGATTCCATCGACGTGGACTGCACGCGCGTGGGCACGCCCAGCACCAGCACCGCGCGCCCCGCGGGCGGGAGCGAGGCGTACCGCGCGCCCAGCGCCGTCGCGAGCTTCTGCTGCTCGGACGCCGGCGCGCCGAAATCGCCGCCGCCGATCACCCGCGCCCGCACCGACGCCGCCATGAACGGCGCGCGCGAGGCGTCGGCGCTGGCGATCAGCGCGATCATCGCGTCCGCCCCGAGGCGCGATTCCGCCACGGGCGAGCGGAGCTGCGTGGGCGTCTGCGTGCTGATGCACAGCGGGCCCGCGTCGAGCACGCCCGAGCGCGTCACGGTGAAGCCCTGGATCATCCGCCACGCCACGCGCACGCTCACGTGCGAGAACGCCTCGAGGAACCATCCCGTCGGGCCCGCGTCGGGCCAGATCGCCACCGACATCTCCTCGCCGGGCTGCAAGCGCAGGCGACGATCAAGGTGGAACACCTCGGGTCGCGCGAGCTGCCGCCCCTCGAAGAGCGCCAGCTCGAACCGAGGCGAGATGAGGAACTTGCTGCACAGCGGGCGATCCGGGCCCACGCCCAGCGCGATCGGGCACATGTTCCGCAAGCGCAGCACAAGCCGGCACGGCTCGAGCGCACCGATCGTCGCCCGCGCGGGCTCGATCGACACCGCCATGAAGCTCCGCGGGTTCTGCGTCATCTCGTCGACCCAGCGCGGCACGCCCGACGCCCCGCGCACCAGCGCCGCCTCACTCGCCCCCTGCGCCAGCGGACGCCCCATCCGCGCAAGCCGCGTCCGGGCCCACGCGCCGAACACGCTCAGTGGCGACTCCCGCGCGAGCTGCTCCAGCTTCGCCGCGCCCGCGTCGGTCTCGTCGAGCGCGAGGTGCGCCAGCGCCGTGCCCGCAAGCACGTGCGCCCGCAGGTCCGCCCGCGATTCGGGCACGAGCGCGAACGTCGCGATCGCACCACGCGGGTCGTCGCTCCGCAGCGCGGTGTACGCCGCGATCACGTCCGCCCACGCCGGATCGAACTGCCGCACGCTGAACTGCGAAGTCTCGCCGATGAACTGCCCGATCTGCTGCCCCGTCCACCCGCGAACCGCCTGTATTTCCAGGAACAGCCGCGTGCCCATCACGATCGCCTGCTCCTGCGTGATCTGCTCGGGCCGCTTGCGCGGGTCCTGCAGGATCTCGAGCTGCTCCTTGATCGAGAGCGCGAGGTCCAGCACCGCCGACGCGCACGCCTCGTCCTGCTCGAGCGCCGACGCGACCGCCAGTCGCACCGTGTCCAGCGACGGCGGCAGGCGCACCTCCTCGGGCCGCGGCAGATCGTCGAGGGGCATCTGCTGCTCCTCGGCCACCTGTCGCTGGCGGGCCGCCTGGAATCGGAGCTGCTCGAGCTGCACCGTCAGGCGATCCAGCACGTCCTCCGCGCCATCAACCTCCCAGTCCAGCACGAGCGACGACAGCACCCGCGCGTCCGGCGGCGCCTGCCCCGCCTGCTGCGTGAGCAGGAGCGCGTTCTGATGGAATCGCCGCGCCGCCGCGAACAGGTCGCGCGAGCTCCCGCTCGTCGCGAGCAGGTCCGCGATCTGCATGTGGACGTTCGGATCGAGCGGGTCGGCCATCAGCAGGTGCTCGAGCGATTCGAAGCGCGCCACCGGGTCGCTCGTCCGCGACGCGACATAGGTCCACGCGAGCGCCGCCGCCTCCTTGTTCGAGACGTCGAGCGACATCGCGCGATCCAGCACTCGTGCGAACGCGGCGTCGTCGCCCCGCTCGCGGTGCAGGAGCGCCGCGTCGAGCGCGAGCCGGCTGCGCACGCTCGCGTCGATGGCGCGCGAGCCGATGAACCGCTCGTACGCCGCCAGCCGCTCAGCCGACGTCTGGAGCCGCGCCACCTGCCACGCGATCAGTCGGAGCTGCGCGACCGTGTCCGACGGGTCGAGCTCGACCACGCGCCGGGTCGCCTCGATCATCGCTTCCTGATCGCCCGCCTCGCGCCACGCATCGACGCAGCGCCGGGCGATCTCCGGATCGCGCGGCGCGAACCGCTGCGCCAGCTCCAGGACCAGCCCCGCGATCGCCGCGTCCCGCGCGTCGTGGTCCGTCTGCGTCCGCAGGCCGATGAGCGCCACCCGCGTCAGCCAGCGGGACGCGTACTCCGCGTTGTCGACGCTATAGGAAGACGCGGGCGCCGCGGCGGGCTGCGCCGCGGGGCGCATGGGCGTTCCCATCCCTGGCATGCTGCCCGAGCCATCGCCCGATGACGATCCCTGCGCGCGGGCCGCGCCCGCGCACCCGAGCACGCACGCCAGCGCGAGGGCCAACCGCCCAACCCTCGGCGTGCGACGCCGACTCATGCCACGGGCGCCCCGAGCAGCCAGAGTGCGATCCGACCCATGAGCCACGCCGAGCCTCCGATCACGATGATGCACGCGAGCACCTCGCTCCACCAGACCAGCCCGCGCACCGCCGACGGAAAGAGCCGATCCGCCACGAAGAACACGAACACCAGGTGCCCCGACGCCAGCAGCGTGACGCCCAGCAGCCACGCGGGGCCCCGGAGACCCGGGAAGCGTTCGAGCAGGCCGAGCTGGGCGGGGATCACCGTCATCAGCCCCAGCCCCGCCACCGAGAGCGACACCGACCACGCCGTCGCGAGCACCAAGACCAGCGCACTCGACACGCCCCGATGCACCATCGGCCGCCTGGCCTCCAACCCGCGAGCGAAACGCCCTCGCGCGAAGCGGAGTCTAACGCATCACTCCCCCGCCGAGCACCCCAGCAGAACCGCGCATCGTGCCGGCACGGCGCCCCCTTCGCCCATCACCCCTCTTAGCCCATCGCCATGGTCATGAGGAACTCGGCGTTGCTCTTGGTCTTCTTCAGGCGCGTCTTGAGCTGCTCCATCGCCTCCACGACGTTCATGTCGCTGAGCACCTTCCGCAGGCGATACACCAGCTCCAGCTCCTTCGGATCGAGCAGCAGCTCCTCGCGCCGCGTGCCCGACGCCGCCACGTCGATCGCCGGGTACACCCGCTTCTCGACGAGCCTGCGATCGAGGTGCAGCTCGCTGTTGCCCGTGCCCTTGAACTCCTCGAAGATCACCTCGTCCATCTTCGAGCCCGTGTCGACCAGCGCGGTGCCGATGATCGTCAGGCTCCCGCCCTTCTCGATCGCGCGGGCCGCGCCGAAGAACTTCTTGGGGCGCTGGAGCGCGTTGCTGTCGAGGCCGCCCGACATGATCTTGCCCGAGTGCGGGATCTCCGAGTTGTACGCCCGCGCCAGACGCGTGATGGAGTCCAGCAGGATCACCACGTCGTCCCCGAACTCGACCATCCGCCGTGCCTTCTCGATCACCATCTCCGCGACCTGCACGTGACGCCCCGACTGCTCGTCGAACGTGCTCGCGACGACCTCGACGTCCGCCGCGGTATTCCGCCGGAAGTCCGTCACTTCCTCCGGGCGCTCGTCCACCAGCAGCACGATGATCCGGACCTCGGGGTGGTTCTTCGAGATCGCCTGCGTCATCCGCTGCAGCAGCACCGTCTTGCCCGTGCGGGGCGGCGCCACGATCAGCGCACGCTGCCCCTTGCCGATCGGCGCAACAAGATCCACCACCCGGCACTCGATCTGGTCCGGAGCCGTCTCCAGCACCAGCCGCTTCTCCGGATGGTGCGGCGTCAGATCCTCAAAGTTCACGAGGTCGTGCACCGTCTTCGGATCACGCCCGTTCACCGAGTCCACGCGCAGGAGCGCGAAGTAACGCTCGCTCTCCTTGGGCGGGCGGATCACGCCGCGCACCACCATCCCGCGTCGCAGCCCGAATCGCCGCACCTGCGAGGGCGACACGTAGATGTCGTCCGGCCCGTGCAGGTACGACATCTCCGCCGAGCGCAGGAAGCCGAATCCGTCGGGCATGATCTCGAGCGTGCCCTCTCCGCCCATGATCCCCTGACGCGCCGCACGCGCTTTGAGGATCTTGAAGATCAGGTCCTGCTTCGGGATCTGGTGGTAGTCCTCCAGCCCCTCGCGCTCCGCGACCTCGAACAGCCCGTTGATGTCCATCCGCTGGAGCTGCCCGATCGAGAGCTGGTCCTTGACCGCCTCCGGATCGACCTTGAGCGCGGTGCGCTCCAGCTCCGCCGCCTCGCGTTCGAGCTCCTCGTCGCTGGGCAGGCCCTGGTCGAAGTGGCGCCGGCCGCCGAAGCCTCCGTGCCCGTATCCCGGCCCCCCGCCCGGGCCGCCCCCAGGCCCGCCCGGACCACCAAAGCCCGATCCGCCCTTGCGCTTCTTCCGCTTCCGGCGGCCGAACCGCCCGTCGTCACCATCGCCGCCACCGGGCCCGCCCGGACCGCCGCCCTGGCTTCCGCCCGGGCCCCTCGACTCGGGGCGCGGCCCGCCGCCGTACCCACCCCCCGGCCCCCCCGGCCCACCCGGACCGCCGGGGCCCCTCGACTCGGGACGCGGGCCGCCGTTCGACTGACCATTCCCCGGTCCGCCGCTCCGCTCGGGGCTCCCGCCCTCGCGGCGATCGCCCGAGCGTCCGCCGCCGTCGCTCGCTCCGTCGTCTGATCGAGCCGGCACCGGCTTGGGCGCGGCCTCGCTCGCCGCCGGACGGGGCGCGGGCTTCTCCGCCGCCTTTTCCGCTCGCTCCGATGCTGCCCGTTCCGCGGGCTTTTCGGCCCGTTCCGATGCTGTCCGTTCCGCCGGCTTCTCCGCGGCGGGCTTGGCGCCCTTCGCGGGGATCTCCGTGCCCTTCACGCTCCGCCTCGCCTTGGCGCGCGGCTTCTCACCGGACTCGGCGACCTTGGTCGAATCGCTCATGGACCCAAACTCCTGCACGCTGGCTCGCGGAACACACCCGTCCTTCGGGCGCAAGCGTCTTGATTTCAATGCTTTACAATTAGTCTTCCCGGCGCCGCACCATTCGCGACGCTCCCCGTCCCCGAGGGCGCACACTGCTCTCCCAAGGCACGCACGCCGCGGACCGCCCCGTGGGGTACGACCGCACCTGCTCGCGTTCAATCGGGGATGTGGCCCGGCCCAGACGGGGCCCACCACGCACAAAGTCTATCCGCATCCCGCGCGGTATGCAAAGCGGTCAGCCCCGCCCGGGCGGGCCCGCCCGCACCCGATCGATGATCTCCGCGAGGCGCGCGCGCATCGCCTCATTCCCGAGGCGCCCGTCGACCACGAACCCGCTCCGCGCCCGCTTCTCCTCCACCGACATCTGCGCCGCCTCACGCCGCGCGAGCTCCGCCTCGT
>JAVEWV010000008.1:0-148477 GCA_034004365.1 Phycisphaerales bacterium
CCCATGCCCCGCCAACACCCGCCCGGCTAGTGGCCCTCGCGTGTGACGCGCAGGATCTCCTGCACCGTCGTCAGCCCCGAGCCCACCTTCTTCATGCCGTCCTGCTGCAGCGAAACCATCCCGCGCTCGATGCACAGGCGCCGGAACTCCGCCACGTTCGGATTCCGCGCGATGATGTCGCGCATGTGGTCGTCCACCACCAGCAGCTCATAGATGCCCACGCGCCCCGAGAAGCCCGTGTTGCGGCACTTCTCGCAGCCCTTGCTCACCCACATCGAAGTCGTGTCGAAGCCCTGCACCTCCAGGAACTCCGCCATCTCTTCCGAGGGCGTCTCCTGCGCCTTGCAGTGCGCGCACAGACGACGCACCAGCCGCTGAGCCAGCACCGCGTTCACCGCCGCGCCGACCAGGAACGGCTCAAGCCCGATGTTCACCAGTCGCGTCACGCTCGACGGCGCGTCGTTCGTGTGCAGCGTGCTCAGCACCAGGTGGCCCGTCAGCGCCGCCTGCACCGCGATGTGCGCCGTTTCATGGTCACGGATCTCGCCCAGCATGATCACGTCCGGGTCCTGACGCAGCAGCGCGCGCAGGGCCTTGGCGAAGTTCATGCCGATCCGCTCGTGCGTCTGCGTCTGCGTCACGCCGTCGAGGTGGTATTCCACCGGATCCTCGACCGTCGAGATGTTCATCTTCGTCTTGTCGAGCGTCCGCAGCGAGGAGTACAGCGTCGTCGTCTTACCCGATCCGGTCGGGCCCGTCACCAGCACGATCCCGTGCGGCGCGTCGATCGCCTCGCGCCAGTGGTGCAGCGTCAGCTCGTCGAAGCCCAGATCCTCGAGCTGCACGTTGATCGATCGCGTATCGAGGATACGCATCACGACCTTCTCGCCGTACGTGCAGGGCAGCGTCGACATACGCAGGTCGAGCTTGCGCCCCGCGACCGTGCAGCGGATGCGTCCGTCCTGCGGGATGCGCCGCTCGGAGATGTCGAGGTTCGCCATGATCTTCAGGCGCGACGTGATCGCCGCCGACATCGACGCGGGCGGGTTCAGCATCTCGAACAGCACGCCGTCGATACGAAAACGAACCTTGAGCTTCTTCTCCGAGGGCTCGATGTGGATATCGCTCGCGCCCTCCTTGACCGCGGTCTGGATGATGTAGTTGCAGTAGCGGATGACCGGGCTCTCGCCCGCCTGCTGCTCGAGGTCCACCTCGGTCGACGATGTGTGCTCGACCTCGACGTCCGCCTCATCGACGCCGTCGAGGATCTCGCTCAGGTCGACCTGCTTCTCTTCACTCCCGCCCACGATCTCCAGCGCGCCACGCACGTCGTAGCCCGTGACCAGCACGAGCTTGACGCCCGACACGCCCAGCCGCTGCCGCACCTCGTCCAGCAGGAACACGTCGTCCGCGCGCACCGCACCAACCACCGCGCGCGTCCGCTCCATCCGCAGCGGAACGACGTTGTGCTCCTTGCAGAAGTCCACGCCCAGACGCTGCAGCATCTGCCCGTCGAAACCGCCGTCGATCCCCTTCTCGAGGTCGATCCGCTCGAACGGCACGCCCGCCAGCTCCGCCACGCACGCCTGCACGCCCGCCTCGTCCGCGCCCTGCTCGAGCGCAACGTCCGCGAGCGTCCGTCCCGGCGACTGCTTCACAACATTCCGCGCGATCGTCAGCTTCTCGGCGTTGATCACGCCCTTCTGGAGCATCAGCTCGCCCAGCTCGATCCCGCGCTCCCGCGCGTCGCTGAGCGGGTCGTACACCGTGTTGATCGCGTGCCCGACCGAGGGAGACTTCTCCGTCTGCTCCACCTTCTTGCGCACCGCCGGATCGTGGCGGATCGATTCCACCGCCTCCTTCCCGCGGATGCCCTGGTTCCCCGGCATCGCCGGCAGCGGCGCGAAACTGTCTTCGTTCTTGTCGAGACGGTGCGCGCGACGACCTTCCTCGCTCCGACCGGGCGATCCCTCGCCCGATTCCTTGCCGCGCGAGCCAAGACCCTTCAGGATGTTGTCCAGCTCGTCACGGCCCACGCGCACACCTCCGCCACTCTGCCCGCCCGAACGCCACGCGCCACGAAGGGCGTGATCAGCCCCCCGTCTCCTCCGCGTTCCGCTCGTCCACGCTCTGGCCCAGCGTCAGCTCGAACTCAAGCCCCTCCGCGGACAACACCGCAGTGCGACCCTCGATCGAGACAAGCTCGAAGTTCTTCCCGACCTTGTCCCCGATCTTGAGGATCTTGTCGTTGATCCGCGCCAGCGGCACGCGCCCGCCCATCACGCTCTGCAGCTTCAGCGTCCCGAGCTCGTTCGTCACTTCCTGCAGGCGCTTCTCGCGGGCCTGACGCGCAAGCTCATCGCTCGTCGGCCCGGTCCGCGTCGGCTCCGAAGCCTCAAGATCCGTCGCAACGTCCTGCATCGCGAACGGATTGCCCACCACGCGGTCCTGCGGCACCTGCACCGGACGCGCGCTCAGCCGCAGCCGATCGATCATCCTTTGGTATTGCTTCAGCGAGTCCGCGGACGCGCCGTCCTGCACATCGAAGTCGACCTTCGTCCCGGCCTGCGTCGCCTGCGGACCAAGGCCCATCTTCCGCATCGCGAACAGCCCGCCCGCGCCGACCACGACCACCATCAGCGTCACCAGCGACTGCTGCGACAACTGCCGCTTCTTCGCCTTCGGGAGCGCGAGCGCAAAGTCCCCGGCGCCGCCGGAAGATTCTTCGCCCGCATCCGTCCGGAACGTGTCACGCTCGTTCGTCATGGCTTCACCGCCTCATCCTGGAAGTAGATGCTCAGGGTGAACTCACACTTCATCTGCCCGTCGCCCTTCGAGTCACGCTCCAGCTTCATGTCCGGGATCCGCGTGATTCGGGGCAGACGCTCCAGATCGATCAGGAACCCGTAGAAGCCCTCGAACTCGCCCGAAGTCTTCATCTCCAGCGGCTGCTCCATGTACAGCGCCGCGTTCACGGGCTTCGCGCTCTTGAGCCCCGGGGACTGCAGCCCCGAGTCCACCGCGAGCGTCGACACCTGGCGCACGATCCGGTCGACCTCCTTGTTCGTCGGAAGCCGGGCCTCGATCGTGCGGATGGTCGCCGCCGTCTCCGCGTTGGCGCGCTCCAGGTCGCTGTTCCGCGACGTCTCGGCACGGAGCCGCTCGAGCAGCTCGCGCTTGTGCTCGATCTCCGCCTTCTTCTCGGTGATCCGCTTGTTCTGCGGATTGAACACCAGGAACCAGCTCGCCACCGGGATCGCCACGATCACCAGCAGCAGCAGAAGCTCACGTGGGCCGAACCTCATTGACCACCTCCCGCCTCGTCCGAGGCCGACACCACCGCGGCATCCTGCGCGGGCTCGCTCGCGCCCGTCGCCACGGGCAGGCCCGCTCCGGGAACTCCGCCCGTCTCCGCCCCGAACCGCTCCGTCTCGCTGAACAGCTCGAACTCCTGCACGTTCGCGAGCTGGCGCGCGTCCGCCTCGGGCCTCAGCTTGATCTCAAGCTGGAACTTCCGGAGCGTCATCTCGTTCATCACCGTTTCCTGGATGTACTGCAGCTCCACCGTCGTGAACAGCGAGCACGATTTCAGCGACGCGATGTAGTCCGCGATCGTCGAGTTCTGCGAGGCCACGCCCACCAGCGAGACCGTCTGCTCGATCTTCGCCGGCGCGGGCTTGCTCGCCTTCTCGTCCGTGCCCTTGCCGCCCTTGGCGTTCTTCTGCGCGCCCGCCGACAGGCTCTTCACCTGCTTCGCCGGCGCCGCGGCCGCGACCTGCTGCCGCTTGCTCTCGAGCTTCATCTCCATCAGCGTCACGTCGTCCGGCTTGCGGATGTGCAGCTCCGCCAGTAGCACCGAACGGGGCACCGGATCGATCAGTGCGCTCACCACCTGCGCCTTCTCGATCATCGCCTCGCGCTGCTTCTCCAGCTCGCGCAGCTGCGCGATCTTCACCTGCTCCGCCTCGGATTCCTTCGTGATCCGCGCCTCCTCAGCGAGCACCGACTCCCAGCGCCGGTTGCTCGCCGCGAACGCGCCGACCACCATCAGCATCACCGCCGCGAACAGGAACAGGCCCAGGAAATTCGCCCGCGCCTCGCTCTTCCGCTGCACGTAGTCCTGCGGAAGGAAGCTCCCCCCCGCGTCTCCGCTCCGGCTCAAACCGAGCTTCATGGCTCACACTCCCGCAAGACGGCCCTGCACGCCGCCAGGATTCCGTTCAAAGATCCGTCGGCGCCAGGCACAAGCCCAGCGGCACCGTCCAACCGGGCTGGCCCTCCCCGAAGTCCACGCCCAGCGAAGGCTCCTTCCCCGTCCGACCCACCCGCGCCATCGGGTCCGCAACCTGCGCCGGAAGCCGAAGCGCCCGAGCGATGTGCTGCACAAGCCCCGTGTGACGCGACTCGCCCCCGATGAAGATCGCGCGATCGATCTTCCGCGACGGGAACAGCGACTCGTGATACCGAAGGCTCATCGAGATCTCGTCCGTCAGGATCTCGAGCGGCTCGGTCAGGTCCACGTCCCGAGGCTGGAACGCCAGCGGGCTCCCCTTCCGCACGTCGCCGCTCAGCCCCGCCGGCGCGACGCCGATCCGCCGATCATCCTCAGCATCACCCTTCTTGAACGACGTCGAGCCCGCAACCCCGCCGGAAGCCGCCGTCGAACCCACCGCCGCGCCAACCAGCGCCGTGTCCTCATCGCCCGGCGTCAGCTTCGACAGCTTCATCCGGTGCTCGTGCGCCTGGTTGAACGTGTACTTGAGCTGCTTCGCGACCATCTCGTCGAGCAGGCGCCCGCCCACGTCGATGTTCCGCGCGAACACCAGATCCCCGCCGTGCGCGATCAGCACGCGCGTCGAGCACGCCCCGATCTCCACGTACAGGTTCGTCAGCAGCTTGTCCGCGAGCCGCTTGTTCAGATACTCGAACGCCGCCAGCACCGCCTGATACTCCGTGTGGATGCCCACCGGCTCAAGCTTCGCTTCACGCAGCGCGATCATCAGCTTCGCCACCACCTCGCGAGGCGAGGCCATCGCGACCACTTCCGCCTTCCCGCTCCCGCGCTCCACCCCCGCGACCTCGACGAACCGGAACACGATGTCGTCCGGGTCGCACCGGAGCTGCGCGGGCAGCGTGCTCTCGACCAGCGTCTGCAGAGGCACTCCATCCGCGCGCTGGATCTGCAGGTGCTTGCACACCGCCATCGACGACGGGATCGCGCACACCGCACGCTTCCCGCGGAACCCGCCCTGACGAATCAGCTTGGGCAGCGCCTCCGCCTGGAACGCCAGACGCTTGCCCGTATCAAACAGAAGATCCTCGGGCGTCTCGATCGACGCCGCGCTCACCAGGGAAGGCGGCTCGCCCTTCGACAGTTGCAGCACCTTCAGCGAGCGCAGGCCGAAGTCCACCGCGATCGGCAGACCCGCCGCCTGCTTGCTCAGCTGGTCCAGGCCCGTCGTCAGGGCCTTGAGCTTGTTGCCGATCCCGGGAAGCTGCATCGCCCACTCTCCCGTCGGCCCGCCGACCTCGCGAACCACCGCGCGGCGCATCCACGCGACGCCGCCGGTCGGCGCCCTCGCTCCCCACATCGGCGCTCCACAAGGGTCGATTCAGTCCGCTCACGCACACGCCCCCCTTCTCTCCGCGGCTCGCTTCCCTCGCCCCCCCACCCCGCACAACCCGCGCGCACCACACCACCGCGCGACGCACCCGCCGCGTTCAGGTCCGAGAACCTCGCGCGGCATGCCACCGATGAGCCCCGCGAACCGTCGCGCTCGGGTATGCCTCTGGGCATGTCCGCACGCCCCCCCCGACACGCCTTTGTTGTCTTTCCCCCTCCCCCGTCCCTTCTTGGCGCGGGGGAGGGTCGGGGTGAGGGTTGCATGACATTGCGTTGTACACGTGTTGAATGACAAGCCGCGGGCGCAAGCCCGCGGATCAAGCGTCGCGCAGCGACGTGCCTTGAACCCCTCCATGCCCTTCCGGGGGTGGAGGGGTTTGGGGAGGAGCGTTTCAAGAAGCCGCTCACGCGCGCCGTCTGCGAATCGCAAAGAACGATGCGCCGATCGCGAGCCCCGCGCCCGCCGGAACATTCGGCACCAGCGACGCGATCCGGAAGCTGTCCCTTGAGCCGGACGCCGAGGTGGGCGACACGCCCCCCCAGCCCCACGGGAACAGCTCAGCGGAGCCGCCCGCCTCCGATGTCATGTACATCCGCGCATAGGGCTGCGGCTCACCGACGCCGCCGAGCGGCGACCAGCTCTCCAGCCATTCCGAGGACGAGCCCGACGCGTCGAACAGGCCCCACGGTGATTGAACGTCCACGTAGCTCCCGATCGGGATCTCCATCTCGCCCCAGTTCGGCAGAGTGAAAACCGCGTTCGTCTCACCGCCCTGGTCTGGCGGCGCCGCGATCAGCACGTCGTCCTTCGTGCCCGGCTGGAGCCACCAGCCGTTGTTGTCGCTCTTGCGCGGATCCCAGTACACACCCTTCATCCACTCGTCGAGCGACGGGATCCAGTACTTCGCTCCGGGCTCGTGCGTGTCGGCGTCGCTGTATCGACCGGTGTCCTGATCGATGCCCCACGTCGTGGTGTCGTACGCGCCGCGCGCGATGTCGGCGAAGTCGTCGGGCTTGCCGTTGTGCAGCCAGTTGCAGTACAGCGCCGCCTGCCGCCACGTCAGGCTGCCGACGGGAAGGTTCGCCGCGTCGGGATGGCTGGAAAGCTTGTACTGCCGCCCCGGGCCGCGATAGTCGCTGTCGACGCGAGCGCCCCAGAACGTCGGCGGCAGGCCGATGGTCGTGAACACGTCGGCCGTGTCGCCCATCGCGTTGTAGAACTCCATCCACTGCGCGGTGGAGATCTCGAGACGCGACAGGCGATAGTCGTACGACACGCTGCCGCGCCCGTTGGAGAACGGCGTGTTGAAATCGTCGCTGTAAAACGCCGGGTTCGCCCCGCCCGAGACGGTGGTCCAGTAGAACCCGTTCGCGTCGGGAGTCCCCAGCGGACGATGGCCCACCTGGGCGAACGCCGAGTCCACGCACGCCGAAACCGCGATCGCGCCCGCACACGCCATGACACGCGCCCAGAACAAGCGGCGCTCAGTGCTGTGTTCCATGCTCATTCCCCCGTGCATCGCCCTTCTTCTCTCACCGGTTCCGAACACCCACCCCACTGCACTCTCTGTGCCTCTGCGCCTCTGTGGTAAATTCCTCTCACCCGCGCGCAACAAACCCCATCCGGCTCGCCAGCGCATCGAAGTGATCGAGGTCAAAGAACTCGATCACGATCTTCCCGCGCTTGCCCGACGTGCGCAGGCTCACCTTCGTGCCGAGGTAGTCGCCGAACTGCTTCTCCAGATCGACGAGCGCCGCACTCCTGTCCTTGCCGCCCGCGCGACGCTGCCCGCCGCGCTCGCGAACCTCGCTCTCGATCTGCCGCACGCTCATCTGCTCGCGCACCGCGCGTTTCGCGAGATCGATCCGCCGCGAGCCCGGCGCACACGCGAGCAGTGCGCGCCCGTGCCCCAGCCCGAGCGCCCCCATCGCGATGAGCTGCTGCACCGCCGGCTCGAGCTCGAGCAGCCGCACCAGGTTCGTCACGCTCGTGCGATCGAGCCCCACGCGCTCCGCGATCTCGCCGTGCGAGAGCCCGAACCGCTCCGCGAGCGCCACCATCGCGCCCGCGCGATCGATCGGATTGAGATCCTCGCGCTGCAGGTTCTCGACGAGCGCCCACTCCGCCGCGCGCTCATCATCGATCGCGACGACGATCGCCGGCACCTTCTTGAGCCCCGCCCTCTCCGCCGCGCGCCAGCGTCGCTCGCCAGCGACCAGTTCCCACTTCGTGTGCTCGCGCTCCGCCCCCCGCCGCTCGCGGATCACGATGGGCTGCACCAGGCCCGACCGCTTGATCGACTCCGCAAGCGTGTCCAGCGCCGCCTCGTCAAAGTGCTTCCGCGGCTGGTACGGGCTCGCCGTCACCTGCGAGATCCGAACCTCGAACACGTGCGTCCCGACGCTCACGCCCTCGGGCAGGTCCTCCCGCGGCAGCGCATCCGCCAGCGGAACGACGATCGGCACAGCGCTTTGCTCACCGTCCGGTGCCGACGTGTTCGGGAGTTCGCCTCCATGCGCCGACGCTGCCCTTGCCGCCCCCTCCCCCGCGCCCCTTTCCGGGGGTGGGGGTGGGCTGGGGTGGGGGCTTCCGCTTCCTTCTTCCGCGATCCGCTCCGCCAGCGGAGAAGGACCCGCATGGGAGCCGCCCCCCTCCTGCACCTCCGGCACTGGCTCAGCCTCTCGAACCGGAATATCCACCTGAACAGGGGGAATCGAATCCATCAGGCTGCTCAACCCACGCCCCAACCGCCTCGGCTTCGTGCTCATCGGCATGATTCCGTTCTAAAAACTTATCACACAAATACTTACGATCATCTAATCTCGCCCGACACTCTGTCGCGCTATTCTCTATCCTGCCAGTCTAGCCAACTCCCCCACTGCCGTCGGCCCGCGAGTGTTCCACGTGAAACATCCAGCATCGATCGAACTCATCGCCCGCGGAATCCTGCTCTCGGGCTCCCACCTGCTGCTCTGCCGCTCCGTCAAGCGCGGGCACGCCTACCTCCCCGGCGGGCACGTCGAGCCCGGCGAGACCGCCGCCGAGGCCCTCGCCCGCGAGCTGATGGAAGAGGCTGGCCTGCCCGTCCGCGTGGGCCCGCCCGTGCTGGTCATGGAGCACCTGTTCCACGACGGACGCGCCCCCCACCACGAGCTCAACATCGTGATGCCCACGGCCTGGGATCGGCTGGCGGCTGGCGCCGATATCCCAGTGGCCGCGGGTCCGGTCCCGACCCTCGAGCCCGACTCCGTCGCGTTCGAGTGGCTCGACCTAGCCGCCCCCGGCGGGATCAGTGCCGAGGCGGTCCGATTCCGCCCCACCGCCATGCTGGACTGGCTCGTCCGCCACGCGGCCCGCTGCGCCTGGGACACGCCCCCCACCGCCCCGGACTGGATGTCCGCCCGGGTCGGTCGGGGCTGAATGTTCCACGTGGAACATGGCCTGTTCTGGGGATTTTGAGTGCCGTTCGAAGCGCGATCCGTCCACCTGCCCTATGCGGCAGGTGGTCGCTGCATGGACTGAAACCTCGGACGAAAGTGGGTGGCCCCCCGCGTCGATCCTGTCTGCATCGTGATGTTCCACGTGGAACATCCGCGCGGGATCGCACATGGCCCCACCACTCAAGCCACGCCCGGAGCTCGAGCCCATCGACGAGGCGGCCCTCATGGCCCGCCTGGATGCGATGCAGCACGCGCTCGACGCGGCGACACGCCGGCTCGAGCGGGCCGAGCGGCTGAGCACGCTGGGCATGCTGTGCGCCATGCTGGCCCACGAGTTCAACAACCTGCTGACCCCGATCCGTACCTCGGCCCAGCTCGCCCTGCGCGATCCGACCGACGACGCGGCGGTGGGGCGGGCGCTCAAGTGGGCCGCCGAAGGGTCGGCCCGGGGCGGGCGGATCGCCGAGAGCATCCTTGAGCTGGCCGGCGGGCCCGGGCTGCAGCGCGGTGGTGGTGAGCGTCGGTCGGCCGAGCGATCGGGTACGCCCCGGCGGAGCATCGCGGTGGGGGCCGAGGTCAAGGCGTGCGTCGAAGCAGCGCTGTGGTGCTCGGGGCTCGATCCAGGGCCGGAGGGCGGCGCGGCGAGGCATGGCGTCACGATCCACGTGGAACTCGAGAACGGGCTGCGGGCGCGGATCGGGTCGACGGCTCTTGAGCAGGTCCTGATCAATCTGCTGAGCAACGCACGGCGGGTGCTCAAGCAGTGGGGGGGCGAGCGGACGATTTCGATCCGGAGCAACGGCGACCAAACGAATATAAATACTTCTATAACAAATATTTACAACAATGGCAACAACCCCTCATTCGACCGCGTTGTGATCGAGGTTCAGGACAGCGGACCGGGAATCGCGCATGAATTGCGCGAAGTGCTCTTCGATCCGTTCTGCTCGGGGCTGGACAGCGAGGACGATGGCGCGGGCTCCGGGCTGGGGCTGGCGATCTGCCGACGGCTGGTCGAGGACGCGGGCGGGACGATCGAGCTGGTGGAGTGGGGGACGGCGGGCGGCGCGCTGTTCCGGATCACCCTCGCGTCGGCGTGAACGAGCGATGAAGTTGTGAGGCGATGGGACGCGAAGGGGTGCGGCCGAGCGCGCTCGATGACGATTGAGCGGCCCCTCCCCAAACCCCTCCCCGCCCCCGGAATGGGAGGGGTTCAAGGCACGTCGCTGCGCGACGCTGCTGGAAGAGCGCAAGGCACCGCGGGCTTGCGCCCGCGGCTTGTTGCGTGTGTGATTCAACGGCGCAGTTCGACGCGCCGTGGGTCGCGTGCGAGGCCGCCCCCCCACCCCAGCCCTCCCCCGCCCCCGGAAGGGCGCAGGGGAGGGAGGAAAGCATCAAAGGCATGTTAGCGCGGATTTATGGCCACAACCTCTCGCGGCGTCGAGAGTGCGACGGGATCACATCTCCCACGACTTGAACTGGTCGAAGCGGAACGCGTCTCCCGGCACGAAGGCGAAGCCAATGAGCTTCTTGCGCTTCACGAAATCCATGAAGCGATAGGAGCAGATGAGCTGGGCTCTCATGTTCTGGGGGATGCAGATATCGATCGCGTTTTCGTCGAAGCTCTCGGGCTCGACGACGAGACGATCAAAGCTCGCGCATGGGGCTCCGCACGTGTCGCAGCAGGGACCGTCGGTCATGACGCCGGAGGCTGCGTAGTCGATGCGCCACGGCCCGATCGACGGATTGATGAAGATGAACTTTGAGTGCGGGCATGACTTGGGCAGTTTCTTGATGGACTCGATGCCGACGGCATCATCGAGCCCTTTGATGCCGCCGCGACGCATCGACAGCCACGCTTTGCGAGACAGAACGATGCCCGTGCTTCCGTTCGTCAGGAGGTCGCCGACGATGCCGAAGGAACGATCAATCTCGATAGGAAATGGCACCCGATGCGCGTCGTAGTGGTAGGGCTTGGCGCACCGTGGGCAGGGCTCGCTGGGTACGGCTGACGATGGGCCGGACTCCATGTATGTGGCCTGTCCGCAGAACCACATGAGGGGGAGTGATGTGACGGGGACCACGATCGGATGGATGGTGTTCATGGACGCGACTTGCCCTTCATCAAGGGCCGCCAGGGTGCGCAGAGGGCGGCGAGTGTGAAGAGGTGGGCGCTGGTCTGGACGTTGATCTGGACGACGTCGAAGAGGCCGGCGAGGGCGATGCCCAGGAGCGCCCAGCCCGGGGCGGTGTCGTAGGGCGCGCGCGTGCGATCGACGCTGAGTGATGGCGCGCTGGGCGTGGGCGCGTCGGAATTGGCGTCGGATGCGCGGCGGCGTGACGAAGGCGTCATGCCGCCGGCGATGGTGAGGATCCACGCGGTGGCGCAGAGGAGCGCGCCGATGGCGCCGAGCGTGGCGAGCGTGTGGAGCGGTGCGCTGTGCGCGTGGTCGTGGATGGATCGCGCGCTCGGGTCGATGCCGATGTCTTCGAGGTGCGTGCGGACCCAGTCGGGGTAGCTTCCCGCGCCGACTCCGATGGCGGGGTGCTCGGTCCAGGCCTCGATGGCCCACCAGTTCATGAGGAGTCGCGCGCCGGTGTCGGAGGTGAACTGCTTCTCGCGGAGCGCGGCGGAGATCTCGTGGGTTGCTCGGCCGAAGCGGCGCTCGATGGGGCCGCGGGCGATGGTGAGCGCCAAGGCGGCGAGGATCGCGGCGGCGATGGCGGTTGCGAGGATGATGCGTGGGCGCGCGGCGCGCGGTGCGCGGCGGGCGAGGTTCAGCAGGAAGATGCAGGCGAGGAGCATGGAGGCGATCCATGCGCCGCGGGTGCCGGTGGCGATGACGCCGAGGGCGCTTGTGAGCAGGCCCAGTGCGGCGAGGGCGCGGAAGGTGGCGCGTCGGGCTTTGGGCTGGATGTAGGTCGAGAAGGTGCTGGTGAGGCCGGCGAGGTGGAGCCCGACGGCGCCGGTGAGGATGGAGCCGAGGACGACGGGGTGGGACCAGCCGCTGAGGCGGTCGGGGGCGCGGTGCCAGGGGTGGCGTCCGAGCGATTCGCCGATGGCCTGGGCGAGCTGGCTCGATTGCGCGAGGGCGAGCCCGAGGGCATAGGCGGCGATGATCCAGGGTCGGCGGTCCATGACGGGCCACATGGCGAGGATGACCCAGGCGAAGCGGATGGCTCCGGCCTCTTCGATGGCGAGGGGGGGGGTGCTGGTCCAGAGCAGGGAGGCCCAGAGCCAGGCCATCCAGAGGATGAGGAAGATGGCGTGCGGCTGGACGAGGAGGGAGGGGAGGGTGCGCCAGGACTTCGGGAGGCGCCAGAGGAAGAAGGCGAGGAGGGGGATGCCGCCGAACTCGACGTAGGCGATGGGGGCGCTCACGAAGAAGCACCAGAGCATGGCGAGGGCGAGCTGCACGCGGGTGCCGAGCTCGTCGACGTCGTGCTGGCGGTCGAAGGCGGCCTGGGCGCGGGTGTGATCGAACAGGTGTCGAGAGAAGGGGCGTGCGGCGAGGTGGGCGCCGTCGGATCGAGCGGGGCGAGGTTCGTGGCTGGGCCGGGGCACGGAGGGATGATCCGGTGCTGGTGGGGCGGTGGCAAGCGAGGAGGGCGGGAGAGATGTCGCGCTCGGATTGTGCTGGAGTCATGGAGGCGTGCGCGAGGATCGCGTCATTGCGCGGCTGCATGCGGGCCAAGATCATCGTTAGGTGAGCACGAAGCGTGAGTTGGGTGTGTTCGCTTATACTGCGCTGTGAGCCCGGATCCAGGCTCGAACGGATTGGGGCGCGGTCTTCGATCTCGATGGTGCGCCGCTCGACTTGGGATGGAAGGAGATCCGCACGATGAATCCGAATAAGGCGCTGTGGGAAAAGGGCGATTTCACTCGGATCGCGGCGTTCATGCGTGACGCGGGCTCGGCGTTTGCGGGGTCGCTCGGTGTCGCTCCGGGGATGCGCGTGCTCGACGTGGGATGCGGCGACGGGACGACCGCGCTCCCGATGGCGGAGCTTGGCGCGGACGTGACGGGGGTGGATATCGCTTCGAATCTGGTCGCTGCGGGCAATCGACGCGCCGCCGAGGCGGGGCTGAAGAATCTCCGTTTCCATGAGGGCGACGCGTGCGATCTCGCGGGGATCGAGGACGATTCGTTTGACCTGTCCGTTTCCGTGTTCGGCGCGATGTTCGCGCCCCGGCCCGAGGATGTCGCGAGGCATCTGGTGCGCGTCACGAAGCCGGGCGGGCGGGTGATTATGGGGAACTGGATTCCGAACGATCCCACCTCGTTCATCTCGAAGCTGCTGAACATCAGCGTTTCGTATACGCCGCCCCCGCCCGAGGGCTTTGTCAGCCCGATGCTCTGGGGGGTCGAGGACCACATCGTTGCGAGGTTCGAAAGGGCCGGCGTGCCTCGCGAGAAGATCTCGATGGAGCGGGACACGTTCGCGTTTGTTTCCGATCGGACGAGTCCGGAGGGGATGATCGAGGTCTTCCGGGACTGGTATGGACCGACGATGAATGCGTACGCCGCCGCCGCGGCGAAGGGCCTGACGGGCGAGCTCCACGCGAAGCTCGTCGATCTGGCGAATGGGGAGAACACCGCGGGGTCGGGCGGGACCTCGATCACCGCGACCTTTATGCGGGTCAGTGTCGGGGTTTGAGTCCGGCGGGGTGGGGTGGTGCGGGCGGGCACGAGAGCGTGTGCAACCGGAGTTGGGGGGCTCGGAACAAACCGGGGAGGTTCGGGGTCCGAATAGATGGTGTGGGCTCCGGGCCGCGGGAGCGGCCCGGGGATGGTCCGGGGGAGGGTGGCTGAGGGCATCGGAGGCTGGCATGGCGAGCGATGCGCGGAATCAGGGCGGGGCGACGCGGGACGGGCGGCTGGCCGAGGTGAGGCGGGTCGTGGCGCGCGCGGAGCGTCGGCTGCTCGTGGCGGACCTGCTGCGGACGCTGGCGGTGACGCTGAGCGCGGCGGTGGGGGGGCTGATCGTTCTTCGGCTCGTGCAGCAGGTGGCGGGCATGGCGGTGGCATGGCGCGAGGTCGCGATCGGCGCGGGCGCCGCGGCGGTCGTGTGCGCGGTGGTGTGGAGCGTCGTGCGTCGTGCGCGGGGGGTGGACGTTGCGCGGCGCGTCGATGAGGGCGCGAACCTGCGCGAGACGCTGTCGACGGCGATGTGCGTTTCGGGCGATGGGTCGGCGTGGTCGCGGGCGATCGTTGAGGATGCGCGGAAGGCGGCGGTGGGGGTCAAGGTGCGCGAGGCGGTGCCGATCGGCGCGCCGCGGCTGTGGCCCATGCCGTTCGGGCTGGGGCTTGCGCTCGCGATCGTGTGGCTGAGCGTGCCGCGGGTGGATCTGTCGGGCGTTCTGGCGAAGAAGGACCGCGAGCAGCGCGAAGAAGCGGCGCTGGTTGAGGTGAAGGCGGAGGCGGAGGCGAACGAGCAGAAGCTGGCGGAGGCGCTGTCGAAGGCGGGGCTCGACGAGGGCCTGGGCCAGGAGGCGGAGCCTGAGGTGCCCGAGCCGAAGACGGCGGAGGAAGTGCAGCGGGCGGCGCTCAAGCGGCTCACGAATGTTGCGGACGCGCTGCGTGAGAAGCGTGACACGGAGGTCGGGCCGCGGGCGGAGGCGATGCAGGAGCTGATGCGTCAGCTCAAGACGCCTGGGCCGGGGCCGCTGCAGGAATTGAGCCGCTCGATGGCTCGGGGTGAGTTTGAGAAGGCGCAGGCGGAGCTCAAGAAGCTCGCGGACCAGATGGCTTCGGGGGAGATGACGGCGGAGCAGAAGGAGCAGATGCAAGCGCAGCTCGATGCGCTGGCGAAGCAGCTCGAACAGTTGTCGCAGAACGCGGACAAGCTCGCGGAGGCCCTTGAGAACGCGGGGATGAGCGCGGAGCAGGCGCAGCAGATGGCCCAGCAGGCGATGTCGAATCCGGAGGCGCTGCAGAAGGCGCTGGAGTCGATGCCGAACATGTCGGCGGCGCAGAAGCAGGCGTTGCAGCAGATGGCTCAGTCGCAGTGCGAGGCGTGCGAGAACGCGTCGAACATGTCGAGCGCAATGTCGCAGATGGCGCAGGGGATGTCATCGCAGGGGATGAGCCAGTCGGGCGCGAGCGCGATGAGCGAGCTCTCGGAGCAGCTCTCGGCGGCGGAGATGGCGCAGATGGAGCTTGCGTCGCTCGAGGCCGCGATGAGTGAGTGCAATGCGCAGATGACGAGCCTCGGGCAGAAGATGGGCTCGGCGTCGTGGGCGCAGTGCAACAACCCGGGGGATAGTGCTGCGCAGGCCGCGGGGAACTCGGCGGGCGGGCGCAAAGCGGGCGTGGGCGGCACGCCGAACCTTGAGGGTAATGCGGGGGTGGACACGGACTTCGGCATCGAGGAGCGGAAGGCGGGCACGCAGACGCGTCAGGGCCCGATCATCGCGACGACGGTGGTCGAGGGGATGCAGGTGAAGGGCGAGAGCCGCGCTGCGTTCGCGGAGGCTGTGGAGACGGGCGCGAGTGCGGCGGCGGAGGCGGTTTCGACGATGCAGGTGCCGCGGGAGTATCAGGACTCGGTGAAGCGGTACTTCGGTCGGTTGGAGCGTGAGGCGAAGAAGGACAAGAAGGACTGACGAAGTCTGCGGTGGGGGCTGGCACTCGCGACGAGTGCGCGGAGATCCTTGAGAGACTCAGAACAACCGCACCGCGTCCGTCCAACAGCGCGCACGTACGGAGAGGCTGGCTCGCTCGGGCATCGATACGGGCAACGCACCTGAGGAGCACCAAGATCACAGAGCAGATCTTGGTGGCACGTGCACAGGGAAGAATCTTGGTGCCACCCCGCCTCTGGACGTGGCTTGACAGGTCGAGGTGCAGTCGATTGGTGGACCGACTTCCCAGGGCACTACTATGAAGACATGGCTCCCGCCGATCTTGCTGACAAGCTCGATGGGGGAAGCTGGGGCAAGTACAGCGAAAAGTACTAGGATGTTCGTCCCCGGGTTGGAGGCGGCAAATGTCCAAAGAACCCCTAGCCTTCAATTGGACATTACACATTATACTGACCATTGCGGCGGCCGCTTTGGCAGCGGGTCAGTTCTGGCTATCTCATACCTTAAAGGGTGGGCAATTCGGGCGCACGCCCGCATGGGCAGTTTTGGGCCCTATCTGTGTTTGGTTCGCTTTCGACCTAATCGCTGTGTTTCTGTTTGGGCGAACTCTACTCCAAGGCCGCATTGATGCAATCGGATGGCTGGTCATTGCGCTCGCGTGTGCGGCTGGAACCTATGGTGCCTGGGGTGCTATTTCGAGCTTTCTTCAGGTTGCTTGACTTGGGCAACGCGGTGGCGCCGAGGTATTCCTCGTACCCGTGCCACCAAGATCGGCTCGACGATGTCGATCGAGGTAGGGCGCGATAGTTCGCGCTGCGCATCGTCGACGTGGATCCTTGCGCGGAAAGCCCCTGTCAGCCGACAACCAGTTGTGCGGCCCTCCCCAAACCCCTCCCAAGGGAGGGGTTCAAGGCACGTCGCTACGCGACGGCTTGATCCGCAGGCTTTGCGCCCGCGGTTTGTTGCGTGCGCGATTCAATGACGCAGTTCGACTCGCCGTGGGTCCTGCGCGAAGGCGCCCCCACCCCGGCCCTCCCCCGCCCTCGGAAGCGCGCGGGGGAGGGGGAAACACAAAGGCATGTCGGCACGGAGTAGCGATCGAGGCGGAGCGCGACGATTCGCGTTGCTCGTCGTCGGCATGGGCGCGATCGCACGTCCGAGTGGTGATCGCGTGTGACCTGTGCGCGGGCGTGGCGTGTGTTCTCGGACGCGTGGGTTGGTGTGGCGTGGTGAAGTTGGGCAATCTGGGTGTCGATGAACGCCGGTCGCGCCGTCGGGGACGTGTCGTCCCCGGCTTGCGGGAGATATCCCGCGTCGTGGGAAGGGGCGCGTGCTTCGGGAGGGAGCCCGAAGGAGGCGGCGATGTCCACACAAACGGGCGCTACGAACTCTGCCGAGCGCTGGGCCGACAAGAAGGTCTTCACGACCGGCGAGGCGGCGCAGGTGTGCAAGGTGAGCCAGCAGACGATCATTCGCTGCTTCGACAGCGGGCGGTTGCAGGGCTTTCGCGTGCCGGGGAGCAAGTTCCGGCGGATCCCTCGGGACGAGCTGCTGCGCTTCATGCGTGCGAACGGCATTCCGACGGAAGTGATCGAGAGCTCGGCGCGCCGGGTGCTCGTGGTGGACGATGATCCCAAGATCTGCGAGCTGTTCGAGGACCTCCTGACGCGGGACGGGCGGTTCGAGGTCAAGACGTGCAACAACGGGTACGACGCGGGGATGCAGACGCAGAGCTTCTCGCCGCACGCGGTGATCCTGGACTACATGCTGCCGGACATCAACGGGAACGTTGTGTGCCAGCGGATGCGGACGAGCGAGGGGACGCGTGACGCGAAGATCATCTTCGTGTCGGGCGTGGTGAATCAGGACGAGGTCGACGCGCTGATGCAGGCGGGCGCGGACGCGTTCATCAAGAAGCCGTTCGATATCGATGAGCTGATGGACACGCTGTGCGAGCTGCTCGGTCTGGAGACGGAGTCGGCGTGAGTCGGATTTCGCGGCGGGGGAGTGCGCGAGGGTGGGCATGTCGAACCGGTCGGTCCAGCACGGTCAGGACGACGCGCTGGGCGCGTGGACGGACAAGGCCCGCCAGGTCGAGCTGGTGCTGCAGCAGGTCGATGCGCTGCCCACGCTGAGCCCGATCGCGACGCGGCTGCTGTCGCTTTCGAGCGCGGAGGACGCGGAGCTCGACGAGATCGCGACGCTGATCGAGAGCGATCCGGCGCTGACGGTGCGAATCCTGTCGATGTGCCGGCGTGCGGACAAGGGGCTGTCGGACCGGATCACGAGCGTGAAGCGCGCGGTGGTGATGCTCGGGCTCGAGGCGGTGCAGAGCGCCGTGCTGAGCGTGAGCGTGTTTGAACTCATGGGCGGCGCGGAGGGCGAGCGGGAGGATGCGTCGCGGACGCTGGGGCCCGTGTTCGATCGTCCGGGGTTCTGGCGGCACTCGATCGCGGTGGCGTGTGCGGCGGAGCTCGTCGCGGAGCGGCACAGCGAGCTGGGCGTGCGTCCGGACGAGGCGTTCGTCGGTGGGCTGCTGCACGACATCGGCAAGCTCGTGCTCGATATGGTGCTGCCTCGTGCTTACGCGCGCGTGCTCGCGCTCGCGGAGCGGCGCGGGGCGGACAGCGCGGGCGTCGAGCGGGGCGTGATCGGGATCGATCATCACACGGCGGCGCGTCGGCTTGCGGAGCGGTGGGGCCTGCCTCGCGCGGTGCAGGATGTTGTCTGGTTGCACGGGCAGTCGCGTTCGAGCGTTCCGGAGGGGGATCACGCGGCGCTGATCGGGCTGGTGACGGTGGGGCGTGCGCTGTGCCGCGGGCTGCACCTGGGCTGGTCGGGGGACTACTCGTCGGCTCCGGACGTGGCGATGCTGTGCGGGCAGTGGTCGCTGGATGAGTCTCGCGTGGGATCGATCCACGAGAAATTGATCGGCGAGGTTGCGTCGCGGTGTGCGTCGCTGGGGCTGGAGAATCGTTCGACGCCGGAGCTGTTGCTCCAGTCGATCGCGCAGGCGAATCGTCGCCTGAGCCGGATGAACGAGACGCTGAGCAAGCGGAGCGCGCTTGCGGCGCAGCAGGCGCGGGCGCTCGACGGCGTGGCGCAGTTCCACGATCATGCGCAGGCGGCGCGGCCCATGGTCGAGACGCTCGGGGACGTGGCGCGTTCGGCGGGCGGGCTCTTGGGGACGGGCTTCTACGCGATCGTTCTGCAGGAGCGTCCCGGCGCGACGTGGCAGGTGTTCCAGTTCACGCCGACGGGCGAGCTCGAGCGCTCGTGCAATGCGGAGCCGCCGCGGTCGATGGGCGGCGAGCGATCGCTCGCGGTGCTGACGCGGACGGGCGAGCTGAGCGTGTCGATGGTGGCGCTGCTGCCCTGGATGGAGGACTATCTGGGCGACGCGTGCGACATCCGCACGGTGCGCGTGCTCGCGCTGACGCGATCGGATGGCGAGGGGCCGGCGGCGGTGTTGCTGCACGATCGCGAGCTGAGCGAGTCAACGATCGGTGTGCCGCAGCTTCGCGCGGTGACGGCGACGTGGGGCGCGGCGATCGCGGCGTCTTCTGCGCACGAGGAGGCGATGCGGCTGGGCGAGCGGCTTGCGACGCTGAACCGCTCGCTGGCGGAGGCGCAGACGCGACTGTCGGAGGCGGAGAGCCTGGCGCGGCTCGGCGAGATGGCGGCGGGCGCGGCGCACGAGATGAACAACCCGCTGACGGTGATCCGCGGGCGGGCGCAGCTGCTGGCGCGCCGGCTCACGGACGAGCGGGACCGCGTGGAGGCGGAGGGGATCGCGCGTGCGGCGCGGGACCTGACGGAGCTCATCACGAGCCTGCACGTCATCGCGGACCCGCCCAGGCCCAGCGTGAAGAACACGGACCCGATGGAGGTCGCGCGTGCGGCGGTGGCGCGGGCGGAGGACAAGGCGCGGCAGGGCCATGGGGTGAAGGTGATCGAGGGCGAGGGGCTGGGCACGGCGGCGGTCGATCCGGAGATCCTGGGCGACGCGCTGAGCGAGCTGGTCGCGAACGCGATGGAGGCGGACGCGCGGGATTACGTCGAGCTGCGCGTGACGGTCGACTCGCTCGAGGACCGGCTCCTGTTCATCGTGAGCGATCGCGGGCCCGGGCTGAGCGAGCGGGCGGGGCGGCACGCGTTCGACCCGTTCTTCAGCGAGAAGCCCGCGGGACGCCAGACCGGGCTGGGCCTGACGCGGGCGCGGCGGCTCGCGGAGGTGTGCGGGGGTGAGATCACGCTGGCGTCGGCGCCCGGTCGGGGCACGGTGGCGACGCTGGCGATCGCGGACTGGCGTGCGATTTCCGCCGGGTCCGGGGATTCGGCGTCGTCGCGCGGTCAGGCGGCGTGAAGACGCGCTGAAATCGGTCCGACATGAGAGGCACGCCGCGGGTTGCGGCGGTAGGAACTCACGGAGGAGTGACGATCCATGTCTCGTTCACGGGCCCGGAAGGCTGGCACACACGGCGCGGGTGATGCGGGTGGGAACGCCCCTCGTTCGCGTGGCACGAAGGGCGGCCCGGCGCGCCGCGAGGCGCTCGAGTTCCAGGTGCCGGCGCGGGTGCTGGTGGTGAGCGAGGACGCGGGGCGTCTGGAGCGGATGCTCGACCACCTGTGCGGGCGCGTGGCGCGGTGCGTGGGTGCGTCGTCGATGCTCGAGGCGATGCAGTCGGTCGAGATGGAGCGGTTCGACGTCGCGATCCTCGACGCGGCTTTGCCCGAGGACGGGGCGTACGACCTCGCGGGCGTCCTGTTCGACACGAACCCGGGCATCGCGTCGATGCTGTGGGGCGAGAGCGACATGGAGCACGCGGTGCGTGCGATGCGTCTGGGCGCGGTGGACGTCGTGCCGGCGGACGCGGACGCGGGCGAGGCGCATCGTCGCGTCGCTTCGGCGTATGCGCGGGCGCGGCGCGTGCAGGGGCGTGAGGAGCGGATCGCGCGGCTCAAGCGCGTGTGCGAGCGGCTGAACGCGGTGCGTGAGGAGGTGTCCACGCAGGTGGGATCTCTGTGCACGGACCTCGTGAGCGCGTATCGCGAGCTGAGCGATCAGATGTCTCGCGTCGGGATGAACGCGGAGCTGACGAGCCTGGTGCGCCAGGAGATGGACGTCGAGAGCCTGCTGCGCACGACGCTGGAATATCTGCTGGGCAAGACGGGCCCGACGAACGCGGCGGTGTTCATGCCGACGTCGATGGGCGACTGGACGCTCGGTGCGTATGTGAACTATGACCGCCCGAAGGACACGTGCGAGGCGATGCTCGACACGCTGGCGGGCGTGGTGCCCGAGCAGTTCGCCGAGGAATCGGAAGCGGTGTTCCTGCGGGACGACGTCGAGGTGGAGTCGCTGCTGGGCGCCGAGGCGCACTGGATCGAGGGGTGCCAGGCGCTGGTGATCCCGTGCCGGCAGGACGACGAGACGATCGCGGTGGTGATGCTGTTCCGCGACGAGCGTGAGGCGTTCGACGCGGAGACGCGCGGGACGGCGCAGGCGATCGCGGGGATCTTCGGCGAGCAGCTCTCGCGGGTGATCCGCGTGCACCACCGGCACAAGCCCGCGGGCCCGTTCGGGCTGCCGGGCGGGTGTGATGACGACGACGACCTCGATCTCGCGGCGTGATGGCGTGCGGCTTGACGCGCGGGCTCTCACCGGAATCGGTGGCGGCGTAGTCCCAACAACCGGGCGGCGGTCGGTTCCGGCGTTATGCTGGGCCCGGTTCGCGGCAAGGGGGTTGGGGCATGCTCGACGCGCTCTTCGCTCATGACGTGCTGTGGTTCTCGCTGCCCGCGGTGTTCGGCACCGGGGTGTTCCTCATCTTCATCTTCATGATGCTGACCGGCGTCGCGGTGGACGCGCACGCGGGCGGTGATCCGGGCGGCGGCTTCGACGCGGTGCTGGACGATCCGCAGGGCGTGGGGATCGACGGGGACGACGCCTCGGGCGATTCGTTCAAGGTGCTGTCGCTGCAGTCGATCGCGGCGTTCATGATGGGCTTCGGGTGGGGCGGGTTCGCGGCGCGGCAGACGTTCGCGCACGACTCGTACGCGCTGGCGATCGTGACGGGCGCGGGCATCGGCGTGGCGATGGTGTACGTGCTTGGCCTGTCGCTCAAGGCGGTGCGCGACCTGCAGTCGAGCGGGAACATCTCGATCCACGAGGCGGTGGGGAGCGAGGGCGAGGTATACGTGCGCGTGCCGGCGGACGGCGGCGGGCTGGGGCGGGTGCGCGTGGTGATCCACGAGCACCAGCGGATCTACAACGCGCGGACGGAGGGCGAGGAGCTGCCGCGCTCGTCGCGGGTGCGGGTGGTGGGTGTGTCGGGCTCGACGCTGGTGGTGACGCGCGTGTGAGTGTGTAGTGGCGGCTCGATGGTGTGCGGGTGTGGTGAGGGGTGCGGAGCCGACGGCTCCTGGGGAGGGATTCGATGGCGGGGATGATGACGCTGGCGCAGGCGACGGAGGGGCGTGGGAACGGCGCGGTGTGGCTGTTGGTGATCGGCGCGCTGCTGCTGATCTTCTTCTTCGTGCTGCTGTTCCTCGTGACGCGGTACAAGCGGTGCCCGTCGAACCGGGTGCTGGTGGTGTACGGGCGCGTGGGCGGGCGGCAGGCGAGCCGGTGCATGCACGGCGGCGGCGCGTTCATCTGGCCGCTGATTCAGGATTATGCGTACCTGTCGCTCGAGCCGATCGTGATCGAGATCCCGCTGGAGGGTGCGCTGTCGCTCAACAACATCCGCGTGAATGTGCCGAGCACGTTCACGGTGGGCGTGTCGACGGACCCGGTGCTGATGAACAACGCGGCGGAGCGTCTGCTGGGGCTGCCCGTGCAGGCGGTGCGCGAGCAGGCGCAGGACATCATTCTCGGGCAGCTTCGCCTCGTGATTGCGACGCTGACGATCGAGGAGATCAACAAGGACCGTGAGAAGTTCATGGCCCTGATCAACGAGAACGTCACGCAGGAGATCAACAAGGTCGGGCTCGAACTCATCAACGTCAACATCCGCGACATCACGGACGATTCGGGGTACATCGTCGCGATCGGTCGGCGCGCGGCGGCGGAGGCGATCAACCGCGCGAAGGTGGAGGTCGCGCAGCAGGAGCAGTCGGGCGCGACGGGCGAGGCGATCGCCCTGCGCGAGAAGACGGTGAACGTCGCGAAGGAAACGGCCGCGTCGCTCGAGGGCGAGAAGCAGGCGGAGCAGCGGCAGCGCATCGCCGTGGCGGCGCTCGAGGCCCAGGCGGTGACGGGCGAGGCGCAGGCGCAACGTGACCGCGAGATCGCGGTTGCGGAACGGAACGCGGAGACGGTCGCGGCGAAGAAGAAGGCGGAGCAGGAGCAGCGCGTGCAGGTCGCGGAGTCCGAGGCCCGCGCGGTCGATGGCGAGAACCACTCCGCGGCGACGATCGCTGACAGCAACGCCAAGCTCGCGGAGGTGCGTGCGGAGGCGAAGCGGCGCTCGGACGTCGCGGCGGCGCTCTCGCAGCAGGCGATTCTTGAGGCGCAGCGCGAGGAGGAGCTCGCGCGGTTGCGGAAGAGCCAGCTCGCGCCGCAGGAGATCGAGAAGCAGCGCGTGGAGATCGCGGCGGAGGCCGAGGCGGAGAAGCAGCGTCGCGAGGCACGGGGCCAGGCGGACGCGGTGCTCGCGCGCTACGCGGCCGAGGCGGAGGGCGTGCAGAAGGTGCTCGAGGCGAAGGCCGAGGGCTATCGGCGGCTGGTCGCGGCGTGCGCGGAGAACCCGCAGGTCGCGCCGACGCTGCTGCTGATCGAGCAGTTGCCGCAGCTCGTGGCGGAGCAGGTGAAGGCGATCAGCAACCTGAAGATCGACAAGATCACGGTGTGGGACTCGGGGCGGAGCGTCGAGGGCAAGCCGGGCTCGCGGAACGCGACTGCGGACTTCCTTTCGGGCATGATCGGCTCGCTGCCGCAGGTGCACGAGCTGGCGCGTCAGGCGGGCGTGGAGCTGCCCGGCGCGCTTGGGAAGGTCGTGGAGAACGAGCGTGCGCCCGAGAAGGACGAGCGGAAGGGCGGGAAGGCGTAGTTTCTCCGCAGTCGTGGCGCGCAGCGCGCGAGCTACTCGTCGTCGAAATAGGACCCCGCTTCGTCGGGGAGTTCCTTGAGCAGGTCGTCGATGTCGATGCCGAAGGCGGCGAGCTCGTTGCGATCGGTCTCGTCGCCCGAGAAGGCAACGACGCGCGGGAGGATGCGTCCCTCGTCGTCGATGCCGAGCGTGGCGTCGGGTGCGGCGGCGCGCTGGCCCTCGCGCAGGGCGCGCTTGTGGGCCTCGTATTCCTCGCGCGAGCGGCCTCGGATGATGAGGCGGATGGGCACCTCGGGATAGGGCGCGACCTCGCGGAGGCGGTTGAGGAGGAACCGCCGGTAGGCGGGGCGGAAGAGCTCGGGGTGCGAGGCGATCATGACGATCGTGGGCGGGTTGGTCGCGACCTGCGAGACGAAGTGGAGCTTGACCTGACGCCCGATCTTGCTGGGCGGGCCCTGGCGTTCGATGATGGGGCGGATGATGCGGTTGAGCTCGCCCGTTCCGATGCGGGCGGAGGTCTGGCGGTTCAGGTCCATCGCGAGCTCGAGGGTTTCCTGCACGTTGTCGCCGAGCGCGGCGCTCATGAAGGCGATGGGCGCGAAGGTGAGCCCACCCAGCGCCTTGCGGACGTAGGCCTCGTAGTCCTCGGGCGTGACGACCTTGCCCGAGGGGCCGGCCTGTCCGTCGGCGAGGTCCCACTTGTTGATGACGATGACGACGGGCTTGAAGGATTCCTGGACCATCTGCGCGAGGTGCTCGTCGACCTGGCTGATGTCGCTGGTGGCGTCGATGAGCAGGAGCACGACGTCGGCGCGCTCGATCGAGCGCTGCAGGCGATCGAAGGCCCACCATTCGACGCGGCCCTGGAAGCTCTTGCGTCGGCGGAGGCCAGCGGTGTCGATCGCGACGAGGTCCTTCAGGCCTTCGTCGGTTTCCATGCGGAAGTGGACGTCGACGGCGTCGCGGGTGGTGCCGGCGATCTCGGAGACGATGACGCGGTCCTCGCCCGCGAGGGCGTTGACGAGCGTGCTCTTGCCGGCGTTGCGCTTGCCGACGATGGCGAAGCTCATGTCGGCGCGGGGGGCGTTGGACTTGTCTTCGTCAGTGGCGTCGGGGATGAGGTCGTAGATCGCGTCGAGCATGTCCCGGCGCATGTAGTTGTTGGAGGCGGAGCACATGATGGGCTCGCCGAAGCCGAGGGCGGCGAGCTCGTAGGCGTGCGCTTCCCACTTGGGCCCGTCGACCTTGGTCGCGACGACGTGCACGTTGGGGGTCGCGTGGTGGGCGTGGGCGGGGTCGCCTTCCGGGGCGGACGAGCGGCGCGTGGGCATGACGCCCTCTTCGACGGAGAGTCGTGCGACGCGGGTGAAGGTGCCCTCGCGGAGCATCTTGGCGATCTCCCAGTCGCGCGGGGTGAGGCCCGCCTGGGTATCGACGGCGAAGAGGACGACGTCGGAGGTGGCGACGGCCTCGCCGATCTGGCGTTCGATGGCG
Organism: Phycisphaerales bacterium; assembly: GCA_034004365.1. GTDB lineage: Bacteria > Planctomycetota > Phycisphaerae > Phycisphaerales > UBA1924 > JAVEWV01. The sequence goes on from JAVEWV010000008.1 coordinate 25,198, forward strand.
CCGGTGAGCTTGGTGAGGTCCTCGCCGACCTCGTCGAAGCGCTGGCCCTCGGCGACGTAGACGCCAAAGCCGCCGGTATCGATCAGTTCGACGGTCTTGGGCGGGCGGACGCCGTCGGGCGAGGCGAGCTCGACGATGGAGGCGACGCGGTCGCGCGTGACGCCCGGCTGGTCCTCGACGATCGAGACCTTTCGGCCTGCGATCATGTTGAGGAGCGAGCTCTTGCCCACGTTGGGGCGGCCGACGATGGCGACGCGTGGTAGGGGCATGGTCGGGATTCTATGCCGGGCTGGTGCGTGGCTCCGGCATCCCAAACAATCATCTTGATCCGATAACCTTCATTTCGTTAAGATTATGTGAAGAAATGGGACGGCGCGAGGCGGCCGCGGCCTGAGCAAGGGCCGCGGTTCTCCCGTCCGAGCGCCCTTTGGCATAGGAGACAGGAAATGGCTCGTCGAGTTGTGGCTCGTCGGATGTCGGTGCGCGCAGGGTGCATGGCGGCGATGGGTGTGTTCTGTGGCGCGGGGGTCGGTCACGCGGCGGTGATCACGTGGCTCGACACCTCGCCCACGCTGCCGGGCAGCCCGGTGCCCAACAACTCGAACTATTTTGTGCCCGGGGTGGGGCTGGTGAACGTGAGCTACGCGATCCCGGCGAACTTCACGCAGGGTCGGCTGATCCAGCCGGCGTTCCAGAACGGGAATGTGCCGGGGTACACCTGGGGGGCGCACGAACTGCTGGCGACCACCAACCAGACGCCCGGCACCGCGCCGCTCACGCCCGACAACTGGAGCGTGACGTACACGTTCCCGAGCACGCTCCCGGCGAACAGCGTGTTCGTGAGCGTGGGCGGGCTTGGCGCGACGACCACCTTCGGCGGTGGCGCGTCGGTCGCGACGGTGCAGCAGAACGGAACGTTCCTGGGCGACTTCAACAACGGCGGCGGGCCCTGGGGCGCGACGCTGTTCACGCCCGGCGCGGGGTTCTTCACGATGCAGAACTCGGTGACGGGCGCGGGCGGGGTGGATCCGCACTGGAACACGGAGCTGGGCGTGGTGCAGATCAATGACTCGGTGAGCTCGATCACGATCCGCCTGAGCCAGCTGCCGGGCGATGGTGTGGGCGTGAACGTCGGGTTCGTGCCGGCGCCGGCGTCCGTGCTTGCTCTGGGCGGGCTTGTTGCGATGCGTCGTCGACGCGTCGGGTGATCGCGAGATCGTGGGGGGTCGGCGGGCGTCGTCCTCGTGGCGGCGCCCGCTCCGTTTTTGCGTGCGGAGGTAGGATGCGGACGGTCCGCAAAGCGAAAGGGGAACCCTCATGGCACGCAGAACAATCGGGGCATTGATCGCGGTGGTTGCGCTTGTGGGTGTTTCGGGGTGCAGCGTCCAGCACTACGACCCGCCGACCAAGGGCATTTCCAACACGAACACGGATCGCCCGCTGGAGGGGGACGCGGTGTTCGGGATGCCGATCACGATCCCGGGGGAGCGGGTGGTGATCGTGCCGTTCGTGGTGGAGGAGCAGAAGTATCTGTTTGAGGATCGTGATCCGTACACGCGTGGGGGTTATGCGTCGGCGCGGATGGTTACCGCTGCGCCGCTGGAGCGTCGCGTGCGCTGGCACAACGCGGTGTTCCATGACCTCGCGTCCGGCGAGCAGTGGCCGCTGCTCCAGCGGCGGGGCGTGGTTGCATCGATGGCGATGCTCGGCGCGTACAACGTGCAGGATCGCGAGCCCGAGACGCACGGGCTGTGCTTCATCGCAACAATGGAAGATACCGACGACAACAAGGTGCTCAACGATCGCGACGCGGCGGTGGCGATCGTGACGGATGCGCAGGGGCGTGGTGCGCGGATGGTCATGCCGGCGAACGTGCAGATCCTTTCGCAGCGGTACGACCCGACGCTGCGAGCCCTCTTCTTTGACGTGCTGCGCGACACGAACGCGAACGGCACGTTCGACAACGGCGATCTTTCGGAGCCCTGGGTGTACGAGCTGGGGTCGGACGGTCCGGCGCACGCGATCGTGGGGAGTGCGATGGAGGAGCGTGTGCGCGGGCTGGTGGGGCGAACGGAGGCTTCGCAGGCGGCCCAGCGCGCGGCGAAGTGATGAGAAACCGGAGTCGCGCAGCGGCGTACGGACCTGCATGAACCGATCGCTGGGCGTTGTGTGCTTTGCGCTCGCGGGGCTTGGGCTGGTCGTCATGCCGCAGGTGCATGCGGCGGTGCGCGAGGCGAACGCGCTGTTCGCGCTCGGGATCGCGCATCGGGCGGGTGAGACCGGTGCGCTCACGGATCCGTGGGCCGCATCGATGAGCCTTGCGCCCATCCCGGGCACGATGCACTGGGTATCGTGGGGTGCGGCGTGGGGAGCCTGCTGATCGCGGGCGCAATCGCGCTTCAGCCCTGGCGGAGCCGATCGTCGGGATAGTGCGCGGGCTCGCCGCCGGGGACGGTTCCGGGCGGGCAGATGGGCTCGAAGTCGCGCGCGACGGGCACGCGCCCGATCTCGCCGCACTCGGGGCATGGGATGGATGTTCCGGGCGGGGCGAGATCAGCAATGAAATAGCCACACCATTCGCAGCGGCCAGGGCCGCGACGTCGACGGTTCTCCTGTCCGGGTAAACGTCCCATGAAGGCGAGCACGATGACGGCGAGCCACGCGAATGGCGCTGGACAGCAAATGAAGAAAGTCAGTTCTGCACCGAGGAATGTGGGGAGTCCACTCCCGTTGGTAGGAAGGACACCAATCGCCCAGATGGTGTGGTAAACAGCGATTGTGATGACATACCACACAACGGGAAAGCCGAACACGTATGCCACGGGGACAAGCCAAGGGGACCGTGATCGAAAGCGCCTCGCCGCCATGAATATCGCTCGCCCCGTCGTGGTCTCGTATCCGTGTGACTTGTCGTGGATTCCGATGATCCGTTTCGCAGTTACAGCACCCGCTCGCCCAGCGCCATGACGATCTCAAGAGCGATCAGCAGGATGATGATGACCTCGAGCATCTCGGCGCGGCGTGAGGACGCGGCGTCCTCCATCTTCTGGTAGATGCTCTCCGCGGTAGCGAGCTTGCGGAGCACGCCGGCGTCCCAGCGCGGGATGTGCATGCGGGCGGCGGCGGTCTCGTAGACGCGGGCGAGGTAGGGGTCGCCCACGATGCGGATGGCGTTCTCAACGCTCTCAAAGAGCAGCGCGGCGTCGGTCTGCACCTCGGCGAACTCGCGCAGTTCGCGGGCGCCGCGCCCGACGGGCCACAACCGGCGTGCGCCCACGCGGGCGAGCATGTCGTGGGCGCGCTCGAGGAGCAGGTCCAGGCGAGCGTCGAGCACGCGCATCTCGAGCAGCTCGACGTTCGCGTGCGCGAGCAGCGGCACGACCTCGTTCGCCTGCGCGTCGAGCAGCACCGCGGCGTTCCAGCCGAGCAGGGCCAGGTCGTTCTCGGCGTAGGACGTCGCGCCCGCGAGCGTGCGATCGACCTGCTCGCGGGAGAGTGTGCCGCGTTCGCCCTGCAGGATGCGGGCGAGCACGGGCGCGTGCGCCGCGGCGATGGCGCCGGGCGTGATGGGGGGCGAGGCTGCGGACCATTGCGTGAGGGCGAGGACGGCGTAGTCCTCGACCATGTCCGCAAGCACGGGCGTGTCGATCGCGGGCGCGATGCGTTCGAGGAGCGATGCGGCGGCGGCGCGCGCGGCGGACTCGAGCCCGCGGTCCTCGGGCAGTGCCGCGGTGAGGGCGGGCAGGTCGGTCAGCGCATGGTCGATCACGATGGGCACGGAGATGGAGACGCCCGCGAAGTCGTAGAGCACCGCCTCGGCGTGCGCGCCGGTGGTGAAGCCCGGGGCGATGGTGCGCGGTTCGATCGCGAGGGGCACGCGGAGCGGCGCGGGCTCGTAGCCGAACCAAGACGGCGCGGGGCGGCGGGATTCGAGCTTGAGGCGTTCGCTGCGCGCGCCGGTCGTTGCGGCGAGGAACGCCTCGGCGCGGACAAGGTCGACGCCCTGCCCGAGGTCGAAGGCATAGATCGCGTGGCACACGCCCGAGACGCGGACGGCGTCGGGCGGGGCATGGACCGACGCATCGCCAGCGGGCGATGCGCAAGGCATTCCGCGGTTCGGATCCATGCGATCAGCCTATCCGCGGGGCTTCATTCGTGGCGAGGTCGTGCCGATAACCGGAGCATGGGCGAGGGTTCTGCACATGCGGGTTCGGCGCGGCACTGGCGATTGCTGATCAGTTGTCCCGATCGGCGCGGGGTGGTGGCGGCGGTGTCGGACTTCATCCTCCGTCACAACGGCAACATCCTCGACGCGGACCAGCACACGGACCTGGATTCGAACGGCACGCCGCGCGAGTTCACGATGCGCGTCGAGATCGATGCGGAGGGCTTCGCGCCCGATGCGCAGACGTTCGCGGATGCATTCGCGCCGATCGCCGCGGCGATGTCGATGCGGTTCTCGTTCCGCGACAGCGCGGTGCGGCGTCGGATGGTCGTGCTGTGCGGGCCGAGCGCACACTGCGCGGCGGACCTGCTCTGGCGGGTGCGCTCGGGCGAGATGCACGCGGACGTGCCGCTCGTGATGAGCAACCACGCGTCGGTGGGAGAGGTGGCGCGTTCGCTGGGCTTCGCGTTCGAGCACGTGGGGATCGGTGCGGGTGGCAAGGCGTCGCAGGAAGCGGTGCTCGCACGCCGATTCGAGGAGCACGGGGCGGACCTCGTCGTGCTCGCACGCTACATGCAGGTGTTGTCGGCGGACCTCACGCGCGCGTGGCACGGTCGGATGATCAACATTCACCACTCGTTCCTGCCGGCGTTTGCGGGGGCGCGCCCGTACCACCAGGCGTTCGAGCGGGGCGTGAAGGTGATCGGCGCCACGGCGCACTACGTGACGCAGGAGCTCGACGACGGACCGATCATCGCGCAGGGCGTGGCGCCGATCTCGCACCGCGATGGCGTTGAAGACCTGATCCGCAAGGGGCGTGATCTTGAGCGGACGGTGCTCGCGGAGGCGGTCCGATTGCACCTCGAGGATCGCGTGATTGCGCTGGGGCGGAAGACGGTGGTGTTTGAGTAGAGAAAAGCCATCAGCCACTAGGCACTAGGCATCAGGCACTCGCCATCAGGCATCAGGCAGCAGAGATCGGGGATCGGGCGAAGTGCTTATTCACCCTTCGCTTCGTGTGCGGCCTTCTCTTCGGGCGTCATGTTGGGGATGGCCTTGCGCGTCTCGATGGGCGGCGCGTCAGCGGGCAGCTTGCGGATCTCGCGGATCATCGCGTGCGGCGTGCGCAGCCCGGGGCCCGACCACCACGCCTCGAAGGTGAACTCGATCTTGTCGCCCTTGGCGAGCCCGTCGAGCGGGACGCCCTCGCCCGGATCGAAGGGCATGGTCATTGAGTTCATGCCGACGACGTTGTCCTGCTTGTCCTTGAAACCGTCGATCGCCTCGTGATGGATCTGCAGCTCGGCGATCGGGTTGTTCGGCACGGGGAGCTGCATGATCTCGCCGCGGACGGTGTACGCGTTGACCGCGGACGTCGCCTCGGGTGGGGCGGGCTTCTTGCAGGCGGTGAGCGCGAGCATGGGGGCGAGCGCGGCGATGGTGCATGCCGCGAGACGGGCGTGACGGAGTGATCGTGCCATGCCCCACTCTACGGGCGTGCGCGACAGCGGTTCAGCGCGGGGGAGGTCCGGAAGCGCAAACGAAACGCCCCGACCGAGCGGACGGGGCGTGGCGATCAGATCGGTATGAATTATCGCTGCGTAGCTCTTACTTGATGGTCAGAAACTGCGAGATCGAGGCGAGGTCGTTCGCCAGATCGTGGTTGTAGGGGAGGCTGAAGGTTGCGCCGGCCTCGACGCTGACGACGCGGGCGGCCTTCTCGCGGCTGGTCCAGTCGCGGTTGCCGCGGTTGTAGACGTTGAGGCGGCGCTGGCGCACGTCGTAGGCGTGCTTCATGGACTTCTTGTTGTCGGGATCGAGCCACATGAGGCGCTCGATGGTGTCGCGGTGGCGCTGCGCCATGGGGCGCTTCGCGACGGTGCAGGCGAGCGTCTGTCCGGGCTTGTAGGTGTCGATGGGGCTGGCTGAGGACATGGCTCGGAACTCCCTCGCCCGTGGATTCGGGCGGGCCGCCGGCGAGCGGCGCATGAACGATGGGCCCGACCACCCTCGGGCCTCGCAGGGGGCAAGTCTAGGAGGCAGGCCCGTTCAGTCCAGCCCGTCGGGGCGTGCCCGCCCTCAACAGGGGGTCGGGGCAGCTTGCCCAAACCTTCACGAGGGGCGCACGGGCAGGCCGACCTAGACTTCCATTATGAGCGACACGACCCCTCCCGGAAGCCCCGTGCCCGACCCCAACGCCGCGAACGGGGGCTTCCAGCCCTCGGGCGAGACGCCCAAGTTCAACCCCGAGGCCCGGCACCAGTCGCGGCCCAGGCTGCGGGCGGTGCGCGGGTTTGGGGCGCAGTTCCAGGGGAAGCCGGCGATCGGGCTGGCCGACGCGCGGCAGCTCTCGGACAAGGTGGTGTTCACGGCTCCGGCGTTCGCGCAGGTGCTGCCCCTGATGGATGGGCAGCGCTCGCTGGACGAGATCGTGTCGCAGGTGGGCAAGGGATTGACGGTGGAGATGCTGCAAACCCTTGTGGCGCAGTTGGATGACGCGTGCCTGCTGGAGGGGCCGGGGTTCGACGCGCTGGTCGCGAAGATCCACGCGGACTTCGACGCGAGCGACACGCTGCCGCCCGGATCGACGGCGACGGTGGCGGAAGCCCTTGCGCAGCAGGAGCTTGGGGAAGAATCGACGGAGGAGCAGCGGGCCGAGGCGGCGCCGGGGGCGCTGGCTCGGGCGCTGGACAAGTTCATCGCGATGTCGCTCGAGAAGGCGGAGGACCCGGCGCTCGACGAGCTGCCCAAGGCGATCATCGCGCCGCACATCGATTACTTCCGTGGGTGGATGAATTACGGGGCAATCTACGGGCGGATGCGGGTGGTGGACCGCCCGGACCGGATCGTGATCCTCGGGACGAACCACTTCGGGTCGGGCACGGGGGTCGTCGCGTGCGACAAAGGGTACGAGACGCCGCTGGGGGTGTCGCCCGCGGACCAGACGCTGATCGCGGCGGTGCGTCGTCGGCTGGGGGAGGGCGCGGAGCGGCTGTTCAAGGACCGGTTCGACCACGAGCGGGAGCACTCGATCGAGCTGCAGATCCCGTGGATCCAGCACGTCTTTGGGAAGGATGACGCGGGGAGGCAGGTGCCGGTGTTCGGGGCGCTGGTGCACGATCCGACGGTCAACAGCGGGCACTCGTACGACGGGAAGGGCACGGGGCTGGACGAGTTCCTCGATGCGCTCGAGGGGGCGCTCGAGGAGGTCGGGGGGCGGACGCTGATCATCAGCTCGGCGGACCTGAGCCACGTGGGGCCCGCGTTCGGCGACCAGCAGCCCGTGATGGGCGACGCGCCCGAGATCAAGCAGTTCCAGCAGAAGGTGCTGGGGCACGATCGGGAGCTGCTGTCGCTGGTCGAGCAGAACAAGGTGGATGATCTGCTGACGAACATGGCGTGGCAGCAGAACCCGACGCGATGGTGCAGCGTGGGGAACATCGTCGCGACGATGCGTCTGGCGAAGCCGGGGCGGGTGCGGATCCTGAACTACGCCGCGGCGGCGGACCCGCAGGGGCAGGGGATGGTGAGCCACTGCGCCGCGGTGATGAGCTGAACGGGCTGGCGAAGCACGGGTGAGCGATGGGCCGGGCGGGGTGCGCCGCGCGGGGCGCGGTGGTTGTCGTCGTCACGGGGGCGTCACGGGGCTGGCGTCGGGGGAAACTGCGCGGGAGCATGGGCGTATGGAGCCTGTGGGCGTGCGGGTCGCGTCCACATGGGGCGCGTCCAGATGGGGCGCGACCGGGCGGGACGAGTCCGGACGGGTGGGGCGTGGAGATTCCGGCCCACGCCCGGTTTGGGCGGGCGAGCCCGCGGGGGGCTCGGTACCATCCCTGCCCCCGAGCTTCCTGGGAGTTCCCAGAGGCCCGTGAGCGGGGCCGGCGGCGCGATGTGAATCGCGTCCAAGGCCGAGGTGCGTGAACGACGGGGAGCGGTGGGGGTTGGTGCGCGGCCCGGGTTGTGGTTGGGCGGCGGCGGTGCGGCGTGGCGTGGCGGAAGCGTTGAAAGGGGTTGGTCATGGCTTCGAACGCGAGCTGGGGCATCGAGATCGGTTCGGGCGCGATCAAGGCGATCCGCATCGAGCAGGACGGCGAGCGGGTCCGGGCGACGGACTTCGACGTCGTGGTGCATCCGAAGGTGCTGAGCGAGCCGGGCGTGGACGTCGAGGACGTGCTGCGTGTGTCGCTGGGCACGCTCGCGAGCCGGCACGACTTCTCGAAGGTGCCGGTGTGCGTGTCGATCCCGGGGCACTCGAGCTTCTCGCGGTTTGCGAAGCTGCCGCCGGTGGAGCCGAAGAAGGTTCCGGACATCGTGAAGTTCGAGGCTGTGCAGCAGATCCCGTTCCCTCTTGAGGAGGTGGAGTGGGACTTCCAGACGTTCGTGAGCCCGGATTCTCCCGATGTGGAGGTGGGGATCTTCGCGGTGACGCGTGAGCGGATCATGCAGGCGCTGATGCGTCTGCAGGACGTGGGGATCACGCCGACGCACATCCAGTTGTCGCCCGTCGCGGTGTACAACGCGATGGCGTACGACCTGGAGTTCACGGAGCGGACGCCCGGGACGGTGGTGCTGGACGTGGGGACGTCGAGCACGGACCTGATCGTTGCGGACGCGGGTCGGGTGTGGATCCGGACGTTCCCGCTGGGCGGGCACAACTTCACGATGGCGCTGGCGGAGGCGTTCAACGTGGGGTATCCGAAGGCGGAGAAGCTGAAGCGCGAGACGGAAGAGAGCAAGCACGCGCGGCAGATCTTCCAGGCGATGCGTCCGGTGTTCGGCGATCTGGCGCAGGACGTGCAGCGCTCGATCGGCTTCTACATGCAGACGCACCGCGACTCGAACCTGACGCGGATGATCGGGCTCGGTGCGACGTTCCATCTGCCGGGGCTGCGGAAGTTCCTGAAGCAGCAGATCGGCATGGAGGTGTATCGCGTCGACGACTTCAAGCGGCTCACGCCCCCGAGCGGGCGAGAGGGCGATCTGAACACCGCGGCGATGCAGATGGCGACGGCGTACGGGTGTGCGCTGCAGGGCCTCGGGCTCGACACGATCAAGGCGAACCTGATGCCGGTGAAGGTCGTGCGCGAGGCGATGTGGCGCGGGAAGGCGAAGTGGTTCGGCGTCGCGGCGGGGCTGGCGGTCGCGGCGGGCGCTGCGGCGTTCATCACGCCGATGCGGGATCAGGCGGCGATCCAGGCGGCGGTCAAGCCCCGGGAGATCGATCAGGCGATCCGCGCGTTCAACGACAAGAAGCGCGAAGCGGACGAGGCGGGCGTCACGAGCGGCGCGGGCGAGTTCCAGGTCGCGGCGGTGGCGGACCTGGCGGCGTCGAGCGCGGTGTATACGCACATCGCGATCGACGTGGGCGACATGCTCGCGGACGCGACGGCGAAGAACGGCGGTGCGCCGGCGTATGAACTCAAGCGTCTGTCGACCACGTGGGCGGGGCCGGGCGTGCTGCCCGGCGCGGCGATCGATGCGGGTAATTCGGGTTTCGAAGATCCCTCTGCGGCACAGCGAAGAGACGAGAGAGAGGGTGGACACGGCGGTGGTCCGCGGGGTGGTGGTGGTGGGCCGCGCGGCTATGTCGAGCCGCCGCCCGAGGATCCGTCCATGGACCCGGAGCCCAGCTCGGTCGGTGGGGGCGGCGGATCGGTGAACCAGCACGGGATGGTGAAGGTCGATCTCGATCTCGTGCTCTCGCACGATCGTCCGACGGAGTTCCTGTTCGGCTCGGTGCAGCAGTGGCTCAAGGACCACGCGGCGCGGGAGGGCTGGCCTTACACGCTCGAGATCGGTCCGCGGTTCGAGTACAGCGTGACGACGCTGGCCGCGGCGGACTCGGCGACGGGATCGAGGGAGGTCGTTCGCGGCGGGCGGAACACGGGGAGCAATCCGCGGGGCGAGCAGAGCTCGTACGACATTCGGCGTCGCGAAGAAGAGAGCCGGTACGGCAACACTGGCGATGCGGGCGGGATTGCCATCCAGCAAGAGGGTGGATCGCCGCGGGGCGCATTCCAGGGCACGACGGTCAGTGGCGGGGGTGATCCGAACACGATCGCGCCGATCGAGGCTCCGGCGCCTGCGGCGGACGGGCCCACGAAGAGCACGGTGCGCGTGACGTTCTATGCGGTGGTGCGCGGGCCCGCGGGTGCGGCGTCCGAGGACGAGGGCAACGGGTAAGGAGTACGGATCGTGAAGAAGGTCCTCGCCTGGGTGAAGGCGCATCTGCTTGTCGTGATCTCCTGCGTGGTGATCGTGGTGTCGATTCCGGCGGGGCTGGTCGGGAGTTCGATCCTGAAGAAGGGGATCTACTCCAAGCGTGAGAAGGAGGCGAGCGAGGCGCTGCGCGCGGTGGAGAACACCACGGTGACGTACAGCGTGCCCGCGCTCACGCCGGGCGGGCGTCCGATCGAGATGCGCGGTGTTCCGACGAGCGAGAAGACGAAGTGGTTCGCCGAGCGGCGCGAGCGTGTGGAGCGCGAGGCGAAGGAGGCGTATGGCGCGGTGGTGGCGTTCAACCAGCGCCGGCACAAGGCGATGGTCGACGGTCTGTTCCCGAGCGCCGGCTCGCGCGCCAACGAGGTGCTCAAGTGCCTGGAGCTGGGCGAGCTGCTCTTCGGTCGCGGGGCGAGCGAGGGGTATTACGCGAAGCTGCTGCGTGACATGCGGGCGGGCGGGCCGATGGATCCGGCGCGGGTGTCGACGGCGCTGGACGATCTCCGCCAGCGTGAGCTCGAGCAGATGCAGGTTGCGTCCGAGCAATCGCTCCCGCCCGAGAAGCTGACTCAGCTCCGCAAGGCGCTGTCGGACCGGCGGATCGCCATGTACCGCCAGCGGGCGCAGGAACTGGGCGTGTACGCGTCGATGGACGTCCTGCCGATCTCGACGGACGACTACGCGATGATTCGCCCCAAGATCATCGGGAGCGAGCAGCCCACGATCGTTCAGGCGTTCGAGTGGCAGTGGACGGCGTGGATGGTGACGGACTTGTTTGACGCCATCCGCGAGGCGAACACGTCCACGTCGGGCGAGCCGCTCGATGTGGAGCGAGCGCCGGTGAAGCGGATCCTGCGCGTGGCGCTGATGCCGATGGGCTCGGGCGGGGCGGCGCGGTCCGAGGGCGACGAGGAGGGCGGGGGCGACGACTCGGGTGGTTCGGCGGGCGGGGGCAAGGGTGTTTCGATCACGGGGCGGGTGCCTGGTCGGAACAACGGCTCGTACGACGTCCGGATCGTGCCGGAGTTGTCTCTGATCGTGGATTCGGCGGAGATCCCGCGGGTGCTCGAGGCGTTCGAGCGGACGAACTTCATCGCGGTCATCGGCATGCAGGTCACGGAGGTCGATCCGTGGGCGGATCTGCGCGAGGGGTATTACTACGGCTCTGCGCACGTCGTGCGGCTCGATCTGAGGCTCGAGACGGTGTGGCTGCGTTCGTGGACGGCGAAGCTGATGCCGGCGCAGGTGCGCCGGATGCTGGGCGTGCCCGACCCGCGGCCCGAGTCGGGCGGGGATCAGGACGCGAGCGACGGCGGAGGCGACTGATCGTGGGCGGAGCGTGCGGCGGTTGGATCAGTGATGGAATGGATTCGCTCGCGCGGGGCATCCGCGGGGCGTGGTCGGTTCGGAGGTTGTCATGAAGCTCAAGGGCATCAACCCGCTGGAACAGCACGTCGAGAAGATCGTGCTGGGCGGGGTCTCGATCGTGCTGGTCGGCGTGCTCGCGCTGCAGTTCGTGACGAGTCCGACGATCAAGGTGGGGACCCGGGAGCTCCCGCCGAAGAACGCGTTCGATCCCGCGAAGCAGGCGGCGGCGGCGCTGGAGACGCAACTGGCGTCGGAGGCGTTCGAGCCGCCCGAGGGCGCGACGGGAGAGAGCATTGCCCAGGCGATCAAGCGCCGGATCTCGACGAGCGGTCGGGCGGAATCGATGGCATCGCTCGGGCAGGCTCCCAAGTTCGGCGCGGTCGACGTGGGCGCGGCGACGGGGCTCCGGTTCGCGGCGGTCGCGGCGCCAGCGCCGGGGTCGGTCGTGGCGAGCGGGTACCGGGCGACGGTCGATCCGCGCGTGCCGCGCGAGGTCGAGGGCCTCGCGGCGCTGCTTCCCGCGCAGCAGCCGTTCGACATGGGCGTGATCAGCGTCGAGACGAGCTTTGACGGCACGGCGCTCCGCTCGCTGATGGAGCGTGACCCGGATGGTGAATCGGGCCCGCTGAGCCCGCTGCCCCGGTCGTGGTGGGAGGGCGGATTCGAGGTGCTGGCGGTGGAGATGGAGCGGCAGCTCCTGGGCGCGGACGGATCGTGGGGCCCGAGTGAGGCGGTGGCGCCGATGCCGGGGCAGGTCCGCCCGCTGTCGGAGCTTCGTGCGGGGCTGAGCGACGGGGAGGCGGTCACGCTGACCAACGTGCGGCAGGCGGTGTCGGTGGCGGCGGGGTCGCGTGCGGAGGTGCTGAGCCCGCGGTTCTATGCGACGATCGCGGGCCCGAAGTGGGCGCCGCCCAGCGAGCTCGTGATGACGGGCACGGACCCTGGCGCGGACGAGGTGTCGCGTCTGAAGCGGCAGCTCGCGTCGATTGACCGGGACATCGAGCAGAAGCAGAAGGCCTTGGAGAATGTGGGGCAGGACCCGGGGCGGCAGGGAGAGCGTCCGGGGCGTGAGGGCGGAGGGGGCGGGGGGCCTCGTCCGGGCGAGCGTGGGCCGCGCCAGCCCACCGAGCAGCAGCCCAATCGCGATGAGGCACGGCGGCAGGCGATCCAGAACCAGATCGACCGGCTGCAGAAGCAGCGGGATGACCTCGTCGTCCAGCTTCGCGGGCTGGGTGAGACGGTCGACGGCGAGGGTGCCGCTGAGGGCGGGCTGCGTCCGGTGGAGCTCGACGCGGGCCCGATCCTTGATCGGGACTCGATCGCGGTCTGGTCGCACGACCTCCGGGCGGAGGCGGGGGCGACGTACCGGTATCGCGTGCGTCTGGTCATGAACAATCCGCTGTTCGGGCGGGCGACGGCGCTCGCGGACGATCAGCAGAAGCTGGCCGAGGCTCCGACCGTGGAGGGCGCGTGGTCGGCGTGGGGCGATCCGGTGTCGCTGGATCCGGAGCAGTTCTACTTCATCTCTTCGGCGAACGCGGGGGATCTGCTGGGCGGACCGCGCGCGAGCGCGGAGGTGTTCAAGTTCTACTACGGGTATTACCGGCGCGGAACGACGCCGCTGGAGCCGGGCGATCCAATCCGGAGCGAGATCCGGATCGCGAACGGGGACAAGCTTGAGATCTATGACCTGGACGCGGCGCCGACGGCGAACCAGCCGGATCGGCCCGGCGAAGGTCCCGGGCAGCCGGGCTACATCGAGCCACCCGGTGGGAGGCCGGGCGAGGGCGGCGGGCCGCGGGGGAACCCGCAGCAGCCGACGCGCCCGAGCGGAGTGGAGCGGCTCGCGGTGCTTCCGGGCGGTCAGCCCGGGCCGACGGTGATCTCGGCGGCGGTCGAGGCGACGCTGCTGGATGTGGCCCTTGTGCCGGCTGGACAGCGTGCGGGGAGCGAGACGTTCGAGGCGTTCCTGCGGGACCGGGGCGGGCGGATCATCGCCCGGAGGCCGGACCGGGAGACCGGTACGGAGCTGTACGCGCGGGTCCGGGCCTCGGCGGCGGCGGGCGAGGCGCAGGTGGCACCAGAGCCCGAGCCGGAGTCGACGCGGGCCCCTGCGGGCGAGCCCGGGCGGACTCGTCCTGTTGACGATCATGGCCCGAGCAGCAACCCACGGGATCCGGGCGGCGGCGGTGGTGGCGGTGGTTGAGACCGGCGGGATCTGCGCCCCCGGCGGCGTGAGTTCCGAGAGTGGGGAGCGCCATCCCCGGAAGGGGCGGCGAAGTGGGCTTGAAACTTTGACGTGATCTTGACTCGCAGGGGGTGCGCTCTAGCATCCCCTCGCCCCTTGAAGGGGCAGACAGACATCTGAATCGGGGGGTTTTCGGGTGTTCCCGGGGCCCCTTGCGAGGATGTCGGTTCTTTGACAACCGGATACCGATCAGGAATCGGAGGCACCGCGGAGATCGTGGCGGCCCGGGTCTTGTGCGATGAGCATGGGGTTCGGTGCGCGGCGCGACGTGGTGTCTGGCGAATCATCGAGAAGCATCTCGAGTGTCTTTGGGCGTAGGTGAAACCTGCCAGCGTTGGTTCTTCGGCGTCTGGCAGGGGTGATCAAGCGATCAAGGGCGCATGGCGGATGACTTGGTGTCGAGAGGCGATGAAGGACGTGGGAACCTGCGATAAGCCCAGGGGAGTTGGTAACCAAGCTGTGATCCTGGGATTTCCGAATGGGGCAACCCATCCCTTATGGGATATCGTGCGCTGAATGCATAGGCGTACGAAGCGAACGTGGAGAACTGAAACATCTCAGTACCCACAGGAAAGGAAAGCAACCGCGACTCCGTAAGTAGCGGCGAGCGAAAGCGGATCAACTGGTCGAACGACGAACCGTCTGGAAAGGCGGACCGCAGAAGGTGAGAGTCCTGTAGCGGGAGACCAGCAAGCCCTCGAGTAGATTCCAGCTCGGGAAACTGGGATCGAATATGGGGGGTCCACCCTCCAAGGCTAAGTACTCCTCGACAACCGATAGTGAAGCAGTAAGGCGACTGAAAGTTGAAAACTACCGCGATGAGCGGGGTGAAAGAGTAGCTGAAACCATGCGCTTACAAGCGGTCGGAGCCCTTCGGGGTGACGGCGTGCTTTTTGCATAATGAGCCCGGGAGTTATCCTCTGCGGCGAGCCTAAGGCCTATCGGGCCGGAGGCGGAGCGAAAGCGAGTCTGAACAGGGCGTTCAGTCGCAGGGGGTAGGCGCGAAACCTTGTGATCTACCCATGGCCAGGGTGAAGGAGGGGTAAGACCCTCTGGAGGCCCGAAGTCGTGACCGTTGAAAAGGTCTGGCATGAGCTGTGGGGAGGACTAAAAGTGTAATCAAACTGGGAGATAGCTCGTTCTCTCCGAAATAACTTTAGGGTTAGCCTCAGGTATCAGCCATTGGGGGTAGAGCTACTGGATGGGAAGTGGGCTCGCAAGGGTACCCTTCCCAACCAAACTCCGAATACCAATGGTGTAGACCTGGGAGATAGTCCCCGAGTGACAATATCCGGGGACAAAAGGAGAAAAATCCAGACCGCCAGCTAAGGCCCCGAATTCCAGCTCAGTTCGAAAGGAAGTCAGGTTGCAGTGACAACCAGGATGTTGGCTTAGAAGCAGCCATCATTTAAAGAGTGCGTAATAGCTCACTGGTCGAGGAACCTGGCGCCGATAATTATCGGGAATAAGCTGGAAGCCGAAGCTGCGGGCGTGCTTTGCACGCGGTAGGAGAGCGTACCTGTCGGCGTTGAAGCATCACGGGAACGGGGTGTGGAGCGTCAGGTAGCGAGTATCCGGGCTTGAGTAACGATAAACAGGGTGAGAATCCCTGTCGCCGTAAGCCCAAGGTTTCCTGGGGAAGGTAAATCCGCCCAGGGTTAGGCGGGACCTAAGGCGAGGCCGAAAGGCGTAGTCGATGGACAGCCGGTAAACATTCCGGCCCCCTCGTAGAGATCAAATCACGTTGCGAATCCTGAAGGTCTGCTGGGGTGTTAGACGTCCCCAGGCCCTTGTGGCCGTTGCAGGCGGGAGGGGTTCCGAGAAAAGACGTGAGGGCAAAGCGAGGCCCGTACCAAAACTGACACAGGTGGGCGAGGCGAATAGCCTCAGGCGCTCGAGAGAACGGTCGTGAAGGAACTAGGCAAATTGACCCCGTAAGTTCGCAATAAGGGGGCCCTACCCTTCGGGGAGGGCGCAGAGAAAAGGCTCGGGGAACTGTTTATCAAAAACACAGCACTGTGCGAACGCGAAAGCGGATGTATACAGTGTGACGCTTGCCCAATGCCGGAATGTCAAGGAAGCGGCTCAGCGAAAGCGAAGGTCGCGACCGAAGCACCGGTCAATGGCGGCCGTAACTATGACGGTCCTAAGGTAGCGAAGTTCCTTGTCGGGTAAGTTCCGACGCGCATGAATAGCGTAATCACTTGAGCACTGTCTCCACGACCGACTCGGTGAAATAGTAGTGGCGGTGAAGATGCCGCCTTCCCGCAGCAAGACGGAAAGACCCCGTGGACCTTTACTGCAGGCTCCTGTTGGTCACGAACATACGATGCGTAGGATAGGTGGGAGGCTTTGAAGCCTGGGTTTCGGCCTGGGCTGAGCCAATGGTGAAATACCACCCTTTGCATGTTTGTGGCCTAACCGCGACTCCCGTGAATCCGGGCGTGGAACAGCTGGTGTTGGGCAGTTTGACTGGGGCGGTCTCCTCCAAAAGAGTAACGGAGGAGTGCAAAGGTCGGCTCAGCGCGGATGGAAACCGCGCGTCGAGTGCAAGAGCACAAGCCGGCTTTACTGTGAGACCGACGGGTCGAACAGTCACGAAAGTGGGCTCTAGTGATCCTGCGATCCCGTGTGGAAGGGTCGTAGCTCATCGGATAAAAGGTACCCCGGGGATAACAGGCTGATCGCTCCCGAGCGTCCATAGCGGCGGAGCGGTTTGGCACCTCGATGTCGGCTCATCGCATCCTGGGGCTGAAGGCGGTCCCAAGGGTTGGGCTGTTCGCCCATTAAAGCGGTACGCGAGCTGGGTTCAGACCGGCGTGAGCCAGGTCGGTCCCTATCTGCAGTGGGCGTTCCATGCTTGAGAGGAGTCAACCTTAGTACGAGAGGACTGGGTTGGACGGACCCCTGGTGATCCAGTTGCACCGCTCGGTGCACGGCTGGGTAGCTACGTTCGGCAGGGATAAACGCTGAAAGCATCTAAGCGTGAAGCCCCCCTCGAGATGAGGCATGGTTGTCGCAAGACGTGAGACCCCTGGTAGACCACCAGGTTGATAGGCCGCGCGTGCAAGGGCTGAGAGGCCCTCAGCGGAGCGGTACTAATGGTCGAACGCGAGGTCACCCCTGCCAAGCGCCGCGGAGACGCGGTCGGCACATCCTCAGGATGTCGCCGGGCTTGGGCAGTGGATCCCTCCAAAGAGATTCGAGATGTTGTCTCGATTTACCTCGGGCGTTGCCATGCTCATGCGTGGCTCGCCCGTCCGATTCCTGATTGGTCCGGTCGCACTCCGTGCTTGGCGAAAGCCAGTCACGATGAGTTTCGGTGACCATAAGCTACGGGTCACACCTGTTCCCATCCCGAACACAGCAGTTAAGCCGTAGCTGCCGATGATACTGCTCAGCGGGAAAGTAGGTCGTCGCCGAGTTTGGGCTCTCCAGGGTAAACCCTGGGGAGCCCTTTTCATTTTTGGTCGGGTGGCAGTGGCGTCGGTACCCTTGGCACATGGCCGATACGATCCGATCCTTCTCAATCTTTCTTGCTTCGCCCGGTGGGCTCGAGGTCGAGCGTCGAGTCTTTGCCGAGCAGGTCGAGGAATGGAACAAGACCGTCGGGCAGTACCACGGGGTGCAGTTCCGAGTGCTGCGGTGGGAGGACGTGCCGCCTGGGGCCGGGCGTGCGCAGGAACGCATCAATCGGCTTGTTAAAGAGAGCGACTACTTCGTTCTGACGATGCACGATCGGTGGGGCTCTCCGCCCGGGCCGACGAGCACGCCCAGCGCGCCGACCTCCGGCACGGAGGAGGAATTCCGGCTCGCCGAGCAATGTCGTGATCTCGATTCACGCCCCATGCGTGATATTGCTCCGGTCTTCAAGGCCGTGGCTCCCAACCAGCTCGCCGATCCGGGCGACAAGCTCAAGCCGGTGATCGAGTTCAAGAAGCAGATCCAGTCCAGCTACTCGCACCTCTACCGTGAGTTTGATGAGCTCGAGCAGTTTCGCGTAATTGTCAGAGGTTTGTTGTGCTATTGGGGTCTGCCACCCAAGAACGGCGGCGACGCGTTGATACCTATTACTTCGGTCCCGCCAGAAGGCGCGACCCCTGCTACCGAGGTCGATGCGTTGTCGCGTGTGGAGACGCTCTTGACGCAATCGTCTTCCCTTGTGACAGAAGCAGAACGGTTGGCCAACGAGGGCAAGCTGGTTGAGGCGGAGGTCACGTTCGCGGAGACAACGACCGGCCGCGCGGACCTGGACGCGATCAATCGCTTCGGGCATTTCCTGCATCGTCTAGGCAGGCTTTCGCAGGCCGAGATGATGTACACCCGGCTCTCAGAGTTGTCCGGTACGGACGAGTCGAACGCCATTGCCCTTGGCAACCTGGGCCTGATCGAGCAGACGCGGGGGAACCTGGCCGCGGCGGAGGACTACCACACGCGGTCGTTGGCGATCAACGAGGAACTCGGCCGTAAGGAAGGGATGGCGGCCGCCCTCGGCAACCTGGGCCTGATTGAGCTGACGCGTGGGAATCTGAATGCAGCAGAGGACTATCTCAAGCGTTCGCTGGCGATCCACGAATCGCTGGGGCACAAGGAGGGGGTAGCGAACCAGCTTGGCAATCTCGGGCTGATCGAGCAGACGCGGGGGAACCTGGCCGCGGCGGAGGACTACCACACGCGGTCGTTGGCGATCAACGAGGAACTCGGCCGTAAGGAAGGGATGGCGGCCGCCCTCGGCAACCTCGGGGGGATCGAGTTGAGTCGTAGGAACCTGAATGCGGCAGAGGACTACCTGAAGCGTTCGCTGGCGATTAACGAGTCGCTGGGAAACAGGGAAGGGATGGCGGCCAACCTCGGCAACCTCGGACTGGTCGAGCGGAGCCGCGAGAACCTCTCTGGGGCGGAGGACTACCTCAAGCGTTCACTGGCGATCCACGAGTCCCTTGGAAACAGGGAAGGAATGGCGAACCAACTCGGCAATCTCGGACTGGTCGAGCGGCGCCGCGAGAACCTCTCTGGGGCGGAGGACTACCTCAAGCGTTCACTGGCGATCCATGAGTCGCTGGGGCACAAGGAGGGGATGGCGAACCAGTTCGGCAACTTGGGAGTAATCGACGAAACTCGCGGGAACCTGAATGCGGCACGAGAAAAATGGATGCGCAGTCGGGATCTGTTCCGCGAGATAGGCATGTCGCACATGGTGGAGCGGGTGCAGCGTTGGCTTGATGAATTGCCGAAGCAGTGAATCGAGGTGGGCCCAACCATCAATCCTGAGTTTCTTGGGATCAGACACAAAGCATCAGGCATGAGCGTTTACGGTGTGCGGATGCCCGAGGACGCGTCGGGGGCGGGATCGCCGTAGGATTCCGACTATGCGATCGATCGGGCTGGGCGGCGTGCTGGCGGCGAGGCGGGTCGTGACGCGTGCGCTGATGCGTGTGCCGTCGCCGCGGCTGGCGATGCTGGGGTATCTGTCGTACATGGCGGTGGGCTGGGTGCTGCTGGCGCTGCCCGTGAGCCATCAGGGCGGGCAGTCGGTGCGCGGGCTCGACGCGCTGTTCACGTCGGCGTCGGCGCTGAGCACGACGGGGCTGGGCGTGGTCAGCACGAGCGGGGCGTTCAACCTGTTCGGCGAGATGGTGATCCTGATGCTGATCCAGGCGGGCGGGATCGGGTATATGACGCTCGGGTCGTTCGTCGTGCTGTCGAGCGGGAAGACGCTGTCGGACGCGCGGCGTGGCGTGGGTGAGCTGTCGTTCTCGCTTCCCGAGGGGTTCCGGATCGAGCCATTCATCCGCTCGGTGGTGATGTACACGTTCGTGTGCGAGCTGGTGGGCGCGCTGGCGTTGTGGGCGATGTTTGCGGACGCGGGGACGCCGCGGCCCTTGTGGGATGCGATCTTTCACAGCGTGAGCGCGTTCTGCACGGCGGGGTTCAGCACGTTCGACGATTCGCTGGTGGCGTTTCGCGGGCACTTCGGCGTGAATCTGGTGATCGACGCGCTGAGCCTCGCGGGCGCGGTGGGGTTCATCGTGGCGGTGGACCTCGGGCGTCGCGTCGCGGGGCGGACGGCGTCGATGACGCTGACGAGCCGCATCATCGTCGGCGTGACGATGTGGATGATCGCGGGCGGGACGGTGGTGCTGGCGCTGGTGGACCCTGAGATCCGTGCGCTGCCTGGGAAGGAGCAGTTCCTGGCGGCGCTGTTCCAGTCGACGAGCGCGTGCACGACGGTGGGGTTCAACAGCGTGCCGGTGGGTGCGATCGGGTCGGCGTCGACGCTGGTGATCGTGGTGCTGATGCTGATCGGGGCGTCGCCTTCGGGGACGGGCGGCGGGATCAAGACGACGAGCGTGACGGCGCTGTTCGGGGTGGTGCGCTCGACGCTGCGCGGGACGGAGCGCGTGACGTTCTTCGGGCGGGAGATCCCGCGGTATCGGATCCGCCAGGCGATGAGCGCGGTGGTGATCTATGTGAGCGTGCTGATCGTTGGCTTGTTCGCGTTGATGTTGACCGATGCGAGGATCGGGTTTGAAGACCTGACGTTCGAGGCGTTCAGCGCGATCGGCACGGTGGGGCTGAGCCGCGGGATCACGGGCGAGCTGAGCGATCTCGGCAAGCTTGTGGTGATCGGGCTGATGTTCGTGGGTCGTGTGGGCCCACTGACGCTGGGGCTGGCGTTCCTGAGCCCGCGTATTCGGCCGACGGACGCGGACCTGGCGATCTGAGTTTGCGTGATGTGGCGTGTGCTCAGGCCGCGGCGTTGGGCCAGAGCCAGGCGAACGTGCCCGCGGTGAGGAGCGCGTAGACGACGCCGTCGAAGATCCGCCCCGGGAGCGAGGACCAGGGCTGCCCGTTCCAGATACAAGCGGGGGCGGCGCCGCTGGCGTGCGCGAGGAGCGCGATGACGCCGGTGATGCGGAACACGCTCATGTATGGTGCGCCCGCGGTGATCGATGAGAATGAGAGCGCGAGCGCGACGAGCGCGGAGGCGATGAGCAGGTGGAGGAACCACAGCCCGAGCATGCGCCCCATGCTGGGTGCGCCCGGGAGGATGGAGATGAGGGCCCAATGCTCGGATTTCATGAGGCGGGCCATCTCGTCCTTGGGCTTGCCCTGGCACCACGGGACGAAGTACAGGCCCGGGCGGAGCGACGCGGCGCGGATCGCGTCGAGCAGCGGGGCTTCCTTGTCGCCGGGGTTCTTGTAGTCCTTCTTGTGGATGGGCGTCGCCATCCAGATGATGCTGCTGGCGACGAACGCGATCACGGCGGAGAGCAGGATCGGCGCCCAGAGATCGATGAATGTGACCATGTCGAGCCTCCCACGCCGGCGCGGGCGGGCGCGCCGGATCGGGCAGCATCGCGCGCGGAGGCGGCGGGGTCAAGCGGGAACGTGGACAAAGCGAGACGAATTGCTGGCGTGTGCGCGGGTACGACAGCGAAGTCATATCATTGGGCATGCGGGCACGAACGCGAGTTACAATGACGAAGGCAGAGGCCGAGTCTCCGTTCGGACAGCGGCTGATCCATCAACTGCTCGCCATAAGCCGCGATGGACATCTCTCGCTTGAGGAGGTGGCGGCTCTAGACAAAATGCTAGAGAATGCGCCGCGCACGATGCAAGCGGTCCCGTACCTATACGACATTACCCAAGACATGCTTAGCGATCGAACGTTTTCTGATCGGGAAGCGAACACGCTACGGGTGGCGATTGGGCGGGTTGTTCCCAAGGCGGTGCGAATCGAGATTAATCGGATGCTTGCCGAGATGGGGCTGCCACCATCGGACGCGGAGCACGAATCCCCAGTCGGCAAGCGCTCGTGGCAACATGATCCTGCAACGGCCCGGCAGATCGATTTCATTCGTGATCTTGGTGCGACGCCTCAGTCCAATCTCACCAAGGGCGAGGCTTCCATTCTCATCGATGATCTGCTCGATCGCAGACCGCCGAGCCGAAGGCAGTTGATGGTGCTGCGATTCTTTGCGCGGCTTGATCTGGCGTCACACACCAAGGATGAAGTGTGTGTCTGGATGGACAATCTGTACGATGACAAACCTCACTACCAGTTGGCGTGGCAGAAATTCAAGCAGGACATCGGATTCGACGCGAGCCACATTGACATCGAAGACGTCCCTCTGGGTGGATACAAGAACTACATTGACAAGTGGCGGTAGTGCGGCATCGGTGCCTGCAAAGAAGCCACTCAACTGATGAGCAGGCGCTTCAGGTACTGCCCCGTGTGGCTCTTTGGATTCTTCGCGACGGCTTCGGGCGTGCCGGTGGCGATGATGGTTCCGCCGGCGTCGCCGCCCTCGGGGCCGAAGTCGACGATCCAGTCGGCGCGCTT
Source organism: Phycisphaerales bacterium (assembly GCA_034004365.1). Taxonomy (GTDB): domain Bacteria; phylum Planctomycetota; class Phycisphaerae; order Phycisphaerales; family UBA1924; genus JAVEWV01. The sequence goes on from JAVEWV010000008.1 coordinate 47,545, forward strand.
GATGACGTCGAGGTTGTGCTCGATGACGACGAGGGTGTTGCCGGCGTCGATGAGCCGGTCGAAGACGTGCGCGAGCTTGTTGATGTCCTCGAAGTGCAGGCCGGTGGTGGGTTCGTCGAGGATGTAGAGGGTGTTGGAGCCCGTGCCTGGGTTGTTCTTGGTTCCGCCGCCCTTGCCGAGCTCGGTGGCGAGCTTGACGCGCTGGGCCTCGCCGCCGGAGAGGGTGGTCGAGGGTTGGCCGAGGGTGACGTACGCGAGGCCGACGTCGCGGAGGCACTCGACGAATCGCGTGATCTTCGGATGATTCTCGAAGAAGGAGCAGGCGTCCTCGCAGGTCATGTCGAGCACGTCGGCGATGGACTTGCCGCGGTAGTGGACCTCGAGCGTCTCGCGGTTGTATCGCTTGCCGTTGCAGACCTCGCACTCGACGAAGACGTCGGGGAGGAAGTGCATCTCGATCTTCTTGAGGCCCTGGCCCTGGCAGGCCTCGCAGCGGCCGCCGCCCTTCTGCGCGGAGACGTTGAAGCTGAATCGCCCGGGCTTGTAGCCGCGGACCTTGGACTCCTTGGTCTGGGTGAAGACGGAGCGGATGTCGTCGAAGATGCCTGTGTAGGTTGCGGGATTCGAGCGGGGCGTGCGGCCGATGGGCGACTGGTCGACCTCGATGACGCGGTCGATCAGGTGGAGCCCATTGATGCGGGAATGGGCGCCGATGACCTCGCGCGCGCCGAGCAGGTGGGCGCGGGTCGCTTTCAGGAGGATGTCGTTGACGAGCGTGCTCTTGCCCGAGCCCGAGACGCCCGTGACGCACACGAGCCCGCCGAGGGGGAACGCGGCGTCGATGTCCTTGAGATTGTTCTGTTTCGCGCCTTTGACGACGATGGCCTTCTTCTCGCTGACGGCGCGGCGTTTCGCGGGCACGTCGATGCGCCGGCGCCCCGAGAGATAGTCGCCCGTGATCGAGCCGGGCGTGGCGCAGATGTCGGGAACGGTGCCCTGCGCGACGATTGAGCCGCCGTGGATGCCGGGCCCGGGGCCGACGTCGAGGACGTGGTCGGCGGCGCGGATCATGTCCTCGTCGTGCTCGACGACGAGGACGGTGTTCCCGATGTCGGCGAGGTGGCGGAGCGTGGCGACGAGGCGGTCGTTGTCGCGTTGGTGGAGGCCGATGGTGGGCTCGTCGAGGACGTAGCACGCGCCGACGAGGCCGGAACCAACCTGCGTGGCGAGGCGGATGCGCTGCGCCTCGCCGCCCGAGAGCGTGGCGGTGCGCCGGTCGAGCGAGAGGTATTCGAGTCCGACGGAGGCGAGGAACCGGAGGCGGTTCGCGACCTCGCGGAGGATGGGCTCGGCGATATGAGCGCGCTCGGGCGTGAGCTCGAGCCCATCGAGGAACGCGCGCGCATCGGCGATGTTGAGGCGCGACAGCTCGCTGATGTTCAGCATGCGCCCGTCGTTGATTGGTCGACCGATGACGCTGGCGCTGGTGGCGCGGGCGAGGTCGGCGCGGTGCGTGCTGGTGATCTGCACGTGCAACGCTTCGATGCGGAGGCGATCGCCGTTGCACGCGGGGCAGGTGTGCTCGCGCTGGAACTGGTGCAGGTGGTCCTTGACCCACTGGCTCTCGGTCTTGTGGAACCAGTCCTTGAGCATGGGGAGGACGCCGGGCCAGGCGACGCGGCGTTTCTTCGCCTGCTCGGGCGTGGTGCCGCGGAGGAGGATCTCGTAGGTGTCCCTGTCGAGCGAGCCGATGGTCTGAGAGGGTGAGACGTTGAACGCGCGGCAGAAGCGGCGGAGGAATCGCGGGTAGACCATGCCGCCCGGGCCGTTCTTCTTCCACGGCGCGATCGCTCCCGAGAGCATCGGCTTGTCCTTCTCGGGGACGACGAGCTGCTCATCGAACTCGAGGATCGCGCCGAGCCCGTGGCACGTCGGGCACGCGCCGTGCGGCGAGTTGAAGGAGAAGAGCCTCGGCTCGATCTCGGCGAGCGCGTACTCGGGATGGTCGGGATCGGCGAATCGCTCGCTGAAGGCGTGGTCGGACCATGACGGCGCGTCACCATCCGAAGGGGACTTGCCTTCCCGCGCGACGATGGCCGAGCCCTCGGCCAGACGCAGCGCGCTCTCGATCGATTCCGCGAGGCGCTGACGCGCGTCTGGGGCGAGGGCGATGCGATCAACGACCGCCTCGATCGTGTGTGCGTTGTATCGCCCGAGATTCAGCGGGTTCTCTCCGGGCTCCTTGAGTGCGTCGCGCAGGTCGGTGACGACGCCGTTGACGCGTGCGCGGCTCCAGCCTTGCGCGGCGAGCTTCTCAAGCGTGTCGCGGTGGAAGCCCTTCTGTCCGCGAACGACGGGCGCGAGCACCATCAGTCGCGTGCCCTCGTCCCATCGCATCACCGCGTCGACGATCTGGCTCGCGCTCGTTGCGGTGATGGGGCGGCCCGAGCGCTCGGTGACGGTGCCGTCTTTCTTTGCTGTGGTTGGCGCCCAGGAGTAGGGCGTGCCGCAGCGGGCGAAGAGGAGGCGGAGGTAGTCGTAGATCTCGGTGGTGGTGGCGACGGTGGAGCGCGGGTTGCTGCTTGCGGAGCGCTGTTCGATGGCGATGGTGGGAGGGATGCCCTCGATCTCGTCGATGTCGGGCTTCTTGAGCTGATCGAGGAACTGGCGCGCGTACGCGGAGAGGCTCTCCATGTACTTGCGCTGGCCCTCGGCGAAGATGGTGTCGAAGGCGAGCGAGCTCTTGCCCGAGCCGGAGAGGCCCGTGATGACGACGAGGCGGTCGCGCGGGATGTCGACGCTGACGTTCTTGAGGTTGTGCTCGCGGGCGCCGCGGACGCGGATGAGGCGGGAGGGATCGATCGCGGGAGCGGGGCGCGCCGAGGAGGAGTCCGCGGCGAGGTGGTTGTCGGTCGCGGCGATGCTCGAAGGCGCCGCGCTCTTTCGCTCGCCCCGTCCGCGCGTCTCGGCGGGAGACGACGAGCGGGCCCGCTTCGCGGGCTTGGGCTCGACGCTAACGGGCGTAGGCCCGTTCGCGGCCTTGGCTGCGGGCTTTTTCGCTGGCTTGGATGCGGTTTTTCGGCGTGCGGCCACGCGGGTCCTCCCTCTCGGGGACCACTGTACGCGGCGTGGACCGAGAGCCGATGAGTTCGGGGGGACCTCAGCCGCGGATGCGACGCGGCCCGCAGGAGGAACGATCATGGGAAGCGGGGATGCGGGTGGAGCGGTCGGGACCATTGCCCGTGCGACGCCGCAGCGGAGCGTGGAGAACTGGCGTGTCCTGCATGAGGGTAATGCTTACTTTGACAATCACGCGCGGTACCAGGATCGGCTGCACGATCGGGGCGTGGCGCAGGTGCTGGGGCTGCTCCGCCCGAGTGGGGATGAGACGCTGCTCGAGATCGGGTGTGGGTATGGGCGTCTGCTGCATCACCTGAGGCCGCACGTCGCGCGAGTGGTGGGCATTGAGCTCGCGCACGAGCCGCTCGCGGAGGCGGCACGCCTGCTGGCGTCCGCCGGCGGGGCGGAGCTGCACGTGGGCGATGGCGTCACGCTCCAGCCGCTCGGGGACGCGAGCATCGACTGCGCGTGTTGCTTCACGGTGTTCCAACATATGACACGCGAGGGCGTGCGTGGATACCTGCTTGAGCTTGCCCGCGTGCTGCGGCCGGGCGGAGTGGCGGCATTGCAATTCCTGGATGATGGGACGCGCGAGCGTGAAATCGTGGATGAGGCTCGCGAGCAGTCGCTGGGATACTCGGCCTCGCAAGTGTGCTCAGCGGTTGAGGCCGCGGGGCTGCGTGTTGAACGCCTTGAACGCGAGGATCTCGAAGGGAGCCATCCGGGGCGTGGGCTGGGATGGTGGTGGGTTCGCGCGGCGCGCCCGAGCGTCTCATTGGTGTGAGGGCGGCGCGATTGTTGAATACGCGCGCGTCATGACGGGTTCGGATCGCTCTTTGGCGTGGTGTCCTGCGCGGGTGCATGGGGCGCGTCGTCTCGCGGCGAGACGGGCGTGATCGACCCGGCGTCCTGCGGTGGGGCCTGTTGCTGCGCGACGCGGGCGCGCTGGAGCGCGCCGACCATGAGCAGTCCGATCGCGATGCCGATGCAGTAGATTCCGATGCGGCGAGCGAAATCGCCGCGCGGCGAGGGCGGCGGGCCCTTTGGCGTGTGGTGCGTCATGAGCGGGGCCCTCCGCGCGGCGAGCCGGCGCGCTTCTTGCGGGGCGACTTCGAGCCCGGTGTCCCGGGCTTCTTGCCGCTGGATCGGGAGGCATTGCCGAGCATCGACTTGAGCTCGGAGCGGCGGATCGTGAGCGAGGCGGGATCGGGCGCGTGCGCGATGCGTTCGCGGAGCGACTTCGCCTGGTCGCGGAGTGCCGCGGCCTTCTCGAAGTCGAGCGATTCCGCGGCGGAGAACATGTCCTCCTCCAGCGCGGCGAGCAGGTCCTTTGCGGGGAATTCCGGCTCGGTGTCCTCGACCTGCGCCTTCGCGCTGCGTCGTGCGGCGAGCTCGTGCTCCATGCCGCGGCGGATCCCCTTCTTGATGGTCGTCGGCGTGATGTCGTGCTCGGTGTTGTACGCGAGCTGCTTGACGCGGCGGCGTTCGGTCTCCTCCATCGCGGCGCGCATCGCGGGCGTGACGCTGTCGGCATACATCACGACGCGCGCGTTGACGTTGCGTGCGGCGCGCCCCATCTGCTGGATGAGCGACGTGGGCGAGCGGAGGAAGCCTTCTTTGTCGGCATCCAAAATGCAGACGAGCGAGACCTCGGGCAGATCGAGCCCCTCGCGGAGGAGGTTCACGCCCACGAGCACGTCGAAGAGCCCGGCGCGCAGATCGGCCAGGATTTCCAGGCGTTCGAGCGTTTGGATGTCGCTGTGCAGGTATCGCACGCGCAGGCCCTGATCGTCGAGATAGCTCGTGAGCTGCTCGCACAAACGCTTTGTGAGTGCGGTCACGAGCACGCGCTCGCCCTGCGCGACGCGCTCGCGGCAGCGCTCGATCAGGTCGGGCACCTGGTCCTTCGCGGGGCGGACCTCGATCTCGGGATCGACGAGGCCCGTCGGGCGGATCACCTGCTCGGCGACCACGCCCTGCACGCGCTCGAGCTCGTACGGGCCGGGCGTTGCGCTCACGAACAGCACGCGCGGGACGATCGCCTCGAACTCTTCGAAGCGGAGCGGGCGGTTGTCGAGCGCGGCGGGGAGGCGGAAGCCGTGGTCGACCAGCACCTGCTTGCGTGCGCGGTCGCCGTTGAACATCGCGTGGATCTGCGGCAGCGTGACGTGGCTCTCGTCGATGATGAGGAGCCAGTCGCCCAGGTTGGTGCGTGCGGCGCCGTAGCGTCGGGCGTCGGGCTGTTCGGTGCGTGAGTCCTGTGTGGGTCGGAGGGGCGTGCCGTCGGCGGCGCGGGTGGTTGCGTCGCGCGGCGCGTCCTTCGCAGCGTGCGGGTCGGGCGGTGCGTAGTCGAAGTAGTCGAGCAGCGTGAAGGGGCGTTCGCCCGGCGCGCGTCCGTCCATGAACCGCGAGTAATTCTCGATGCCCGAGCAGTAGCCGACCTCTTCCATCATCTCGAGGTCGTACTTGGTGCGCGCGATGAGGCGTTGCGCTTCGAGCAGCTTGCCCTCGTGGCGGAGCTCCATCACGCGGGCGTCGAGCTCGGCGCGGATCGCGGAGAGCGCCGCTTCCATCTGGTCCTCGGGCATGACGTGGTGCACCGCGGGGAAGAGGAAGAACTGGCGCTCTTCAGCGAGCACCTCGCCGCTGGTGGGGTTGATGAGTTCGAGGCGGTCGATCTCGTCGCCAAAGAGGTCGACGCGGACGGCGTATCGCTCGTACGCGGGCCAGACGTCGACGGTGTCGCCGCGGACGCGGTAGGTCCCGCGCTTGAACTCGATGTCGGCGCGCTGGTACTGCATGGCGTTGAGCGAGACGAGGAAGTCGCGCCGGTTGATGGTGCTGCCGCGGGTGATGGTCAGGACCTTCTCGCCGTAGGCCTCGGGCGAGCCGAGCCCGAAGATGCACGAGACGCTGGCGACGACGACGGTGTCGCGCCGGCTCAGGATGTTGCTGGTGGCGGCGAGGCGGAGCTGGTCGAGCTCTTCGTTGCGTGAGGCGTCCTTCTCGATGTAGATGTCGCGCTGCGGGATGTACGCCTCGGGCTGGTAGTAATCATAATAAGACACGAAGTAATTCACGCTGTTGTGCGGGAGGAACTCCTTGAGCTCCTCGAAGAGCTGGGCGGCGAGCGTCTTGTTGTGGCTGATGATGAGCGTGGGCTTGCCGGTGCGGGCGATGACGTTCGCCATCGTGAAGGTCTTGCCCGTGCCCGTGGCGCCGAGGAGGCAACTGAAACGCTCGCCCGAGCGGACGCGTGCGGCGAGTTCCTCGATCGCCTGGGGCTGATCGCCCATGGGGGCGAAGGGGGCGACGACCTCAAAGGGACGCGACTTGTGCCGCTCCAGCACGGGCATGCGGGGGATCGTAGGGTTGGGCGTCGCGCGGGCCCGCGTTTCGGCATCGGAGGGATGCCCTCGGACCCCGGGGTTGCGTGAGGGTCATCCCGCGGGGAGGCGTGCCCGCGGGTCGCGCCATCCTGTAAACCATTTAGGGAAGGAAAGATACATGTCGAGCACCGCCGTCGAAGCGCACGAACTCGCCCGTCCGGGCCTGGCGTCCATGGAGCTGTCTCGCGGGCTGCTGAGCGGCCTGGTGAAAGATCTTGAGGGCGAGGCCCTGTTCAAGACGCCCTGTTCCGGGGGGAATCATGCCGCATGGGTGATGGGGCACATCGCGGTCTCGGAGGACTACTTCCGCTCGACGATATCGGGGACGCCGAGCCTGTTTTCCGAGCCGTGGGGGAAGCTGTTCGGGATCAACTCGGAGTGCGTGGCGGATGCGTCGAAGTACCCGTCCAAGGCGGAGTTGGCCGAGGCGCTGGAGCGGAGCCGGGCGGCGTTCGTGTCGTGGGCGTCGGGCCTGGACGAGGCGGGGCTCAGGAAGCTGCTGCCGGAGAACCTGAAGCAGTTCGGGCCCGACGTGGCGGGGATGATCGCGAAGCAGGCGTTCCACGAGGGGTTCCACACGGGGCAGGTGTCGGTGGCGCGGCGTGCGCAGGGGATGGCGCGGCTGTTCTAGTCCGGGCGGTGCGGGGTTCGGCGTCGCGCGTCGATCGGCGTGGCGGCGGATGGCCGATGAGAAGGGGTACCATGCGTTGTCCCTGCGTTGAGGCGGGCGTGGACGCCCGCACGCCCCATCGGGGCGGAGCGCCCGGACCGTCACGGAGGCCTGCATGTCCGACGCCAATCCTCGCCTGTACGCGGGCGAAGCCGACGATCTGATGTCCGTCGAGAAGTTCCCCGAGCGGGTGACGCTGTTGCCCGCCCCGCAGACGCGGATCGAGCCGCAGCGCCGCATCCGCATCCTGTGGGGGCAGGACATGCTGCGGGACGTGCTCGACGGGCGGTATCGCGCGATCATCTGCGGCGTGAACGAGGAGGACAACTCGCACGGGATTATCGCGCAGGTGGTGAACCTGGTGACGACCAGCCAGTGGTCGGTGCCCGCGGTGACGAGCTACGCGAAGATGTTCCAGGAGAGCGTGTCGGTGCACGCGGCGCATGATCGCGAGCCGTACGTGCTGAAGTATGACCTCGACAGCGTGCTGATCCTGGCGCTGCTGCGGCCCAAGGGTCGGGACCACTTCACGTTGCAGGACGTGGCGCGCGGGTTCCAGACGATCGGGAAGATGCTGCAGGGCAGGCCCGAGCGGCGGCCGGTCGCGACGGTGTCGTTCCTGGGCGCGCGCTCGAATCGCCTGATCAATGGCAATGGCGCGGAGCCGAGCTTCGAGCAGGTGCTGTCGGTGATGTACGACGCGGGCTTCCGCGGCGACGTGTACCCGAGCCCGACGCTGTGGCGTCTGGGGCATGTGGGCGTGTTCCCGGTGTATCCGTTCCCCGAGGGTGTGGAGCGGATGCGTCAGGGGAGCAGCTGAGCGGCGAGCCGCGGGTCGAATGAGATTGCGAGAGGAGGCGCCATGTCGCACCTTGACGCCAACGCGCTGGTCCTTCGTCTTGAGCGTCGGCCCGAGGCGATCGTGATGCTGGTGCGCCAGTTCACGCGGGCGGGCGTGGCGTGGAGGCCGACCGATGCATCGGGGCAGCCCGAGGGATGGTCGGTGACGCAGATCTTGGCGCACCTCGCGGACGAGGAGGTCGAGGACTTCCGCCCGCGGTTGCTCTCGACGCTGCGCGACCCCGCGGAGCCCTGGCTGCCGATCGATCCCGAGAACGCCGCGATCGAGCGGAACTATCAGGACGTTCCGATCGAGAAATCGCTGGACCGGTACGTGCGCGAGCGGCAGGAGTCGGTGCGTCTGCTCAAGGGGCTGCGCCAGCCGGACTGGGCGCTGGTGCACATGGCGCAGTGGGGCCCGATCATGGCGGGCGACCTGCTGGCATCATGGGTGGCGCACGACATCCTGCACATGCGGCAGATCGTCAAGCGGATGCACCAGCTTGCGCGGCTGGACTCGGGCGACTACTCGACGAGCTACGCGGGCGAGTGGAAGGGCTGAAGCGAGTTGAAGCCTCACGTGGGCGCGGCGCTCGATGCGCTCAGTGGAACGCGGTCTCTTCGACCTCGGCGTTCCACATCTCGGCGAGGCGCGTGGTGACGTGCAGCCAGCGACAGATCTCAGGGTCGTTCTGCCCGGCGAGCCAGTCGGCGAAGGAGCCGTGGCTCCGGACGTCGAGCGGCATGGGGAACCGTTCCTGAAGGTCCGCACGCGACTGCCACAGGGGCAGGAAGCGATGGGCGGCGGCTCGGCGGATGCGAAAGCGCGAGAAATCGAACGCGCACGGCGCATGCTCGGGCAGGGTGGCGATCCAATCGGGCTCGCCGTTGTGTTCGTTTGATGTTTCGTAGCCCAGGTCGACGAGCAGATCGGTGAAGCTCGGGCCGAGCGCGAGGGCGAGCGAGCGCGAGAAGTAATTCCTCCAGTCGCCGGCCTGGCCCTTGCGAATGAAGGAGTTTCGGCGTTCGCCATCGCCGCCCGTGAGGCTCGCGAAGCTCAATCTCTGGCACACGTCCCGAAGGTTGGCGGGTTCCCGCGGCAGACCGAGGAAGTATGCGACGCGGGCGAGCTCGCGGGGTGCGTCGGCGAGCAGATCTTCGTAACGAACGATGACCTGCGTGCAGCCGCGCTCATCGTCGGGAACGTCGCGCGCTTCGCGGGGCGAGCACTTGTCGAACCAATCCATCATGGCACGGGCATGCTTGGCGAAGAAGCGGGCCTGCCAGTCGGGGCGCAGCACGGGGTCGGGCTGGGAGAGATCGGCGAAGTCGTCGATGTCCCTGGCGATGTGGGCGAGGGCGTGATAGAAGCGAGAGACGAGGATGTCGCGCGGGTCACGCAGGATCCGGACGATCCGCCATCCGGGCAGCTCGTAGCGCAGCTCGCTCGTGGGCACGTGCTTGGACGGGCAGCCGAACGCGAGGGTGGTGCGGGAGGGGTGCGTCCAGGCGCGTCCGAGCAGGGGCGCGGCGAGGCGGGCCATGGACAGGAGCTCGTGGGTGCGGGAAGGATCGAAGTTGTCCTTCATGCGCCGGCAGCGGGCGAGGAGGGGGACGAGGGCGGCCCTGAGTTCGCTCTCGCGCTCGGGCGGGATGATCGGCCCGGGCGTTGCCATGCCTCCGGGCGCGAGGAGCAGCTCAAGCGTGCGCGCGGCAGTGAGACCGAATCCAGTGAGCGTGGCTCGGAGCTCCGGGTCGTGAAGCAGCCACTGAGCGGTGAGGGGCATGCCGGCGGAGGCGTCGGGGGCGTATCCGCCCACGCCGTCGAGCGACCAGAGCATGGCCTCAAACCAACTGGTCCCGCTCTTCTCATACCCGGTGGTGACGAAGGGGGGATTCATCACCATGGACATCGGCATGATGGCGGTGCGTCATTCAGGCCCCGATCGGCGTGGACTAGACTGCCGACATGAAGCGTGCGTCGGGCATCGAGCGGGGCGTGGACGGTGGACTGGACGGGGCGATGAGCGATCCAGTGGTCCGATCGCTCGTCCGCGCGTTCGGCGTGGTCTTCTTCGCGATGTTCGTCGGGCTGGGGGCGCAGGTGAGCATCCCCATGCCGCCGTTCGGCATCCCGCAGACGTTGCAGACGCTGGCGGTGGTGCTCGCGGCGATGTGCCTTGGCCCGAGGCTCGGCATGGCGAGCATGGCGCTCTATGCGGTGTCGGGGGTGCTTGGCGCGGGGCTCTTCGCCGATGGCGAGACGGGGCTCGGCGTGCTGCTCGGGCAGACGGGCGGGTACATCGTCGGGTTCGCGCTGTGCCAGCCGGTGATCGTGCGGGTGATTCGTCGGCGTGATGGGAGCATCCGCGGGTGGGGCGCGATGTTCCTCAGCGGCGTGGCGGGGCACGCGGTGATCTTCGCGATCGGCGTGCCGTGGTTGTATTATGTTCGCGCGACGGATCCGAACGCCGCGATCACGTGGGGCGACGCGTGCTGGCATGGATGCGTCGTGTTCCTGCCGAACATGGTGCTGAAGTGCACGGTGGCGATGGTGATCGGGGTGTACGCGTCGCCGTGGGCGGCGAAGAAGTTCTGGTAACGCGGTGCATATTGCGGGGGGAGTGGCGGAGATGGGGCGAGATCCGAGGCGCGAGGCGGGGCAGAAGGCCGAAGAAGACATGGAATTCCACCTGACCCGCGCGTTCCCAGAAGGGGACGCGGTGCGGGTCATTCATGATTTGCGACTGGTTGATCCCGAGCAGCCGGAGTTCGATGGACGCGACGGCGTCTGCCAGATCGATCACCTCGCCATTCATGAACGCGGCATGTTCATTGTCGAGAGCAAGTCGGCTCAAGGTGGCGTGAGCGTCACGGACGATGGCACTGGTGGGGACGAGTGGGTGCGTTTCCACAAGGGAGTCTCCACGCCGATTCCGTCGCCGATTCAGCAGGCGAATCGTCAAGCGGAGTTCTTGCGCCGGTTCCTGCAACGTCACCGGGAAGAGTTGCTTGAAAGGATGCGTGGAGCCCAAGGTATCGTCGCAAAGATGGTTGCCGGCACCGACCAGCGTGGCTTTGCGCACATGCCCATCCAGATCATCGTCGCGTATTCGGTTGGCAGCCGGATCCAGCGAGAGGATGGATGGATGCCGCAGAGCACGCCATTTGAGGCGTTCGTGTGCAAGGCGGATCAGGTGTGCAACAAGATTCGCGGCCAACTCGAGCGGCACGCACGAGAAGGGTCGTGGCTCCGTCTTCGGGACACCGGGTATGGCATCTGGCGGATGGAGCCGAGTGAGCTGGACGCAGTGTGCCGGTTGTTGATGAACAGCAACGCGACAAAATCAAGTTCTGTGCGAGCGCGAACCGGTACAGGGAAGGGCGCTGCTCAGGCATCGCGCTCGCAGGATGCCAATGAGACTCATTCCGCGTGCAAAGGGTGCGGCGGGAATGCGCTCGCTGCGCATTGGGGTCGATACGGGTACTACTGGAAGTGCGAAGATTGCGGCGTGAATACCGCAATGCCCACCGTGTGTTCGGTGTGCGGCGCGATCGGCGAACGGGGCGAGATCGTTCGCATCCGCAAAGAAGGACCAAAGTACTTCCGCGTGTGCGAGCGGTGCGACGTGTCCGAAGTGATCTGGATGGAGAAATAGCTGTCTGGACGACTACTGCATCAGCAGCGCGAGCTGCTGGCGGAACGCGGCCTCGGGGAAGAGTCGCCCGGGGTCGGTCGTGCCCGCGACGTCGCTGTGCAGCATCACCGCGTCCTGCGGCAGGCCCAGCTCGCGGCAGAGCGTGGCGCACAGCTCGGCGAGGCGGCGGACCTGCGCGTCGGTGAAGCCCTTGGTGTCGCCGTCGCCGATCAGGCAGATGCCGATGGTCGAGCGGTTCAGGCGGTCGGCGTCGGGCCCCGCGACGTGGGCGCCGGGGAGCTGCTCGTTCCAGCGATAGGCGACGTGGACCTCGCCGTCCGCGATGCCGCGGCCGTTGCCGATGACGAAGTGGTAGCCCAGCCCGGTGAGGTTCTGGGCGAGGTGCTCGCGCTCGATGGAGGCGGGCGTGCCGCGGGTGGAGCCCGAGTGATGGATGACGATGCCGTGCCACGCGCCCTTCTGGATGGGGGCCTTGGTGTGGAAGATGACCTCGAGGCTGGTGGGGTTCGTCGTGGCGGCGGCGGCGGGCAACGCGAGGCCCTGCGCGCGGGGCGAGGGGCCACCCTCAAGCACGAGCATCAATCCCGCGACCAGCGTCATCGACCCGCCCAGCGCGAGCCAGACCGCCTTGGTGCGGCGCGAGATCGCGGGCGACTGGGGAGCGCTGTGTGTGGCGGAGAACTGCGTCACGGCGTTTCACCCTCGCTCGCGGGCCGGTGCGTGTCGTGCGGCCTGTGCGTCCGGTGCCAGAGCAGTGTAGGGGTCACTTCGGCGGGACGCGGCAACATCACGGGAACACTCCAAGGATCGGTGCGCACGGCGTGCAAGGAACGACAGAATCGTACAGATTGTGCGATACGCGCCCGCTCCTGACGCGCATGACGCGCGGCACGTGCGCTCCTCGCGCGGGTTGTGCGGGATCGAGCGCACGATCCGTCGGGCGCATCGGTACGACCGGCACAAGCGGTAGATCCGCGCGCGGGCGGACACAGAGGCCCCGCGGCGTGCGTCCGTGCGCGGGAGATTGTCGGGCGTCGTGCCCCGGGCGTCCGAGAACCGGGGTCGCTTCGTGTCGGGACGCGCGATCGGGCGGCGTAACATTGTCTCGCAACACGACCGCAGCAAGAGTAAGGTGTTTGTCAGGCTACGAACTTATGCCCAACGAAGTCCCCATCTCGCACATCCGCAACTTCTCGATCATCGCCCACATCGACCACGGCAAGAGCACGCTCGCGGACCGCCTGCTGCAGCTCACCAAGGCCGTGTCGGACCGCGAGGCCCGGGCCCAGTTCCTGGACTCGATGGACCTCGAGCGGGAGCGGGGGATCACGATCAAGGCGTCCGCCGTCACCGTGTACACCGAGCATGACGGCGAGCGGTACATGCTGAACTTCATCGACACGCCCGGGCACGTGGACTTCGGGTACGAGGTCAGCCGGGCGCTCAAGGCGTGTGAGGGTGCGCTGCTGCTGGTGGACGCGACGCAGGGCGTCGAGGCGCAGACGGTGGTGAACGCGTACCTCGCGGTGGGCGAGAACGTCGAGATTATCCCGGTGCTGAACAAGATCGACCTGCCCAGCGCGCGTCCGGACGAGATCGCGGAGGAGGTCGAGCAGGCCCTGGGCTTCGCCGCCGAGGACTGCATGCTCGTGAGCGCGAAGACCGGCGTGGGTGTGCCGGAACTCCTCGCGGCGATCATCCGGCGCTGCCCGCCGCCGCGCACGGCGAAGACCGACAAGCTCCGCGCCCTGATCTTCGACGCGCAGTACGACGACTACCGCGGCGTCATCGTCTATATCCGTGTGTTCGACGGCGAGATCAATGTCGGCGACAAGATCCTCATGATGGGCCTCGACCGGCGCTACGGCGTGACCGAGCTGGGCAAGTACACGCCCAAGCAGACGAAGGTCGAGCGTCTGGGCGTGGGCGAGACGGGATACCTCGTCGCGCAGATCAAGACGCTGGGCGACGTGCGCGTGGGCGACACGATCACGCTTGAGCGCGAGCCGGCCGCGACGCCGCTCGAGGGATATCAGCCGCCGCAGCAGATGGTGTTCTGCGATTTCTATCCCGCGACGACGGAGAAGAAGGGCAACGACTTCGAGGAGCTGCGCGATGCGATCGAGAAGCTCTCGCTCAACGACGCGAGCTTCACGTTCCAGGCGGTACACTCCGAGGCGCTCGGCTTCGGCTTCCGCTGCGGGTTCCTCGGGCTCCTGCACATGGACATCATCCAGGAACGCCTCGAGCGCGAGGGCGGCGTCGAGGTCGTGCAGACGGCGCCTACGGTGTCGTACAAGGTCGACGTCCGCGGCAAGGGCGGCGTGATCGAGGAGACGGAGATTCATAATCCCGCCGACCTGCCCGATGCGTCGAACATCGTCGCGATCAAGGAGCCGATCTGCCGCGTCGAGATCATGGTGCCCAACAGCTACATCGGCGACGTGATGAAGCTCGTGCTCGATCGGCGCGGGCTGTACAAGGGCCAGACGTTCGTGTCGGCGAATCGCGAGCTGCTCACGTTCGAGGTGCCGCTCGCGGAACTCATCTACGACTTCTACGACAAGCTCAAGGGCATGACCTCGGGCTACGGCACGATGGACTACGAGGTCGTGGGCTTCAACACCGACAAGCTCGTGAAGGTCGACATTCTGATCAATGGCGACCCGGTGCCCGCGCTCGCGCTCATCACGCACAAGGACAAGGCGGAGCAGCGCGGGCGGGTGCTCCTGACGAAGCTCAAGAAGCAGATCGACCGGCACCAGTTCGAGATCCCGCTTCAGGCGGCGATCGGGGGCAAGGTCATCGCGCGCGAGACCATCCGCGCCTTCCGCAAGGACGTGACGGCGAAGTGCTACGGCGGCGACGTGAGCCGCAAGCGCAAGCTGCTCGAGAAGCAGAAGGAAGGCAAGAAGCGGATGAAGTCGGTGGGCAGCGTGGATATCCCGCAGGAAGCGTTCATGGCGGTGCTGGATACGGGGGAGGATTGAGTGCACACCGGCCTCATTCGCATTGAGAAGCCCAGCACTTGTGGCGTAGAGCAATGGGAGCTCATTGATACCGCTGGACTAGTGCATTTCGCACTTGTCTCCCAGAGCAAGTTCAAGGGTCAAGCGTGTCTGTTTCGTGGTCAAGGGAAGGATTGGCCACTGGTCCCCACGCTCTTTCGAGATGCTCGATCGAAGCGGATCAATGAGGGTGTTTGTATCTGGGAGCGCACGCTTGCGAACGAGTTCTTCAACCGGGCGGGAGCGTTCTGCACGGGTGACCAACGGCCGCGAACGCGCGCTGAGTGGTTGGTAAGGATGAGGCATCACGGAATGCCGAGTCGTTTGCTAGATTGGTCGACTTCAGTGTTTGTGGCGGCATGGTTTGCATGCACGGACGATGCGCCGGCAGACGAGGATGGAGTGCTGTGGACCCTTTCGCAGGCAGACATGAATCAGGCAAATGTCGGGTACCACGGAGCAATGAATCTGTCAGGTGAATCGGAAGAGGTGCGTCGTATAAGTGCCGTTGCATTCGAGGGTACTATTGGCGAATGGCCGCCAGTGTGCGTGATTGCGCCTCGTCTAGCCGGACGTCCCCTCGCACAGCAGGCGGAGTACACGCTGCACGCCACCGACGTACCCCTAGAGGCTTGCGATAATGCGAGGGAGTGGCTCTGTAGGCTGCGAATTCCTGCGACAATGAAGGCGCCGCTAAGAGCCACGTTGCAAGCAACCGGTGTTGAGGAATCCATCGCAGTCAGCGACTTGGATAGTCTTGCGATACTTCTCACGGATCGGATAAGGGTGTAATGACTAGTGGAGGCTCGAGTGCTCCCGGTTCGGAATGCTCCCATCGCCATCACCGGCGCCAGCAGCGGCATCGGGGCCGCCACGGCGATCGCGTGCGCCCGCGCGGGCATGCCCGTTGCCCTCGGCGCGCGGCGTGAGGACCGCCTGCGCGAGCTCGCGTCGCGCATCGAGCGCGAGGGCGGGCGGGCGGTCTACCTGGCGATGGACGTGACCGATCCCGCGGCGTGCGCACGCCTGATCGAGGTCGCGGAGGACGCGTTCGGGCCGCTGTACGGCGTGTTCGCGAACGCGGGCATCGGCGTCGAGCGTCCGATGCACGAGATGGGCGACGACGAGCTGCGCCGGATGCTCGAGGTGAACTTCCACGGCACGATGAACGTGGTGCGTCCGGCGGTGTCGCGGATGCTCGCGCACGGGCGGGGGCACGTGCTGATCTGCGCGAGCTGCCTCAGCAAGATCGGCATCCCGTACTACGGGGCGTACTGCGCGAGCAAGGCGGCCCAGGACTGCGTCGCGCGGGCGATGCGCCACGAGCTGCGCCCGCGCGGGATCTACGTGTCGAGCGTGCACCCGATCGGGACGAGCACCGAGTTCTTTGACGAGGCCGCGAAGCGCACGCGCGAGGGTGTGGCGGAGGGCGACGCGACGCTCGCGCTCCGCACGCCGCGCTCGATGATGCAGCCGCCCGAGCGGGTGGCCCGCGCGATCGTGAAGTGCCTGCAGAAACCTCGGGGCGAGGTGTGGACGAGCGTGCCGACGCGGCTCGCGCTGGTGCTGGCGACGGCGATGCCCGAGACGGCGGATTGGTTCCTGCGGCGCGCGCTCAGGAAGCGCGGGAAGCACCCGCGCCTCTGAGGGCAATCAATCGATGGGGTCGCGCGATCACGCGTGCGGCGTTACGCCGGCGTGGGCATCGCGCCCGCGGGCGGCTCGGGATCGGGCGGCGTGACGGGGCGCGGCGTCGGAACGACGTCGCCCGGCGCCTTCCGCGCGGCCTCGGCGCGGAGCAGTTCCGCGACGGTGGGCTTCGTGAGCGTCTGGCCCCGGATCAGGCGCGCAACGTCATCGCCCGAGAGCGTCTCATACTTGAGCAGCGCCTCGGCGACCGCGACGACCTTGTCCCAGTTCGCCTCGAGCAACTGCTTCGCGTCCACATACGCGTCGTCGACGAGGCGGCGAATCTCGAGGTCGATCTGGCGGGCGGTCTCCTCGGAGTATTCCTTCTCGGGAAGGAACATCTCGCGGGTGTCGCTGCCGGCGTAGCGCACGAAGCCGAGCGAGTCGCTCATGCCCCACTCGAGGATCATGGTGCGGGCGATGTTGGTGACCTGCGCGATGTCCATCGCGGCGCCGCTGGAGACGTCGTCCATCGCCTTCTGCTCGGCGATGCGCCCGCCGCAGAGGATGCGCATCGTCGCGCGGATCCACTTGAGCGAGTATCCCATGCGGTCCTTCTCGGGCAGGGAGAAGGTCGCGCCGCCCGCGTCGCCGCGCGGGATGATGGTGACCTTGTGGAGCGGGTCGGCGTCGTCGAGGAGCGCCTGGAGCACGGCGTGCCCGGCCTCGTGATACGCGACGAGCTTGTTCTCGTCCTTCTCGCGGACGCGGGACTTCTTCGCGCGGCCGAACTTCACCTTGTCGCGGGCCTCTTCGAGGTCCTCGTGCTCGATGAAGTCCTTGCCGGCCATGGTCGCGACGATGGCGGCCTCGTTGATGATCGCGGCGAGGTCGGCGCCGCTGAACATGGGCGTGCCGCGGGCGACCTTCTCGAGATCGACGTCGGGCCCGAGTTTCACCTTGCGCGCGTGCACGCGGAGGATCTCGAGGCGGCCCTTGAGGTCGGGCAGCGGGACGTGGATCTGGCGGTCGAAGCGCCCGGGACGGATGAGCGCGGGGTCGAGCACGTCGGGGCGGTTCGTTGCGGCGATGACGATCACGCCGTCGGTCGAGTTGAACCCGTCCATCTCGACGAGGATGGCGTTGAGGGTCTGCTCGCGTTCGTCGTGCCCGCCCGTGTTGAAGCCCGAGCCGCGCCGGCGACCGACGGCGTCGATCTCGTCAAGGAAGATGATGCAGGGCGCGGAGTCCTTGGCCTGCTTGAAGAGGTCGCGGACGCGCGAGGCGCCCACGCCCACGAACATCTCGACGAAGTCGGAGCCGGAGATCGAGAAGAACGGGACATCGGCCTCGCCGGCGATGGCCTTGGCGAGGAGCGTCTTGCCGCAGCCCGGGTTGCCCGAGAGGAGCACGCCGCGGGGGATGCGTCCACCGAGCTTGGTGAACTTCTTGGGGTTGCGGAGGAACTCGATGATCTCGGTGACTTCTTCCTTGGCCTCGTCGATGCCGGCGACGTCCTTGAAGGTGATGCCGGTCATCTCCTTGGTGAGGGTGCGGTGGCGGCTCTTGCCGAAGCTTCCGAGCATTCCGCCCGGTCCGCCGCCCGCGGCCCGCACGCCGCGCGAGATGAAGAACCAGATGAGCGCGAGGATCAGGATGAACGGGCCGAAGGTGAGGAAGATCGGCATCCAGGGCGAAGAGCCGCGGAACTGGGCCTCACCGTTGGTGAGCGTGATGACGCGTTCGGCGACCTTCTCGCGCGTCGCGGCGTTGAGCGCAACGCGGATCGGGCTCTCGCGCGAGTCGGGCCCGGCGCGGCGCACGGCCTCGACGCGGTCCTCGCGAATCACCACGCTGTCGCGCAGGATCTCGCCGTCCTTGTAGAGCTGCTCGAACTGCGCGAGCGAGACGCGCTCGCCCGACCCGGGCGAGGTGATGAGCATGACGATCAGCAGCGAGAGCATCAGGACGGTGATGAGCCCGAACAGCCCGCGCGAGGGCGGGCCCTTGGCCTCCGTCGGCTTGCCCTCGCCCGGCTTCTGCCCGGGGCGGGGCCTGGGCTCCTCGTCCCGGCGGGGCTCCTGCGATGCGAATCGCAGCGTGCTCAGGCGGTCGGAGAGCGTTCCATGCGCGTGCTTCAGCCTCGAGTTCTTCACCGGCGTCGTGCCTCCGTGACGCGACTATATGGGGCCGCGGGGGCGTTCGTTGCGTCACTCCGCCGCGGAGGGCCCGCGTTGCGAGCGAGGCACGTCCCACGGGCGCGCGTCGCGCCCCTACCCGTACGGAACACCACCACAGATAGTTCGGCTTGCGGGGTCCGCGGGTGCAGCCCGGTTCTCGGATGCGGGCCCGTTCGCAATGCGGGCCGGTTCGCATATGCGGCCCGCTCGTCGATGCCCGGGGCCTTACCAGCGGGAGCGGAGCTCGCCCACGACCTCGCGTGCGAGCTCTTCGAGCGTGGCTGTCTCGCCGATCTCGAGGCGCTCGCCCGTGCCGTACGCCGGCACGAAGCTGCCCGAGGCGGAGAAGTTCTGACGCCGAACGAGCTGCTCGCCCGTGCGGTTGTCGACCCACGTGAAGTCCACGGTCAGGCGGACGGCATATTCCTGCCCGAGCCCGGTGATGGGATCGGTCGAGATGGGGCGGAGCTCGGCCCGGGTGATCGTGCCGGTGAGCGTCGTGTCGGCGGTGTCGGCGTCGGTCACACGCCAGGGTGTTGCCGATTGCACCTGCTTGATGAGCGATTCCGTCAGCGCGGCCTCGATGCCGTAGCTGAACGTGTCGTTCCCCCAGACGGGGACGGCGACGGTGGCGACGCGCTCGTCATAGGTGGATGCGAACGCGTACCCGCGCGTCGGGTCGGTGGCGCAGGCGCTGAGCGTGCCAGCGACGAGGGTCGCGCCGAGCAATACGGCGCACGCCGCGCGGGCCGCGAGAGGATTCGGGCGGCGCGGGCTCATGGCTGATCGCCCTCCGCGGGCTGGTCGCCCGGTGCGCGGGCGCCATCACCGGCTTCGGGTCCTTGCGGGGCCTTGCCCTCGTTCGGGAGCACTTCGAGCTGCGCCTCCGCATCGGACCATCCCCTCTCGCGGGACAGCTCGATCCCGCGACGGGCGGCGATGGTCTGCGGGTGATTGACGAGCAGGCGTTCGATCGTGAGGCGTGCCGCGCGGGGGTCACCGCGCTTGAGGTACCAGCGGGCGGTGTCGAGCATCTGCTCGCCCTGCGACTCGTCGATGCGCGTGACGAGCGCGTCGCCCAGGCCGGCCCGCTCGCCGTCGGCGGGGTACTGCGCGACGAACCGATCGATCAGCACGCGGGCCTCGGTGAGCCCTGCGGCGTCGTACTTGGGGCCCTTGAAGCGGGCGAGATTCGCGTAGATCTGGCGGAGCATCGCCTCGCGGCGCTTGTCGCTCCGCGGGTAGTTGCGCAGGAAGATGTCGTACGCCTCCGACGCCAGGCGCAGCTCGCGGACGCGGTAGTAGTACGCCGCGAGCTCCATGTTCGCGCGCTCGGCGGTCTCGGTGCCGGGCAGGCGTTCCTGCGTGCGCATGAGGAGTTCTTCGCCCACGTGCGACGCCCCGGCGACGCGCAGGCCCAGGAACTTGCGTCGGAGGCCGTTCAGGTAGCTGATGCCGATGCCCATCTCGCGTTCGACGGCGGTGGAGAATTCTTCTGAGTTGGGGAATTGGGCGATGAGCTCCTCGTAGTCGAAGAGGGCCTTGTACTCATCGCCCGAGGCGAGGCGCGCGTCCCCGCGCAGCAGGTAGAACTTCACCATCATGGGGTTTTCGGTGCGCTCGTTGCGATCGATCCACGACGAGGCCATCGAGCGGGCCTGCGCGGCGCGCCCCTCAGCGAGCAGGCGCCGGGCCGCGTCGTAGGTCTTCTCGTCGCTCGAGCGATCGGGCTCGGGCTGGGCGACCCATTCGCCCGAATCGTCGAGCACGAACGAACGCGTCTGCGCGATCGCGGTCCCGCTCAGGACGGCGCACGCGAGGCACGCGAGGACGGTTCGGAGGGCGTTCACGCGGGGAGCATATCGCCGGGCACGGGCTGAAAAACAAGAAGGGCCCGCGCTTCCGCGCGAGCCCTCCTTCGTGAGGCCGGTCGATGCGGTTCTGGGCGGCGGAACGCAGCCCCCTCGCATCGCCGCGGCCGGTGGGTCTCAGGAACGAATGACCCCTGACCTCCTCACCGCCGGCGCCTGCCCAAGGCAAGCCCCAGCGAAGCCAAGCACAGCGCCGAGCCCGGCGCGGGAATGTTGAACGTGTACTCCGCGAGGATCCAGTTGACGCCGAGCCCGCGGAGCGAGGCCAGCGGCAGCCCGGCATCGCTCCCGCTCCACGGAGCGGACTCGATCGAGCCGAGGACGTCGCGCTGGTCGAGGAATGAGTTCCCACCGTCATCGCTGACGATGAGCGTCGCGGACTCGAGAACGATCTTGGGCGCCCAGAAGGGATGGAAGTTGATCGGGTCGGTCACGCCGAAGTTCCAGGAGAGGAACAGCGCCGCGCTGCCGTTGGCGGTGTCGTTGAACGGGAGCAGGTCGCCGCCATTGGTCGTGCGCCAGATGGCCTGGATGCGGTGCATGTCGCCATCGACGAACTCGTCCCAGATGCCCTCGACGGTGTGCCCGAGGCTGGTGGTGCCGAGGCTGGTCGCGACGCCGCGCGTGACGAGCTTCTGGCCCTGCGAGTTGACGAAGGCGGTGCCGTTGGTGCCCGTCTTGGTGAGCGCCATCGAGACCGTCTCGTTCGAGCGGGTGATCGCCTCGCCCGAGTACGCGACCTGCGGCCCGACCATGGTCGAGGACGCGTCAGGTCCGCCAGCGGCATTGCCGACAAGGTCGGCCATCGCCGTGCCGGTTGCGGCGGTCATCGCTGCGAGGAGTATTGCTCGGCTCGCGTGCATCCATTCCCTCCAGACCCGTGCGCACCGATCGCGCCTCGCCCCGTGGGGCGCATCCGCGATCGAACGACACGGCTGCTCGCCCTGGTACGACCGGCGCATCCGGTGCGTCCCGCAGCGGCTCTCCAGTTTGAACCTACATCAGGAATCGCGACATGCCACCCGAGACGGACGAAAACTCGAAGATCGTCCGAGAAACCACGTCCGCACGCCCCAGACGGGGCGTTTCGAACGTTCCGCACCGGGCACGCTGTGGTCAGGCGCGGAGGCGTCGGTGCAGCAGCCAGCCCAGCTCCGGGGTGCGGAGGGCCCGGGCGGCGCCGAGGTACGCCAGCCCGCCCGTCACGCAGCTCGCCGCGAGGACGCCCGTCCGGGCCCACCAACCGCCGCCTGGCGTGAGGACGAGCAGGACGCCCCACACGCACGCGGCCATGAACAAGGTCGCCGCGAGCGTCCGCCAGACCCCGCCCGGGTGGGCGTGCGGTCGGGTCTCCGTGGTGGGGGTGGTTGAGGATGCGGCATCGCCCGTGCGCGTCGCCCGGCGGAGCAGGAGCCCCAGGGCCACGGTCTGGCCCATCGCCGAGATGCTGGTGGACCACGCGAGCCCGGCCTCGCCCATGGGCCAGATGAGCGTGAGATTCAGGGTGAGGTTGACGGCGACCATCACGAGCGAGACACGCATGGGCGTGGTGGTGTCGCCTCGGGCGTAGAACCCACGGGTGAGGACGTGGTTGAGCGAGTAGGCCCAGACGCCCATCGCGTATCCCGAGAGCACCCGTGCCGCGCGTTCCACGCCCTCCTCGGAGAACCCGCCGCCGCCGGAGAACATGACGGCGCAGAGGTCCTCGCGCACGAGCCACAGGCCCACCGACGCGGGCAGCCCGATGAACAGCGAAAGGCGCAGCCCGTTCACGAGCACCTCGCGGAAGCGATCGGCGTTGCGCGCGTGGCGCGAGAGCGCGGGGAACGCCGCGGTCGCGACGGCGATCCCGAACACGCCGAGCGGGAACTGGTAGAGGCGCTGGGTGTAGCTGAGGATGCTGTTCGAGGCGGCGTCGAGCGGGTACGTGCGCCCGAGCATGGTGGGCCCGACCCAGTTGGGCCACATCGCGATGAGCGTGTCGATGGTCGCATTGACCTGCAGCGTGCCCAGCCCGATCGCCACGGGGCCGAGGCGTTTGAGCATGCGTCGCCCGGCGTCGCGCGCGGGGCCCACGACCCGCGTCCATTGCACGCGCCCCTTGAGCGCCCACGCGAACCACGCGAGCTGCGCGACGCCCGACAGCACGCTCGCGACGCCCACGACGTACGCCGCGGTGATCGCGCCGAGATCGCGCCACACCATGAACGGCGCTGCGGAGGCGATCACGAAGACGTTCAGCAGGATGGGCGCCGCGGCGCTGGGCCCGAAGCGACCGTGCACCTGCAGCATGCCGCCGAGGATGGCGCACACGCAGATCACGGGCATGAACGGGAGCATGACCATGACCAGCCGCAGCGAGAGGTCACGCTCCGGGTCGGGGGGCAATGTGAGCAGGAGCACGAGCACGATCGCCTCGCCCGCGAGGGTGATGAGCGAGGTGACGAGCGTGAGCAGCAGGACGGTCACGCTCGCGAGGGCGTCGCGGGCCTGTGTGTCGTCGTGGTCGAGGCGGGCGTACTCGGGCACGAACGCCGCGGCGAGCGCGCCCTCGCCGAACAGGCGGCGGAAGAGGTTGGGGATGGCCCATGCGGCCGCGAAGGCCGAGCCGATGGCGGTATCGCCAAAGATGCGGACGGTCGCGAGGTCGCGCGCGAGCCCGGCGATGCGGGACACGAGCGTGAGTCCGCCGAACGTGCGCACCGCGGAGCCAAGCCCGCGCGCGTCGTCCTGCTCGTGCATGGCGTCCGGACGCTCGCGCGCATCATCGCGCGGCTCGTTCGTCACGCCATCGGGGCGATCGTTCGGCGCGTCCATGCGGCCTCCGCGGGGTCGGGCGAGAGCGTACCCGCCCGGACGTGCCCGCGTGGATCACCGCACGAAGAACAGCCAGGTGATGATCAGCAGCGGGAGCAGGAACGCGAGCGAGCGGGCGAGGTATCCGAAGAACGAGGGCATCTTGAGGCCCGACGCCTCGGCGATCGCCTTGACCATGAAGTTGGGCCCGTTGCCGATGTAGGTCATGGCGCCGAAGAACACCGCGCCGAGCGAGATCGCCATGAGGTCGTGTGAGCCGGTGCGCGTGCTCGTGAACGCGTGGATGTTCTCGGGTGTGATCGCGACCTCGCCGAAGGCGACCTGCATGAAGTTCAGGTACGTCGGGGCGTTGTCGAGGAAGGCGCTGAGCGCTCCCGTGGCGAAGTAGAAGGTCGTGGGGGAGTCGATGCCGAGCTGGCTCCCGTGGGTCGCGAGGTAGCCCAGCGCGGGCATCATCGTCGCGAAGATCCCGATGAACAGCAGCCCCACTTCCTTCACGGGGAAGAAAGAGAACTCGTTCGCCCGCTGGTTCTCGCGGTTGGCGATCATGTAGGCGCCGATCGCGACGAGGAGCTGGAACGTCGCGCCGACGGGCACGCCCTCGATGCCCGCGTGCTTCTTGAGCAGCGGGTCGATGAACACGCCGCCGATGATCAGTGCGAGGGCGATGATGCCGCTCATGCCCGAGACGCGCAGCCCGCGCTGGGCGGGGTCGACGGGGCCGGCGTCGCCGCGCCCGACGCGCGTGTCGTACGCGAAGAACAGGGCCAGCAGCATGCCGATCGTGAACGCCCACGACGACCAGAGGTGCTCGAGCGTCCAGAAGAAGGGGACGCCCTTCAGGAAGCCGAGGTACAGCGGGGGATCGCCGATGGGCGTCAGGCACCCGCCGCAGTTGCTGACGATGAAGATAAAGAACACGACGTGCATGGGGTTGAGTCGCCCCTTGTTCATCCGCATGAAGGGGCGGATGAGCAGCACGCTGGCGCCGGTGGTGCCGACGATGTTCGCGATGACGGCGCCGATGGCGAGGAGGATCGTGTTCGCGAGCGGGCGTCCGGGGGTGCGGACGTCGACGAGGATGCCGCCCGAGGCGACGAAGAGCCCGCCGATGAGCGCGATGAAGGAGTAGTACTCGATCGCGGTGTGCTTGAGCTGGTACTGCCCGTAGGTGAGCCCGTGGCTGTACTCGGGCCCGCTGAAGCCCGTGAGGTAGTACGCCGCGACGATCCCGCCCAGCAGGAACGCGAAGTCGGGGAAGTGCGAGTGCCAGAACCGCTCGTTGATGAACGGCATGAGCGCGATGGACAGGAGCATGACGCCGAAGGGCAGCACGAGCCAGAGCGGGATGACGGGGGGCGTGCCGTGATCGTCGTGGCCCTCCGCGTGCTCGCTCGAGTGCGCGTCCGCGTGTGCCGCGCCATCCTCGGCGTGGTGCGGGAGTGCCGAGGCGGGGGTGGGCTCGCCGTCTCCGGTCCAGGCGATCGCGGCGCCGGGGGCGTCCTCGCCCTGCGGATCCGTCGCGTGCGAGGAGGGCCCGGGCGTGCCCGCGGTCGTGTGGTCGTGACCGTCATCGTGCGCCGAGTGGCCCGGCTGGTGGGATGCGGTCCCCCCGGCGTGGTGCGCGTGGTCGTACGAGCCCGGCGCGACAAAGCCGACGAGGACGCCAAGCACGGCGCCGACGACGGCGCTCAGTGCCCAGCACTTCGGCCCGTGGAACTTCTCGTGTCCGTGCGCGTTGCCCATATGGATGCCCCAGCCAGGAGTGTGCGGAGGGAACGCTTGCCCCCGTGTCCGCTCGGGGCGTTTATCGACCGGAACGAACGCCGAAATCACCCGGTCCCGCTCGTGCCTTGCATGCGCCCCATTCAGAGATCGATACGTGGCGATTATTACCCCATTGAGGTGGGATTGTTCGCATGATTGGCACGTCGTGCGGCGAGCCAGCGCGCGACCAGCATCGCACCCGAAACGCCGAGCGCGAGCCCCAGCGTGTTGGCCGCGAAGTCGTCGAACCCCGCGTGGCGACGCAGCGCCGGGATGAGTTGGAGTGACTCATCGATCGCGGCGTAGACCACCCCCGTGAGCAGTGAGAGTCCTGCATTGCGCAGCGACACGGGCGGCCCGAAGAACCCGCCCCACGCGAGCAGGGCGCCCCAGAGCCCGAACACGCCGAGGTGGGCGTAGAGGTCGGGCCGCTCGATGGGCACGCCCTCGATCGCGAGCCCGGGCCAGTGCGTGAGCGTGAAGAGCGTGAGCGCCCAGAGCCAGAACGCGGCTCGGATTGCGCCGCGGGTACGCCGATTGTGGGGGGTCGAAGGCCGCGGGCTCATGCGGAGCGTTCGCGGTGGCGTCGCGGCGACCGGGCCGTCTCCTCGGGCATGAGGATGACGATCTCGGGCTGGGGCTCTACAGGCTCCGCCGGGACGGTGGGGGCCGGGTTCAGGCGATCGAGCACGTTGCGGGCGAGGGCTCGGTAGTCCGCGGCGCCCGGGGCCCAGGGGGCGTACTGGAAGATGCTCTGCCCGAAACTGGGGGACTCGGCGAGCTTGATGTTGCGTCGGATGGGCGGATCGAAAACGACGGCGTTCTTCCACGGCGCGTCGGCCTGTCGCTGGGAATCGAAGTACGCCCGGAGGTCGCTCACAACTTCCTGTCCATGCGTGGCTTGTGCATCGTGCATGCACAGCACGACGCCGGCGACCTTGAGCGTGGGATTGATCCCCTTCGCCATGAGCCCAACGGTCTCGAGCAGCTTTCCGACGCCCTGGAGGGCGAGGAAGTGGGCCTGCATCGGGATGAGGACGGTGCGGGCGGCGGCGAGGGCGTTGATGGTCAGGAGCCCCAAAGAAGGGGGGCAATCGAGCAGGATGACGTCGAAGTCCGCGCCGAGGCGCGCGAGGGCGCGAGTGAGGCGGCCCTGGCGGTCGGGGGCGTTTGCGAGCTCGCCCTCTGCCGCGGCGAGGTCGGTCTCGGCGGGGATGACGAAGAGGTTCTCCGCGGCCTGGACGCGGGGGTCGGCGCCCTCATCGCCCAGGAGCAGGTCGTAGACGCTCGATTCCAGCCCGCGCGGGTCAACGCCGAGGTGGAGCGTGGCGTGGGCCTGCGGGTCGAGGTCGACGACGAGGACACGCTTGCCAGCCTCGGCCATCGCGGCGGCGAGGTTGACGGTCGTGGTGGTCTTGCCCACGCCGCCCTTCTGGTTCATGAGCGCGACAATGACGGGAGCATCCATGCGCCGTGAGTATACCTGCACGAATTGCGCTGCTGTCGTGGGCTAGGCGCGGGAGGTCGCGTGGGCCTCTTCGCCCTCGCGGGCGGGAGCGGCGGGGGGCCCGGGCGGAGTGGCGACGCTCAGCTCGGGGTGGGCGGTGTCGAAGCGGGCCCGGGCCTGTTCCTCGAACTGCTTGCGCCGGGCGATCTTGATCGCGGTGACACCGATGTAGGACGCGAAGAGCAGCGTGAGCGCGTAGGTGACGCGTGCGCGGCCCAGCGTGGAGATGACGCCGAGCGCGGCAAAGCCGATGCCGATGGCGTAGAGCGTGAGCACCGCGCCCTTGACGCCGAGCGCGCGCTTGAGCATGTGGTGGAGGTGGTCGGAGTCGGGATCGCTCATGCGTTTGCCGGCGAGCTTGCGCCGGACGATGGCGAGCGCGGTATCGATAAGCGGGATGGTGTAGATGATGAGCCCGGCGAGGACGAGATGGGTCTTGCCCGTGTCGCCCAGCGTGAGCACGACGACGATCGTGCAGAACCCGAGCATGAGCGAGCCGCAGTCGCCCAGGAAGATGACGGCGGGATTGAAGTTGTGCGGGAGGAACCCGAGGCATGCGCCCAGGACGGCCATAGAGAGGACGATGCGCTGGGTGTCGCGCGGGCCGTCGTCGACGAGGGCGAGCAAGATGGCAATGGTGAGGAGCCCGGCATTGGCGATGGCTGTGACGCCGGAGAGGAGCCCGTCGAGTCCGTCGATGAGGTTGCTGGCGTTGCACGCGCCCAGGACGAAGATGGCGATGATGGCGGTGCCGGTCCAGTAGACGACGTCGAGCGAGATGCCGGCGGTGCCCGGGATGGGCAGGTGCAGCATAAGCGTGTCGTACGCGCCGGCGGGGACGATCCAGAGCCCGAAGTCGAGCGTGCCCGCGTTGCCCGAGACGACGCCCAGGGCGCGGGCGACGGGCATGATGAGCCCGGCGGCGACGCGTACGCCCACGTCGTCGATCGCGAGCGCGGCGGCGGTGGCGAAGAGCCCGGCGATCTTGAAGCGCGGGCTGATGCCGAGCACGTCGTCCCACAGGCCCAGCAGCATGACGACGGTGATGCCGAGGATGACCGAGAATCGCACGGGCTGGGGCGTGAGGAATCGGTCGTCGATGAACTTCGTGTCGTGGAAGCCCAGCAGCCCGTCGAAGCGCAGCGCGACGAAGCTGATGAAGATGCCGGCCATGATGCCGAGAAAAACTGCGACGCCGCCGAGGTAGGCGATGGGGAATGTGTGGACCTTGCGCGCGTTGGGCTTGTCGACGATGCCGTTGGCGATCGCGAGGCGGCGCATGATGGGCGTCGTGAGGAGCGTGACGACGAACGCCGCGATCATGACGGGGAGGTAGCCCTGGAAGACCGCGAGGAAGGTGTCGGGGGTGGTGGCGTCCTGCTCGGGAGCGAGGCCCAGCATTCCGGCGAGGACGCTGGCGTCGCCCGGCCCGTCGCGCACAGTCGTGCTCGGGATGGTCGGTGATGTTGAGAAGGGCGAGCCGACCTGGGCGGGCGTGCACGGGGAGAGGCACGCGAGCATCACGAGCATCGCAAGCACCGGATGGCGCGATGCGAGGAGCGTCAGCTTCACCAGGGCTCGTGCGATCAGCGCGGGCATGGTGAAGTATCCTCGCGTGCGTGCCCGCCACGGGCCGTGGCGGTGGTGATGTGCTGCGCGATGTCGCGCACGGTCTGCCGCAATTCGATGCGCGGCGTGAAGCCGATCGCTTCGCGGATGCGCGTCAGGTCGGGACGCCGCTGAGCCAGATCCTCGAACCCCGGACCGTAGGCCTGGGCGTACGGCGTGTGCGCGATCTCGGAGGACGATTCGAGCTCGGTGCGCACGAGTTCGGCGAGCGCATTGATCGAGATCGCACGATCGGAGCCCACGTTGAACACCCGGCCCCTCGCTGGTGCGCAACGGAGCAGGTTGATAAGGGCTTCCACCACGTCCCGAACGTCGCAGAAACAGCGGGATTGCTCGCCCGTGCCGAACACTCGGATGGGCTCGTTCGCGAGCGCCGCGCGCACGAAGCGGGGGACGACCATGCCGTAGTCGCCCACCTGCCCGGGCCCCACGGTGTTGAAGAGGCGGACGACGACGGCGGGGAGCCCGTGGTGCGCGTGGTGCGCGAGGGCGAGGTGCTCGTCGAGCGCCTTGGAGCACGCGTACGACCAGCGGAACGCGGTGGTGGGGCCGAGGAGGCTGTCGTCGGTCTCGCGGAACGCTTCGCAGATGCGTTTGCCGTAGACCTCGCTGCTGCTGGCGATGAGCGTGGGGACGCGATGCGGTGTGAGCGCGTCGAGGAGCGATGCGGTCTGGCCCACGTTGTTCTCGATGGAGGCGATGGGATCGCGCACCACGAGCTCGACGCCGACGGTCGCCGCGAGATGGTAGCACTCGTCGAACTCGCTCATGTCGAGCGCGGGGAGCGCGGCGGAGAGTCGTGCGTGGATGAAGCGGAGGTTGGGATGCTCGCGGGGCAGGTTGTCGCGGCGACCGGTGGAAAGGTTGTCGACGACGGTGACTTGTGCGCCCTGGGCGAGGAGCTTGCGTGTGAGGTGCGAACCGATGAATCCCGCTCCGCCCGTGACGAGCGCGCGCACAACGCCCCCCTTGGAGGAGGGCGCGTGGCGCGATTCATTCTGGGCGATGTGGGTCACGGGGCCTCCCGCGGACGGGTCACGCGGCGGAGGAGTGGTACTCGTGCGCGGTGCGGATGTTGGAGCGCATGTAGCCCCCGGCGGCGGACTTGACGGCATTCACGACGATGCCGATGAGCTCGCCGCGAGCCTCGGACAGCTCGTTCTTGACGCGTGCGACGAGCCCGCGCTTCTCGGAGAGGGCGCGGACGATCAGCACCGAGGCGTCGCAGCGGTTGGCGAGCGCCACGGCGTCACCCGCGACGAGCGCCGGAGCGCAGTCGACGAGCACGAGGTCGTACTTGGCCGAGGCCTCGGCGACGAGTCGCGCGAAGCCCTCGTTCGCGAGGCGCTCGGGGATGCGCTGGTCGGCGGCGCCGACGCAGAGCACGTCGAGGCCCGTGGTGCCCGTGGGCTGGGCGCACGCGTCGAGCGACGAGTCGCCCGCCAGAATGTCGGCCAGGCCCGGCGAGGCCTCCTGCGCGTAGATCGTGTGCAGGCGGGGGCGGCGGAAGTTCGCGTCGACCAGCAGCACGCGGACATCTGCTGCGGCGCAGGCCGAGCCGAAGTTGGTGATGAAGCTCGTTGCGCCCGAACCCGGCGCGGTGGACACAACGGCGAGCGAGCGGTGCCCGGCCTGCTGCATGCGCTTGAGGAGCGTGGCGCGGAGCTGGCGATGGCTCTCGGCGACGGCGCCCTTGGGCGCGTCGCGGAAGGCGGTCTCGATCACGGGCGGCGCGGAGGGATCCTCGGACGCGTCGGGGACCATGCCGAGCAGGCGGGTGCGCGGCATCAATGCGATGTCCGACGGCCCCTTGACGCGCTGGTCGAAGACCTCACGCAGGAAGATCACGCCGCCGGAAATGCCCAGGCCCAGCATGATGCCAAGGGGGAGGAAGACAAGGAGCTTCGGGAAGGCGGGGGCGTCGGGAAGACGCTCGGCCTGAGCGACCTCGACGCGGCCGGCCTCGTCGGCGTTGAAGAGTTCTTCCAGGTTGCGGAGCTGCGCGTCACGATCGCCACGGGTCCTGAGGGCGCTGCCGATCTTGCCCTCAAGGTCGGAGATCTCGGCGTAGACCTTCGCGAGGTCCGCGAGGCGGCGAGAGTATTCCTCGCGCTTGGAGAGCAGGTCGGCCTTCTGCGCCTCGATCGAGGCGATCGCCTTGCGGATCGAGTCGAGTTGCGACTCGAACATCTGGCGGCGCGAGGACTCCTGCTGCTCGGCGAGCTTCTGCTTCTGCGCATCGAGCTGGGCCTGCAGGGCCTTGTAGTCGCGGTGCTCGCGCGAGATGCCGCGGAGCGTGAGCGCTGTCATGCTCGACTCGATGCTGTTGATCGTCCGGCGGATCTCCTGCACGATGGGTTGCTGGTCCGCCAGCCCGATGAGATCGGCGCTGTAGGTGATCCCGCCCGGCGCGGCGAGCTCGGACTCGTAGTTCTGACGCTGGACGTTCAGTGATTCGAGCTGGGCGTCGAGGGCCTGGAGCGTCGAGTTGGCGAGCTGCTGCTCTCGTGCGGCGCCGCTGGAGTTGACATTGGCCGAGTCGATCCCGTTCTCATCGATGATGCGATCGCGCTGCCCCTGCATGCGGGTAATGTCGCGATCGAGCCCCTCGATCGACTTGCGCAGCACGTCACGACGCAGCGACAATGCCAGACGCGACTCGGTCTGGCGATGGTTCAGGTAGGCTTCCTTGAGCAGCTTGACGAGCCCCGTGGCGTCGGCGGCCTTGCTGTGCTCGGCCGTCAGACGCAGGTACGACGTGTTGGGGAGCGGAACGGCGCGCACGCTCTCGCGGAGCGCCTTGAGCCCTTCTGGCTCGTTCATCGCGCCGCGGGAGATGTACGGCTTGACCCAGTCGGAGGCCTCGGTCGTGAGGCGCGGATCCTTCAGCACGTTCGTCAGCATGAAGTCCGACTGCATGATCTGGACCTGGTTCAGGATGAATCGCTCGAGCTCGGCCTCGGCGTAGCGCTCGCCACCGGGAGGGGCTCCCGCGCTGACGACCGGGGGTGTGCACTCGAACATCACGGTCGCGCGATAGACCGGTGCGACGCGGTTGAGCACCCAATAGGATCCGGCGCCCAATACGCCGCCGAACGCCGCGGCACCCGCGAGGATCCACTTGTACTTCTTCAGGATCTTGATCGGATCGATCGAGACCCCCGCCTGTGCAGACCCGGGGCGCGGAGCGCCGGGAGCCCCCAGAGAGCCGGGCGCGGTGGGCGGACGAGTGGATGGCGCGGTCGTCATGGTTCGGTCCTCGATCGTGCGTCCGCGGCGGGTTATGGGCCCGCGCGGTAGAACATCCCTACTTCGGCCCTGCGGATCAGCCTCCTGAGCCAATCCGCTCCTTCACCCGGTCCAGCTCCTCACGCGTGGTATCGGGCAGGTCCACGGCGTCGATCGCCATCGCCTCGGCCATGCCGATCAGGCGTTTGGCGGTTTCGACGTCGCCCAGTTGGAGGCAGGCATCCGCGAGGTGGATCGCGGAGGTCACGCGCGAGCGGATGCCCGTGGAGTACTGCAGCGCCTTCTCCAGCACCCCGCGGGCCTCCTGCGGGCGCTTCAGGTCGAGGTACACGCGTCCGAGCGTGTCGAGCACGTCGGTCTGACGCGGCGCGAGCTCGGCCGCCTTCTGCGCGAGCGGGAGCGCATCCTCCGACTTCCCGAGGTGACGCGACAGGGTGTAGGCGAGGTTGTTGGTGATCTCCCAGTCGTTGGGGAACGCCGCGACACCCGAGCGCCACGCGTCGGCGGCCTCTTCGTATCGCTCGGCGCCGTAGTAGGCCGAGCCGAGCGATCGCCACGCGAGCAGGCGGACGGTGTCGTCCTGTGTCTGCTGCGCGAGGTCACGCATCATGCTGGCGCCCTCGCTCTCGGAGCCCGACGCGAAGAGCGCCTGCCCCAGCAGGAGGTTGGTCCAGCCGCCAGCGGGACGCTGGCGCGACATGCGTGCGAGATACTGCGCCAGCTTTGCGTTGTCGTCGAGCGCTTCCTTGACGTTCTCGTTCCAGACGAGCATGTCGACGGGGCGATTCTCGACGAGGTCCCACGCGGCGGTGAAATCGGTTTCGCCGCGCGCCTGGTCGTTCTTCTTCACGTAGTTCCACCCGCGCAGCAGGAGCAGCGTGGGATCGGTCGCGATGCGATCGCTCACGGTCGCCAGCGCGGCATCGGCCTCGCGGGTCTTCGGGCGCGCCTGCTTGAGCAGGCTCTCGACGTAGCGACGGATGAGCACGGTCGCCTTGTTGCCCGCGACGGCCTGCGCGAAGTAGGGCTCGGCGCGGGTCCAGTCCTTGAACGAGGCGAACAGGTCGCCGCAGGCGACGACGAGATCGAGATCGCCCGGGCGGGCCTTGATGACCTCGTCGGCGACGCTGGCCGCTTCACCGCCACGCCCGCGCTTGATGAGCTCGGCCATGAGGGCGATGCGGATCTCGTCCAGCCCCGGGTTCAGGCGGAGCGCCGTGCGCAGATCGGTGATGGCGTCGTCGACGCGATCCTGCAGCAGGTACACGCGAGCGCGCAGGCGGAGCGCCTGCCAGAACCGCGGATCGAGGCGGAGCGACTGTTCGAGGTCGGCCATCGCGTCGCGCTGCAGCTTCTCGTCCTCGACCTTGGCTTCCGCTCGCTTGAAGAACACCATGGGCGAGCGGGGGAAGCGGGCGACGGCGGTGTCGTACGCCGCGAGGGCGTCGGCCCGGCGCCCGGCCCCGCGGAGCGCGTCGGCCTTGAGCAGGAGCAGGGCCTGGTCTTGGTCGAGCGAGCCCCCGAAGGCGTCGATCTCGCGCAGCGCATCCTCATACTTCTGCGCCCGCGCGAGGGACTCGACGAGCCGCTTCCGATAGGTGCGATCGGGGGTATCGAACCCGCCGTCGACGATCTGCTTGTACTGCGTCGCGGCCTCGTCACTGCGTCCGATCTGGAGCAGCGCATCGGCGAGCGCCTTATCACCCTCGCGCACCTTGGGGTCCTGACGCTCCTGGGCCTGCCTGTACGCGAGCAGCGCGGTCTCGACATCGCCGCGCGAGAGCAGGAAGCGGCCCATCGCAAGGAACGGCATGGGCCCGATCGTGCGTGGATCGCGCGAGGTGATGAAGTCGGTGTACACCTTGCGGGCGGAGGTCATGTCGCCGCGTCCGGCGTGCCACGCGGCGTCAAGCCCGAGCGCACCAAGGTCGTCGGGACGCTCGGTGCGGAGGCGATCGATCATCGGGCGGGCCTCGTCCCAGCGCGAGGCCTGGATCAGCAGGCCCGCGAGGGCCAGGCGGTTCTGCACGTCGTCGGGGGTGCGTTCGGCGATCTGCATCCGCCGATCGATGGCACGCTGGCGATCGCCCGACTCGGCCTCGAGCGCGAGCAGCATCTCCTGGAACGTCGAGTCCGTCGATGCGAACCGCTCAGACTCGCGAGCGACGGTCAGCGCACGCTCGGTCTGCCCGGACTGCACCAGCGCCGCAATGAACTCGGTGACGCACGCCACATCCGTCGGCGTGATGCTCAGCGCCTGGCGGAACGAATCGACCGCCTCGGTCGTGCGTCCGGCGGCGAGCTGCTGGCGACCCAGCATGCGCCAGATGCCCGCGCCAGCGCCCTCGACCTTCGATGCCTCAACGAGCGTGGTGACGGCTTCGTCGGTGCGCCCACGGGCCGCCTCGAGCCGCCCGCGGAATGACAGCCCGCCCACGCGGTCCGCATTGAGCGTGGTGCCGCGTCGGGCGATCTCCTCGGCCTCGTCCAGACGCTTGGCGTCGATCGCGGTGG
This sequence comes from Phycisphaerales bacterium, assembly GCA_034004365.1. Taxonomy (GTDB): domain Bacteria; phylum Planctomycetota; class Phycisphaerae; order Phycisphaerales; family UBA1924; genus JAVEWV01. Next base: position 81,394 of record JAVEWV010000008.1, read on the forward strand.
CGAACCGGAGCTCGAGCACGCCGGGATCATCGGGCTTGAGCGACGCGGCCTTGGCGAGCGCTTCGTTCGCCTCGGGCGTCATGCCGCGCGACGAGTAAACGTTGAAGTAGCCGATGGCGCGCTGGAACTCGTCGGTGGTGGACGCATCGACCGCGGCGATGAGGATCGAGGCCACGTCGTTCGCCTTCATCACGCTTGCGAGGTTCTTGAGCGACTGGTTGTCCGGATGGGCCGCGAGCCCCGCATTGACTGCGGCACGGGCGCGATCCAGGTCGCGTCCGATCTGCAGATTGGCGTACTCGACGACGACGCGCGGGTCGTGCCCGCTCCGGGCCATCTCCTGCTCGAGCACGCGGATCGCGCCCTCGGGATCGGGGATGCCGCTCTCGCGCCCGTCGGCCATACGGCGAGCGAGGAAGAGCGCGTTGAGGATCGGGTCGTCGGAGTCCCGCTCGCCCCGGGCGGCGCGGAGGACACCCGCACGTTCGATCGCGGTCTGGTTCTGCGGGTCGAGTCGAAGGACAAGGTCGTAGGTACGGAGCGCGCCCTCATCATCGCGGAGGAGCGTGGAGATCGCGGCGAGCTGGAGGAGCGCCTCGACGTTGGTGGGCTGGAGCGCGACAAGCTTCTCAAGCTGGGCACGGGCGATGCCCGGCTGATTGAGCCGCGCCGCCTGCTGGGCGTGCATCCAGAGGGCTTCCGGATCACGTTCGCCGGTGAGCGTGTTGTACCGTGACAGGAGCGGGAGCGCCTCGGCGCTGTTGTTCTCCGCCGCGGCGAACCGCGCGTCGAGCAGGAGCAGGTCTACATCACCCTCGCCGGACTGCTTGCGCACGACTTCTCGGAGGGTCCTCGCGCGAGCGAGCGCCGCGTCCTTGGCCGTCGGGTCATCGGTGTTCTGCCATTCGCCGAGGGCCGCCATGCACTGCATGAGCGAGGCCCGGCGCTTGAGCGAGTACAGGAGCAGCCCGTCGAGGCTCAGGGGCGGGATCGGGCGATCGACGACACCCTGCAGCACGTGGGTTGCTTCCGTGAGCTTGTCGTTGGCGAGGAGGATCTCGGCGTGCTGCAGGTCCTCTCGCGCGTCGCGGTCGGGGATCTGCAACCGGGCATCGGCGAGCGCGATGGTGCGGCGCGCACGAGCTTCCGGGTCGACGATCATCTCGATGGTTCGCAGGCGGGCGAGGACGACGAAGGTCATCTCATCGGGCGCGTCACGGAACGCGGCGAACAGCCCGTCCAGCCGCGGGGCAAGATCGGCGACGGCAGCACGCACGCGTCGGGAGGCCTCCGCGGCATCGCGCGCGCCCTGGGCCGCCTTTGTCTGGCGTTCGCCCAGATCGAGCTCGAACTGACGGAGCAGGACGCGAGCGCTGTCCGGGGCCGCCTCGCTCGCCGTGCGCACCACGTCGCGTGCCGCCGCGACGTGTCCGGCGACCGCAACGTCGTCATTGCGCCGCGCCGCGCGATTGGCGAGCTCCGCGTGCAGGTCGATCAGGGCGTCCATCGACGTCCAGTCCTTCGGGTCCGCGCCTAGGGCGTCGCTGAGGTCCTCGATCGCCTTATCGATCTGGTCCTGGGGGACGTCGCCCCCCGCGGCGAGCAGGCGTGCGGTCGGGATGCCTCGGTACCGCTTGAGGGTCTTCCAGGCGGGCACGTCGCTGTTCTCGAAGAACTTGAGTGCGTCATCGGCCTGCTTGCGGAGGTTCTCCCATGCCTCGCGGGCGTTGCTCAGCTCATACTCGCGGAGCAGCAGCTCGAAGAACCGGTGCTGCGCCTCGACGTTGGTCCGCTGCACATTCGCGAGCGAAGCAACCACGGGGACGAGACGCTCGCGATAGCGCGAGGCATAAATGGTCTGCGTGTCGGGCGTGTAGTGCTGGAGCGCGTCGAGCCACTTCGTCAGATAGGTGACGTTCGTGCGGTCGTGGCCGGCGGCGCGGGCGTAGTAGCTCGCGGCCTTCTCAAACTGGCCCGCCTCCATCTCCTTGTCGCCGCGCACTTCCCAGTCGTGCCCGGTCTGATTCATGACCAGGAACACGGCGGCGCCGACGCCGCCCGCGACCAGCACGAGCACGCTGGAGAGGATGATGACGAACTTGGTATTGACCTTGCCTGCCATGGTTAGGATGACTCCACGCGCTCCTAGGAGGCGTTGCTGGTGCTCTCGGGGTATCGCCCGGCCTCGACCTCGACCCAGTCGGGCACGCAACGCATGATCTCGGGCATGAGTTCGCTCAGAAGGCTCGACGCTGCGTCGCGAAGTTCCTCGGCGCTCGCGGCGTTGCTGCTCGTGACCTGAACCTTCGCGTAGTACGCGTACTTGGTGCGAAGGTCGAACGCGAGCAGGCGCACGCCCTCGGCGCTCGGGGTCGTTCCGCCGTTGGCGATGAAGAAGTATCCGGCGATCAGCTTGTGCGATTCATCGCCGAAGGTGAACTCGGTGACGCGCAGCCCGATGTCGCCCGGGTCGTAGGGAAGGCGGATGCGCTGCCCCGGGAAATCGCTGTGCTCGTAGCTCGTGCGCGAGGTGAACACGTGCCCACGCAGGTGCTCGGGCACGCTCGCGTCCTCGATCCAGTCGCTCCGGTCGAGATTGAGCGGCAGGAACTGCGGGTTGCGGCTGACTTCCATGCCGCCCGCGACGAAGCACCGGTCCGGCACGTGCGGGACGGTGTCGACCATGCCCGTGTAGTACGCGCAGTGCAGGTCGATCTCGATGGGGCGTTTGCCCTCGGGCGGGTTCTTCTGCACGTACACGCGTGAGAGGTAGTTCTTGGTGCCGAGCTCTTCCTCGACTTCCTTCGTCTCGCGCCGATCGCTGGTGCCCGGCGCGCGGACCCAGTTCGCGGTCTCCATCGGGAGCGAGGAGAACAGGCGTCCGCCCGGCGCATGGATCTCGACCTTGTTGAGCTGCAGCTCGCCAAGGCGGATCGCGGCGCTCATGCCCAGCGCACTGGCGACGAGCACGCCCGCCGCGGCGATGAACCCGGGGTTCTTCAGCACGCGCGAGATCATGCGATTGCTCCCTTGGGGGTTGCGGGCTCGCGCACCAGGCGGTTGAGCACCCACACGACGCCCAGGAACGTGAGCAGCGACGGGAACAGCAGGATGGTGCCGATCAGCGTGTGCGCATCGCCCGCGGCGAGGTCGGGGTTGAAGAGCGTGAGCAGCCCGAGGATCACGACGCGCACGACGTTCATCACCAGCGCGACGGGCGTCGCGAGCAGCACGATCGCGATCCGCTGCCACCAGTGCTTGCAGCCGAGCAGCGCCACCGCGCCGCCCAGCGCAACGAACGCGACCACCATGCGCATCCCGCTGCACGCATCGGCGACGTTGAGCGGGATGTCCTTGCCCGCGGCGGTGACGATGTCGAGCCGATTGCCCGTGACGTCGACGCTGAATCCCGCGATCAGCCCGAGCACCTTGAGCACGACGTACGACGCCTGAGCCGCCATGAGCTTGAGCGCCCAGGTCACCTTGAACATGATCTGGTCGGAGATCGTGACGGCGCAGAGCAGCATCGCGATGGGCATCGCCGTCAGGCGTCCCACCGCCGGGCCCGCCACGAGCAGCACGAGCGAGAACAGCGTCATCAGCACCGCCCAGCCCTGCAGCATGTGGTTGGGCACGCCGACGATGAAGAAGTAGTACGCGAGCACGCCCACGAGCAGTGGCATCAGAGCGGGCCAGAAGACCTCAACGGGCGCGGTGCGCAGCGCGGCGCGGCGCTGCCACAGCACGAACGCGACGAGCAAGGGCATCACGTACGAGTGCCCCCAGTCCTCGAGCGCGTGGCTGCTCAGTTGGTTCTGCTTCAGGAACCAGCGGAAGAAGACCGCGGCGAAGCCCGCCGCGAGGACGGCGAAGATCGTCCAGCCCGCCGGGGTCAACATCGAGCGCACCGATGTCCACACCGACGCCGGGGCGTCGGGCTTGATCGCGCTGGATGCGGTTCCTGCCGGGGGCACGCGAATTCCTCCACCACCCCGTCCGCGACGCGAACGGAGCGTTGCTACGCCCCCCGCCGCGCGGGGGTTCGGGGCCTTCTCCGTGCCCGTTCATGGTGCGGGCTCCGCCCGCGTGCTCACCCGCGCGACCCTCACGATCGCGTCGGGCGTTAGTTCCCGACGTTCGACGGCGGCGCGCCGAACACGTCGTTACCGAAGTTCCGGTCCAGCAGGAACCCGAAGCCGTAGCTGAAGCGGAACCCGTTGCGGACGACCGCGAGGGGCGTCGCCCAGAACGTGGTGCCGACGTTGATGCGATCGTCGGGCTTGAGATAGATGTCGGGCTGGGTCTGCTCGGCGATCGCCCGCAGGTTCACGCGGATGGTCGCCTGGCGATCGGGTCCCACCACGCGCGTCAGGTCGATGCGCTCGGGGATGCCCACCGCGTTCAGCCCGCCCGCGGCGTCCATCGCGCGGAGGAGCGTCAGGCGGCCCGTGAACGGCAGGCTGTACACGCCGGGTCGGGCGATGTTGCCGCCCATGTAGATCTGGCCCTGGTCGGGCTCGGGCACGCGGATGATGTCGCCCGGACGGACGACCACGTTGACGCGCGCATCACCGGAGAGCAGTTGCTTGGTCGGCACGCGGATGACCCGCTGCGTCACGAGCTCGCCCGGGGTCAGCCCCTCGGTGCTCGCGTCACCACCCTCGGGGCGGGCGACCTGCACCCACTTCCCGTCGAGGAACATCCACGTCGTGCGTGGGCCGCCCTCGGGGGGCTGGACCGGCGCGCCGGGCTCGGCGGAGTCGTCGATCAGATCGACCGCGGGCTGCCCGCCCGGCTGTCCGGCGGGCTGGCGGTATGGCGACGCGGGACGGAGGCTGCGGATCGCCATGCCACCATCCGAGGGAGCGCCGCCGGCGTTGTTGCCCGAGCCGCCCAGCTCGTCGATCAGGTCGAGCAGGCGTTCACCCTCGGTGCTCGAGGGGGCGTCGGGCGCCGCGCCGGGGGTGTGCTCGCCCGCGGCTTCGGGCGTCAGCTTCACCTGGCGGATCACGAACACCTCGGGGATCGCGCTCGACACGCCGCCCGCGGCGGTGAGCGCCTCGAGGATGCGGTAGTCCGCGACGGGGATGAGGTAGGGGCCGGGCGAGCGGATGGACCCGAAGACGTTGAACGTCTCCTGGCGCTTGCTGATGACCTGCACGGTGACGAGCGGGTTGGCGACGATGCTCGCCGCGGCCTGCCCGATCGCGTCCTGCACCTCGGTCGCGGTGCGGCCCGAGACGAAGACCTGCCCGAGCTGCGGGATGTCGACGAAGCCGCGGGAATCGACCAGGCGCTGGAAGATGTCGGGCTGCCCGACCGCGACGAGGTCCCAGACGGTGATCTCGAGCGCGTCGCCCGGGCCGACGCGGTAGTCGGCGAGGTCGGGGATCAGGTCCTGCGCCTCGATGTTGCTCACCTCGATGAACGCTTCCTCGGTGCCCTCGATGCTGGCGATGCGCGTGAGGATCGGCATCGTCGTCGGGACGTCCTCCCAGCGACCGACCTGCGTCGGATCGATGTAGCTGTCGAGGTTGCAGCCGGTGAGCGTGGCGATGAAGGCCAGCAGTCCTCCGGCGGACGCGAGCCTTCCCGCGGACCGGTTGACGCGGGACGCGGTACGGTTCCCACCAGTCGAGCGGTTGCGGGGGCTGTTCAAGGCGAAGCTCCTTGCCATGCGAAGCGGGCGCGTCCCGGGCCCGCGGGGGCGGTGGGACCAAGAACCTAGCTGCCCGGGCCGGGGAGTCAACGCGACCCGGGCCGGTGGAACGCACGCGCGGACCGCGCGGTTCGCGGAGCGTCCCGCCCCGAAGATCGTCCGTTCGGGGGTGATCCTTTTATGAGAGGTGGTCCGGAGGGGGCCTTGGCGTGCCGGTGCTCGGTTCCGAGCCCCGGTTCCGGGGTGTTCGAGGGGTATGCGAGGGAGGCCGATCGGGCGCGAGCCGATACCTAGAGTTGGATCTCCATGACCATCACCCCCAACACTCCGGGCCGAACGGGCGAGGCATCGCCCGAGGCCTTGGCACGCACGCTCGCTCGGCATCCGCGTCCGCTCGGTGGAGACCCCCTAAAAAGGGTAGACAAGCCCGTGCTGTCGCTGACGGGCATGGTGCTGAACAACCAGCCGGGCGAGAAGCAGCAGTTGTCGCTCAAGCGCAAGCCGGACTGGCTCCGCGCGAAGGTGCCGGGCGGCGAGGGGTACACCCGCCTCAAGGGCATCATGCAGGAGCATCGCCTGCACACGGTGTGCGAGGAGGCGGGCTGCCCGAACATGGGCGAGTGCTGGGCGCGGGGCGTCGCGACGATCATGATCCTGGGCGACACGTGCACGCGCGCGTGCGGGTTCTGCAACGTCAAGACCGGTCGCCCCGCGGCGCTCGACAAGGACGAGCCGCGCCGGGTCGCCGAGAGCCTCGCGCTCATGGGCCTCAAGCACGTCGTGATCACGAGCGTGAATCGCGACGAGCTCTCAGATGGTGGCGCGGGCATCTGGGCCGAGACGATCATCCGCAGCCGCGAGTCGTGCCCGGGCATGAGCATCGAGGTGCTCATCCCGGACTTCGAGGGCAACTGGCCCGCGCTGCAGATGGTGATCGACGCGCAGCCGCACATCATCAACCACAACATCGAGACCGTGAAGCGGATGTATCCGGCGGTTCGTCCGAGCGCGAAGTACGAGCGTTCGCTCGAGCTGTTGCGGCGCGTGAAGGAGCAGGGCGGCGTCGCGAAGACGGGGATCATGGTGGGCATCGGCGAGAAGGACGGCGAGGTGCTGTCGTTCATCGATGATCTGCTCAGCGCGACGGGCGCGCACGCGGGCACGCGCCCGGGCGACCCGTGCGACATCCTGACGATCGGGCAGTACCTGCAGCCGACGCGGAACCATCTGCCGATCGATCGCTGGGTGCATCCGGACACGTTCGCGATGTACAAGGCCGAGGGCCTGCAGCGCGGGCTGAAGGTGGTCGAGAGCGGGCCGCTGGTCAGGAGCAGCTACCACGCGGACCACCAGGCGGACGCGCTCTCGGGGATCGAGGGCGAGCGTGAGAGCGCGGCGCACGCGGCGGGTGGCGACGAGGCCGCGGCGCGGGTGAGGCGGCTGGTGGGGGAGTAGGGCTTGCACGGACGTATAGCGTGGGCTATACTTATGCAGATAGAGCAAACGAGTCGCTTGCAGAGCCCGAGCAGGCGATGGCGGAATGGCACTGGGTTCTTGAGGAACAAGAGTTCCAGACAGCACCGATCGCCAGCAGACTCTCCCGGAAAAATATGGGAGAAAGGCGTCGCGATGTGACGGGCAAGGGTGCCTCGTTCTGGAGCTGAGATGGTTGTAGGGATGGAACCTGTTCAAGGGTATCCCTGCGCTTTCTTAGCTTCAGGAGGCACGGATGTCGTCCGAAGAGAGATTCGCCAAGGTTCGTTTGCGCCTGGAGTCGCATGGCTGGCAACTCGTCCGCATCTCGGGCTCGCACCACATCTTCCACGGCGAAGGGCGGCCGCTCCTCTCCATCCCGGTCCACAACGGGCGGGTCAAAAGGGTCTACGTCAAAGAAGTCGAGCGGGCGATCGCGCGCCTCGGCACGGGCGAGTGAGGATGCGCTCCAGCGCCCGTTCACGAAGGACGTGCTGGCGCGGGCGTTGTCGCTCGCGAACGAGTATGCGCTCGTCATCGGGCGCGATGATGAGGTGGGCTTCATCGGACGGACGGTCGAGATGCCGCTCGTGATGGGCGACGGGCGCACGCTCGACGCGTGCGCGAAGGCCGTGCTGGAAGCGACGATCGCCGCGATCGCGACGCTGATCGAGCTGGGCGAGATCCCGCCCGCCCCCGCGAGCGAGGGCAAGCGCGATCAGCAGGTGAACATCCGCCTGAGCTCGAGCGAGAAGATGCTCCTCGAAGCCCGCGCGAAGCAGCAGGGCTTCCGTTCGCTCTCGGACTACGTGCGCTCGGTTGCAATGGACCGGGCGAGTTGAGCGAGTGACCGGACGAGTGCTTGCGTTGACGGGCGTGTCCCGATATGAGGGATCATGCCGACACCCGCCCAGCACCATCGTGTCTCGCCCGGGTCGCGTGTGGACCTCGGCGCGATCGATCCCGCCCGCACGCCGGGGCTCTCGGGAGATGGCGACGCCGAGCGGGCCCGCGCCGAGGGCGAGCTGCGCGAGCACACGCAGCGCATCGCGGCGATGCAGGAGCGTTTGTACGCCGAGGGGTCACGGGCGATGCTCGTCGTGCTGCAGGGCATGGACTGCTCGGGCAAGGACGGCGTGATCCGCCATGTGTTCGGCCCGGTGAACCCGCAGGGCTGCCGCGTCGTGAGCTTCAAGCGGCCCAGCGACGAGGAGCTGTCGCACGACTTCCTCTGGCGCGTGCACGCGCGCGTGCCGCGGCGGGGCGAGATCGGCGTCTTCAATCGCTCGCATTACGAGGACGTACTGATCGTTCGCGTCCACGGGACGATCGACGATCGGGAGGCTCGCTCGCGCATCGATCGCATCGCCCGATTCGAGGAGCACCTCGCCGCGAGCGGCACGACGGTCCTGAAGTTCTTCCTGCACATCTCGAAGGGCGAGCAGCGGTCGCGGCTGCTCGATCGCCTGCGCGAGCCCGACAAGCGCTGGAAGTGGAACGATGGCGACCTCGCCGAGCGGAAGTCCTGGGATCGCTACATGCGGGCCTATGAGGACGCGATCGCGGGGACGTCCCTGGCGCACGCCCCGTGGCACGTGATTCCTGCGGACAAGAAGTGGTATCGCAACTGGGCCGTGGCGTCGATCGTGCGCGAGGCCCTTGACGCGATGGACCCGAAGCCGCCTCGCATGGACCTCGACCCGGATTCGGTCCGGATCGAGTAGCGGCGTGGGGGCGACCGGTCGCCAATCATCACGGTATGGATCCGTCGCTCCTGCACCAGCTCGTTCACGCGATCGAGGGCAAGGACCTCTCGACGGCGGCGCACACGTGGCGCGTCGTGCTGTACACCCGCGCGATGGCCGAGGAGGCGGGGCTGGCCCACGATCGCATCCACGCGCTCACGCACGCCGCGGCGCTGCACGACATCGGCAAGCTCGACACGCCGCTGGAGATCCTGCAGAAGCCGGGGCGGCTGACGGACGAGGAGTTCGAGGTCATCAAGCAGCACACGGTGACGGGGTGGGCGCGGCTCATCAAGCTCGGCATCGACGATGAGGCGATCGTTGATCTCGTGCGCCACCACCACGAGCGCGTCGATGGCACGGGCTATCCGCTCGGGCTCGCGGGCGATGTCATTCCGGTGCCGGCGCGGTACTTCGCGGTGATCGATTCGTTCGACGCGATGACGAGCGTGCGCCCGTATCGCACGGACGTCGGGCCCGAGGCGGCGGCGCGGGCGATCCGCGAGCTGCGCGAGGGTGCGGGTTCGCACTACTGCGCGGACGCGGTGGAGATGTTCGCGCGGTTGTACGAGACGGGGCGGCTGGACTTCATTCTCGAGCACTTCAACGACCGGTGCGCGGTGCCCGAGTACGACGCATCGCACGCGATCCGCGCGCACGAGCGGAAGCGGCTGTATTGAAGCGATCGGGCGAGTTGAGCCAGGCGCAAGGAACGGTGCGAGGGGCTACAGCCCCGCCAGCTTGCGGATGATCGCGTCGAGCTTCGCTGGCACGGGCATCACGCTCAGGCGCGGGAGGCGGAGCAGGTCGAAGCTCTCGAAGCGGGCATCGTCCTTGAGCATCGCGAGCGTGACGGGCGTCTTCGCGGCACGCACGGGCTCGACGTCGAAGAGCACGAACTTGGTCTCGCCCGCGGCGGTGGTGCCGGGGTTGTCGGGGTCGGGGTACGCGCCCTTGGCGACGCGCGCGAGCCCGACGATCGCCTTTTCATCGCCCGTGTGGTACCACAGGCACTCGTCGCCCTTGGCGATGGTGCGCATGTTCTTCTGCGCGGCGGGGTTGGTCACGCCGCTCCAGTGCGTGCGCTTGTCGCGCACGAGATCGTCCCAGTGGTACTCGCCCGGCTCGGTCTTGATGAGGAAGGTGGGCATGCGCGAGCGTAGGGACGGTTGTCATCAAACAGCAACGCCCCGGCGAGGGCCGGGGCGCGCGTGGTTGTGGGAACCGTGTTCGGTTCGCGTGTTCGATCGTGGCGCGATCAGGCGGGCTGCTCGGCCGCGTCCTTCGCCTCGGAGCACTCGGTCTCGCAGGCCTTGTCACAGTCCTTGGCGCAGTCGGTCTCGCACTCCTTGGCGCAGTCCTCGGTGGCCTCGGTGTGCAGCACCTTGCCGGTGACGGGGCAGACCTGCTCGGTCGAGCAGGAGCTCTCGCTCTCGGCGGCCGCGGCGGCGACGTCGGCGGACTTCCCGAGCGGGCAGCACGAGGTGCAGTCGCTCTCGGTCGCGGCGGGGGCGACGGCGCTGTCGGTCTTGCACGAGCCGAGCGGGCAGCCGGTGGTCAGGGTGTTGTACCCCGCGACGCCCAGGCCGACGAGCGCGACGAGGCCGACGAGGGGGGTGGCGGCTTTCAGGGAAGCGATCATGGCGTTTCTCCTTGCCGCACGGTCCGGCGGCGGTCTCTGGGGATGACGGTCGGGCCGACTCCGGGCCAAAGGGTTCTACCCGCAATGTGTATCCATTGTTCCGGCGCGTCGTAGGGGAGTGACAGAGGAAGCGGATGGCGGTCGGTCTGGGTGGTTATCGGACCTTTCAGGACCATACAGGCCCTTCGTACCCTCAATTGGTGGGTTTGTAGTGATCAAGATACTGGGGTGGACCACCTGTTTTGGGCGGTCACTCGATCCAAGAAATGCGATCGTCGATCTGGGCTGGCGGTGAGGGCGTGCCGAGGGTGGGCCCGTGTGTCCGTTGGGGAGGTCGCGATGCAGCACGATCACGAGATGCAGGACGCGGGTCTGGTTCCGGGTCCGGGGTCTATTCCGGGCGGAAGCCCGGGGGCGACTTCGGATACGCCGGGGGGCGGACCGGAGGCGGGCGTCGGCGATGACGTGCTGAACATGATCTCGGACGTGGAGGCGCAGCTCGAGAGCCTCAAGCGCGTGCATGAGCAGCGTCGCCAGCAGGCGGCGCAGCTGCTGAACACCCGCGCGGAGGTCGAGCATCGCCAGGCGGAGCTTGCGAAGCGCGAGGAGGAGCTGGTCTTCCAGTTCGAGCAGCTCAGCGCGGAGAAGGAAGACCTTCGCACGGCGCGTGAGGAGTTCGACGCGCGGTTGCTCGAGGTGACGGAGCGGGACGCGTCGCTGACGCAGCAGGCCGCGGAGCTGGACGCGCGGGCGGCTGAGCTCGAGGCGCGCGAGGGCGAGCTGGGCGCGTTCGAGGACGCGCTGGGCGAACTGCGTGCGCAGCTCGAGCAGGCGACGCGCCAGCGGGACGAGTCGACGGAGCGCCTGCGCGAGCGTGAGACGCGCGTGCAGGCGCTGCAGGCGCAGCTCTCGGAGCTTTCGGAGTCGACGCGCCGTGCCGCGGCGGTGGTGGGGTCGAAGGAGCAGGAGATCGAGCGTCTCCGCAACGCTCTGGAGGAAGCCCAGGGTCGGGCGGAGTCGGGCGGCGCAGCGGGCGACGTTCTTCGGGAAGAGCTTGATGCGGCGCGTGCGGAGCTTTCCGCGGCGCGCGATGAGGCGACGAGCCTGCGCGAGGGCCTCGCGATCGTCGAGCACGAGCTCGAGGCGGCGCGGGCGGATGAGGCTTCGCTGCGGGCGCGCGTGGGTGAGCTCGAGGCGGGCGATGGCGCCGTTGATGAGCGTCTGTCGGAGCTTGAGCGGGCGCTCCTGCTCGCGAAGGAGCGGATCGAGTCGCGCGAGGGCGAGCTTGAGGAAGCGCGGAGCGAGGGCGAACTGCTCCGCGAGGAGATCGAGTCGCTCCGCGAGCGCGTGACGGCGTTGCAGGACGATCTGCTGCGTTCCGAGGACGAGGCGCGGGTTGCGCTCGATCGGGCGCAGCGCACGGGCGGCACGATCGCGCGTTCGCGCCGGGAGCGGCTGGCGCGGTATCGCGCCGCGGTGCGGCAGCGGGCCGCGAAGGTGAAGCAGGCGACGGACCTGCTCCGCAAGCGCTATGAAGAGGTCGATTCGCTGCTCGAGCAGCGTCGCCAGATCGTGCAGGCGAAGGACGCGCTCACCAAGGCGCAGTCGCGCCTTGAGCGGAAGAAGAATCGCTCGTACGGGTTCGCGGCGATGGCGTACGCGGCGGCAGCGATCGCCGTGCTCGCGGGCGCGTCGTGGCTTGCGGCGGGCAAGTTTGCGCCCGCGACGTTCGTTTCCAGTGCGGTCGTTGAGCTCGATGCGCGCGGGCTGCAGCTCACCGGTGCGCAGCGGCAGGAGTGGCAGACGTTCCACGAGTCGTCGCTGGGCGATCCTCGGTTCCTCGAGAAGGCGGCGGAGCGATTCGCGGCCCGCGGCATGGCCCAGCTCGGCTCGCCGACGGCGCTCAAGCAGCGCCTGGACGCGGACCTGACGGCATCATCGACCGAGGCCGGGAAGCTCTCGCTCGAGCTCCAGGGCGAGGGGAGCACGCGCGTGCAGCGTGAGATGGAGACGCTCGTCACGGCGCTCGTGAGCTACGCGAACGGTGCGCGGGCACGCCGCGTGGACGGCGGCGCGACGCGCGTGAGCAACGGCCCGACGGCGAGCGGTGAGCCCATCGCGGACGAACGCCCGATCTACGCGGGTGCGATCTTCGGCGGCGGGTTCCTGCTGTGCTCGATGTTCGGGATGTTCGCGTACAAGCGGATGGCGTCGATCAAGTCGAAGTTCGAGTACCAGGAGCGGATCGACGACCTGCTCGACGAATCGAAGTGGGTGGACCCGCGGTCGCGCGAGGCGGCCTGATCGGCGCGCCTCGACGGCATGCCCAAAGCAAAAAGTAAAACGCGTCCGCGCACCAGGCGCGGACGCGTCGCAAAGGGATCGTGCCGAAGGCTCAGGCCGTGATCTCGCAGACGAGCAGCGCGTCGCCGGGCCCGCCCGAGGCGGGGAGGATGGCGAGGCGCATCGGGGTTCCCGTGGCGAGCTTGAAGCGGTGCGAGCCCAGGCCGCCGGTCGAGTTGATCGTGGCGAGTTCCTCCCGGACGTTGCCCTGATCGTCGAGCGCGACGAGGCGGTAGCGTGCGTCGGCGTCGGCCGGAAGGTCGAGATAGAAGAGCTGGGCCTCGGACCAGTCGGGGTTGATCCAGAGGCTCGCCTGGGCGGTGGAGTTCGCGACGCGATCGAACACGACACGCTGCGTGTTGCGATCGAGCAGCGCGGCGTGCATGTAGTCGGAACCGAAGTTCTGGTGGATCGCGGCGAGGATGGAGTCGCTCTCGACGGCGTGCGCGAGGCGATCGATCTCGGAACGCATCTGGAGCGTGGCGACGCCGAAGACGACGGCGCTCGCCGCGAGGCCCAGGGCGGCGGCGCGCCAGAAGGGCGAGACCCGGTGGGAGCGGAGGATCTTCGGCTCGCGCGAGCGGGCGTCGGCGGCGACGGCGGCGCCGACGCGGGCGAGGACGGCCTCGCGCATCTCATGGTCGTGGGTGTTCGCCATCGCGCGGCGGACCGCGTCGAGCACGGCGGCGCGCAGCTCGGGCGAGGGCGCGACGTGCGGGAGCAGCGACTCGTCCCGCGCGAGGCGGGTCTGCTGGCGGCGGATCTGCGCCTGCACGGAGGGCGGCGCGAGCGAGAACGTCCGCTCGAACGCGTCCTGCTCGTGCGTCTCGAGCAGCCCGAAGGCGTCGAGGACTGCGAGCTCGATGAGCTCCTGCGTGGACACGGTCGTCTCGTTCGAGAAATGGGGTGTCATGAGGCGAGATCCTCGGCCGAACGCTCGCGCAGACGTACGAGTGCGCGGCTCAGGGCGGACTTGATCGTACCAAGCGGGGTGTCGAGTTCCTCTCCGATCTGGCGGAGCGTCTGTCCATAGAGATACGCACGGATGACGACCGTGCGCTGGAGCTCGGGGAGCGACTCGACGCGGTCCATCAGGGCGCCGAAACGCTCGCGGTTCGCGAGCAGCTCGGAGCCGGCGGGGCTCTGCGTGTCGGCCCGGGGATCGGCAGCGACCATGTCGCCCATCGGCGTCGCCTTGACGCGGGCACGCTTGCGACGCAGCTTGTCCACGAGGTGCCGGCGCGAGATCAGCATGACCCACGTGACCAGGGCGGCCCGCTTGGGGTCGTAACGCTCCGCGGTGCGCCAGAGGCGGACGAAGATCTCCTGCACGGCGTCTTCGGCCTCGGCGCGGGTGGGCATGGACTCCACGGCCATCTTGTACACAAGCGAGCCGAAGCGGTCGTACAACTGCTCGACCGCCTGCTCATCGCCCGAGGCGACGCGCTGCATCAGCGACAGGTCGTCGTCTGCGGCGTGCTGGCGGGTGCGTGGAGCCATGGGACCTCGGGGGCAGGTGGGCCTTGGGTGGTTCGTAGATGAGGGTGAACCACCGCGTTCTCCGGTGCCTATACGGTCATGGGGGCGTGGGGATGCTTTGTTGGGTGTGAATCCGCGTTGGTGGCTCCGATTCCAGATATGACGATGGATATCGGGCGCGTCGGGACCGAGGATCACCCAATTGTGGGGCGGATCGTTTTATATTTGTTCGGTATTCAGATGGGATGATTCTGGAGAATCGGATTGTGCCGATGGGGTGAATCCGATAGCCTGTAAGGGCTGGTAGAGAGGTTGGACCGGGGTTTCGGGGCAGCACTGGAGGATCGCGCGTGCGAGGTGCGCCGCGTCGTGATGCTGCGTTTACGGTGGTCGACGTGCTCGTCACGATCGTCGTGATCGCCATTCTCGTTGGCATCCTGTTGCCAAGCATGGCGTCGGTGCGAGAGAGCACGCGGCGGGTGTTGTGCGGTTCCGGCGAGCGTCAGATCACGATCGGCCTGGCGATGTACGCGAACGAGCAGCGCGGGGCGCTGCCCTCGAGCGAATATTTCTACGTCCCCTCGACTGCGGGCGATTCGACAGGGACGCGCGGGCAGGCGGTCGCCCTGAGCCAGTTGGACACGCTGCGTATCTCGAAGGGCCGGGACGCGCGCGGCAACAGAGTTGCCGTGTGGGACGGGCTCGGGAAGCTGTACGCGACAGAGGTGCTTCCGGCGTCGAAGCTCTTTTACTGCCCGTCCCAGCGGGGCAACCGCGGTTTCGAGGCCGTCGCGAGCCAGTGGCTCAGCCCCTACACCGAGCTCCGCGGGAACTTCCACATGAGGCCCGTCGGCCCATCGGGTGAGCGCGCATGGTGGCAGCTCGAGGGCAGGCACGTCACGGTGCTGTCCGATTCGTTGTCATCCAAGGACACCCTGAACCACGAGGCGGGCTTCAACATCGCCCGGGCGGACACGTCCGTCGAGTGGTTCCTCGATCAGGACAACCGCATCGGGGGCTCGCTCCCGTCCGCCGCGGCGGATGGCGGGGGGATGGATGGCAACAACGCGGTCTGGGGCGCGTGGAACGAGTTCGATTCCCAATAGACTGCGGGCATGATCGCACGCAAGGCTCCTTTGGATTGGCTCCGATGCACCGTTCGCATCGGGCTGTGTCTCTTTCCGGGCATGGCTTCGGCGCAGGTCGCGCCCGTGCACGAGTTCAATGGCGCCGGGCGGCGCCTCTTGGTCCGCGTCGATGCGCCGGAGGCGGACGGGCCACTCACGATCGAGCTGCATGACGCGTGGTACCGGGCGGCGGGCTCGCCCGAGCCGGACGATCCGCGTGCGCTCGCACCGATCGCAATCGCCAGCGCGCCGGTGGACGTGGGGCTTGTCGATCTCGCCGCGGTGTTCCCCGCGTTGTGGGAGGGCGAGAAGGGTCGGCATCGCACGCTGTACGCGCAGCTCAAGCGCGGGAACGAGGGCGTGGGGCCAGCGATGGTGCTCGTTCCGATGATCGAGCCGCGGCTGGCGATGCTGGTGGATCGCTCGACGGAAGATCTTCGTCCGACGACGGGTGGTGGGTCGTCGCAGGTGATGTACGCCGACGAGCGCGATGCGGCGCTCGCGCGGCAGCGGGGCGAGGCGCCGCCCGAGCGGCAGGAATGGTTCACGGGGTATCGCGCGTGGGTGGATCAGCACGCGGTCATCCGCACGAGCCTGGGCGAGATCGAGCTGCGTCTGCGTCCGGACCAGGCGCCGAACACGGTGCGCAACTTCATGTCGCTCGCGGCGGGCGGGTTCTACCGCGAGACGATCTTCCATCGTGTTGTCGGGAGGCTTCCCAACGGCGCGTCATTCGTGATCCAGGGCGGCGATCCGTCGGGCACGGGCGAGGGCACGCCGGGGTACAACTTTGATCTTGAGGCGAGCGCCCTTCCGCACGACTTCGGCGTGATCTCGATGGCGCGGAACCCGGACCCGAACACGAACGGGTGCCAGTTCTTCATCTGCCTGAGCCGCGAGGGGACGGCGCGTCTGGACGGGCTGTACACCAGCTTCGGCGAGGCGGTGCGTGGCGCGGAGGTGATCGCGGCGATCGGCGCGGTGGAGGTGTCGGGCGCGAACCACCGCCCGATCGAGCCGCCGGTGATCGAGGATGTCGTGCTGATCGATGCGCCGCCGCTGGGGCAAGGGCCCGCGCCGGTGCGTGCGCCCGAGCCTGCGCCGACGGAGCGATGAGGCATCGCGCCACTCGCGAAGTGGCCTAGAACCGGATCGAAAGGCCGCCGCCGAAGAAGAGCGAGGGATCTCCCTCGACGTCGGCGATCTTGGCGGAGTTGTCGTTGCGGAAGACGTACTCCTGCCAGAGGACGCTGCCCGCGCGGGCGATGATGCTGACGTTGGGCGTTGCGTCCCAGTCGGCGCCGAGGAGGAGGCTGATGGAGTTGTCGGTGAAGGTGCCGTCGGGCAGGATCGCGCCGGTGTCGAGGCGATACTCGCGGAACTCGTAGGAGCCGGTGAGGGAGAAGCGGAGTGTGTCGGAGTAGTCGTGTTCCAGGACGACGCCGAGCCCATCGGTGCGCACGGACCAGTCCTTCGCGAACTGCCAGTCCACGCCGATCAGGGGAAGGATGATCGCATCCTCTTCGAGGCGTGAACGGACACCCAGTCCGAAGTTGAAGGCCAGGTCGGGATTGACCGCGTAGCGGAGGGCGACAAAGCCCCTTCCGGTGATGGAGTCGGCGAAGTCGGCGCCGCCCTCGGCGGAGTATCGCCCCTCGATGTTGGCGAGGAGCGAGAGATCGACGCTGAGGGGGTGCAGGAAGCTGACGCCGATCGAGCTGGTGGCGAGGTCGTTGGGGAGCGGGTAGTCGTCGCTGAGCCCAAAGCCGGTGGCGTCGTCGAAGTCGTAGAGGGACTGCTCCCAGTCGAAATCGACGCGGAGGACCGAGTGCTCGAGGACGGGCACGTCGATCCCGAACGCCGCGCGGGCACGTGCGATGGAAACGCCGCCCTGCGCGCCGTTGAGGTCGGACTCGCTGGACCATGACGCGCCGGTTCCGAAGCGGAACTGGAGCTCGCGGCGGGTGCGCGAGAGCTGCTGCGGCGTGGGCCCGCCGGGCTGGGTGACGCGGGACACCCTGCGGGGCTGCGACTCCTCCGCGGGGGGTGTCGAGGGAGCGGGCTGGTTGCTTGTAGTCGCCGCGGGCTGTTCGTCCGCGAGGTCGACGGGCGGCTCGGACTGGGCGCGGGCGATGCCGACGGCCAAGAACGAAGCGGCGAGCACGGTCGCGCGGGCGGTTCGAGTCTGGATGCGATGCATGCGAGCCTCCTCCGTGACTGGACAGAGCGTAGCGGAGGTTGGTGTGCTCGGTTCGTACGCGTGCCGACTTCAGTCCTTCTGGAGGCGGCGGTCGATTTCCTTCGCGACGTCCTCGACGGGGCCGAAGCGGGCCTCGAACAAGGCACGCTGGGCGTCGGGCGCGATGGGTCCGCGCGGCGCGTTGCGGAGGGATTCGAGGTACGCGGCAAGGTCGCGTGGACGACGGGCCGCGAGCGTGTCGAATAGCGCCCATGATCGCGCGTAGAACGCCGCGGCCTTGTGCGGGTCCTCGGGCGCGGCGCGTGCGGGGATGACCTCCACAAGCGGGGCGAGGGCGTCCAGCTCGTTCGCGTCGATCGCGCCGCGACGCGGGCTGGCGCTGCGTCCGGGGCCGAAGGGCAGGTCGGGGCGATCGGTCTCGAACGTCGTCGCGAGCCCTTCGCTGACCCAGAGCGGGTAGTCCACGCCGCGGACCTGCACGCCGCAGTTGAACGCGAGCAGGTGCGCGGCCTCGTGGAGCGTGGTGGTGTCGGCGGCGGAGGCGACGGATCGCGCGAGCGGCGTGGGGCGCGATGCGCGGGACGAGCGCGCGTCCGAAGAGCGTTCGTTGGTCGTGGTCTGGTTCCATGGCGCGTCGTGGTCATCGAACATCACGATGGCGTTGAGCGAGCCGTCGTAGTACGCCGCGACCCACGTGCTCGAGGGCCCGTGTGTCCGGCGTGCGAACGAGGCGTACTCCTCCTGAGAGCTGAAGAGGATCGCGAAGAGGCGATGGCGGTGCGGCACGGGTGGGATGCCGAGGCGATCGAGCGAGCGGAAGAACTGGTGGCGGGCACGCTCGAGCAGTTGCCCGCGCCGGATGGTCCAGTCGTTCGGCGCGTTGCTCAGCAGGAGGAAGTGCTCGGTGCGGACCTCGCGGAACTGCGGGCCGAGCAGCCCGCGGAGCGACGCGAGCGAGGCGTCATCGACGGGGAGCTGGAAGCCGGGCTGGCGATCCAGGGCACGAAGCTGCACGCGGGCCTCGGCGTTCGAGGGGTCCGTCGCGTGCGCGGCGTGGAGGAGGTCCCACGCGCGGGAGGTGTCGCCGCGCGAAGAGGCGGCGTCGGCGGCGCTGAGCATCGGACGGATGTCTGTGGTGGTGGGGCGCGTCGGAACGGTGAGCACCGCGCGGGGAAGCGGGACGCTCGATGCCTCGGGTGGGTCCGCAGTATGCGCGGCGAGCAGCAGGGCCACGGGCGGCGTCGCCGCGAGCATCGCGAGGAGGCGGGCGGTGCGGCGGAGGCGTCCGCGCGGCCCGCGGGCGCGGGAGGGGCGTCGTCCGAGAAGGCGAAGCGGATCACCCATCAGGGTGAACATCGGGTCGGGCGGGGCGTCGGGCGCGGGCGTCGGGTCCGCCAGCCCGGCTTTGGGCGGGGCTCGCCCGGGTATGCGGCGTGTGCGGGGGCGCTCGCGGCGGGCGGTCTAGGATGCTCGACCAAGGCCCGCGCGGCGACGCGGAAGGGCCCAAGGGGCGGTAACTCAATTGGTAGAGTGCCAGCTTTGCAAGCTGGAAGTTGGGAGTTCGAGTCTCCTCCGCTCCACTTTCGCATCGTGCTCCGGCGGGCGCTCTGGCGCTCTGGTCGGCTTCGCTATGCAAACGCGTGATTCTTCGTGGCGGTATCGCGGATCATGTTCGTGGTTGATCCGTCGGTTGCTGCGTCTGGTTGCCCGCGGCGGAGCAGCGACGTCAACGCCCGTACGTCGTTGAGCGATTCCAACTGTTCAACGAGCTCGGCGACGCGATCGCACGTGCTTTGCCCGAGCACGGGCGATGCCAGCGTGTGGAACTTCCGGCGGACGTCCTGGGGCGTCATCGGGTTCTGCGGATGGCCCTTCGGGTGCTCGACGTGCGCAGAGAGTGTTGTGCCGTCGTGCGTCGTCAGCGTCACGCGGCTCGGCTGTGCCGCGGGGAAACGCGACTCAAACTCTTCGTTGGCGATCACGCGCACGGCGTCCATCAACGGGCGGAGCGACGGATCATTCACGCGGCGGGGATCGAACTGCGCCGGGCCCAATTCACCATCGGCGATGAGCACCGCGAGCGCGTAGGGCAGCGAATGGTCCGCGGTCTCGCGCGTGGTGGGGCGGTACTTGGCCGGATCGCCGAGGATGTCGGCGGCCCGCGCGATGACCTCTACGCGCAGCTCGCGTACCTCCTTGGGTCGGACGCGTTGCTGGTGAAGGATCTCCGAGAGCGCGGAGATCGGAGAATGCATCAGCGCTTCCACGGGAACGGACTTCATCGAGCACTCTTCGATCCGATACGCGTCCTTCGGCCCTCGCGGGAGGTTACGCGTCAGCCCCGCGGCGTCGAAGCTTGCACGCTCGCCGGCGACTGTTGCGTGCCCCATGACATGGAACAATCCTTCCTTCCCGTCGATGATGTGCGCGGGGCCCGTGAAGCCGCGGCGTGCGAGCAGGGCGGACTCGACGCCCATCCGCGCGGCCCAGGGATCGACGGTGTTCTTCATCATCGTCAGCGTGCCGGCGGTCACGGCGCCGAGCGTGCCCGTGCGCGATGCCGAGATACCGATCGCGTTCACGAGCTGCTCGGGTGAGAGGGCGAGCACGCGTCCGGCGCCGAGCGCACTCGCGAAGCCCGAGAGGGTCGCGTGGTGCCAGCCATACTCGCGCAGGCCGGGGCGTCCGATCTCCGCGAATCGGCACTGCAATTCGTACAAGATCACTGTTGCGAGGATGAGCTCGCGCCCGCCAAGCCCGGCCTGTTCGCAGAGCGCGAGCGGACCGCAGATGAGGTCTGACGGATGGCACGGGTCGGCCTTCCAGTAGATATCGTTGAAGTCCATCGCGCGGACCATGTGGCTGTTGAGGAACGTCGCGTCCACCGGGTTTGCGCGCAGGCTGGTGAAGAGCAGGGCGCATGCGCCGGAGTCGTTCACGCCGCCCATGTCGCGGTGGTGCTCGAGCAGGATCGCGGCGTCTTCTGTCTGGCTTCCCTCCGCGGCGCACGCCAGCGAATCGAGCCAGAACAGCTTGGCCCGCTCGATCGCGCTCGGGCTCAGTTGCTCGAACGTGAGCCCGTGAACCCACGAGGCGAGGTCGTGCGATATGAACTGGATGGACTGGTCGGTGTGGCCCACGTGCATTACCTCTCGATCAAGTCGGATTCGCGTTCCGTCGCGATGGGCGAGCCCAGTCGATCGATCACGCATGAAGTCACGCGCTGGGTCGAACAATCCATCAGTGACAGTGTTGGAAGATCGTCTCGGATCACTCGTGCGACGCTCGAGCGGATGTCGTGCGCCCGAGGAGTCTCTCCGAGCCAATCGAGCATCATCGCGGCGCTCAAGATCGCGGCGATCGGATTCGCGACGCCCTTTCCCGCGATGTCGGGCGCGGAGCCATGCACCGGCTCGAAGACGGCGAAGTCGTGGCCCAGGTTCGCGGATGGGGCGTAGCCCAGCCCGCCCGTGAGGCCCGCGGCAAGATCGCTCACGATATCGCCGAACATGTTCTCCGCGACGATCACGTCGAACTTCTGCGGCTCCATGACCAGCCGCATGCATGCGGAATCGATGATCGCTTCGCACGCCTCGACGTCGGGGTAACGCGCGGCGACCTCTCGGAACGCTCGCGTCATCAACCCGCCCGTTTCGCGGAGGACGTTCGCCTTTTCCAGCAGCGTCACGCTGTGGCGGTGGTGCGTGCGCGCGTGCTCGAACGCCGCGGTCACGATCCGTTCGCACGCCGGGCGCGTCATGATCCGCGTGGAGACCGCGATGTTCTGCAGGCCCGCGTCGAGGAAGCGACGCATCTTCGTCGGATGGCCCACCGATGGATCGCTCATCGCGTTGGCGATCTGGTCCGGCAGCGGGTGCCACTCGACGCCCGCGTACAAGCCCTCGGTATTTTCGCGGAAGATGACGAGGTCCACGTCATTGCGCACGAGCCCCGGGCAGCCCGGGAAAGACCGACATGGACGCACGTTCGCGAACAGGTCGAACGCCTGCCGCAGGCGGACGATCGGGCTCTCGTATCGCAATTCCCTGCCTTGCAGTTCTGGCGAGAGTTCGGTCTCTGCCTCCGTGCCGGGCTTGCTCGTGATCGCTCCGAAGAGTGCGCATCGGCACGATCGGAGGAGATCAAGCGTTCTTGTGGGCAGTGCGTCGCCCTCTCGGCGCCAGAACTCCCACCCAATGTCGCCCTCGACGTACTCGGCCTCGAAGCCCGTGGCGTCGAGCACCTCGCACGCGGCGATGAGCACCTCGGGACCGATCCCATCGCCGGGCAGGAGTGCGATGCGTGGTCGATTCATTGTGCGGCTCCAATCACGAGCGTGCCGCGACGCTGCAGGGCCCATGCTTCAAGGCCACCCGCGACGATCAGCTCCTGCGCGACCTGATCCGGAATGTTGAAGGACGCTTGTCCTGATGGCGTTGTGATGCGGCCTTGCTCGAAGTTCACTTCGATGTGTGGTCCGACAACGCTTCGCGACACTGTGATGTCGCGAGCGGTTTCTCGCACACGTGCCATGATGTCTGCCGATTCG
The DNA here is from genome assembly GCA_034004365.1 of Phycisphaerales bacterium. Taxonomy (GTDB): domain Bacteria; phylum Planctomycetota; class Phycisphaerae; order Phycisphaerales; family UBA1924; genus JAVEWV01. Next base: position 103,611 of record JAVEWV010000008.1, read on the forward strand.
ATCGCAATCAGTCCGTTGTTGAAGGCGTTGCGCTGGTAGGTCTGGCTGATGCTCGTGGCGATGACCATTGCGATCCCGCGAGCACGGAGCGCCGTCGCGGCCTGTTCCCGGCTCGAGCCGCAGCCAAAGTTGTGGCCCGCGACGATGATGTCGCCGATGCGGACGATCTCGCTGAAGAAGGGATCGTAGGTGCGCATTGCGTACGCGCCCTGCTCATCGGGAGAGAGTCCGTCGCGATAGGTCGCTTCCGCTGGATAGATCGCGTCGGTGTTGATGTTGTCTTGCGTGAGGATGAGCGCCCGTCCGCCGATCCGGCGGGGGAATCCTTCGCAGAGCATGCGCTGGTGCGGTCGTGCGTGCGTGTGGACTCCCTTGCGCACAACGACGCGTACGGAATCGTTCGCCTCGATACGTTCCGCGCTGCACGGCGCCGCGATGTATCCACGGATCGCGGATTCCGCAACGACCGTGGGGCTCGCGAGGTAGCACGCCGCGTCCCGAGAGCCCATGCGGCCCTCGAAGTTGCGGTTCGTGGCGCTGATCCCAACCTCGCCGGCTTCGAGCGTGCCTTCGCCGAGCCCAATGCACGCGCCGCATCCGGGCGGGAGCACGATCGCGCCGGCATCGACAAGCGTCCGCCATGCTCCGGATCGTCGTGCGTCGTCCATCACACGGCTCGACGCCGCTGCGAGATAGAACCGCACGTGCTCCGCGACACGCCGTCCACCCGCGAACACGCGTGCGGCGGCTTCCAGATCGCTCGTGCGGGCGTTCACACAGCTCATCAGGTACGCCTTGTCGATGCGGAGTCGCTTCGTTTCCAGCGTATGCGCAGGGGTCGCGGTCCGCACGCTGTTGGGGCCCGCGACGAACGGGCGCACGCTTGAGAGGTCGAGTTCGATCTCGCGGGCATGGCTCGCGTGCGCATCCGAGGCGACATGTTCCCATCCACTGATCGCTCGCTCGACATCATCGCGATACCAACGCGATCCGGGCTCGTTCGTTGCGCGAGAGCGCAACCACGCGCGTGCAACGTCGTCGCATGGGAACAGTGCCGCGAGGGCTCCCCATTCTGTTGACATGTTCGAGATTGACAGGCGGGACTCAATGTCGAGCGAGATCAGTCCGGGACCATCGAACTCGACGCAGCAATTGAGCGCCAGCCCATCGCAGGCGCTGCACAGCGCGAGGATCACGTCCTTGCCGCTCGCGTCGGGCGGGAGCGTGCCCGTCAGCACGACGCGCACCTGGGGCGGAACGGTCCACCACATCTCGCCGCTGGCCCAGAGCGCCGCCGCATCGGTGCGGACCACGGGCGTTCCGAGGCATCCGAGCGCGCCGTACATGTTCGCGTGCGAGTCCGACGCGACGACCAGCGAGCCCGGCCTGATGTATCCCTCTTCCACCAGCACCTGATGGGCGATCCCGCGCCCGGGCGGGTGGTAGTCGATCCCGTTGCGCTCCGCGAAGGCGCGGATCTTCGCGTACTTTGCCAGGTTCTCCGGCGTGTGGTTCTGGATGTCGTGGTCGATCGCGATCACGAGTTGCGTGCGGTCGAGCACCGTGGCATCTTCGCCGACGATCGCGCGGAACTTCGGGATGGCGGCGCTCGTGTTGTCGTGGGTCATCACGTGACGCGGGCGGAGCACGACCGCGTCTCCCGCGCGGGGCGGTTCGTCACCCACCCAGCCGACGGCGTGCCGGGCGACGATCTTCTCGATCGCCGTGCGTCCTGTGGCACGCGTCATGAGCCGCTCCGTGCTGCGACATTCCCAAGGTGCCTGGCAATGTCGAAGTCAATGAAGTCCGCGTGGTGGAAGATGATGCACTCGATCGAGCGGGCGACCCTATCTCCCTCGTGGCTGTGCGCCGCGACGATGTGCAGGACCTCTGTCGGAAGCCCACGTGCGTGGCAGAGCGCGACGCCGGTGAAGGGGTGCCTGAGCATCGCGCCGAGCGTGCCCTGGCGGATCGTGCCATCCTCGTCAATCTCGTACTCCAGCAGCTTGCCGACGTCGGCGCACAGCGCGCCGCAGAGCAGCACATCCACGTCGATCGTCACTCGGCTCCCGAACTGTGCCGTGAGCACGTCGGCGATCGCGAGGCACTGGGTGGCGCAACTGTTCAGGTGTTCAACGAAGAGCAGCGGTTGGCGTCCGGCGAGCAGGGTCATGGGAAGGGATCGAACCTGCGACGCGGTCCATCCGCGCCCGTCGTTGCCGAGGCGCATCGCGTCGAGCCAAACCGCTGCAACACGCTCGCGGAGCGAGTCGTCGCCGATCCGCATGATCGAGGGAAAGAGGCGGGCGATGTAGTCGACGCTCTCCGCCGGAGTGATGTCCGTATCGGTCAGCGCTGATGCGTACGTGCTCATCGATCACTTCCGTTGTGCTGGTCGCGGTCGATCGTGCGATCGAATCCTGGATCCTCGCGGGTCGCGAGGGCGGTGAAGCGGTTGGGTGTTTCCGCACATTCCTCCGCATGCAGGCGAGCGATGTTCGGGAGGCGACCCAACACCACGAACAGGAGCGCTGTTTGTGACGAGAATCCCATGTCGAGCAGCAGGCCCGCCGCTACGCCGTCGATGTTGATCGGGATGCGCTTCCTGGCGTGCAGGAGTCGTCCGATCTCGCGCACGCGGCGGAGGTGTCGACCATTCCAGCCCAGGTCGTCCGCGAGCGCGATGAGGCAGCGCACCCGCGGATCGGCGTCCTCCTGAAGCGGCATCGCGGGGTCGAGCCCACCCGCGCTCTTGTGGAAGCGGTGCCCGAAGCCCCAGATCCGTTGGCCCGCGGCGTGCTTGCGATCCACGTATGTATCCACCGATTCATCGCTCGTGTCGAGCTCGAGGAGTTCCTCCATCGAGCGTTCGAGCGCGCCGAAGTGGTACGGCCCCATCGCGGATGCGATGAAGCTGATCGCCGACGCCGCGAACGGCGCTCGCACGCTCGCCGTCACGCGCGGTCCATGCGTGGAAGGTGACGTGACGCCATGCTCGCAGAGCGAGACGAGGTACGCCTCCATCATGCGGCGTTCGATCTCGCTCGGCAGGCGGGCCTGGAGCTGGAAGAACAGCATGTCGACAAAGCTCAATGAACCGACGAGCTCGCCGATTTCCACGCCACGCGCGAGGATCTCGCCATCGCGCACAAGGCTCGGTCCGTCGAGCGAACGCTCGGGCGCAAACTCAGTGCGTCGCGGTCGCTCGCGACGCGGCTCCGCGGGCGAAGTGTGTGGCGAGAGCACGCTCATCGCGACACCCCCGCGAAGCCGCCCTGCGTTGCGAAGCCAGTCTCGGAGTCCGTGCTGTGTGCCAGTTCGTCGGCGAGCGTCGTGATCGCGTCGCGCAGCACGCCGATCGAACGCAAGAACTCTGCGAGGCTCAGGCGTTCGTGGGGTGTGTGGTCGAGCGAGCTATCACCGGGGCCGTACGCCGCGATCGGGCAGTTCCACGCGGGCCCGACCACGTTCATGTCCGACGTGCCCGTCTTGAGCTTGGGCCTGGGCGTGGCTCCCGCGCGCCGGATCGCGCCCGACAGGCTTCGCACCACCGCGTCCGCACGATCCGAGACGTACGCCGTTTCTCGCCCTCGCACGTGGAGCGAGACACGATCAGCGCACAGATCGCGCAGCCGTGCTTCGAGTATCTCGGGCGGCACATTGACGGGCAGGCGAAATCCGGCGTCCAGCGACGCTCTGCAGACGAGCCCGTCGGAAGTGGACTCGATCGCACGCACGCTCGCCTGCACCTGCTCGAACACCCGCGACCCGCTCGGGGTGAGCTCCATGCACAGCGCGCGTGCCGCTTCCCACCACGCGAGCACGTCGTCGCAGGCCGACGGCGCGGGGCCGGCGGTGTGCGCGTTGTCGTGCTCCGATGTCGCGGTCACCAGCAGGCGGCCCTTGTATCCCAGCGTCACACCGTCCCATCCGCTGGGCTCGCCAATGATGCACGCATCGGGGCGAAGGCGGGTTGCGAGGTGCCGCGCTCCAGGCGACGTCGGCGTCTCCTCGCCCACGGCACCGACCACGCTGAGCCGGACGTTTCTTTGCGCGAGGTCGACTCGCGCCGCGGCGACGAGCATCGCCGCGAGCGGTCCCTTGGCATCGACGCTCCCGCGCCCGTGGAGTTCGCCGTGCTCGATGCGCACCTCGATGTCTCCGGGCACGGTGTCGAGGTGCCCGAGGAGGACGATGTGCGTGCGGGCGTCGCGTGCTCCGCGTGACGCGATCGCGTTGCCCGCCTCGTCGATCTCCGTCTCGAATCCGAGTCGTTGTGCGTGCTCCACGAGCACGCGCGCCGCTGCCGCTTCGTCGCCCGAAACACTGGGTGTGCGCACCAGTGCCGTGAGCAGGTCGATCGCTTCGTGCTCGCTCGCATTCATGCCCGCACCCCTGATTCGAAAACGGTCCCCGCGCCGTCGCGTGCCGCGGCAATCGCGTTCTCGCCCAGCGCCGATCCGATCACGACCCGCGATACGCCGCCGCGGATCGCTTCCTCACTCGCGAGCACCTTGTTCTTCATCCGCCCCTTGGCGGCGTCCGACGCTTCGGAGAATGCGTCGGCGTCCACGCGTGCGATCAGTGATGACGGATCGCTCGGATCGCGCAGCACGCCCACGACGTTCGAGAGCAGCAGCAGCTCGTCGGCGTGCAGCGCGGTCGCCGTTGCCGCCGCTGCGCGATCGGCGTCGACATTGATCGCGACGCCCTCGGGTGTGATCGCGGGCGGCGTGAGCACGGGCGTCTTGCCGGCGTCGAGAAGCACGTTCAGGAATGTGGCGTCGACGGAATCGACCTTTCCCGAGAGATCGTCGCGGATGAGCAGCGTCACGCCGTTCTCGACGGCGCGGATCGCTCCCTTCCGCGTGCCGGTCCAGATCCCGGCGTCGATCCCGCTCAGGCCGATCGCATCGACGCCGAGCGTGCGGAGCGCTTCAACGAGCCCCTTGTTGACCTTGCCGCAGTACGCCATCTCGAAGATCTCGAGCGTCCGGCGGTCGGTCCGCCTCGATTCGTGCCCGCTCGGGCTGACAATCGTGCGAGGCGGGTGCCCGAGCGCGCGGGCGAGCTGGTCTGTCTCGTGCGAGCCTCCATGCACGAGCACAACGCGGTGCCCCTCGCGCACGAGTGCAGCGATCTCGGAGCACAGGCTGGTCGGGTCGATGCCCTTTCCGCCGCCGATCTTGATCACGAGCGTCGCCACGCCATCGCCTCCAATCAGGCCGGGTGCAATCCCGGGAAGGTCAGCCCGCTCCGCTCATCGAGCCCGAGCGCGAGGTTCATGCACTGCACCGCGGAGCCCGCCGCTCCCTTTACAAGGTTGTCGATCGCGCACAGCGAGACCACGCGTCCGGAGCGTTCGTCGATCACGAAGCCCACGTCGGCGTGGTTCGAGCCGACGAGCGTGCGCGGGTCGGGCAGGCGGTGCAGCCCCGTTCTCTCCGCGACAAGGCGTACGAACGGCTCGTGCTCGTACGCCTTGCGATACAGCGACCACAGTTCCTTCGTGGTCAGGCGCTGCGTCGGCTGGATGTGCATCGTGCAGAGCACGCCGCGGACCATCTCCACCGCGCTGATCGTCGCGTCGACCTGGAGCCCGGGGAACGCCTGCTCGACCTCCGCGAGATGGCGATGCCCCGCGGCGCTGTACGTTCGCACGGTGCGCGCCCGCACGGGGTGATGCGAGCTCTCGCCGGGCTCTGCGCCCGCCTCGGACGATCCGACCTTGATGTCGGCGATCGCGCGCTCGACGAGCCCCGCTCGCGCGAGCGGGAGGAGCGAGAGGATCATCGCCGTTGCGTTGCATCCGACGCCCGAGATCAGGCCGGCGTTCCGGAGCGATCCCCTGGAGAGCTCGGAAAGCCCATACACCGCGCTGGCGAGCGCATTGCTCGCTGGATGAGGCTCGGCGTACCAGCGCTCGTAATCCGCGGCGTCGCGCAGGCGGAAGTCCGCGGAAAGGTCGATGACAAGTGGCGCGATCGAACGCCATCGCTCGATCTGCTGCGCCGCTTCGCCGTGCGGCATGCACAGGAACACCACGTCGCACGCCGACACTTCCTCGGGCGGGCAGAAGAGCAGGTCGGTGTGCCCGCGCAGGTTCGGATGCACGCGATGCAGCGGCTGCCCGGCGAGCGATCGCGATGAGGCCTGCGACAGCTCCATCGCGGGATGCCCCAGCAGCAGGCGCAGCAGCTCTCCGCCCGTGTACCCGCTCGCGCCGACGATCGACGCTCGATATCGGCGCGCCCCGCTCACGAAACTGCCCCGCTGAGCGCCGCTGGCGAGCGCCCGAGCTCGGCGATCCGCGCCACGTGCCGCACCACGAGCCGCGGGATGTCCACGCCGGTGGTGGTGATGCTGTTGCGGAACTCCATCGAGTGGTTGATCTCGTTGACGAGAAGCCCGCGACGGGGGCACTCGAGCACGTCGATCGCGACGATGTCGCCCCCGACCGCCGCCGCTGCGCGGACGCACAGATCGCGCAGCTCGTCGCTGGGCGTGAGCCCCGCCGCGGTCGCGCCGCGGGCGGTGTTGGTGACCCAGTGGCTGCTCGTGCGCGAGATCGCGGCGATCACCTCGCCCCCGATCACGAACGCGCGGATGTCGCGTCCGGGCTTGTCGATGTGCTCCTGCACGTAGAACACGCCCTGCTGGGCGGAGCCCAACGTCTCGCGATGCTCGAGGATCGCCTCCGCAGCGTCACGATCGTTCACGCGCGCCACCAGGCGTCCCCACGACCCGACCGTGGGCTTGAGCACCACCGGATACCCAAGCTCCTCGATCGCTCGGACGCCGCTCTCCGCGCTGGTCGCGACGCGCACGCCCGGCGTCGCCACTCCGGCCCGCAGGAGCGCGATCGTCGTCGCGAGCTTGTCGGAGCACGCCTCGATCGTCGCGAGCGTGTTGATGCAGCGCACACCGAAGCTCTCGAGCAGGCGCACCGCCGTGAGCGCGTTGGTCAGGCTCACCGAGCGGTCGATGACCGCGTCGTACTGAAGCCATTCGCCCGGGGCCGCCGGGTCGAATACGACGCTCCGGAGGTCGATCGGCGTCGCGTCGATGCCCTCCGCCTCAAACGAGTCGAGTAAGAGCCGTTCTTCCGTCCGAAGCCTGGTGTGGGTTACCGCGATCCGCATGGGCTTTCTCCGCTTTGGCGTGTTCCAGCGCACGATCGTGCCAGCCGGCATCGGCGCGGCCGGTCCGGGCTCACTCGCCCCAGTCTTCCTCGACCTCGGGAGCCAGCACGAGCGTGAGGGGGCTCACGCTGGTGACCTCAAGCTCGCACCCGCACCCGCGGCAGCGGGCCACCTGCCCCGCGAGGGGAGACGCCTCGAACCGCACTTCGGCATCGCACTCCGGGCACGGCGCCGACACACTCGTTTGCACAGTCATGCTCATTGCTCCTGCAAAGGGTGGTTTGAGAATCCGACCAAAGCGCAAAGAAAAACACCCCTGGGAAGCGTCCCAAGGGCGTAGCGTGGACTCTGGTTCGTGGGGGACTCAGCCCGCGCCGACACCAATCCATGCAAAGCCCGAGACGCTCGCGGCGTTCACTTTGGCTTTGCGGGATTTCAGGGTCGAGGGCGTCATGTCATTCGAGCGTAGCACCGAGGCAAGGCTTGTCAAGCGGGCCGCGCGGGTCGGAAGCTGAAACACGGATCACGCTGTTCTCGAGCGGGTCGGGATCAGTCGAGCTTCCGCCCGCGGTTATATGTGCCGTCCATGAGCTGCGACTCCCCCTCGGGCGCAACCGACCAGACCTTCCACGCGAAGGACGTGTCGGAAGTGAGCTGGACCTCCTGTCGGAGCGCGAGGAACGTGCCATCGGGGAGCTTGCGCTCGCCCGTCACACGCATGATCGGATGGGCGCCATCGCCGATGATCTTCATGTCCGCGATGTCGACGCTGCCGTCGTACGTGAAGCCGTGGATCTGCAGCACGCCCGGCTCGCTCGGATGGCGGGCGACGATGCTGTGGTATCGCTGGTACTCGCCGCCGTCCCCATCACTCACGAAGGTATCGACGGTCACGAAGTTCCCGTTGAGCCCGACGCGGTACTCGTTGCGCGCTCGCAGCGGGTTGCCGTTGGTCCATGCGCCATCGATCTCCCAGGCGTACCCGACCAGCGGGCGGAAGGGCTCGAACGCCGGCGCGAGCTCCGCGGGCCCGGCCATCGCGCCCGCTGGAGCGACGCCGAGCGTGGCTACGGCGTGCGGGCCCGAGCCCACGACGAACGAACCCGCCAGCACCACGCCCGCGAGGCATGACCAGCGGCGGACGTTCCTCGACGCGGCTTGCTTCGGTGAACGCATGCACGACACTCCTTTTCTATGAGGACGATGGGGCATCCGCCCGGCAGGACTCAAGAACCGCCGGCGCGCGCCCCGAGCCCGGAGTCTAAAGATCCGAAAGGGACCGCACCAATCCCACGTCCCCATCCCGTATCTCGCTCGCCCTCCGGGTGGGCGGGCGCGGTTCCGGGGCATAGACTTTCACAGATTTCAATCGTGTGTGAAACTTGAGATCGCATGAGGGGCCCATGCCCACCACCCTGCCCGCGACCGTCGAACCAATCGCCCTCCCCGATCGCTCGGGGCACGACCCGCGCCTCGGAACGGTGCGTGAGAAGGTCCTGCGCGGCGAACGCCTGACCCTCGCCGAGGGCGAGTTGTTGTACACCACGCCCGACGTCTGGGGCGTGCTCGCGCTGGCCGACCTCGTCCGCCGGCGATTGCACGGCGACGTTGCGTACTACAACATCAACCGGCACCTGAACTACTCGAACGTGTGCGCCCTGTCCTGCAAGTTCTGCGAGTTCTATCGCAAGAAGGACGAGCCCGGCGCATACACACGCGACGAGGCCTACATCCGCGCCGAGGCCCGCAAGGCTATCGAGAACGGCGCGACCGAGATGCACATCGTGGGCGGGCTGCAGCCCTACCTGCCGTTCGAGTACTACACCGACATGCTCCGCGCCATCCGCGAGGAGGCGACGCAACTCCATCTCAAGGCGTTCACCGCGGTCGAGATCGTGCACCTCGCCAAGATCGCCCGCGCGTACAAGCGCGACGACCGCCGCGCCGGCATCCGCGACGTGCTCGCCCGCCTCAAGGACGCCGGGCTCGGCTCGCTCCCCGGCGGCGGCGCGGAGGTCTTCGACGACCGCGTGCATGACGAGGCCTTCAAGGGCAAGATCCGCTCCGACGAGTGGCTCGACGTGCACCTCGTCGCGCACGAGCTGGGGCTCAACAGCAACGCGACCATCCTGTACGGGCACATCGACGCGCGGCGTGAGCGCCTCGTGCACATGGAAATCCTGCGGCGCGCGCAGGACCGCGCGCTTGCACGACTCGGCTACGAGGGCCAGCCCGTCACGCCCGAGCTCATCGCACGCGGCGTTGTCGAGGCGAACCTCCCCGCGACACGCGAGATCGACGCGCCCGTCATCACCCTGACCCGCGAGGGCGTCTCACAACCCACGCCCGCGCTCGCGCACAAGGGCGGCTACTTCCAGACCATCATCCCGCTGCCGTTCTTCCCCGATGGCAGCGATCTTGAGCACCTGCCCGGGCCCACCGCGCTCGAGAATCTGCGCACGCTCGCCGTCGCGCGGCTCATGCTCGACAACTTTCCGCACGCGAAGGCGTTCTGGATCATGCAGACGCTGCCCATGGCGCAGCTCATGCTCCAGAGCGGGGCGGACGACATCGACGGCACCGTGGTGTGGTACGACATCACGCACGTCGCCGGCGCGTCGACGCACCAGGAGACGAGCGTGTGGACGCTGCAGAAGGCGATCCGCGAGGCGGGCCTCACGCCCGTTGAGCGCGATACGCTGTACCGGCGCGTCGAGCGCGACGGCAAGGCGTGGAAAGTGGTGGGGTAGTGTGGGTGTGCATCGTGAGGTCGCCGTGGGTCATCGACCAATGATGCAGGTTCGGACGCCGCGGACAGAGTACCTGACGGGAGCGATCTGCTCACCCGTGTTCGGCGCGCTCAACGGAATGTGCTTCGTCGCGATCTGGATGGGTGCGATCGAGATCGTGCCAATGCTGGCTGGCTGCGCCATCGGGAGTGTGATCGGACTCGGTTTCGCACCTTTCGTGGGCGCAGCGGCATCGAGGGTCCGCGCCCGAATCGTCGTTCCGGTCTTGCTATTTGGGTCGCTGGCGGTGACGTCGGCGCTGACGCTCGTGACAGCATCAGAAAGTCCGATTGCTGGCATCGTGCTGAGCGTGCAGGCGTACCTCGTGATCACTCTGGCAATGATCTGTTCCAGTCCGCCGCTCGCGGAATCACGAGCGGCGCGCGGGCTGTGCATCCGATGCGGCTATTCGCGTGCGGGCCTCCTGCCCGATGCGCCGTGCCCCGAGTGCGGCGATTCGCCGGACACGATTGGCAAGGCGCCCGAGTCAGTGGCTTCAGCATCAGCCTCTCCGAACACTGCCGCCACGCCGAAGTAATCTACTTGCATGGCTCGCTACACGCTCGACGACATCCCAAACAGCGTGAGACTGATCCATGGGCTTCCTCAGCCGGATTGGAGCGTGATCCAGCCCTGGATCGAGGCCCGGCGTCAGAGCAAGGACGAGTTGCTCTACGACAGCGTTGCAGCGGATTGGCTCTTGCGCCTCGCGGATGCGATGGAGCCCGGCCTTCCCGTCTTCGAGTATCCGGGGCTATTCGTGCTCATCGGGCCGGGGGTCTCTGGGCGCGAGGAAATCGCCGAGCAGATCGAGCGCACGTACCGCCTCATTGGTGAACGCATCAGGCTGCGTCGTCCCGACGGCGTGCTCCATCCGGGTAAGTCCGCCGCCATCTGCTTCGGCAGCGACGATCACTACTACTCGTATCTCGCCGCACATTATCCCGAAGGAGAACACATCGCGTCGTCGGGTGTGCAGATACGGGACGGCTTCTGCCACGTCGTTGTAAACTGGTCTACGAGCAAGAGCATCCATGTCTTCGCTCACGAGTTCGTCCACCTGCATGTGTATGGCATGGAGCTTCCATTGTGGATGGAAGAAGGACTTGCGCAGTACTTCGAGTGTATCGACAGCAACCCGCTCGCCACAGCCTTCGAACTGGGGTGGCGCGACACGCATCGGAAAGCATGGAGTGGCGATCGCATCCAGGCCTTCTGGGACGGCACAGCCTTTGGCGAAACCGAGGGCGAGACATCACGCATGGCATATCAGCTCTCGTTCCTTCTCGTGCGCGCCATAGTCAGCCGATGGCCGAGAAGGGTGGTCCGGTGGATTGAGAATGCGCGATGCGAAGACGCGGGAGCCGTAGCGACGAAATCTGTGCTCGGGCAGGATCTCGAAAAGCTCGTTGCAGGGCTGCTCGGTCCCGGCGCGTGGACGCCGAATCTACAGGACATGCAAGTGGAATCCGACGAGGCTGAGCGCCGCTAAACCTCCACGCTCTCTCCCCACTCTGGCATCACGACCTCCGCGCCCGTCCGCGCGCGGATGCCCTCGGCCAGCTTCTCGCGCGGGACGTCCTCGCCGTGGTTCAGCACGAAGCGTGGCGGCTTCCCGCTCGCGCTCTGTCCCGAGCCATTCGAGCCCGTGCCCTTCGCGCCGATTCCCTTGGCGCTGCCGGTTCCCTTCACGCCCTCCGCCCACGCCAGCAGCCCGCTCCGCCCCGCGTGCGCGCTGAACCCGCCCAGCGTGTGTACCTTCGCGCGCACCAGCACCGGCTCGCCCATCACACGCACCTTGGTCTCGCCATCGACGAGCTTCCGCCCCAGCGTGCCCTTCGCCTGGAAGCCGACGATCACGACGTGCGCGTCCTCCTTCCACAGCGAGTGCTTGAGGTGGTGCAGCACGCGTCCACCGGTGCACATGCCGCTCGCGGAGATGATGATCGCGCCATTGCCGATCCGGTTGAGCGACAGGGATTCTTCGTGGCTTCGCGTGAATGTGAGCCCGGGGAAGTTCAGGCACGAGTCGCCCGCGTTGATGATCGCCCAGCACTCGTCGTCGAACAGCTCGCGGTGGCGTCGGTAGAGGTCGGTCGTCGCGGTCGCCATCGGGCTGTCGACGAAGACCTTTGGGTCGTCGAGCCTGCCGTCGCGGCGCAGCACGCCGAAGAAGTACACGAGCTGCTGCGTCCGTCCCACCGCGAAGCTTGGGATGATCACCCTTCCCTGCGGCGTGCGCGCATCGCGGCAGATCTGCGCCAATTCCTCCAGCGAATCGTCCAGTGAGCGGTGCTCGCGATCGCCATACGTCGATTCGAGCACGACCAGGTCCGCCCGCGGCACGATCTCCGGGTCGCGCAGCAGCGGCGCGCCCTTCGGCCCGATGTCGCCGCTGAAGGCGATGATCTTCTTGACGCCGTCCTCTTCGATCGTCATCTCGATGCTCGTCGAGCCGAGGATGTGCCCCGCGTCGTGCATGACGATCGTGACGCCCGGCGCGATCTCGCGCGGCTCGTGGTAGTCGATCCGCTCGAACAGCCGCAGCGTCCGCTCCACGTCGGCCTCGCCGTACAGCGGGCGTGCGCTCGACCGCCCCGCGCGCGAGCGGCGTCGGTTGATGCGATCGGCGTCCTCGCCTTGCAGCTTCGCCGAGTCGCGCAGCAGGATCTCGGCCAGCTCGATCGAGGCCGACGTCGTGACGATCGGGCAGTCCAGCCCCTCGCGCGACAGCATCGGCAGGCGTCCCGAGTGGTCGATGTGCGCGTGCGTCAGCACTACCGCGTCGATTTCGCCCGGGCGGACCGGCGGCACGCGCCGGTTCTTCGCCTCCGCGTGGGGCCCGCCCTGGAACAGGCCGCAGTCGACCAGAACCCGGGCCCGTGACGTCTCGACGAGCGTGCACGAGCCCGTGACCTCACCCGCCGCGCCGAAGAAGCGAATCCGTGCCATGCCTGAGTATGGGCGCTCTTCGCCCGCGGCTCGCGTCAGACCTGCCCGGTGAGCAGCGCCTCGGCCAGTTCCTCGGCGGTCGGGCCCTCGCCCTCGGCCTTGCCGTCCTTGCCGAGCGCGGCGACGCGGGCATTGATATCCCCGATATAGGTGATTCGCACGCCGAAGTTCTCACCGATCTTGACCGCGAGCCCGAACCCGACGTGCTTGTTGTTGATGAGGACGTCGAGCTCCTCGTCGGCCTTCTTGGGCAGCTCGATGATCGCCCCGGGGCAGAGCGCGAGCACCTCGCGCAGGGACATCCGGCGCTCCGCCAGGCGGACCTTGAAGGGCACATCGAGCTTCTTGAGTCGCTTGACGTCACGCATGGCACTCTCCGGCGCAGGGTCCCGGGAGTCATCCGCAAGCCGCGTGCCAGCCACGTCTGGCTGTTGGCTCATGGGGCTTTCTCGCCGTCCGGCGTCCCCGCGTGTGGCGTATGCAGCACCACAAGCACCACGATCAAGGGGATGGTGAAGAACAGCGTTGAGCCCACGAAACCCACCACGATGCCCATGAAGCAGGCAAGCGGCGAGCCCCCGCCGTCGTAGGGATCCTCGCAAGGAACGATGAGCCTGGTGACAGGAGCGGCCCAGGTGGCGAGTAGCGTTCCAAGGAACAGCCATCGCGGGGCGAACCGCTTCGAGACTCGATGCGTGGTGCGATATGCGATGAACGCGAAGCATGTCAGGCTGAGCACGACCGGTACGACTATCCCCGCAACGAGTTGGGTACGAACGGTCTGAGCCGTTCCGAACTCGGGGACTCGCTCCGGCGTTGGCCACCACTGCACGGCAAGATTCGTCGCTCCAAGCACGGAAAGAACGCAAGGGACGCTGAGATATGCCCACGCGAGGAACGCGCGACCCCAGATTGCGACTCGTTCCGGCATGCATCCTCGCTCAGGAACTGGGTTCACGCCGCCGCCCGGCTTCGCCTCACTCCACCGTGACGCTCTTCGCCAGGTTTCGGGGCTTGTCGACGTCGTGCCCGCGCAGCACCGCGGCGTGGTACGCCAGGAGCTGGAGCGGGACGACCGCGAGCATCGGGCTGAGCGGGTCGGCGCACTCGGGGATGTAGAGCACGTCCTCCGCGACGCGCTTGATGTCCGTGTCGCCCTCGGTCGCCACGGCGATCACGTGCCCGCCCCGGCTCCGCACCTCGGCGATGTTGCTCATCACCTTCTCGTACTGCGGCCCGCGGTTGGCGATGAACACGGCAGGCATCCCGTCGTCGATCAGCGCGATCGGGCCGTGCTTCATTTCGGCGGCGGGCATGCCCTCGGCGTGGATGTACGAGATTTCCTTGAGCTTGAGCGCGCCCTCCATCGCGGTGGGGTAGTTGTACCCGCGTCCGAGGAAGAGCCAGTTGTTCCGCTCGACGTATTTCTCGGTGACGCGCCGGATCAGGTCGTCCTGCTCCAGCACGCGCTCGATCTTGGCGGGGATCTGCTCGAGCTCGCCCAGGATGCGCCGGCACGCTTCCTCGCTCATGAATCGCCGGCGGGCCATGAAGATCGAGAGCAGCGTGAGCACCGCGACCTGTCCGGTGAAGGCCTTGGTGCTCGCGACGCCGATCTCGGGGCCGACGCGCAGGTACACGCCCGCGTCGGTCTCCCGCGCGATCGTCGAGCCCACCACGTTCACCACGCCCAGCGCGATCGCGCCGCGGTCTTTCGCCTCGGAGAGCGCGGCGAGCGTGTCGGCCGTCTCGCCCGACTGGCTCACGGCGATGCAGACGGTGCCCTCCTCGATGATCGGGTTGCGATAGCGGAACTCGCTGGCGTACTGGGCGCGTGCGGGGATCTTGGCGAGGTCCTCGAGCAGGTATTCGCCGATCATCGACGCGTGCAGCGCCGTTCCCTGCGCCGCGAGCACGACGTGGCGGGACTTGACGAGCTGCGAAGCGAGGCCGGACACGCCGCCCAGCACGACCTTGCCGGTGCGATGGTCGATGCGTCCGCGGAAGGTGTTCCGGAGCGACGCGGGCTGCTCGAAGATCTCCTTCTGCATGAAGTGCTCGAAGCGGCCCAGCTCGATCTGCTCGAGATCCATCTCGAGCTGCATGATCTTGGGCGTGACGCTGGCGTTGTCGATGGTCGAGGAGCGGAAGCCATCCTTCGTGATGCGCACGACGTTGTAGTCGTCGAGCGGGAAGGCCTGCGAGGTGTGCGCGATGATCGCGGACGGGTCCGACGCGACGACGTACTCGCCCGAGCCCACGCCCACCATCAGCGGCGAGCCCTTGCGCGCGACGACCATCACGCCCGGCTCACGCTCGCACATCACCGCGATCGCGTACGCGCCCGTCACCTCGCGCAGCGCGGCCTTGACCGCGTTCTCGAGGTCGATGCCGTCCTCGGGCGCGTACAGCTCGCCGATGAGCATCGCGAGCACCTCGGTGTCGGTGTCGCTCGTGAAGCGATGCCCCTTCTCCATGAGATAGGTCTTGAGCGCGGCGTAGTTCTCGATGATCCCGTTGTGCACCAGCGCGATGCCCGAGCGATCGTCGCGGTGGGGGTGGGCGTTCGCCTCGGTCACGCCGCCGTGGGTCGCCCAGCGGGTGTGCGCGAGGCCCATGGTGCCGGGCAGGCCGCCGGTAGAGTCGATCTTTTCCTCGACCTCGGCGACGCGTCCGACCGCGCGGCAGATGCGGAGGGAGGCGTCGTGCATCACGGCAACGCCCGCCGAGTCGTACCCGCGATACTCCAGCCGCTTGAGGCCCTCGATGAGCAGCGGCGCCGCCGGCTTGGAGCCCAGGTAGCCCACGATCCCGCACATGCTGGCGTCCTCCGCGTCCGCCTTGCCCCGGGCGGGGTGGGCGGCGATCCGAGAATATGGAGCGGGCTCCCCCGCGTTCGGGGAAACTCGTTGCCGAAGCGTGTTCTAGGTCGGTCCGATCCCGCGGGTTCGTGAGCGGGCGGGCAAGGAGAGGAAATCCGGGGCCCCTCGCGCGGGCAATGCGCGGTCCCATCCGGCGTTATTCGTCGAGGGGATGACGTGTTCGTGCCGCAGCCCGATGGGGCGTCGCGGGTACGCTGGCGTAGCCAATCGTCCGGAGGAATCTCTGATGTCGCGCACGCGAGCTTCGATCGTTGTTCTGTGCCTGTTCGCTGGCGTTCCCGCGTCATGGGCGCAGGACTCGATGCCGGACGAGGTGCCGCTGCAGCCCGATCCGAAGCCGGAGGCGGAGCGTCCCGTGCCGCGGGGGCGCCCGGGGCTGCTCGCGGGCCCGGGCGACGATGCGTCGCGCGGCAGCCAGTCGATCGTGCGTTACGGGCTGGATGGTCGCATCGCCCCGCTCGATTCCTCGCCCGAGGAGGCGGCCCTGAAGCTGCTCGATCTTTCGTCCAGCGAGCGTGCGAAGATCGACACGATCCTCACCGAGCGGGCGGCGATCCTCGATGGCGTGGTGCAGAAGAACATCGGGCTGTTGCTGCAGGTGCGGGCCGCGCGCGACACGGGCGACGAGGCGGGCATGCGCGAGGCGCTGGACAAGCTGCTCCCCCAGCTCCAGCCGCTCCAGGCCCGCGGGCGGTCACGTGAGGAGATCGCCGCGGCGCTCCCGCCCGAGCAGGCGAAGAAGTTCAACGCGCTGCTCATGGACTACTGGACGAGCGTGCTGCGCCAGGCGCGGGAGGACGCGACGGACAGCGGCATGGCGTTCGACCAGCGCGCGTTCATGCGCGACGTGCTCCGCGACGCGGTCGGGCGTGAGATCCGCGCGTCGTACGATCGCATCGTCGGGCAGCGCATCGCCGAGTTTGATGCGCTCCTGCGCGAGCTGGCGCTCCCGCCCGCGAAGGAGGACCGCATCCGTACGATCGCGACCGATTTCGCGGTCAAGACGGAGCTCAACCCCACCGACGCCGACCGGGCCGAGCTTGTGCGGATGATCTTCGCGGAGCTGAACGCCGAGGAGCGCCAGCGCCTGATCGAGATCTTCCGGCGCGAGCGGGGCGAGTAATCCGAAGCCGGGCGTGTGCCAAATAATCGGGTGCATACCTCGCCCGACGCGGGCGGGACGCCGATAGTTCTGGGCACGCCCCGTGTCGGAGCCCGCGTTGTTCCTGGCCAAGGCCCATTCTCCCGCGCAGCAGGCCCGTCTGGCGATCACTCTCGCCTGGGTCGCGGGGTACACCAACATCATCGCGCTCATCGTGTGCGGGCACGTTGTTTCGCACATGAGCGGGACGGCGTCGGACCTCGGCCTGGGCGTCGCGCGGGGCGACGTACACAAGGTGGGCCTCGCGCTCGCCCTGCTCGCCGCGTTCCTGGCGGGCGCGATCGCGAGCGGGCTGAGCACGGAGCTCGGGCGTCGGAGCCGCTGGCGATCGATCTACATCGCCCCGATGGCGATCGAGGCGGCGCTCCTGATCGTCCTCGCGATCGGGGTGGAGCTGCACGATCCGTCGAGCGTCGAGGTGGGATTGCGCCTGTACGCGCTCAGCGCGATCGCCGCGCTGGCGATGGGGGTGCAGAACGCGACGATCACGCGCATCTCGAACGGCGTGGTCCGCACGACGCACGTGACCGGCGTGGTCACGGACCTCGGGCTCGAGCTCGCGCACGCGATGTGGCGCGCCAGGGACCGCGCCCGCTCCGTGATCGTGCACCACCTTCGCCACGACGCCCCCGCTTCACGCGCGGTGACGGACCCCATCCGGGAGGGCTCGCCGGGCGTCGGCCTGGGATGGCGTGTGGCGCTGCTCGCGTCGATCTTCGGATCGTTCTCGCTCGGCGCGGGGCTCGGCGCCGTCGCGTACGGCGTCTGGCCCGCGGGCGCGATGATCCCGCCGCTGGCGTTCCTGCTGTTCATCATCGGGATGGACGCGGCGCGGCCGATCGCGGAGGTGGAGTCGTCGTCGGTGTACGGCGGGTCGATCGCGGGGCTCCCGAGCGAGCTGCGCGTGTTCCATCTCCGCCGGCGCGGGAATCGTGCGGGCGTGGTGCATCGCCTGCCCGACCTGCAGTCGTGGGCGGACCGCCTGGCGAGCGACGCGCGGGTGGTCGTGCTCGACCTCGGCGACGTCGCGGCGCTCGACGCGGACGGCATCGACGAGCTGCACGCGCTGTGCACGCGGCTTGCGCGCGAGGATCGGTCGATCGTGCTCGCGGGCATGTCGGGCGAGGAGTGCCGCCTGCTCTCGACGCGCGGGATCGACCCGGCAGGCTTGTGCCCGGACCTCGAGCTGGCAATCGCTCATGCGCTGAATCTGCACGCCGAGCGGCACGCGGTCGTTGCTCGATAAACAACGTCTCGTTGGGCTCGCCGCGCAATCGGGCGATGTGTCGCGTGCGTTATCAGACACGCCCGCGCTCGTGTGGCGCGAAGACGCGGGTCCACCGCGCGGTTATCTCCAGTCTTCATATGCAAATACGCATCCCTCTGCGGGATATCGCATTAGAGTTCTCACAGGAGAGCATGCGCCCGCGGCTTCATAACCCGCGGGACTAACCGGGAGAGAGACAAAGATGCGTTATGTCATCGGCGCCGCCGCGCTCGCGGCCATCGTGTCGTCCGCCTGCGGACAGACCGTCCATTTCAGCAATGGCCGCGACATCTGGACCAGCACCGACGCCGGGGCGAGCTTCGCCAAGCTCGGCGCGGTGACGTCGGTGAGCGACCGCCATGTCCTCGGCGACTTCGGCGTCGTCGGGCTCGGCTACCACGCCGGGCTGAACAGCTACTTCGCCTCGGGTTCGAACGGGCACCTCTACACCGTGACGGGCCTGGGCACCGCGAACGTCGCGCTGTCGTTCTACAAGGACCTCGGGAGCAGCACGATCTCGTTCGAGTTCGTGGGCGACGATTTCGTCGGCGTCCGCGGGAACGATCTCGTCGCGTTCGACGTGGTCGCGAACGGCGCCCTCCACGTCATCAATACCAACACCGGGCTCAGTTCGGTCCCGTCCACGGCGCTCGTCGATGACGGCTACTACGGCATCATCGAGAACGGCCGCCTCTATCGCATCAACAACGCCGGCGCGGCGACGCTCATCGGCAACACCGGCACCGGCGGGCTCCACCAGGCCGGCGGCTCGGGCCTGAACAACGTCTACTACCACGGCGCGGGCTACCAGCTCGCGGGCGACGACGTCGTCCGCTTCGGCACCGTCAACACCCAGACCGCCGCGTTCACGCTCCTCAGCGAGACCAACATCGGCACCGCGAAGGGCCAGATGGGCCTCGTGGTCGTCGTCCCCGCCCCCAGCGCGGGCGCGGCGATGACGCTCGGCGGGCTGTTCGTGGCGCGCCGCCGCCGGCGCTGATCGGCCCAACGCATCCGAACGCATATTCAGGCGCTCCGCGCGGGGCTCGTCCGGGGGGACGGGCCCCGCTGCTTTGGGTGGGCCGCGCGGCATGGGGCGGGGGGGTTGCCCGCCTACCATCGTCCTTCGAGCGACAATCGAGCCCCGGCGGGCCGGGGAGGATCGCGATGGACGTTCGCGGGGCGGCTCTCGCCCCGGCGGAGGGTGCAGCGCAGACATGCCGAAGCGAACCGATATCCGCACGATCCTCGTCCTGGGCTCCGGGCCCATCGTCATCGGTCAGGGCTGCGAGTTCGACTACTCCGGCACGCAGGCGTGCAAGGCGCTGCGGGCCGAGGGGTATCGGATCGTGCTGGTCAACTCGAACCCGGCGACGATCATGACCGACCCGGCGTTCAGCGATCGCACCTACATCGAGCCCATCACGCCCGAGGGCGTCCGTAAGATCATCGAGCGTGAGAAGGAGCTGGGCGATCCCATCGACGCGATCCTGCCCACCCTCGGCGGGCAGACGGCGCTCAACTGCGCGTGCGCACTCTTCGACAATGGCACGCTCGCCGAGTTCGAGATCGAGATGATCGGTGCGAACCGCGAGGTGATCCACCGGGCCGAGGACCGGGCACTCTTTAAGAAGGTCTGCGATCGCGTCGGGCTCAAGAGCCCCGACAGCCGCACGGTCTCGACGCTCGATGAGGCCCGCGCGGCGCTCTCGGAACTGGGCCTGCCCGCGATCATCCGCCCGGCGTTCACGCTCGGCGGCTGGGGCGGCGGCATCGCGTACAACGCCGAGGAGTTCGACGAGCTGGTCACGCGCGGGCTCAAGGCGTCGATGATCACGCAGGTGCAGGTCGATCGCTCGCTGCTCGGATGGAAGGAGTACGAGCTCGAGGTCGTTCGCGATCGCAAGGACAACTGCATCATCGTCTGCGGCATCGAGAACATCGACGCGATGGGCGTGCACACGGGCGATTCGATCACCGTCGCGCCGATCCTGACGCTGACGGACAAGGAATATCAGGCCCTGCGCGACGCCGCGTTCGCGATCATGCGCGAGGTGGGCGTCGAGACGGGCGGCAGCAACGTGCAGTTCGCGGTGAACCCCGCGCCGAAGGACGGGAAGTTCGAGTTCGTGGTCGTGGAGATGAACCCGCGCGTGTCGCGTTCGAGCGCGCTGGCGAGCAAGGCGACGGGCTTCCCGATCGCGAAGATCGCCGCGAAGCTCGCGGTGGGGTACACGCTCGACGAGCTCCGCAACGACATCACGGGTACGACGAGCGCGTGCTTCGAGCCGAGCATTGATTACGTCGTCACGAAGATGCCGCGCTGGACGTTCGAGAAGTTCCCCGAGGCGGACGAGACGCTGACCACGCAGATGAAGAGCGTGGGCGAGGCGATGGCGATCGGGCGCACGCTCAAGGAATCGCTGCAGAAGGTCATCCGCTCGATGGACGTCAAGCGGTTCGGGCTCGGGCTCGATCGCAACGACAAGTGGCTGACCGCGATGCGCGCGGTCGAGCACGACCAGCTCCTGCTCGACCTCACGCCGGTCGCGACGGAGCAGCAGCAGTCGGCGACGGGCCTGCGCACCGCCGACGGGCAGCCGATCGAGTGGCCCATCCCGACCGACAAGCTGACGCGCAAGCTCGCGGTGCCCTCGCAGGGGCGCATCTACTACGTCCGCTACGCGATGAAGATGGGTTGGAGCGACCAGAAGATCCACCAGCTCACGCGGATCGACCACTTCTTCCTCGATCAGATCCGCCAGCTCGTCGAGTTCGAGGACGTGCTGTGCCGGTATCGCACGCTCGACGAGCTCCCGCGCGAGATGCTCTTCGAGGCGAAGCGTCTCGGCTACAGCGACGCGCAGCTCGCGAACCTATACTTCGGCAACATCACGAGCGAGACGATCCTCGCGGTCCGCACGCACCGCAAGACGCTCGGCGTCGAGCCGATCTACAAGCTCGTCGACACCTGCGCGGCGGAGTTTGAGGCGATCACACCGTACTACTACTCGACGTACGAGCCCGGCGCGATGGTGGTGGGGGAGGACGGCGTCGCGCGTGAAGCCGCACCGGACAACGAGGTGCGCGTCAGCGAGAAGCGGAAGGTCATCATCCTGGGCGGCGGTCCGAACCGCATCGGGCAGGGCATCGAGTTCGATTACTGCTGCGTGCACGCGGCGTGGGCCGCGCGGGACATGGGTTTCGAGAGCGTGATGATCAACTCGAACCCCGAGACGGTCAGCACGGACTACGACACGTCGGATCTTCTGTTCTTTGAGCCGCTGACGCTCGAAGACGTGATGAATGTGGTGGATCGGCTCGATTCCACACGCAGCCGTGAAGGTGGGGAAGCGAGCCTGGTTGAAGGCCTCGTCGTCCAGTTCGGCGGGCAGACGCCGCTCAATCTCGCGCACGGGCTCGTCGAGGCCGGTGCGCCGATCGTGGGCACGTCGGTCGATTCCATCGACCTCGCCGAGGATCGCGATCGGTTCGACGCACTGCTCGAGCGTCTGAGCATCAATCGTCCGCCGTCGGGCATCGCGCGCTCGCTCGATGAGGCTCGCGCCATCGCGCAGCGCATCGGGTATCCCGTGCTGGTCCGCCCCAGCTACGTGCTCGGCGGGCGCGGCATGGAGGTGTGCGCCGACGAGCAGCGGCTGGTGTCCTACGTCACCAACGCCCTGCGTGTCAGCGATCTTGACGGGGCGCCCGTGCTGATCGACAAGTTCCTGAGCGGCGCGACGGAGGTCGACGTCGACGTCGTCGCCGACTTTGTGCCCGACGGCTCAGAAGAGGACCAGCGCGGTCGCCAGGCCTTGGTCTGCGGCGTGATGGAGCACATCGAGCACGCCGGCATCCACTCGGGCGATTCGTCTTGCGTGGTCCCGCCGCACTCGTTGCGGCGCAGCGTCGAGAACCGCATCCGCGAGATCGCCCGCTCGCTCGCGCGTGAGCTGCGCGTGTGCGGGTTGATGAATGCGCAGATGGCGGTCAAGGACGATGAGGTCTACATCATCGAGGTCAATCCGCGTGCAAGCCGCACGGCGCCGTTCGTCTCCAAGGCGAAGCACATCCCGTGGCCCAGCTTCGCGGCCCGCGTGATGTACGGGTCGACGCTGAGCGAGCTCGGCGCGCGTGAGGTGCGCGACACCGGTGCGTACGCCGTGAAGGAGAGCGTGTTCCCGTTCCAGAAGTTCCCGGGCGTCGACGCGGTGCTCGGTCCGGAGATGCGCTCGACCGGCGAGGTCATGGGCATCGACGTGAGCTTCCCGCTGGCGTATGCGAAGGGCCAGATCGCCGCGAGCTGCGCGCTCCCGCGCGAGGGCAACGTGTTCCTGTCGGTCCGCAGCGAGGACAAGGACGACGCCGTCGATCTCTGCCGCAACCTCATGTCGATGGGCTTCGTGGTCTACACGACGCAGGGCACGGCGGACCACCTCGCGCGCCACGGCATGCGCCCGAAGGTGCTGCCCAAGATCGGCGCGGGCGCACGCCCCAACGTGCTCGATCTCATGACCAGCGGCGAGATCCACCTTGTGCTCAACACGCCCACCCGCACGGGCTGGCAGACCGACGAGGGCAAGATCCGCTCGACCGCCGTGCGCCTCGGCATCCCCATGATCACAACGATCTCGGGCGCGCAGGCGGGCATCCGCGCGATCGCGGCGATCCGCGCCGGCGACTGGGGCGTGATGGCGCTGCAGGACTTCGCGCGGCTCATGCCGCCGATCGTCGAGGTGACGACGCGCCCCGCGGCGCCGGTGCGGGCCTGAGGCCTAGCGCCGGATGGCCTGGATCTCCCCGCCGCCGTAGTCGATCCCGCGCAGGCCCGCGCGGGTCCAGCGGAAGTATCCCGTGACCGCATCGAAGGTGCCGCCCGATCGCGTCGGCGGCTCGTACGTCGTGTTCGGCGCATATCGATAGCGTGTCGGGTTCGGCGAGGTGGGAGTATTCGGGATGAAGCCCTCGTTCGAGTCGCTGGTCAGGCCCGTGCGTGCCGAGCCGTCGAAGAAGAGCTTGATCGTCTTCGCGTCCGGGTACGCATGGAACGCGGGGAACCGCTTCGCAAAGTGGTAATCGAAGTACTCGAACATCAGGACCTTCTGCGACGGGAAGCTGACCTCGCGGATGTACCGCTTGCCGAGGTTCGCCGCGGGTGGTGACACGAAGAGGTTGTGGTCCGTCGTGGACTGGTAGGTCGTGGGTTTGGTCCCCGACCCGACATCGGGCGACCACGACGCGGGGACGACCTGGTACGACGAGCTGTAGGGCCACATACGCCGAAATGATGCGTCGCCCACATTCGGGAAGTTCGTGAAGTTCAACGGATCGCTCGCCCAGCCGAGGAGCTGGGTGTCGGCGGGGCACGCCGCGATGGGCTCGGGCAGCGTCTTGGTTGAATAGTCCATGAGCACGAGGTGCGAGAAGCGGCGGTGGGGGAGGCGTGTCGTGAGCTTGGGAAAATCGTCCCGCCCCGTGCGCCGACGGATGATGTCGATCGCCTGATTCATTGCCGCCTGGAAGTCGTCCGGGGCGGACGCGAGGTCGCTGTACTCGCTCGGCGACTGGGTGCGCGTCCAGCTATACGACGCGATCTTGTCGTCGTAGTCGGTCGCGTACGCGGTGACCGCGATGCCGAACTGCTTCAGGTTCGACTGGCACTTCGCGGCGCGGGCCACGCTCCGCGCCTGCCCCAGCGCCGGCAGCAGGATCCCGATCAGCAGCGCGATGATCGCGATCACGACCAGCAGTTCGATCAGCGTGAAAGCTCGGCGGCTCCGCATGTGCCCGCGCTCCTTCGTGCAGCCCCACGGCCTGGACCAGTTTCCCGGAATCTTCGGCACGGAACAAGCCCCGTGCCACCGAACGTCGCCCTACTTGAGCTGGCTCGCGGTGAAAGTCCGTCCCGTCGTCCGGCGTTCCCACGTGTGCGACGGCCCGCGCTTCGCCTCGTAGAACGCCCACATCTCGAACCAGTAGCTCCGGAAGCTGTGCTGTCCGAAGGGGGAGAAGTGCGCATGCACCTGGTTCATGACCGAGGCATCGGTGCCATCGAACCCGAGCACCGCCCGACCATGACGCACGCTCTCGGTGTCGAGCGGCAGACGCGTGTACCGCCCAAGGAGCTGCAGGATGTTCGCCGCGGCGTACGGGCCCACGCCGGGCAGCGAGACGAGGAACTTCATCACCCGCTCGTCGCTGTTCGCGGGATCGGTGAGCCAGGCCTCGTCGATCTCTCCGGCGCGGAACATCTTCGCGAGCTCGATCAGTCGCGCGTCCCGGTATCCCACGCGACAGCGAGCCCGCAGCGTCGTTGCTCGGGCGCGGGCCAGCTTGTCCTGCGTCGGGAACGCGTTCTCGACGTCTTTCCCAGCGGACGTGCCGAGGACGGCGCAGAGCCGTTCGTTCATCGCGATCGTGCCGGGCCATTGCACGTTGCAGCTCGTGACCGTCTTCACCACGTCCTCGAAGAGCGTGGGTGATCGGAACAGGCGCCCGCGCCCCGACGCTTTCCATCGCGGATCGAGCTCATGGAACTCGGCGAGGTGCGCCGCATCTTCATCCAGACGCAGCATGCGCGACACCTTCTCGCGCACCTCGCGCTGCTCGGGCTTCGAGAGTGCGCGTGAGCACGCGATGCGCAGCGCCGTGCCGGCAACGCTCGCCCAGCGCGACATGTCCAGCGTCTCGCCAGACCCTCCCTGCGCGATGGTCACCCGCGCGGGCCCCTCGCTCAGGCCCAGCGTGCAGCGGTGCGTCTGCGTCGGAACGTCCCACTCGTTGGGCGCGAGCAGGAAATAGCCGTACGAGCACGCGTCCCGCGCCAGCACGAAGTCCTCCGGCACGTTGATCGTCAGGCGCGTGCCCATGCTCGATGGCTCAGACCGCTAGCAGGCTGTCAAAGGCGAACGCGTAGCTCGCGAGGTTGACGCACAGGCGATCGCCCGCGCGGGCGAACATCTCATACGCCGCGTCGATCTCGCGCGTCACCTCGTCCCGCCCGCGCCCGATCTTCTCGGGCGAGCACGACGGCTCGTTGAGACAGGTGTCGATCATGTCCCGATCGCACTCGAAGTGATACTGGAACGCGTACGTGCGCAGCCCCGCCCGGAATGCCTCGACCTTGCAGGCCTTCGAGCCCGCCAGCAGCGTCGCGCCCGCGGGAAGCTCCTTCACTTCGTAGCCGTGCGACGAGAACTGCGGGCACGCCCACGGCACGCCGGCGAGCATCGTCTCGATTTGTCCGGGCGGCGTGAGCGAGACGCGCGGCATGCCGACCTCGGGCTTGTCCATACGTCCGACGCGCCCGCCGAGCGACTCCGCGATGATCTGGCACCCGAGGCAAATGCCGATGATCGGGAGCTCGCGATCATGCACGGCCTTCACCAGCGACTTCAGCGGCGAGAGCCACGCGTGCCCCTCGTCGACGTTCTGCGGCCCGCCCAGGATCACGAGCCCGTGCACGTCGTCGAGATCGCCCGGGATCGCCGCGGCGCCCTCGTGATCGGGGCGGCGAACGTCGAGCTTGTGCCCGTGCTCGCGGAGCGTGAGTCCGAGGCGGCCGGGGCGACCCGTGTCCCAGAACTGGAAGCAGACGATTCGTGCCATCGTGCAACTCCTGCGAGAGCCAAACCAGAGGCCGCCGATGGATGGGCAGCCCCAGAATGTAGCCGCGTTCGTGGCTGCCGCCGCAGGGCGCCGCGCTATTGGTCTGCGGGGAACACCACGTCCCAGTCCCGCGCCATGTCCACCACGACCCAGCCGAAGCCCGGCGCCTCGTCCAGGGCCTTGTCCATTCTTCCGATGAGCGACCCTCGGTCGTACGCCCACTCCCGCTCGGCGTCGGTGTGGTGGATCAGCACGCCCAGGCCGGGCGTGCTCCCGCCCGTGATCCACTGCAGCATCGGCATGTCGCCATCGGAGCTGCCGAACGCGGCGACGGGCCGGCGGCCGATCACCGTGTTGATCCGGACGGGCTTGCCCACCCTGTCGTCGATGAACGAGACGCCGGGCTGCTGTACGAGCACCGGCACGCCGTCGCGCACCTCGAACACCACCTCCAGATTGCTGCCGATCACCTGCTCGGGCGGCACGCCATACACCTCTTCCGCGAACGCCCGCATGAACTCAACGCCGCCGCCCGAAACGACGTACGTCTTGAAGCCACGATCACGCATGTACTCCATGACCTCCAGCATGGGCTGGTAGACCATCTCCGTGTAGAGCATTCCGGTCGTCGGATGCCTCGCGGTGCGCAGCCACTCGCGCGCGATCGCCGAGAACTCATCGATCGTCGTCCCCGCGTGGCTCACCGCGATGAGCTCGAGCACCCCCTTCGTGCCCTGCGCGATCACGCCCGCCGTGTCGCCCGCGATCGCCGACGCGTACGGCTCGCGACCGCTCCACTCCGGATGGTCCGGCGACATCTCCCTCACGCGATCCATCGCGAAGATCAACTGAAAATACGCGGGCTGCTCGGCCCACAGGCAGCCGTCGTTGTCGAAGACGGCGATCCGTTGCTTAGGCGGGATGTAGTCCTTCCCGCCCCACGTGTCCGCCGCCTCAACGAACTCGATGATCGCGTCGCGCGTGGGCGTGTCCCGCCACGAGGCCAGCATCTCCGCCGGTTCGCGACGCTCCGGAACGTAGCATCCGCCGTTCTTCACGCACCCCGGCGCCAGGAGCATGCCCGGCAGCAATCCGACGAACGCCATCGCCCATTTGCGCATCACGCCGCTCCACATGCCAGCCCGGAGGTCGCCCGAGCGTCCCGCATGCCCGCGGCTCTTTCTCACGGGCGAAAACACCGGGCGACCCTTCGACCGCCCGGCGCATGAAAGACTCAGTTGGAGGAGGCCGCCCCCTCCTTCAGCTTCTCCACGATGCCGGTGATGTTGAACGAGCCCGGCTTCTGGCTCGGCGGGTAGTCGATGAAGGTCTGGGCGAACTTGCCCGCGGCGGCCTGCATCGGCACGAGGATGAACGCGTGGTCGAGCACCCAGTCGTAGTACACGTTCGCGTTGTGCTGCGCCTTCTCGAACGGATCGCGACGCAGGTTGAACATCGCCGGCACGCGCAGCTCCGTGAACGGCTCCATCCACACGCCGAAGGCCTCGCCCCGATTCTCGTAGAACACGGCCTTCCAGTCGCCGATCCGTGTCGCGACGAGCATCCCGTCGTCGTTGAAGTACCAGAACTCCTTCCGCGGTGATTCCTTCGCCTTGCCCGACAGGTAGTCGCTCATGTCATACCCGTCGAGGTGGTTGCGATAGTTGCGACCGATCGCCTTGTACCCGTCGAGCAGGTCCTCCTTGAGGTCCTTCTTGCCCGCGGCGGCGGCGAACGTGGGCATCCAGTCCTCGTGCGCCACGATGCCGTTCAGCGTCGTGCCGGCGAGGTAGTGCCCGGGCCAGCGCACGAACGCGGGAACGCGGTACGCGCCCTCCCAGTTGGAGTTCTTCTCCGAGCGGAACGGCGTGGTGCCCGCGTCGGGCCAGGTGTTGTAGTGCGGACCGTTGTCGGTGGAGTAGTACACGATCGTGTCGTTCGCGACGCCGAGATCGTCGAGCAGCTTCAACAGTTCGCCCACGTGCATGTCGTGCTCGACCATGCCGTCGTGATACTCATCGCCGCTCTTGCCCGAGATCCCGATGTGCTCTTCCTTCACGTGCGTGCGGAAGTGCATGCGTGTGCCGTTCCACCAGCAGAACCACGGCTCGCCCGACTTGTTCGCCCGCGTGATGAAGTCCTTCGCCGCGGCGACGGTCTCGTCGTCGATGGTCTCCATGCGCTTCTTCGTGAGCGGTCCGGTGTTCTCGATGGTCTGCGTGCCGTCGCCGTTGGCCTTGCACTTCAGCACGCCCCGCGGGCCCCACTGCTCGCGGAAGGTCTTCCCGTTGGGAAGCTTGAAGTCGTTGGGGTAGTCGCGATTTTCGGGCTCCTCCTCCGCGTTGAGGTGGTAGAGGTTGCCGAAGAACTCGTCGAACCCGTTGTTCGTGGGCAGGTGCGCGTCACGATCGCCGAAGTGGTTCTTGCCGAACTGCCCCGTGCGATAGCCCAGCGACTTCATCACCGCGCCGACCGTGATGTCCGACTCCTGCCATCCCTCCGCGGCGCCGGGCAGGCCGACCTTCGTCATGCCGGTCCGCACGGGCACCATCCCGCCCACGAACGCGGCGCGCCCCGCCGTGCAGGACTGCTGGCCGTAGTAGTCCGTGAACGCGACGCCCTCACGCGCGATGCGATCGATGTTCGGGGTGTTGTACCCCATCATGCCGCGGTTGTTGTAGCTGATGTTCCACGTGCCGATGTCATCCCCCCAGATCACGAGGATGTTCGGCTTCTTCTGCTGCGCAATCGCCGGCATGGCGACAAACGCCAGCAGGCCCACCAAGGCAAGCAACCGTTTCATCTGCTTATTCCCCTTCTTCCTTCGATTCCCGTTCCGGACCGGGCGCGTCGCTCACGCAACGGAACCCCACGTGGCTCATCCCCGTATCCCGCGGCGAAGCCATCTTCGCGCTCGGGCGATAGCTCTCGCAATAGCTCGCGTGGCAGAGGAACGACCCGCCCTTCTGCACCCGCGAGTCCCCAGAGTACGGGTTCCGCGGGTCCGCCGTGCTCTCCGGGCCCTGCGGGTTCACGCAGCAGCCCCCCGGTTCGAGGGCACGCACGCGCTGCGCGTACGCGTCGGGGCGGAACTGGTCCGCCGTCCATTCCCACACGTTCCCCGCCATGTCGTACAGCCCGAGCGCGCTCGCCGGGAACGAGCGGGCCGGCGCCGCGCCCGCGAAGCCGTCCTCGCCCGTGTTGTCGTACGGGAACGAGCCCTGCCAGATGTTCGCCAAGTGCCGCCCGCCCGGCTCGAGCTCGTCGCCCCACGCGAACTTCTCGCCGTCGTGCTCGAAGCGGGCCGCGTGCTCCCACTCCGCCTCCGTGGGCAGGCGCTTGCCCGTCCACGCGCAGTAGGCCTCCGCGTCGTCCCACGACACGTGCACGACGGGGTAGTTGTCCATCCCGTCGATCGAACTGCCCGGCCCCGTCGGATGCCGCCAGTCTGCGCCGGGCACCCATGACCACCACTGCGTGAAGTCGCCCAGCTCCACCTCATGACGCGGCGGCGTGAACACCATCGAGCCCGGCGCGAGCATCGCGTCCTCGGGCCGCGGGGTGCCGGGCGGGAGCTGCTTCTGCAGTTCCTCCCACTCGATGGCGCGTTCCGCGGTGGTCACGTAGCCCGTCGCGTCCACGAACGCGCGGAACTGGGCGTTGGTGACCTCCGTCTCGTCCATCCAGAAGCCGTCCGTGCGCACGCGGTGCGCCGGACGCTCGTCGAAGCGTCCCTCGAGCCCGTCCCAGCCCATCGTGAACTCGCCCGCGGGCACCCAGACCATGCCGGTTGGTGGTGGTGCGCCGTGCGCGAGGCATGAAGCGCCGATCGCAAGGAGGACCGCTGCGAATCGCATGAACCCTTCTCCATTGTCGTGCGGCGTGCGCGGATCACCCTTTCGCGCGAGGTTCACGCCACCGCCTTGCACACCTTCGTCGCCGCGTCGGTCAGGTCCGTCGCCGCCTGCAGCGTGGGCAGGGCGCCCGCCGCGTCCTTCAGGAGCTTCCGCGCCGCGTCGACGTTGTTCCCCTCAAGGCGCACCACCAGCGGCACGTCGCGGAAGGTCCGCTTCGCGCCCGAGGCCTCGAGCGTGCGGGCCGCGTTGATCACGCCCTGCGCGATGCGTGCGCAGTCCATGATCCCGCCGAAGATGTTCACCATGATCCCCTTGACCTTCTCGTCGGCGAGGATGATCTTGAACGCCTCGGTGACCGCCTCTTCGCTCGCGCTCCCGCCCACGTCCAGGAAATTCGCCGGCTCTCCGCCGTGCAGCTTCACGATGTCCATCGTCGCCATCGCGAGGCCCGCGCCGTTGACGAGGCAGCCGATGTTGCCGTCGAGCGCGATGTAGGACAGCCCCAGCGCGTGCGCCTTGAGCTCCGCCGGGTTTTCCTCCGCCGGGTCGTGCATCTCCTGCACGTCCTTGTGGCGGAACAGCGCGTTGTCGTCGAAGTTGAACTTCGCGTCGATCGCCACCACGCGTCCCTCGGGATCCGCGGGGGTGGGGGGCGTCAGCACGAGCGGGTTGATCTCCGCGATCGAGCAGTCCTTCTTGACGAAGGCCTGCGCGAGCCCCGTCATCACCGACACCGCCTGGTTCACCTGCTTGCCCGTGAACCCCAGCTCGAACGCGATCCGCCGAGCTTGGTGCGACTGCAGCCCGACCAGCGGGTGCAGCGGCTCCTTCAGGATCGCCGACGGGTTCCGGTGCGCGACCTCCTCGATCTCCACGCCGCCCTCGCGGCTCGCGATCAGCACGTTCCGTCGGCTCTTGCGGTCCGTCGTGATCGCGAGGTAGAACTCCTTGGCGATGTCGACGCCCGCCGCGAGCAGCAGCTTCTTGACCTCAAGCCCCTCGGGCCCGGTCTGCGCGCTCACCATCTTGTTGCTGAGCATGAACCGCGCCGCCTCCTCGGCGTCCTGCGCGTTCCGCACCAGCTTCACGAACCCGGCCTTGCCTCGCCCCCCGGCGTGCACCTGGGCCTTGACGACGACGAGGTCCGTCCCGCCCTCCTGGGCGATCTGGCGGTAGGCCTGGGCCGCGTCCTCGATCCGCGTCACGACCCGCCCCGCGGGGACGGGCACGCCGAACGAGGCCAACAACTCCCGCGCCTGGTACTCGTGGATCTTCACGCCAACCTCCTTGATTCGCCGCCGTCGCCCACCGTGGGGCGTCCTCGCGGGGCTCGCCCGCCCACTGGCATCGTAACGCCCCGATCGTCCGAGAATGCGGCGTGGTTCAGGGACCGAACCGCCCTCACGGCATTACCAGCCCCGTGGCTCCCGGCGCCTCCAGATTTTTGTTGAGCCCGATACTCGCGGGGGGTACACGTACACATAAGAGAGGGAGATCTCCTCTTCTTTGGCGCGCTCTGCGCGGAGCACTTTGAACGCCAAGACCGGACCAGATTCGGAGAGATGCCATGCGCCATCACGTCGCCGCCGCAGCCGGGCTCGCCCTTGCGTCCGTCGCTATCGCCCAGCCCGCGAACATCGGCGAGACGCCCGCGGTGCAGGTCCACCTCGACCAGCGCCTCATCGAGCTCGGGCTCGTTCCCCTGCGCACGCTCTTCGACCACGGCGAGCTGGTCTTCGACGCCCGGTTCAACATCTTGGATGGTCAGGGCCGCCCCGCAACGACCGGCGGCGGCGCCCCGCGCGTGCCCGATCAGCCCCACATGATCCGCACCAGCGGGCCCGACGCCACGAGCTGCCAGGGATGCCACAACCAGCCCTTCTCCGGCGGCGCGGGCGATTTCGTCGCCAACGTGTTCGTCCTCGCCCAGACGCTCGATCCCGTCACGTTCTCCGTTGATCCGATGTTCTCCAACGAGCGCAACACGCTCGGCATGAACGGCTCCGGGCCCATCGAGATGCTCGCCCGCGAGATGACCGCCGAGTTGCAGTCCCTGCGCGACGCCGCCAAGGCCTCCGCCGCGCAGACCGGGCAGCCCCAGCGCACCGCGCTGGTCGCCAAGGGCGTCGACTTCGGGCACCTCACCGCGCTCCCCAACGGCAAGATCGATCCGACCGAGATCGACGGCGTCGACTGGGACCTCATCGTCAAGCCCTTCCACCAGAAGGGCGCCGTGGTCTCGCTCCGCGAGTTCACCAACAACGCGATGAACCACCACCACGGCATCCAGACCACCGAGCGCTTCGGCCTCGGGACCGACCCCGACCAGGACGGCATGACCAACGAGCTCACCACGGGCGACGTGACCGCCGCCACGCTCTGGCAGGCACAGATCGGCGCGCCCACGCAGGTCATGCCCAAGACCAACGCCGCACGCCGCGCCGTCGAGCACGGCGAGCGCGTCTTCCGCGAGGTCGGCTGCGTCCGCTGCCACATCCCCGAGATGACCCTCGACACCCAGTGGTTCGTCGAGCCCAATCCCTACAACCCCGCTGGCAACCTCCGCCCGCAGGACGTCATGCGCCCGATCCGTTACAACATGACCCGCGATGGCGACGGGCCGCACATCCAGGCCCTCCACGGCGGGCGCGCCCTCGTCCGCGCCTTCACCGACCTCAAGCGTCACAACCTCAACGACGCCGAATACAACCACTTCGCGAACGAGCAGGTCACGCAGGGCCGCTTGAACGGCTTCGCGCCCGACTCCGACTTCACGATGGTCGCCCCGCCCCGCCCCACCGAGGTCTTCCTGACGCGCAAGCTCTGGGACGCCGGTAGCACCGCGCCCTACGGGCACCGCGGCGACCTCTCGACCCTGACCGAGGCGATCCACTTCCACGGAGGCGACGCCCGCGCCGAGCGCGACGCGTTCTTCGCTCGCCCGCAGAACGATCGCGCGTCGGTCATCGAGTTCCTGAAGTCGCTCCAGGTCGTCGACGAGCGCCGGTAAATCGGGAATGCAATGGACGTCACTCTCGCATGAGCGAGTATGCGTTCATGCTTGCATGGTCAATCGGTTTGCCCTTCGCATGATTTACAGGATCATGCGTGCGGGATCGGCGTGCGCACCGCTTCCTCGATCATCCGTCCGATCGTCGCCGTCCACGCGTCCCAGTTGAGCTCGCGCCGCGCCCGTTCCAGCGCGCCGCGCGCGAGCGTGCGGTAACGCTCCGGGTCGTCCACCAGGCGTTCGATCTCGTCCGCCCACGTCCGCCCCAGTGCGCCCACCGGGAGCACGATCCCCGTCTCTCCATTCCGCACCACGGTCGTCAATCCACCCGCGTCGCTCACGATGCTGGGGCGGCCGAAGTGCGCCATCTCCACGGGCGCGATGCCGTACGCCTCGCCCGTGGATGCAAGGAGCATCAGGTGGCTCGTGAGCATCGCCTCGCGCTGCCGGGCGGCGTCGCGCTCGTCGCCCAGGCGCAGCATGCCGAGCGAGTGGAACACGCCCGGCCAGCGCGCCATCGCCGCGCGGAACCGAGGCGTTGTCCCGCCGATGCTCGTGAGTTCCGCGCCGATGCCCCGCGCCCGGAGCCGCTCTACCGCCTCGACGCACAGGTCCAGCCGCTTGCGCACCGGATCGGCCGCGACGACGAGCATGCGCACGCACGCGCGCGTCGGTGGCGTCGGCGCTTCGATCTCGCGGAGCATCGCCTCCGGCGCGTCGTCCGGCACGCCCACGTTCGGCCCCATCGGCGCGAGCACCCCGCGCGCGGGGTCCAGCCCGTGGTCCGCGATCGCCGAGCGGAGCGACGCCTCCGACGCGAACGCGGCCCGGAACATCCGCGCGAGCGATTCACGCTCGACCTGCTCGCTCGCCCGGTGGTACGCGCCCCCTCGCCCGGCGAACGCCTCGTAGCTCGTATTGGCGATCCGCGCGGTGATGTCGCTGAAGTACACGATGGGCCACGCCTGTCGCAGGCCGTAGGCGGGCACGCTCGACACAGTCACCGCCAGGCAGTCCACCCGCCCGTGCTCCCGCTCGATCGCCGCGAGCGTCTCCTCGGCGTGTGCCGCCCGCTGCCGGGCATGGGCCAGGAACGCCTCCGACGTCGCTCCGGGGCGGATCTGCCCGCGCAGCCGCCAACTCAGCGTCCGCAGCCGCTCGCGCCCCCCTGGGGTCAGGTGGCGACGGGCCAGGCCCCGAAGCGACCCTCCCCCGTCCCCGCCCGCGCCGCCCCCCGGCGCGACCACCATGCTCACGCGGTGCCCCAGCCGCTCCAGGGCCCGCAGGGTCTGGTAGTTCATTCCCGAGTCGACATTCGGGGATCGCGGGTCCGACCGCGGGATCAACGCGACATGCATACCAGCCTCCGGCCGGGTCTTTGCCCGCTCGCCCGCGACGGCCCTTCCAGCCTACCCTTGCCTCCCGCTTCGGGGCTCGCGCGAGCACGCCTCGCCGTTCCCTTCCGCGGTCCGTCCGCACAGCATGACCGTATCCACACCGTCCTTTGGAAGGGCCCACCACATGGCGCAAGGCACCGCCGGCACG
Organism: Phycisphaerales bacterium; assembly: GCA_034004365.1. Classification (GTDB taxonomy): domain Bacteria; phylum Planctomycetota; class Phycisphaerae; order Phycisphaerales; family UBA1924; genus JAVEWV01. The sequence continues at coordinate 137,828 of JAVEWV010000008.1, forward strand.
ATCACCCAGGTCATCGGTTCGACCTTCGACGCGCAGTTCCCCGAGGACCAGCTCCCCGAGGTCTACAACGCGATCACCATCAACGCCGACACCCCCGCCGGGCACCTCAACCTGACCGGCGAGGTCCAGCAGCACCTGGGTGGTGGCAAGGTCCGCGCGGTCGCGCTGGGCTCGACCGATGGGCTCCGCCGCGGGCTCAAGGTCATCGACGCGGGCCAGCCCGTCTCCGTCCCCGTGGGCGAGAAGGTGCTGGGGCGCGTCTTCAACCTGCTGGGCAACCCGATCGACAAGCTCCCCGAGCCGGAGGGCGTGAAGCGCTCGCCCATCCATAAGGCTCCGCCCGAGTTCGCCGCACTGAACCCCAAGACCGAGATCCTCGCGACGGGCATCAAGGTCATCGACCTGCTCTGCCCCTTCGTTCGAGGCGGCAAGATCGGCCTCTTCGGCGGCGCTGGCGTCGGAAAGACCGTCATCATCCAGGAGATGATCGCACGCGTCGCCCGTGAGTTCGGCGGCTACTCCGTGTTCTGCGGCGTCGGCGAGCGCACCCGCGAGGGCAACGACCTCTGGCGCGAGATGAAGGAAGCCGAGTACACCGACGAGAACGGCAAGACCGCCCACGTCATCGACAAGGTCGCCATGGTCTTCGGTCAGATGAACGAGCCCCCGGGCGCACGCCTCCGCGTCGCGCTCTCGGGCCTCACCATGGCCGAGGATTTCCGCGACGCCTCCGGCAAGGAGACGATGATCTTCGTCGACAACATCTTCCGCTTCACGCAGGCGGGTTCCGAGGTGTCCGCGCTGCTCGGGCGCATGCCCAGCGCCGTGGGATACCAGCCCACCCTCTCGACCGAGATGGGCGAGCTGCAGGAGCGGATCACCTCGACCGCGAAGGGCGCCATCACCTCGGTGCAGGCCATCTACGTGCCCGCCGACGACCTGACCGACCCCGCGCCCGCGACCGCCTTCGCCCACCTCGACGCGTTCGTCGTGCTCGCCCGCGGCATCGCCGAGAAGGGCATCTACCCCGCCGTCGATCCGCTGGCCTCGACCAGCCGAATCCTCGACCCGGGCATCATCGGCGAGCGTCACTACCGCGTGTCGCGCCAGGTGCAGCAGATCCTGCAGCGATACAAGGACCTTCAGGACATCATCGCCATCCTGGGCGTCGACGAGCTCTCGGAAGAGGACAAGCTCACCGTGTCCCGCGCCCGCAAGATCGAGCGATTCCTGTCGCAGCCGTTCTTCGTCGCCGAGCAGTTCACCGGCTTCGCGGGCGTGTACACCCCGCTGGAGGAGACGATCGAGTCCTTCGAGCGTCTCTGCAACGGCGAGGGCGACGACCTGCCCGAGGGCGCGTTCATGTACGTCGGCAACCTCGACGACGCCCGCCGCAAGGCCGAGAAGATGAAGGGCTGAGTTCATACCGCAACCCGATGTGACAACAAAGCCCCGGCCTGTTCGGCCGGGGTTTTTCATCGCACTCCCTCACTCGTCCGTCATGCCATGACGAAGACAGGCATGGAAGTCCATGTCACGATCCTCACGCACTGGTTCTATGTACAACCGTGCGAGGACGAGATCGAGTTCGCGATTGATGCCGGGGGCGGCATCCTCTACCGATCGGTCTCGGAGCGATATGTCAACGCCTGCGGCCAGTCGTACGTCGCACGACGCTTGCGCCAATGCGCAGCCGCGGAGGAAAATCTCGTGCGTTCGACGCGGGCCCGCGATCCATACTGGGACGAGCTCGATCACGGGGAACGCTCGGCCGTGCTCAAGCTGCTCCGCACGGTTGGCCCACGCGATCTCGCAAGTGCGGACCGAGAGCGGTTCACACGACGTCGAGAGGCCGGGGCTGCGCTGGCGCGCAAAGGCAGTGATCCTCCTGCGGCTTCCTGAGAATGGGCCGCTACACTCCCAAGGTCGCGACACCAACCCTCCGGGAGCGTCGAATGGAAAGCTTTGAAGCCCTCCGCGGCACCGTCCGCATCACCCGCACCTCCGGCGAAGCCGCGGCCGACGAGTGGCGTGCCCTCCGCGACAAGGTTGCGCAGACCGGGCTTTATCCGGTCATCTGCCGTGACGAGTCGTGCATCGAGAACATCACCCAGATTCTTGAAGACCTCCGTGCCGAGGGCGCGACCCCCGACTCCATCCTCGCCGGCGCGACGCCGGAGGCCGTCGCGAAGTGGCGCGCGGCATCCGAGCTCGACCCCGACGACATTCCCCGCGCTGAGTTTGAGTCCGAGGAAGAGGACGAAGAGATCACCTTCGATACCGCCAACCCTGTGTCCGTAGTGGACTTTGATGAAGAGTTCCTCGATGAGGTGCTCATCCTGCACGTCCCGGCCTCGAACGGGTGGGAAGCGATCGCCAACCTCGCGTGGGGTAACTTCAACGAGTGCCCGCGTCCCGAGATCATCGCCGCGCACGCTCGCGACTGGCACGCGCGCTACGGCGCGGAACTGTGCGTCGTGTGCGACGACACGCTCGAGTTCCTTGTTCGCACCCGTCCCCAATCGCAGGATGAAGCGATTGATCTCGCGCTCGAGATGTACACGTTCTGTCAGGACATCGTTGATCAGGGCGTCGAATCCGTTGAACAACTTGCCGCCGTCCTGCTCGTGAGCGCGGGATGGTTCTTCTGGTGGGATTGAGCGGCCCCGAACTCGTCGGCACTCCCATGTGATGATCGACACCAAGATCGCCGAACGCCGCCCGGTCTCCTACGCCTCCTTCGACGATCTCGCCCGCGGCCTCGACCTGCTCGAGGCCGCACATCGCGCCGGCACCCTCCGCCACACCGCCAACTGGACCCCCGGGCATCTGCCCGGGCCTTTTCATTCAATCGATCGGGTGTGGGTTACTGCGGGCACCCGGTGGTGTAGAAATTGAGATATTCCAGAAAGTCCGATGAGTTCAGCGTCCCGCTCAGATCGAAATCCGCGGGGCACGAGATCATCAGCCCCACCGATGCAAATTCCGTGAGCGCTGCGTCGGAGCCCGAAACGACGAGTGCACGATAGCGTCCCGAGCCCCCGATCCCGATCGGGTCGAGCGTAAGCACGGCCGAGTTCGAACCACTGATCCCCGGGCCATCGACCAGCACGGTGTCGTCCTTGTACCACTGATAGCTGATCAAGTCGAACGACGTCGCCTGGACGGAAAACTGGACGCGCGCGCCTGGGGTTGCGATCGCGTTCACGGGTTGTGCCACGATGGTGAGGCCAGGCTCGCACATGTTGAGAAGCGGCGTGATGTCCTGCGAGGTCGAATTCACGACCACAACGTCATTCATGCCGTCGCCGTTCGCGTCGAAGATGACCGCGTCCTCGGGCCGTACGTTCGTCTCGTAGCGAACCTCATCGCCGAACGTGCCATCACCATTGCCCGGGCGGATCGAGATCCGGTTGCTGTTGACTCCCGCGACGATCATGTCAAGAACGCCGTCGTTCGAGACGTCCACGAGCTTCACGTGCCGGGGCGCGTCGCCCATGGGGTAGAGCACCTGCGGCGCGAAGTTCAGGCCGCCCGTACCGAGCCGGACCGCGACGTTGTCAACCGCTGACTGCGCAACGACGATGTCGTTGATGCCATCGCCATTGAGGTCTGCGACTGCCGGTCGCATGATCTCGGTCCCGCCGAAGGTCAGGCGGACCTGGGCGAAGAACTGTCCACTCCCCGCGCCGCGGATGATGGAGACGTCGTCGGGCGTGCCCTGGTTCCCGACGAGGATGTCTTGGACGTTGTCGCCGTCGAGGTCCGTCACGACGAAGTAGAAAGGGTTGTCGCCTGTGGGAATCGTGGTCGCGGCGGAGAAAGCTCCCTGCCCGTCTCCACGAAGGAACCACAAGCGGTCCTGGGAAGGCTCGCTCACGAGCAGGTCAAGAAAGCCGTCATTCGTGACGTCCACGAGGGCGGTGTCGAACGCTCCCGACGTGTTGCCCACGCTAATCACGCGAAACGTCTCGAACGTGCCATCGCCATTTCCAAGCAGCAGCGCGACGTTCGCGGATCCGCTGTTCGCGGTGACCATGTCCGGAAAACCATCTCCATTCACGTCCCCTACGGACAGGCCAACCGGACGGCCCTGATTCACAACGAGTGAGATCGCGGGGCCGAACACGCCATTGCCATTGCCGAGGAGCACCGACACAAACCCGGATCCGCTGTCGCTCTCGGTCGCGACATCGAGGATTCCGTCACTGTTAAAGTCCGCGGCGACGATGTTGATTGCCGCGATGGCCTGGGCTGAAAAGCTCAGTGGCTGCCCGAACAGGTCCGCGGGATCGCATTGGGCGAAGGCGGACGGAACGATCGTCGACGACAAGGCCAGCACCCCCATGCCAAAGGGTCGGTTTCGGCGGCCCGCCTTTGCGGCTGGCCGGTCCGAGGGTTGAGCGGTTGCCGGTCGAACGGGGCGAAGGCGGACCGACGGCGAGTGTTCAGACATGCACGTTCCTTGTGAGTGGATCGCTGCGGAGGGGAGGCCAACACACGGACGCCCGATCGAAGCGACGAACAGACTAACCATCCGCGTGACGAGTTACAAGAGACCTATGACCAGCTTTCGCGGGCCGCTCCCCTCTCTCGCCGAAGGGAGCACGAGCGTCCTGGGCGAGTGCCGGCGGCTCCCGGATTTCACGCGAATCAAACACATCGCCACTGTGATCGCTGTCGAGTCCACGACCTGCCGGGTCTAGGGATGTTTCGCGCGGGGCACGCGCGTCTGCACGACTGTTACTGTTAAGATGGGGAGATGGCTGACCCACGCACCGCCGAACGCCGCCCGGTCTCCTACGCCTCGTTCGACGACCTCGCTCGAGATCTCGACCTGCTCGAGGCGGCCCATCGCGCCGGCACCCTCCGCCACACCGCCAACTGGACCGCCGGGCAGAACCTCGAGCACTGCGCGATCCTCATGGAGTGCGCGCTCGACGGCTTCCCCTCCAACGCCCCGTGGCTCTTCCGCAAGCTCGCCCGGGCCATGTTCCTGAAGGCCGCGCTCTCGGGCAAGCCCGCCAAGGCCGGGTACAAGCTGCCGAAGCAGGCGTCGTTCCTGCTCCCGCGCGACAGCGTCCCGTTCGACGAGGGCGCCGCCCGCGTGCGCCGCGTGATCGAGCGTCTGAAGGCGGGTGATCGCTTCACGCACCCCAGCCCGGTCTTCGAGAAGCTCACGCACGACGAGTGGTCGCGTCTGCAACTCGGGCACTGCGCCCTGCACCTGTCCTTCCTTCACCCGAACTGAACCGCACCCGAACTCACCAGAGGCTGTGCCGGGCCGCGTACCCGCACTCCGGGTTACACTCGCGCGATGCACACGCACGACGCCGGACTCTCCCGCCGCGGCTTCCTCGGCGCGATCTCCCTTCCCGCCCCCGCGATCGCGCTCGCGGGGCACGCGCCGCTCGCCGTTCCCACGCGCCACGCCCGCTCGTTGCTGAATGAGCTCGCCGCGCACGCCGGGGCATTCACGCCCGACGATCTCGCGCGTGACGAAGACTTCTGGACGCAGATCGCCCGTGCCTACACCATCGATCGCTCGATCGTGAACCTCAACAACGGCGGCGTCTCGCCGTCCTCCGCGTACGTGCAGGACGCGATGAAGCGTGCCCTCGACGAGACCAACCGCATGCCCCCGCCCTACGAGCTGTGGCAGGTCGCGCCGAAGAAGCGCGAGGCGATCCGCGAGCGTCTCGCCCGCGAGTGGGACGTCGATGCGGAGGAGCTCGCGATCACCCGCAACGCCAGCGAGGGCCTGCAGGCCTTGCAGTTCGGGATCGACCTCAAGCCGGGCGACGAGGTGCTCACCACCTACCACGACTACCCGCGCATGCTCAACACGTTCCGCCAGCGTGGACGCCGCGAGGGCATCGTGCTCCGCCAGTTCGACATCCCCACGCCCTGCGAGGACGACGACGAGATCGTCCGCCGATTCGCCGACAACATCACCGATCGCACCCGCATGATCCTCATCAGCCACATGGTCTTCCTCACGGGGCAGGTGCTGCCCGTCGCGAAGGTCGGTGCGCTCGGGCGCGAGCGCGGCATTCCGGTCATCGTCGACGGTGCGCACGCCTTCGCGCACGTGCCCTTCACGCTGGGCGAACTCGGGTGCGACTACTACGCCACGAGCCTGCACAAATGGCTCGGCGCGCCGCACGGCACGGGCCTGCTCTACGTGAATCGCGACAAGATCGAGGGTGTGTGGTCCCTCATGGCGAGCGACCAGACGCAGGCGAGCGACATCCGCAAGTTCGAGGAGATCGGCACGCACCCCGCGGCGAACTTCCTCGCCATCGCCGAGGCGCTCACCATGCATCAGGCGATCGGCGATGAGCGCAAGCTCGCGCGCCTCGTCTACCTGCGTGATCGCTGGGCGCACCGCCTCGCCGGGATGGACCGCGTCACCCTGCGCACGAGCCTCAAGCCCGGCTTCGCGGGCGGGATCGCGACGGTCGATATCGAGGGCGTCGAGCCCGGCGCCGTCGCGTCGCACCTCTGGAACGAGCACCGCATCTTCGCCGTCGCGATCAAGGACGTCTCCGACGAGAACGTCCGCCGCTCCGGCGTCGTCGGCCTGCGCGTGAGCCCGAACGTCTACACCACGCTCGAAGAGATCGATCGCTTCGCCGATGCGATGGAGCGCATCATCAAGCGCGGGCTTCCCGCCTGACCCGCGCGACGAGCTTGCTCATGGGATCTCGGGCTCGACGAGCGCCGCGAGCATGGCGAGCGATTCCTGCCAGCCGACGTAGCACGCCTCGCTCGGGATCACCGCGGGCACGCCCTCCTGCACGATCGTGAGTTCGGTGCCGCACGAGACCGGACGCAGGCTGATCGTGACCGCCATCTCGCCCGGCAGGCTCGGGTCGTCGAACCGATCGGTGTAGCGGAGCCGCTCGTTCTCGACGAGCTCGGCGTACGTGCCGCCGAAGGTGTGCGACTGCCCCGTGCCGAGGTTCGTGAACGACATGCGATATGAGCCGCCGACGCGGGCGTCGATCGAGTGCACCTCGCCCACGAACCCGTGCGGCGGAATCCACTTCACCAGCGCCCGCGGATCGAGGAACGCGCGATAGACGCGCGCGGGCGGCGCTCGCAGGACGCGGTGCAGGCGGATCGTGTGCGTGCCCGGCGTGGTCATTCGTGAAGCCTCCGGAGAGTCGGTGTTCAGTACATCGTCATGCCGCCGTCGACGGCGATCACCTGCCCGGTGATGAACCCCGCGTCGTCGTGCGTGAGCGCCGCCACGGCGTGCGCGATGTCCTCGGGCGTGCCGAGGCGCCGGATCGACATCAGGTTCTTGACGTGCTCGGTCACCTGCTCGGGCAGGTTCGCGGTCATGTCGGTGGTGATGAACCCGGGCGCGACGACGTTGCACGTCACGCCCTTCCCGCCCAGCTCGCGTGCGATCGTGCGCGACAGCCCGATCAGCCCGCTCTTCGCCGCGGCGTAGTTCGCCTGCCCCGCGTTGCCCACGAGTCCCGACGTCGACGCGATGCTGACGATCCGCCCGAACTTGCCCTTCATCATGCTCCGCGCCGCGGCACGGATCGCGACGAACGCGCTCGTCAGGTTCACCGCGAGCACCTCATCCCACTCCTCGTCGCTCATGCGGAGCGAGAGGTTGTCCCGCGTGATGCCCGCGTTGTTCACGAGGATGTCGAGGCGCCCGAGATCGGTCGCGATCTTCTCGACGCACGTGGCCCACGCGGCGCGATCGCCCACGTCCACCGCGTGCACCGACGCCGCGCCGCCCGCGTCACGGATCGCGCCCTGCACCTCTTCGAGCGGGCCCTGCGAGCGTGAGACGAGCGCGACGTGCCGCCCCTGCCCGCCCTTCTCGACGGGCGCGCCAAGGCGCAGCGCGATCGCTCGGCCAATACCACGAGATGCGCCGGTCACGATCGCGACGCGCGTTTCACTGCTCATGCATGCCTCCATCGTTCGTATGGTGGGCATCGATCGGAGGGGACGTCACGCCGGCTGACGCGCCCCCGAGCCCGGGATCGTCACCGGCCCCGCGGGCGTCTGCTTGCGGATCGGCCCAGACGGACGATCGTCCTCCGGCGCACCGCCATCGGGGCCGGAGCCGCCGCCGCCACCACCGCCGCTCGCGCCGGCCTGGTCGTACAGCGCCTGGATCTGCTCGGTGCTCGCACCGAGGATCTCGGCGATGAGCGCGATGAGCTTGGGCTTCGAAAGGTCGACGCCCTGCGCCTGCAGCATCGGGCCGATCGGGCCGAGCTCGGTCGTGATGCCATCGACCAGGAAGCGCACCTCCGAGGGGCTCGGGCGTTTGCCGGACTTCGCATCACGCTTGCCCTGGTCGTACTGCGATCGCGCGGCCGCGGCGGCCTCCGCGCCGACCTGCTGCTCGATCATGGTGATCATCTGGTCGAAGCCCATCCCGGGCAGGCCCGCCGAGGAGGCGAGGCGCGAGCCGAGCTCGACCCCGACGTACATCATGAGCGGCGATTCCTCGCTCATCGCGCTCGCGCTGGCGAACTCATCATCACCACTCGCGCCCGTGAGCTGCCCGATCCGCGACGCCACGCGCTGGTCGGTGGGCATGCCGTTGAACGCACGCGTTCCGTCCGCCTGATCGACGTACGCGAACGCGACGAAGTACGCGCTGCCCGGCTGCTGGACCGCGTACTGCACGACCCGCTCGCCAAGGACCTGCGTCACCTGCACCGCCTCGATCGAGCCGGTCTCCTCGAACCATTCGCCCGTGCCCACGAGGTCGTCGAGCACGCGCTGCGCCTCGGGAGCGAGCAGCGGGCGCATCGCGTCCGCGTCGCCGCGCGTGAGCGCGTTGCCGAGTTTGATCGCGTTCTCCGTGACCTCACGCCCGATGCCGTCGTCCAGCGGCGCGAGATCCTGCGGGAACGAGAACCGCGCATCGGCGCCGATCGATGCGATCAGCGGCGCGATCTCCACCGGCTCCGGCGCGGGCGGGGGCGGCGGCGGGGGGGGCGGAGGCGGCGGCGGCGGGGCCTTCTTCTTCTCGCATCCCGGCGCGACCACCAGCATCGACACCACGCCCGCCGACAGCGCGAGCGGCTTCGCCAGCGCCAGCAACGACGCGACCGGAGCGCCCGACATCACCAGCGACGCCGCGCCCGCGAGGCACGAGCGCGATGCACATACCAACGGCTTACGGTTCATCATGATTCGTGACCTTCGCCTCGCGATCGATCCGGCGCATCAGCCCGGAGAGGGTCTTGCCCGGGGCGAGCTCGACGAGCTCGCGACCCTCGGGCGCGATGTGTGAGAGAATCCACTGACAATCCTGCGACCAGCGCACCGGGCTCGTAAGCTGCTCCACCAGGCGGGCGCGGATCGAGTCCGCAGCGCCGGAACCCGCCTCGTGCGGAGACCCCGTCACGTTCGACAGCACCGGGCAGCGCGGCGCGTGGATCGTCGTCTTCGCGAGCATCGTGCGAAGGCGATCCGCCGCCGGTGCCATCAGCGGCGAATGGAACGCGCCCGCGACCGGCAGCGCCTGCGCCCGCAGGCCCTTCTCCTGCGCCACGCCCAGCGACGCCTCGCACGCGGACCTCGACCCCGAGATCACCACCTGCCCCGGCGCGTTGAAGTTCGCGCACACCAGCACGGAGGCGGGCTCGCTCCCGCGCACCCGCGACAGCGTCTCGTCGCACACAGACTGTGCGCTCGCCTCGTCCGCCCCGATGAGCGCCACCATCCCGCTGGGAGCCGCCTCCGCCGCGTCCTGCATCGCCCGCCCGCGCAGCGCGACCAGGCGGAGCGCGTCCTCGAAGCCGATCGCCCCCGCGACGCACAGCGCCGTGTACTCGCCCAGCGACAGGCCCGCTGTCGCGGCGAGCCTCACGTCGCTCTCGGCCATCCCCTCGTGAGCGAGCAGCCCGCGCCAGCACGCGATCGACGCCGCGAAGATCGCCGGCTGGCTCACGTCCGTGCGGTTCAGTTCCTCCGCCGGGCCCTCCGCCATGATCGCCGAGAGTGGTCGCGCGAGCGTCCAGTCGGGCGACGCCGCGAGCACCTCGTCCGCCCGGGCCATCACGGCGCGGGCCTCGGGCGAGCCCTCGAGCCATGCCCGGGCCATGCCCACGAACTGGGCCCCCTGCCCGGGGCAGAGCACGACGCGGCGGACGCTGGACGGGGCTTCGGGCATCACGGACATGGTATCGCCCGGGCACGCACGGACACACCCCGCGTTCCCACCCGCGTGAGTCCCGCTCCCACGCTCACTTCACCCGCGTGTACCGCGCCGTCATGAACCGCTGCCACGACCCGTCGGGGCGGCGGAGCTGCGCGTACAGCGCCCGCGCGTCCGGCCCCTGGATCTCGAGCACGTCCTGGTAGATGTCGGTCTTGCTCGGGTCGGTGAAGCTGGGCCCGGGCGTGGTCAGCGGGAGCTGGCGTCCATCGGCGCTCAGTTCGCCCTCGTACACGAACATGTACGCCATGGGCGTGCCGATCCACGTCCCCACGAACCGCTTCTTCCTGGGGTCGAACCCCACCGTCATGCGCGACTCCATCATGCCCCCGCCGGGCATCTCGCAGCGCCCCTCGCAGAGGAGCCACAGGTCGCCCAGCATCTGCGCCTTCTCGACCCCCGCGAACTTCGTGGGAGGCTGGTCGGGGCCCATGACGGAC
>JAVEWV010000009.1:0-147369 GCA_034004365.1 Phycisphaerales bacterium
CCGCCGGTCGGAATAGGGCCCGTCGCTGCGGAAGGTCGCGACCTCGCCGACGATCCCCGCGCGGGCGTCGGCGTCGGGCTCGCCCGCACCCGCGGGGAGGTCGATCGGATCGATCTCGGCGGGCAGGACGCGCACGAGCACGACGCCGAAGTGCGCACCGACCTCGCTGGAGCGGCGGAACAGGGCGCGGACGCGGTCGGGCGTCGCGTCGGTCGCGACGTCGTAGTCCGTGGGCGTCAGCCCGAGCAGCTCATCACGCACGCACCCGCCCGCGAAGTACGCGACGTGCCCCGCCGCCCGGAGCGCGCGCACGATCGTGAGCGCGCCGGCCCGCGCGAGCTCCGGATGCCGCTGCTGCGAGGCGGGGACGGCCATGCTGGTATCGTACAGTTCGTGGGCGCGGCGCAGACCGCGCTGTCGCCACGCACCGCCGACGGGGACCGATGCGTGCCCACACCTTCCACTCATGGCCCCGAGCGTGACACTGATTCGCAGGGGTTGAATGCCCCGCGGATCGCACCGGGGCCGTCGCTTCGGCTGATCGCGCCCCTCGTGCTGATGCTGCCGGTGCTGGTGGTCGTGGGCGTGGTGGGCTGGATCGGGGTCTCGCAATCTCGGCGGGACGCGCGCGAGGTGGCGAATCGGGTGTCGGAGCAGGTCGCGGTGCGCGTCGGGGAGCGTGTGGCGCAGCACGTCCGTCTCGCGATGCGCGTGAGCGAGCAGAACGCGCACCTGGTCGCTGCGGGACCGTACAGGCCCGACGAACTGCGCTCGTGGCTCGGCACCATGCGGGCGCAGCTCGATGCGTTCCCATCGCTGAGCGGCGTGGCGTGGGGCGACGAGCGCGGGCACGCGGCCTGGCTCGTGCGATACCCGGGCGCGACGTCGGTCGAGTTCGCGGTGCTCGACGATGCCACGGGCGGGCTGGTCGAGCAGTTCGATCTCGCACCGGACGAGTCTCCGCGCGACGAGCCGGACCGGCGTCTTCCCTATGACCCGCGCGAGCGCCCGTGGTACCGCGTCGGCGCCGCGGCGCTTGGCGTGCCCACGCCCGCGGCGTGGAGCGACGTGTATAGCTGGGCACGGGCCGACGGAACGGGCGCGACGCTGGGCATCTCGTACGCGCGGGCGATCGCGGCGGAAGACGGTTCGCTCGTGGGCGTGCTGGACACCGAGATCGAGCTCGGGAGCCTCTCGGCGTTCATGGCGACGCTCGACCTGGGGAAGAGCGGCGTGGCGTTCATCATCGATGCGGGCGCGGACGACGGCGCCGGGCGGCTCATCGCGTCGTCCATCGGCGCGCCGCTCGTCGACACGCAGGGCGAGCGCGTTGCGGCGCGCGATGCTGCTGATCCCCGCATGCGGTCGGCAGCGCGCACGGGCGAGGAGGGCGGATGGTCGGGACGCCGGGCCGTCGCGTCGCCCGTGGGGACGCTTTGGGTCGCGCGTGCGCCGCTCGCGCGCGAGATGGGGCTGCCCTGGACGCTCTACGTCGTCACGCCCGAGGACGACCTGATCGCGCCGGTTCGCGCTTCGCAGCGGCGGACCCTGCTCATGGCGCTCGGCGCGGTTGCAATCACGCTGACGCTCGGCATCGTCGTGGCGCGTCTCGCGATCCGGCCCGTGCTCCGTCTGCGCGACCACGTGCGCCGGGTCGGCGCGGGCGAGCATGAACGCCGCATCGAGCTGCGCTCGGTGCGCGAGCTGGGAGAGCTCGCGCGTGACATCAACGCGATGGCCTCGGACCTGCTCGAGGGCGCGCGGATGCGCGACTCGCTCCGCCTCGCGATGGACGTGCAGCAAGCATTGCTGCCCGCGGCGTGCCCGCGGACGCCCGGGCTCGACATCGCGGCTCGGTGCGTCTACTGCGACGAGACGGGCGGCGATTACTACGACTTCCTCGCACTGGAAGAGAGCGAGGGCGCGGGCGGTGTGTCCATCGCGATCGGGGACGTGATGGGGCACGGCGTTGCGGCGGCGCTGCTGATGGCGACGGCGCGTGCCGTGCTCCGCTCGGGCGAGGGGCACGGCGTCACGCTGCCCGAGCACCTCGCGCGCGTGAACGAGCAGCTCGTGCGCGACACGGGCGGACGCCGGTTCATGACGATGCTCCTGATGCGCATCGTCCCGCCCTGCTCATCGGAAGCCTGCGCGTCGGGCGGATCGCTCGCGTGGTCTACCGCCGGACAGCCCGCGGGGCTGCTGTATCGTCCTGATGACGAGCGGGCATCAATGCTGCCGGGCGACGGCTTCCCGCTTGGCGTGGTCGAGGGCGCTGCGTTCGATGCGCAAACGCTCGACGGCATCCCGCCCGGCTCGGTGCTCCTGGTCGCGACCGACGGGCTGTTCGAGGCCGAGAGCCCGTCGGGCGAGGCGTTCGGCTGGGATCGCGTGCGTGGATCGCTTGAGCGTCACGCCGCGCGGAGCGCCGCGGAGATCGCAGAGGGGGTGTACGAGGACCTGCTCGCGTTCTGCGACGGGAAGCGGATCGGTGACGATGTCTCGCTCGTTGTCGCTCGGTTCGTTCAGGGCTGAGGATCACCGGCCGAGGACGAACGCCCGGCGCGGGCCCGGCACTCGTCCAGGAACTCGACCGCGCGCCGGAGGTGGGGGATCACGATCGAGCCGCCCACGATGAGCGCGACGTCGAAGGTCTCCCACAACTCGTCGTCACTCGCGCCGGCTTCGACGGCCTGGTCGATGTGGTACGCGACACAGTCGTCGCAGCGCAGGACCATCGACGCGACCAGCCCGAGCAGTTCCTTGGCTTTGGGATCGAGCGCGCCGCGCTCGTAGGCCTTGCCGTCGAGGTTGAAGAACCGCTTGGTGACGAGCGTGCCGGCGCGGGCGTGCGTGCCGTCAGGGCGGGTGTGACCCTCGCCCATGATGCGTTCGTTGAGTCGCGTGCGGAAGGCGTGGAACTGGTCGTAGCGGTCGGTGCTCATGGCGAGAGCGTATCGCCCGGCGCGAGCTTCCTGGCGACGACGAGCCCCTCGCGATTGGTGACGATCGCGGCGAGGAAGCCGCTCTCGGGACGGGAGATCCAGTCGTTGAATCGCACCACCCCGTCGCGGCTCGGGTGCGTGCCCGGCGCGTCGGTGATCCACCACGACGAGCCGCCGCCGAGGCAGTTGTCCGCGACGAGCAGCCCGCCCGGGCGGAGCAGCGGCAGGGCGAGGCGGGCGTAGTCGAGGTACTCGTGCTTGATCGCGTCGAAGAAGACGAAGTCGAGCGATTCCGGGCTGAGCTCGGTGAGCAGCTTGGGCAGGTGGTTGAGCCCCGTGTCCTCGCGCAGCTCGATGCGATCCGCCATGCCCGCGCGCTCGAACTCTGTGCGCGCGAAGCGGGCGTGCGCTGGCTCGGGCTCGATGGTGATGAGCCTCCCGCGCGGGCCGAGCCCGCGCGCAATCCAGAGTGCGGAATAGCCGCCCAGCGCGCCGACCTCGACGCCCCGCCCCGCGCCCGGCTCACGCGACGCGAGCGACGCCAGCAGCATGAGCAGGCGACCGACGTCGGCGCTCACGGCGATGTCGGGCAGGCCCGCGGCGATGGCGCGCGGCATCAGCGTGTCGAGCTGGTCGTCGATCGGGCTTGCGAGCCCGCCGAAGGTGCGGCGGATGTACTCGTTCGTCGCCTCCGCGCGGTTCTCGTTCGTGGACATGGGGCAAGGTAGGCGCGGGCGATCAGGGGGCGCATTCCAGATAGAGGTTCAGGAAGCGGAGAAGGTGGTCGGACCACCCAAAGCTCTCCGGCGCGGCAAGGAACGCCTCGGGGCGTCCGTCCGCGAGGTCGTTGAGAAAGGCGAGGAAGTCGGAGGAGTTGGGCGCGCCGCCCGAGAGGTCCCAGTCGGCGGCACAGTCGACGGGGATCAGCACCACGGATTCAGCGTCGAGAAATTCGTCTTCGTAGTACGTGAGTATCTTTCCGTCGTCATAAACATATGTCGTCGGTACGTATGAGAATCCGCCGACGGTGGGTGCGAAGTACACAAACTGCTGGACCTTCCCGCCAAGATAAACGCCGACAGGCCATTCAAATTGTTCCGCCTCCAGGGCGAGGCCCGCATCTCCGCTCTCGGTGATCGATGTTGCCAGCACCCCGTACTCAAGGATCTGGCTTGGAACCGACGCCTCGTTGCGAACATCCCAGAAGATCGCTGCCTCTCGGACGCGCCCGGTGCTCGGATCAGACATCATGGTCGAGCCCGCGGCGATGCCCTGTTCGTTGATATCCACGAATCCGCCCCGTGATTGCGGCGCCTCGGAGGGGACGAGCACAATCGAACCGTCCTGCTTCCAATAGCATGCGTAGTTGAGCCACTGGCCCTCGCTGTTGTAGAAACCTGCCGAGCCGACGATCTCTCCCGATTCGTTGATCGCGTTGGCCGTCGAAGTCCACGCTTCGGGGGTTGGATCGAGGATGTCGAGTTCCTGCCAACCGGCCTGCTCGCTCCACCGTGCGGGCCGGTGGGAGAAATTCCCATCGGCTTCCTCGACGAGCACCGCCCCGACTGCATCGCCGTGCGAGTTGAACTCGATGAGGACTCCGCCCACGTATCCCGTTGTGTCGATGATGGACAGTTCATACCCATCTTCCGATTCGCGCCATATCGCGGGCTTGTAATAGCGAGCGCCCTCGAACCAGATCGCGCCAAAGACCGATCCATCCGCCATGCCGCGCAAGGCCGACGCTTGGCGAGCATTGGAGGGCATGGGCAGTGGAATGACTTGGTCTGGGATGTTCCAGACGATCGGCGACTGCTGACCGTTCCTGGGTTGCCGAGACCCGAAGCCCCTGCCTCCAGAAATATGCTTGATGAAGATGCTTGAGTCCCAAGAGTCGTTCGGCGGCGTCACCGCTCGATAGGCCTGGCCCCGGGCGGTGCCCGCCACCAGGCTCGCGGCGATCGCGGCACAGGAAAGGCGTCGTCCGAGCGCCTGCGTTCTACACGTGTTCATTCGCATGCCGCTCTCGATCGGCCCGCGGGCCTGAGCGCCTCGAAACTCCGCCGATCCGCGCCCCAATCTTCATCGAGCACGACGCTCTACCATCGCCCGATGCAACCGCCCTTCAGCCCCATCGAGGACGTCCTCGCCGACCTGCGCGCCGGCAGGATGGTCGTGCTCACCGACGACGAACGCCGCGAGAACGAGGGCGACCTCATCCTCCCCGCGCAGTTCGTCACGCCCGACGCGATCACGTTCATGCTCAAGGAGGCCAAGGGCTACCTCTGCCTCTCGCTCACCGAGGGCGACTGCGACCGCCTCGACCTCGTGCCACAGGCCGCGATCAACACCTCCGTCCGCGGCACGCCGTTCACGGTGTCGATCGATGGGCATCCCCGCCACGGCTTTACCACCGGCGTGAGCTCGAAGGAGCGCGCGCGGACGGTGCTCATGGCGATCGATCCCGCGACGGGGCCCGACGATTTCGTGCGCCCCGGGCACATCAACCCGCTCCGCTCGCGCGACGGGGGCGTGCTCGTGCGCACCGGGCAGACCGAGGGCTCGATCGACCTCTGCCGCCTCGCGGGGCTCACGCCCGCGGCGCTCATCATCGAGATCATGAAGGACGACGGCGAGATGGCCCGCGTGCCCGATCTCGAACATTTCTGCCGCACGCACGGGCTCAAGATGTGCTCGGTCGCGCAGATCATCGAGCACCGCCTGGCGCGCGAGTCGCTGATCCGGCGCGTCGAACTCGGCCCGGGCGCGCACGTCGACACGCCGCACGGAAGGTTCGACCTCATCGCCTTCGACAGCGTCGTCGACCCGCAGCCGCACCTCGTGCTGAGCGTGGGCGGCGTGGGCCTGCCGCTACCCGACGGGAGCGTGCGCGAGGAGGTCGATCCCGTGCTCGTCCGCGTGCACCGGCGCGACGTGCTGGGCGACATCTTCGGCGACGTTGCGCACGCCAGCGGTGGGGGGGCGAGCGGCGGAGGGCGCTCCAGCGCGAGCGTGCTGCACGCGTCGATGGCGCGGGTGCAGAAGGAGGGTCGCGGCGCGATCGTGTACCTCCGACCCGAGGGCACGGGCGACGGGCTGTCGGGACGCCTCACGGCGATCCGGCGCGATCTGTTCGATTCAGGCGCGGACCGCCCGGACCTCGTGAACCCGCGCGGCGTCGCGGGCAACGCCATGCCCATGCACCTGCGCGAGGTCGGCATCGGCGGGCAGGTCCTCCGCCAGCTCGGGCTCCGGAAGCTCCGCCTGCTGACCACGAGCCCCAAGAACTACCCCGCGCTTGAGGGGTTCGGGCTGGAGATCGCCGAGCAGATCGCGATCGACGCTTAATCCTTATTAAACAGTCATTTATGCGCGCCAATCCACAACCTCGCCTTTGGCGTGCGCGGGATTTCGGCATTTTTGCTGCCCGGCGTTCCTTCGTCCGGTAAATTTCATTGGATATCCGCGTGATGGTTGTCTGGAGTCTGTTAGAGTATTCCTCGGACCACCGTCCCGCGGCACGCCCCGTCGATGCCTCCCGCGAACAGCGCGCGTGCGCCGATCGCGAGGGAGAACGCCGGGCGACGCACGCTTCCACTGGAAGAAGGAGCCTCACATGAAATGCTGTTCCACGCTGTCGTTCGGATTCGCCTGCGCCGCCCTCGGCGCCGGCGCCACGCTCGCGATCCTGCCCGCGCTCGAGCGCGCGCCGCTCACTCCCGAGGCGCTCGCGCAGCAGCCCGAGGAGCAGAGCTTCGACATGGAGGCGATGGTCGCGCAGATGATGAAGCTCGCCGAGCCGGGCCCGCAGCACGAGGCGCTGTGCAAGACCGCCGGGATGTGGGACGCGAAGGTGGAGTTCCAGTTCGACCCGGCGACACCCGCGGACGTGACCTATGGCACGATGGAGTGCAAGTCCATGATGGGCGGCCGCTACGTCATGGGCCACTTCAAGGGCGAGGTCATGATGCCCGCGGGCAAGATGCCCTTCGAGGGCTTCTCGATCAACGGCTATGACAATCTGAAGGAGCAGTACTTCTCCGTCTGGTGCGACAGCATGTCCACGAAGGCGATGGTCATGTACGGCCAGGGCGACGCCAAGGGCAAGAAGATCACGTACGAGGGCATGAACAACTCGCCGATGGGTGAGTACCCGATGCGTCTGGTCGTGACCCGCGAAAGCGACGACAAGCTGGTCGACGCCTTCTGGGAGCCCAACATGATGGACCCGACCTCGCCCGACATGGTGCAGACCGGCACCATCACCTACACCCGCAAGAAGTAATCGCTCGCGCCGGACTCGGCGCGCCAGCTCTCCAGCCGCGCGAGCCCCAGCGGGCCCGCGCGGTTTTCGTCTCGATCGACCCGCAACGGAGGAACGCCATGAGCTCGGACTGCGATCAGAACACGATGATGGCCCACGCGGCCCCGAGCGAGGGGCACCACCGCCTGAACCCCTTCGTCGGGAAGTGGAACGCCCGCGTGAAGTTCTTCATGGCCCCCGGCGAGCCGCCCAGCGAGTCCACCGGAACGATGGAGAACGAGTGGATCCTCGGCGGGCGCTACCTCGAGCAGCGCTACCGCTCCGAGATGATGGGCCAGCCCTTCGAGGGACGCGGGCTGATGGGATTCTGCAATGGTCGCCAGTGCTACGAGGGCAACTGGGCCGACACGTGGGGCACGGGCATGATGATCAGCCGCGGCTCGGTCGATCCGAGCGGGCGCGTGTTCACGATGCTGGGCGAGGTGTTCTCGCCCGGCGCGGGCGGGCCGATCCCCTGCCGCGCGGTCGCGACGATCCACGACCAGAACCGCAATAGCTACGACATGTACTTCCCGGGCCCCGACGGGCGCGAGCTGCACATGATGTCGATCGAGTACACGCGGGCCTGACTCACACGCTCGCGAGACGCTCGAAGCGGGGCAGCTCGCCAACGAGCGGCAGCGCGTACCGATAGAACGCCTCGCTCACGTCGTTGTGTCCCTTGAGGAACTCCGCGGGCATGTGCTTCGTCTTCGCGGCGATGTCCGACAGCTCCACGCGCTTGTACTCGACCTCATACTTCTCGCCCGGCTTGCGCAGGATGGCGATCGAGCCGTCGAGGTCGCCGCTCGCGGCGCACTCCGCGGCCTTCCGCCCGGAGGCCCGGGCCTCGGCCTGATCGACGACCGACGCGTCGGGGAAGCACCGCTGGATGTAGCCGAACGTGTCGGCCCGCACGCGCGGGGGCTTGCCGCCCACGGGCGTGAGCTTCGCCTTGAGCAGGTTCGCGAGCGCGTCGCCCAAGGCGCCCGAGCCCGAGAGCTGCGCGTTGCCGTGCGCGTCGGTCTCGCCCTGGATCAGCAGCGCTCCGATCGATTGCCCGTCCTTGTCCTGGATGCCCTCGCTGACCGCGATGTGGCACCGCCCGCGCGCGTCGTAGATCTCTGCGACATCCTGGATAAACCGCTCCGTATCGAACGCCATCTCGGGCACGTAGATGAGCTGCGGCCCATCGGTCGAGAAGCCGTCGCGGTCGCGCCGGCGGGCCAGCGCGCTCGCCGCGGTGAGGAAGCCCGCGTGGCGCCCCATGACGACGTTGATCTTGATGCCGGGCAGAGAGATGTTGTCGAGGAAGTCCGCCATGCAGGCCTTGGCGACGAACCGCGCCGCCGAGCCGTAGCCCGGCGTGTGGTCGTTGATGACGAGGTCGTTGTCGACGGTCTTGGGCACGTGGAAGCAGCGCAGCTCGTAGCCCGCCTCGTTGGAGAGCTCATTGACGATCCGGCACGTGTCGCTCGAGTCGTTGCCCCCGACATAGAAGAAGTAGCGGATGTCGTGCTCGGCGCACGCGCGGAAGATCCGCTGGCAGTATTCCTTGTCGGGCTTGTCGCGCGTCGACCCCAGCGCCGCCGAGGGCGTGTTCGCGAGCAGGTCGAGTGTTTCCTGGGTGGTCTCGGTCAGGTCGTGGAACTTGCCCTGGGTCAGCCCGCGCACGCCGTGGCGCATGCCCAGCACGCGCGGGATGCGCGTCCCGACCATGCCCGTGGCCCGCAGGCCCTCGATGATGCCCACGAGGCTCTGGTTGATGACCGCGGTCGGCCCGCCCGACTGCCCGATGACCGCGTTTCCGTTGATGATCCCCGCCGTGCCCGCCATGCCGTTCTCCCGTGCGCTCGCCTGAGCCACCGACGATAGCCCGCGGGCTGTCCGACCGAAACCCGACCACGCCCCGCCGGTACGCTGTCTGCATGCTGAACCGACCCCGCGCCGCGGCCTCCGCGGTTTTCGTTTCCATCGCCTCGATGCTCACGTCGCTGCTCCTCCTGCTCGCGCCCGGAGCGCAGGCCCAGCCCACGAGCGATTCCCCGCTCGCCCCGCCGCCCAACGGCGTGCGCTCCGCCGAGTCGACGCGCGTGGCGCTGGTCGGCGCGACGATCGTCGTCAAGCCGGGCGAGACCATCGCCCGTGGCGCGCTCGTGATGAACGCGGGCGTGATCGAGCAGGTCATCGATCTTGATGCCGCGAAGTGGAAGCCCGCCCCGGGCTTCCGCGTCATTGATGCGGATGGATTGTTCCTGACGCCCGCGTTCATCGACGCGTTCGTCGAGGTCGATGCGCCGAAGCCCGACGCCTCCGCGCCCGGCACGCACTGGAACAGCAAGGTCACGCCGCAGCGCGACGCCCTCGCCGGCCCTGGGCTCGACAAGGGCGCACGCGAATCGCTCCGCAAGCTCGGCTTCGGCGCCGCGGCGATCTCTCCGAAGGGCGGCATCTTCCGCGGGAGCGCGGCGCTCGTCTCGCTCGCCGAGCCCGCGAGCGACGAGAGCCAGCGGACCAGCAACGTCTACCGCGATCGCGTGTACGACGCCGCCTCGTTCGACGCGGGCGGCTGGGGCGATCGCGAGTATCCCACGAGCCACATGGGCGCCGTCGCCCTCGTCCGCCAGACGCTCAGCGACGCGGACTACTTCGCGCAGTCCCACCCGGACGATCCCGAGCGTGGGTGCCTCGATCGCCTCGCGCCGCAGCGCGTCCCGCTGGCGTTCGACGTCGATTACGAACTCAAGGCCCTCTCCGCGGAGAAGGTCGCGAAGGAGTTCGCGCGGGGCATGATCCTGATCGCGAGCGGCATGGAGATCTGCCGGCTCGATCCCGTCGTCGCGATGGGATGCCCGATCGTGCTGCCCCTGCGGTTCCCCGCGAAGCCCGACCTCTCCAGCGTCAGTGCGATCGACGAGGTCGAGCTCGACGACCTCATGCTCTGGGAGCAGGCGCCCACACTCGCGCGCCGCCTCAACACCCGCGGCGCGAAGGTCGCGCTGACTACCAGCAAGATCAAGAACCGCTCCGACTTTGCGGGCTACCTGAAGCGCGCGATCCGCGAGGGCCTGACCGAGGACGCCGCGCTCGCGATGCTCACAACGAATCCCGCGGAGGTCCTTGGCGCAAGCGACCTGCTCGGCACGCTCGAGGCGGGCAAGCGCGCGAACATCATCGTCAGCGACGGGCCCGTGCTGAGCGAGGGCTCAACCATCTTTGAGGTGTACGTGGATGGACAGCGCAGCGAGATCAAGCCGCTCCCGCCCGCGCCGATCGCGGGCAAGTGGGCCGCGACGCTCGCGGGGAGGTTCCACCTCGACCTGACCATCCTCCCCGACAACACCATCGAGGTCCGCGATGGCGACCTGCCCGAGGACCAGCGCACGACGATGGTCAAGGCGGAGAAGGTCGAGCGCACGCGCGACGCGCTCTCGTTCTCGTTCGACCACTCAAAGCTCATGCCCGCGGGCACGCCCGCGGCCTCGCCCGCCATGGGCGTCTTCACGCTCTCCGCGACGATCGACAACGGGCCGCTGCCCACACGCATGATCGGCTCCGGCACCCGCGCCGATGGCATGGCCTTCCAGTGGACCGCGGAGAAGACGAGCCAGGAGCACCTCTTCGACGGCGACTGGCGGTACATCGTCGGGCCCGTCTCCGTGCCCGAGTTCGAGATGGAGTTCACCGTCAAGGGCATCGACATCGAGGCCCGCGAGGGCGACGCCAAGGGCAAGGCGACCGACGTCCGCATCGAGGGCAACACCATCTTCTTCACTGTGACAGACGAGGACGATGGCACCGGCTCGTATCCCGGTTCGGCGCGCCTGCTGCGCACGGGGCGCCTCGAGGGGAACGCGAAGTCCCCCGACGGGCAGGCCTTCGCGTGGACCGGCATCAAGGGCAAGAAGAAGGACGACCACTTCGAGCCCGCGCCCGAGGATCTCGGCGGCTATCCATTCGGTGCATACGCCATGCCCGAGCCGCCCGCTTCGCAGGAGCTCATCGTCACCGGCGCCACGCTCTGGACCAGCGGGCCGCTGGGCGTCATCGAGGATGGCGCGCTCGTCATCTCCAACGGCAAGGTCGCGTACGCCGGGCCCGGCGCGTCCATGCCGCGCGTCAGCGGTTCGCACGCGGTGATCGACGCGACGGGCAAGCACATCACGCCCGGCCTCTTCGACGCGCACTCGCACACTGGCACCTGGGGCCTCGGCACCAACGAGGGCACGCAGGCCTGCACCGCGGAGGTCCGCATCGCGGACGACATCGACCCCGGCGCGGTCAACTGGTACCGCCAGCTCGCCGGCGGCGTGACGATCGCTAACTCGCTGCACGGCAGCGCGAACCCCATTGGCGGGCAAAACCTCGTCGAGAAGCTCCGCTGGGGCGCCCGCCACCCCGACGAGATGCACGTGCAGGGCGCTGCTTCGGGCATCAAGTTTGCGCTCGGCGAGAACGTCAAGCAGTCCAACTGGGGCGAGCGATACTCGACGCGCTATCCGCAGACGCGCATGGGCGTCGAGACGTTCATCCGCGATCGATTCACCGCCGCGCGTGAGTACGCGGCGGCACAGAAGGACTACGCCGCGCAGGTCGAGGCGATCCGTCGCACGAAGATCGCGCCGAAGGTGCAGGAGGAGCGGATCGCCGCGCTCGAGAGGCCGCGCCGCGACCTCGAGCTTGAATGCCTCGCGGAGATCCTCGCGGGCACGCGCCTCGTCCATTGCCACTCGTACCGCCAGGACGAGATCCTGATGCTCTGCCGCATCGCGCAGGACTTCGGCTTCACGATCGGCACGTTCCAGCATGGGCTCGAGGTCTACAAGGTCGCCGAGGCGGTGAAGCAGGCCGCGATCGGCGCGTCGCTCTTCTCCGACTGGTGGGCGTACAAGGTCGAGGTGCAGGACGCGATCCCGTACGCCGGGCCCATCCAGTTCGAGGTCGGACTGAGCACCAGCTACAACTCGGACTCCGACGAGCTCGCGCGGCGGATGAACGTCGAGGCGGGCAAGGCGCTCAAGTACGCCCGCGAAATCGGTATCGAGATGTCGCCGCAGGACGCGCTCAACTTCGTCACCATCAACCCCGCGAAGCAGTTCCGCCTCGACGATCGCCTTGGATCGCTCGAAGCGGGCAAGGACGCCGATTTCGTCATCTGGTCCGCCGATCCGCTCTCGAGCACCTCGCGTTGCGAGGCGACGTACATCGAGGGTCGGCGGTACTTCTCCCTCGAGGACGACGCTCGCCACCGCGAGCGCATCGCCCGAGAGCGCGCACGCCTCATCCAGAAGATCCTGGCCGAAGGGAAGAAGAAGGACACGGACGACGAGAAGAAGGACGACTCGGCCGAGCCCGGGGAGCCCAAGGGCGAGGAGATGGTCGACTCGCCGCCTCAGGGCGTCGACCTCATGGCCTGGCGGCTCCACATGCAGCGCATGACCTCGCGCGGGCTTGATCCGATGGCCCACACCTGCGGCCTCTGCGGCTGCGCACCGTAACGCGCCAGCCATTCACTTTTCTCTGTTTGTACCTCTGCACGTCTGGCCTCTTGTGATCTTTCGAGCACACACATGAACATCCGATCCGCCACACTCCTGCTCTCTTTCTCGTTCGCTCCCGCGTTCGCGCAGGACCTCGCCATCAAGGCGCCGCCGCAGGAACGGGCCATCGCGATCACCAACGCGACGATCCATCCCATCTCCGGCCCCGCGATCGAGAACGGGCACATCATCTTCTCCGGCGGCATCATCACGAACGTCGGCCCCGGACCGGCCATCCTTTCCGGCGAGGCCGACGTGATCGACGCGGCGGGCAAGCACGTCTGGCCCGGGCTCATCACTCCCGTGTCGCAACTCGGGCTGACCGAGGTCGATTCTGTCCGCGCCACGCTCGACTACAACGAGGTCGGTGAGTTCACGCCCGAGGTTCGTGCAGCCGTCGCGGTCAATCCAGACTCAACACTTCTTCCCGTGACGCGCAGCGCGGGAATCCTCGCCTTCGCGGCGTTCCCCACGGGCGGGCGCATCCCCGGACGCGTGAGCGTGATGAACATGGACGGCTGGACGTGGGAATCGATGACGATCGCGGACGATGCTGGCCTCGTGCTGTCCTGGCCGCGCATGCACCCGTCGCAGGACTGGTGGCAGTCGCGCGAGGGCGATCAGGAGAAGCGCACGCGCGAGCAACTCGACGAGATCGACCGTTTCTTCGACGCCGCCGAGGCGTATTTCATCGCCCGCGCCGCCGATCCCGCACGCCCCACCGACCTGCGCTTCGAGGCAATGCGCTCCATATATGCCGCCGAGGTCGCCCCGCGCGCAAAGGCGAGCTCAGAAAAGGACACGACCGAGCGTGACGCCCGCCAGCGCCCGATCTTCATTCTCGCCAACGACGCCGACCAGATCAGCGCCGCCGTGAACTGGTGCGCACGCCGCTCGCTCCGCTGCGTGATCGTCGGCGGGCGCGATGCCATGCTCTGCCGCGACCTGCTGCTCCAGCACGACGTGCCGGTCATCATCACCGGCGTGCACGAGTTCCCGAAGCGTTCCGATTCCAACTTTGACGGGACCTTCACCCTCCCCGCACAGCTCGAGAAGGCCGGCATCCGCTGGACGCTCGCCCCCAGCGCGGGGCCCGACCAGCAACGTAACCTCGCGCTCGAGATGGGCCGCGCCGTGGCGTATGGCCTCGATCGAGACGATGCGCACCGCGCGCTCACCCTCGGCGCCGCGGCCATCCTCGGCGTCGACAATCGCATCGGCTCCCTCGAGCCCGGCAAGAGCGCGACGCTCATCATCACCGATGGCGATCCCGTCGAGACGCTCACTCGCGTCGAGCGCGCCTTCATCGATGGCCGCTCGATCGACCTCGCGAACAAGCAGACCGACCTCGCGAACAAGTACCGCGAGAAGTACCGCCAGATGGGCCTGATCCCCGCCGGAAAGTAGAGCGATCGCGCACTCCGGTGCGTGCTTAGTCCGCCCCGCCCATCGCGATCCGGGTGATCCCCACGTCGCGCAGCACCGCGTGCGCCCGCACAACATCGTCCCACGCCACGCTCGCGCCCACGCGCAACGCGATGTGAACGTTCGCCGTGCCGACGCGCGACGCCGTCTCCGCCGCCACATTGCTCAGTGATTCGAGCGGCGCGTCCTGTGCGCCCAGCCCCGTGAATCGCGCGCCACCATCCGCGCCCGCGTTCAGCACGACCTCCCACACCGCCGGCGGGAGCGCGAGCGGATCGTCGATCGCCTCGGTTCCATCCGCGGAACTTCCCGCGAGCCCGCTCGCCAGCGAGTGCTCGGTGAGCACGAATCCTGCCGCGCTCATGAAGAAGATCAGGATCACCATCACGACGTCCACCATGGGCGTCATGTTGGGCCCGAAGTGCATCGACCATGAGCGCGACGCGTCCCGCCTCCGCAGCGCACCCCTCACGGCGCACCGCCCGCGGCGACCAGCCGCACGCCCGCGAACCCCGCTCGCCGAGCCGCCTCCAGCGCCGGGCGGACCGATCCATACGAAAGCGTGCGTGCCGCGCGCACCTCGAGCGCCGCCTGCGGGTGCGCCGTTCGTGCCGCAATAAGCTCGTTCTCTAGCGAAGCAGCCACGATCTCGTCGGCGCCGAGCAGCAGCCTCGCCGCGCCATCCGTGGCACGATCGAGCGTCAGCACGATCGGATCGTCCGGAGCCAGCGCCTCGTCCATCTCTTCACGCGGCAGATCCACGGGCGGACGGGACGTCGCCGCCAGATTCCCCACTAGCAGATAGAACACGATCAGGCACATCACCACGTCGATCATCGGCGTGACGTTCACCGCCTCGAAGCCGTGCGACGACCCGCCCGCCGAGCCCGATCCCGTGATGGTCCGTCGTGCAAGCATGTGGTGAGCCGAGAGTCAGAGATTCAATGAGTCAGAAAGTCGTCAAGTCAACGAGTGACGGAGTCAGAAAGCCGTCCCACCCGCGCCGTGTTCCATCGCTTCAAAGCCGCGCACCTCACGCCGCTTTCGCGCCCTCGCCCGCCGGCACGCGCTCCACGAGCTTCCCAAGCTCGACCAACGCGCGATTGCACTCGCGGTCCACGATCGAGCGGTACACACCGAACACGAACAGGCACGGCAGCGCCAGGCACAGCCCGAGCAGCGTGTGGAACAGCGCCTTGGAGATGCCCAGCGACAGGTCCCCCGCGCCCGCCTGCCCGCCCGCCGCGCCGAGCGAGCTGAACGCGAGCACCATGCCCCACACCGTGCCCGCCAAACCGACGAGCGGCGCGAGATTGCCGATCACGTTGAGCACCTCGATCTTGCGGAACCAGCGCGCGCACTCATCGCTCGCCGCGAGCTCCGCCGCATCTCGTACTGCCGCCGCGTCTGCGTGATGCGGCGCGAGGGCCGCGCCCATCACCCGCCCCACGAACGATTCATCACCCTCGCACGCGCGGCGGAGATCATCGAACCGCCCCTGGTCCACCAGCGATCGCGCACGCTCCAGCCGATCGCGCGGGAGCATCCGCGAGCCGCGCACGTCGATCACGCAGCGCACGATCACGCCCGTCGCGACCAGCGACCCGAGCACCAGCACCACCGTGAACGCGTCGAACGACTGCGCGAACAGCCCCCACAGCGAGGCCTCCGGTCGATCACCCTGCGCAAGCAGTGTCGTCATTCGCGCTCCCGATGACCCATCGCGTTCCGCTCCGCGCCGCGCAACGGGCTCAGTCCCCTTCCTCGACGTCCGACCCCTCGGCCGGACGCGACACCGTGTACCGACCGCTGAACCAACGCTCCAGATCGGCCATTCGCGCCCGATCATCCGAGAAAGGCCACGTCGGGCTGTCCGCGGGCACGGACCGGCCCGTGATCGGGCACGTGGTGTCCACCCGACCGCCCGTGCTTCCCGCCGCCAGCCGCTCGATCCCCGCCCGCTTCGCCGCGCCCTCGGGCAGCGAGAGCACGATCCGCCGCGACTCCGCGCCATTGGAACCGCCCGCGTGCTCGATCGCGAGCTCGATCGCCCCCGCCGGCATCGCGTCCGCACACCGCTCGGGCCACTCGACCAGCGTGAGCGCGTCGGGCGCGAATGCCCCCGTCGCCGCGTCCTCCAGCTCTTCCGCCGATCGCAGGCGGTACGCGTCGATGTGCACGATCCGCTCGATCGACCGCGCGTCGCCACGCTTCGCAACATCGCCAGTCGGCACCGGATACTCCTGCGCGATCACGAACGTGGGGCTCGAGACCAGCCCCTCGTCCACGCCCATCGCCGCGCACAGCATCCGCACGAGCGTGGTCTTTCCCGCGCCCATCTCGCCGCGAAGCGCGATCGTGTCCCCCGCGCGCACGATCCCGCCCAGCGCCGCCGCGAACCGCGCCGTGTCCTCCAGCGATCGGGATTCGATCCGGACCTCGCGCACGCGGTTTACGCCTCCCACCGGTTCGCCAGCGGATACCTCCGCCCCGGACCGAACGCGATCCGCGTCAGCTTGATGCCCACCGGCGCCTGGAACCGCTTGAACTCACTGATCCGCAGCAGACGCAGCACTTTCTTCGCCGCGTCCGCGTCGCAACCGGGCCACGACAGGATTTTTTCTGCGCCCTCGCCGCGCTCGACGTACGCCTCCATCACTCGGTCGAGCACGTCGTACGCCGGCAGCGAGTCCTGATCCGTCTGGTCGGGGCGCAGCTCGGCACTGGGCGCCTTCTCGATCGTCCGCGTCGGGATCGGCTCGCGCACGTAGTCCAGCGCCTCCGCGTTCGCGTTGATCCAGCGCGACAGCGCGTACACCCGCGTCTTGCACAGATCCAGCAGCACCGCGAGACCACCGTTCATGTCGCCGTACAGCGTGCAGTAGCCCACCGCGTACTCGCTCTTGTTCCCCGTCGTCAGCACCATCGCGCCCGTGCGGTTCGATAGCGCCATCACGATCGTGCCCCGCACGCGGCTCTGCACGTTCTCGTCCGCGATGTCCGCGACGGGTAGGTCGGCACTCCGTGCCGACACCTCCCGCCCATACTCGCCCCATGCTGATGACCCGCCCAGCGCAACCTGCCCCAGCTCGTGCAACGCGGGCGACACACCCGCCCGCAGTGTGTTCACTGCATCCTCGATCTGGATCGTCAGCGCCCGAACGCCCAGCCGCACCGCGAGATCCCGCGCGTCCTCCACCGAATGCCCACTCGAGTACCTGCTCGGCATCAGCACGCCCGTCACGTTCTCCGCACCCAGCGCCCGCGCCGCGATCACGCACGTGAGCGCGCTGTCGATGCCCCCCGAGAGCCCGACGATCGCCGACGAGTGCCCCGTCTTGCGCACGTAATCTCGCGTGCCAACCACGAGCGCGTCGAATACCTCCCTCGCCTCGCCGCCCAGCCGCTCGCGATCGGACGAGTCCGACGATGATTCTGTGCTCGTCTCCGCACGTGCCGCGCCACCGATCACTCGCGCTCCGCCATCCTCGCCCACCTCCACGACCAGCATCTCGCCCGAGAACCGCCGGTTCTCGCCCGCCAGCCCACCGCCCGCGGCGTGCGCACTCGCCGATCCGTCGAACACCAGATCGTCGTTCCCGCCCATCTGGTTGACCGAGCACACAACCACGCCATGCCGCGCCGCGTGCCCGCGCAGCACGTCCATCTGCCGCGCGTGCTTGCCGATCACGAAGGGTGATGCGCTCGCCGCGACGATCACCCGCGCCCCCGCAAGCACGCACGCGCCCACCGGGTCCTCCGTGCCCTCGTACCGCTGCGTCGACAGCGCATCCTCGCCACGCCACAGGTCCTCGCAGATCGCGAGCCCCACGCGCGTTACCGCTCCGTCGCGGGATGGAATCTCCACCACCACCGCGCGATCGCCCGCCTCGAAGTACCGCGCCTCGTCGAACACGTCGTACGTCGGCAGCAGCCGCTTGTCGTGGTACGCCACCATCGCGCCATCGCGGAACACCACCAGCCCGTTCGCCACGCCCAATCCGTGGTCCAAAGGCAGCGGGCATCCCAGCGCGACGCTGATGCCCCGCGTCGCCCGCTCGCCAAGCGACTTTGCCGCGTTCGCGCACGCCCGCACGAACGACGCACGCCGCAGCAGGTCCCTCGGCGGATACCCCGCGATCACCAGCTCGGGCAGCATTGCCAGGTCTGCCCCCGCCTCTCGCGCCCGCCCGATCGCGTCCTCGCACAGGCGCGCGTTCCCCTCGGGATCACCGACGGTCGGGTTCACAGGGCACAGCGCGATCCGCATCACCCAATGCTAGTTCGCCCGCCGCGCCCGAAGCCTCTCCATCGGCCTCGTCGTCGGGCTCGCCCCGCGCACCGCTTCGCGCCTCGCCCAGCATCGCGCGCAGCACGCGGTCCGGCCTGTGCCACAGCGCGCCCAGCAGCCCGCACACCAGCTTCCCGATCGTGTCGCCGCCCGACACCAGCAGTGTGACGACCGCGAGGGCCTCCATCGACATCGCCCCCGCGCCCGTTCCCAGCGCGATGGTCCCGGCCTCGCGCACGCCCAGCACGCCCACCGGGCTCGCCACTTCCGCCGCGTAGAACATCGCCGCCAGCAGCACCGCCCCGCCGAAGCCGAGGTCCTGCCCCGCCATCTCCGCCGCGACCATGTATCGCATCGAGAGCAGCGTGAAATCGACGACCCGCAGCGCCGACGACGTGCCCACGCACCGCGGACTCGCGAGCATCGTCAACATCGCCCGCGCGTGCGCCCCGCGCCCGCCCCGCGCCACTGGCCGCACCACCGCGCGCATCACCCATCCCGGCAGCCGCTCCGCCGCACGCCCCGCCGCCGTCCGCGCGAGCGATGAGCCGAGCAGCCGCGCGCTTCCCACGCAGCACACCGCCATCGCAACCATCCCCGCCGCGAGCAGCGTCCACGCCGTGCCGTCCATCGCCGGGCGCACCAGCGCAACCGCCACGATCACGCCGATCGACCCCGCGAACACCGCCAGCACCGCGAGCACCCACGCCGCGACCAGCACCACCGGCACGCCATCCCGCCGATGGTGCAGCGCCACGCGCGCCACGAAACCGATCTTCAGCGGGAGCAGACCGAGGAGCGAAGCGATCCCGTTCGTCGCCTGCACGCTCATCATGCCCACACGCCGCACCGGCCGCAGCGTGACCCAGAAGATCAGCCCGTTGACCACGATCGATCCGACCGACAAGCCCGCGAGCTGCCCCATCCCGCCCCACGTGATGTCGAGCGCGCGCATCCCCTTTGCGCGCAGCTCTTCCTCGTCGAGGTCGCCCAGCGACGACCACGCGAACCACACGCACCACGCGAACATGGCAAGCGCCAGCGCGAAGCCGACCAGTTGCACCACCATCTTCGCGCGGCGTGACATCACCCGCCGCCCCCGCCGGGCGTGCCCCGATCATCCTCTACTGGCAGCGCGAACAGCCCCAATCCCTGCTCCTCCCACACCCGCACAGGCGTGAGCGCTCCGCCCCACGCGATCGCCCGCTTCGTCGTCACGTCCGGGTCGTACCACCCGCGTCGCTCGCCGTGCGCGTCCACATCGCCGCTCATGCCCAGGCGTCCGATCTCTCGCAGGTCGATCAGCACGTGCGTGATCCCTTCCTCCCGAATCGCCCGAGTCCACGCCGCCGGGTCGTCACCGTACGCACGTACCGCCTCACCCAGCGGCGAAGTATCCCATGTCGTGTGGTACACGACGTCGCCGATGAAGTACATCGGCGTTGCCCCACCCAGCATGTAGAGTCGGTCCCGCCCCCCGTCTCGCGTGTGGCGCGCCCACTCCGCGTCGCGCGCGTTCATGATCGCCTCAGCACGATCCAGGAACGTCTCCGCGATCGCGCCCGCGCCCCCCGCCGAACGCACGCCCACGAGCGAGCGCACGCCCGGCACGATCATCGCTCCCGGCTCGCCGTTCCGCTGCGTCGTCCATACACGCACCAGCATCGTCGCCTGCGCCGCAAGGACGAGCGACACCGCCGCCGTCGCCACCACGCCCCGCCGAATGTCTCGCCATCCCGACCATGCCAGCGCCACCATCGCCGCCCCCGGCACGACGATCGGCAGCAGGAACCGGCTCTGGATGTGCGTCAGCGTGAGCCACGCGCCGAACTGCACGATGAGTACTCCCGCCAGCATCGCCGCTACTTTGTGCGTTCGCACGCGAGCGAGCGCCGCAACAGTCGCAAGCGCGAACACGATCCCTAGCACGCCCCACTGCGGATGCGACAGCCCGCGATGCGTGTCCATCGTCCACGTCGCTGATCCACGCGCGCCCGTCGTGCTCGCCCCCACCAGCATCGACAGCCTCTCGCCCCACCCTCCGCCAAAGTGGTGCGCCCCGCGGAATCGCGCCACCTGCTCCGCCGTCCAGTGCGCCGCACCGAACACGTCCGTCATGTACGGAAACACCGGATTCCCGCAGAGCATCGCGTTCCGCACCATCCACGGCGTGAGCATCACGCATCCTGTAGCGCCGCCCGAAATCACCGCCATCGCGACGCGCTGCAGAAGTACAGATCGCTTCACATCCGATGCACTGCGCCACGCTCGCACGACACTGACGAGCATCACCAGCGCGCACGGCGCGCCGAACATGAACATCGCCGTCGCTTTCGCGCCGCACGCCCCGCCCACGAGCACGCCGGCCATCGCCCACCGTCTCGCTGATATGCCAGCGTCCATCGCGACGATCAACGCGCTCCCGCCCATGAGCAGCATCGCGCTCTCGTTGAACGCGAGCGTACCGGTCACCACGACCCAGCCGCACGTCAGCACCACAATCGCCGCGATCCATCCCGCACCAGCCATGTCGCAGCGCCCCGGCGTGCTACTGGTACATGCTCGCGATCCTTCGCTCCCCCTGCACACCCGCCGCGCCAATCCTCCCGAGCTCCACGCCGCGCCGAGCGTCAGCATCGCGGCAAGCGTCTGAGATGCGTGCATCGCGAGTCCCTCGCGCGCCAGCATCCCCCACGCCCCGCTCCCTCCCGCCGATACCGATGCTTCCACGCCGCGCGCGCCCATCGCCATCGCGCCAATATGCATAAACGCGGCTTCAACGAACCCCGGCAGGAACGAGTACACGTTGTGCTCCGTCGGCGCGAGCACGCCACTCCCCAACCACTCCTGCGGCAGGCGCAGGTGATAGCTGATCGCGTCGTACCCGCCGCCCTCGGAATCCCACAACCATCCCGGTGGGCTTGCCACGGCGCTCGCCATCACCGCAAGCACCAGCACGATCACCGCACCAATCGCGATCCGCGCGACGAAGACTGCGCCCCCACGCGTGCCTTCATTCCGCACATCGCCCGATCGGGCCGCACGCGCACGCCACATGCGCCACGCATCGCGTGCCGCGAGCGCAACACCCACAGCAACAGCAATCCACGCAACGACCCCGCCCCCCACGCGCGCCGCACCGCTCCCCGCGCCACCCCACACCGCACCGAGCAGTCCAACCTGCCCGAGCACATGGCTCAGCAGCAGCAGTACCGCCACGCCAAGCCCAAGTCGCACCACGCCGGACGAATCGCCGCCCCGGCCTGAATTGGCGTCATGGCCGCCGTCGCTTCGGGCACGCCGCGGCGCACCGAGATTCGAGACAACCCCTCCATACCCCCATGCCGCGAGCATGTACGTCCCCGCCAAGAGCCCCGCGGGCACGAGCGTCGTCACCACCACGATCAGCGTCAGCACCGCGTCGACCGCGCTGCCCATCGACGCGAGCATCCCGGTCGCAATGAGCCACGCCAGCGCCCCCGCGCCGATCGCCATGCCCATCCTGCCGCCCGCGCGTCGCATCGCCGCGCGAGTCTACACCGCACGCGGGCACGTCCACGCACGCCACCTACCATCATCCATGACCGACGCCCCGGCGCCCGAGATCGTCGAGCCCCTCTGCGCCGTCTTCCGCCGGGCCCTCAAGGCCCAGGGCCAGAAGTACACCCCCGAGCGCGCCCAGATCCTCGATATCGTCACGCGCTTCGATGGCCTCTTCGAGGCCGACCAGGTCCTCGACCGCCTGAAGGCCGCGGGCTTCCGCGTCTCCAAGGCCACCGTCTACCGCACCATCCGCCTCCTCCAGGACGCTGGCATCATCCACCGCATCGCCACCGGCGACGGGCAGTCCTCCTACCAACTCGCCTACGGCAGCACGCCCCTCGACCTGCTCATCGATCTCGACGAGGGCCGTGCGATTCCCATCGACACGCCCGAACTCATCGCGCTCCGCGATCGCATCGCCCGCGCCCACGGCCTCGTCGCCCGCGGACACCGCCTCCAGATCTTCGCTTCACGCTCTACCGCACCGCACGGCTGACCCGGCCCTTGTGACTCTCTGCCTTGATGCCTTGATGCCTTCTGACTTTACCTCTGAATCACATAGTCATCGCGCAGCACGCTCTCGCGCCCGCCATCATCGTGCAGCCGCAGCACCGCCCGCAAACGCAGCCTGCTCTCGCCCGCCGAGATGCTCGCCCCCTGCTCGCTCCGCGCCGCCATCGCCGCCACCCACGCGGGCAGGTCGCCGAGCTGCACGCGATACGTCCGGCTCGCCGGGTCATATAGCGCCGCGTTGAGATCGAGGTCGTTCAGGTCCACGCTCCATCGTGATTCCTGCACGTCGCTCGCGCCCTCGCTGCGATAGAGCTGGACCTCCAGTGTGCCGGCCGACTTCACCCCATCGCCCCAGCGATCCTTCATCTCGACGTGGCACACGATGATCGCCCGCCCGCGCTCGTCCATGTCCAGCCGCGTCAGCGGGAAGATGCGGATCGAACGCGGCACGAACGGATTGTCACGCGCGTCCCGCGCCGTATCACCGACGGTCGATGCGCGATCGCCCGCGCACCCGCCCGCCGCAAGCGCGATCACAACCCCAACCCACCAGCCATGCCGAGTTCCGAGACGCATCGCGGGAGTCTATCGCGGCCCCTCGCCACCCGGCGCACCTTCCGGCCGGGCCACCCCCGACGCCCTTTGGAGCTGTGCGATCAGCTCCACGATCGCCCGCTGCCCGTGCTCCAGCGCCGCCATCGCCCGCGTGTTGTCCTTCACGATCTCCACGAGAGCGCCCTGCGACACACGCTCCTGCATCAACCGCTCGTGCGCCTCGCTCAACTGCTTCTCCCGTGCCTGCGCCCAGCGGCGTTCCGAGAGCCACATCCACCCGATCAGGCCCGCCACCCCGAACTGCACCAACGCCTGGCCCACTTCCATCTCACCCATCACACCCACCCCGCGCAGCAGTCAGCCCCGCCTCACTCCGTCGGCCTCTGCCCCTGCGACAGGTGGAACCGCCGGAACACCGCCCGGTACGACATCGACCACACCCGCCCGCGGTCCGTCCGGTCGCCCTCGTCGTACGTGATGAAGCTCATGTCGCTCCACGAACGACCGTGCGTGTCGATCAGCGTCCCGCCCGCCGGCGGGCTCACGAGCTGCGCCACGATCGCGTCGCGCAGCGTCCACAGCGCCGCCTCTGACGCCGCCGCCAGACGCCCCGTCACCACGACCTCCAGCTCGCGCGGCCCCACCGCGAACGAGTCCGAACTGAACCCGCCCAGCGAAAGGTCGCTCACGACCACCTCGCCCAGCGTCCCGAGCGCGAACCGATGCGGCCCGCTCCCGAAGAGATTCTGTCCCTTGTACGAACTCGCCACACGTCACCCCCGAGAATCGCGCCCGCCTCAGCCAACCAACACGAACGCCACCGTGCGGTCCATCACGTCGCAACGCTGAGCAGCGAATCGACCTCCACCGGATCCTCGCTCCCATCGCTCGAGAGCGCCACCAGCTCGATCGTCTGCGTCGCCCCGCGCCCGCCCACCTGGTATCGCACGCCCTCCACCATCGCCCGCTCAACCCGCACGCGCCGCAGCCCCGACTGGCTCGACGTCACCGACGCGTGCAGCACAACCTCCACCTCTGTGCCCGGCTCGAGCGACAGCGCATCGTCCCGCGTCACCTCCCGCGACACGCGAATCTCAACCACCCGCTCGGGTGCATCGCCCATCACCGCCTGCGGCCCGTTGTCCGACCACTCCAGCACCGTCCGCCGCGCACGCCGATCGATTGATACCGATCGCACCCCGTCGTACGACACGCCGCCGATCTCGACCAGCCTCGGATTCAGCACGATCACGCCGCAACTCCTCTCCCGCACGCGCGGACCTTCTCCCCTTGACGCCACTCACCCGCGCGCAAACCGCACCACATTCGGCCGGCGCGTCGCATCGCCCACCCCATCCCCATCCGTGTCGATGATTGCCCGCGCCCGCTGCCGCTCGTCGTCGAACTTCCTGCGGTAGTACGACGCCCGCGCCGCAATCGGCAACGTCGATCCCGACAGCACGGACGCCGATCCATACACCATCTGCAGCGCCGCCGCTGCCTCCAGGGGCGCCAGCTCGCGCGGATTCAGCACGCGGTCCTCCGCGATCTCGCCCGACGCCGGATCTGTCGCGCCCGGCGCGAGCCCCAGCATCGCCAGAACTTGCGCGTGCGCCGCGCCGATCTGGTTCGCGAACGACATCACCTCCGCCACGCCGCTCGTGATCGGCGCGGGCGTGATCGGATCGTCTCCGTCCGACGCGCGAACCCGCGAGATCGTCAGCGTCGTCGCGCTCGTCCGCTCGATCACCTCGTGCGGCACACCGTTCACGCTCACCACCATGCCCGCATCCACGCCCCCCTGGGCGAAGTTCGTGTCGAACGTCGTGAGCGTCAGCGTCGATCCCGACACACCGCCCGCCCCGCGTACGCGCCGCTGCCCCGCCCATACAACATCCCCGAACACCTGCGGCTCAAGCCGCGCGAGATCAACGTCCTTCGCGAACATCACATCCCCCTCGCTGCGCTGCCGCGCACCAGCATCCCCGCCCAAAACCCGGCACGGGCCTCTCGGCCCGCGCCGGGCCGCGCCGTCCCCCCTCCGGACGCGCGCGAACCCCCAGAACACACCGTCACGAACGCGTCACACCGCGAGCCCGCGGACCACACCATGCGCGTTCTCGTTGCGCAGCTCCAGCGTGTACTCGCCCACCACCTGACCGCGCGTCGCGTCGCCCAGCGCGCCAAGCTCGCGATACTGGAAGCTCCGCCCCTGCAGCGGCATCACCTCCGCGCGCGACGAATCCAGCAGGATCAGCGCATCCTGCGGCACCCAGCGGCTCAGGATCACCTTGCACACGCCGAAGTCGCTCTCGTACACGCTGATCACATCGCGATATCGCGTGTCCTCGGGCAGGAAGCTGCGGCTCGACGTCCCGAATCCGTTGATGCGTCGCTTCTGCGCGCCGCCCACCACGATCGTGTCCACCGGGCCGTTCGACTGCTCCCACACCTTGCGCAGCGCGGCGTTGAGCACCTCTTCCGTCAGCCCGTTGTTGCCCGTGCCATCGCCCTGCGGGATCCCGCCCGCGCCCGGCGTGAACTGGTTCGTCTGCACGGTCCGCAGGATGCCGTTCATCGAGCGCCGCACGCTCCCACTTCCCTGCGGGTCCGCCGCGGGCGCCGTCCCGTTGATGACGCAGTTCTCGAGGTCGCGCAGCAGCTCACGCATCCGCTCCTGCTTCTGGTAGTCCACCTCGTCGTCGATGCCGACATTCCGCGAGGCGCGCAGCGTGCCACTCACCTCGATCGATGCGGTGAAGATCTGCGTGTAGTTCGCCTTGCGCACGCGGTTCGTGAAGCGGGCCAGCGGCGCGATATCCCCCTCGAACGCCGCGTTGCCCAGGATCGTCAGCGGCATGTCGTTCGCTAGCGTCGCCGGCGTCGTTCCGCCGTAACCACGAACGACGGTGAGCGTGCTGCTCACGCTCGTGACGAGCATGACTTCCTTGTTGTCGCCGGGCCGCACAAGATCGCCCGGGCTGAACCGCGCCGGATTGTCGACCGTGATCGCGGTCGCCGTCGTCGGCCCCGGCGTGAACACCGTCTGATTGATCTGGTCCGTGTTCGCCAGAAGCGTGTCCTCGATCCACTCGTGCACCGTGCTCGTCGCCGCGCGCTTCGGATCACCAAGATGATCCAGCAGCGGCGTCTCGAACGGGCTCACGATCCCGATGATGTCCGAAACATCCTCCGCGAGCTCCGGCAGCGTCGTGCCCGCGTTGAACGTCGCCTTCCCCGTAAACGGCATGACCATCCCCCCTCGCGCCCTCGCGGCGCGTTGCGCGACTCCGCGGCATACACGCCACGTGCGCGGTCCGTCCTCCACCACGCGCGAACGCCGCGCGCAGCCTCACTCGTTCAGAATGCCCCGCGACGCATCCGCAGATAGCGCAGCAGCAGCCGGCGATCCCCGCTCTCGCGGGCCTCATCCGCAACTCGCCCGATCAACGCGTGCGGCGCATGCTCCACTGCACCAGACATCGCGCTCCCGACACTTGATACGTCCCCCTCGTCCAGCTCCAGCGCGCGGAACAGGTACGGGCGATCCCGCTTGAGGTCCGCAACCGCCGCCTTGACGTCCGGCTCGTCCATCCGGGCCAGGCATGACTCCGTCAGCAGGCACCCGACCTCAAGATCGTGCGCCCCCTCCTCCATCAGCTCGCGATGGATGTCGGCGCGGCGCGAGGCCTTCGCCTCTGCCTCGACCAGCGCGTCACGCTCCTTCTCCAGCTCCGCGATCTTCGCCTCGCACGCGCCGAGCTTCTCCTCAGCCTCGAGCGCACGCCGTCGCCATTCCAACTCCTCCACGGGCGGGGCCGGATGCACATCCGCCGTGTCCACGCCACCCAACGTCCCTTCTCCCGGATTGAACACGCTCATGGTCGACCCCCCCGGCGCTCGCGCCGCGTTGTTGCTCGCAATCGTGAAAGATCCGTTCTTTGTGCTACTGCACGCCGGCGTCGGAATCGCCGTACCCCAGCTCGCCCAGCACGCGCTCTACCGACACGCCGAGGCGCGCCTTGGCCTCCGCCGCGACAACCTGCTCGCGCAGGTCCACGGGCAGCGGGTCGGGCCATTGCAATCGCAGCCCGCGCTCACCGTCCGTCGTGGGTAGCACGCCCGCGCGATCGAGCGCCTCAAGCATCATCCGGCTGATCGCCTCGATCCCGCGCCCATACGTCACCCGCTTGCGCGCGGTCTTGGCGAGCAGGCCCATCAGCGTGATCCGCAGCGCGTTCGCGCTCGACAGATTCCCGATCTTCGCGCGGACCACCCCGCCCGCCAGCGGCGGCACCGTCGACACCTTGTCCATCGCCTCGCGGATCTCGGTGATGTGCGCGTCCTCGCTCGGGCTCGGCGCGTCGCCGCCGATCAGCGTGATCGACGCGTCCGGATTGTCCGTCACGAACACCCGCCCCGGCCCGATCGGCACGCGATCGAACCCCTCCATGCCCTTCGCGAGCAGCATCTTGAAGCTCTGCATCGTCACGCGACTCGCGCGGTCCGACAGCCGCGTGTTCAGCTCATCCTGCAGCGCGATCAGCGGCTCAACCTCGCCCAGCCCCGTGTACCGGAACGGCATCGATAGATTCTGCACGTGCGCAACGGGCAGCCGATCCGGCAGCAGCGCGTCGCGATGGCGAGACGCGGGCGAGCCGTCGATCCAGACCTCGCGCACGCCCGGCGCAATCAGCTCCGTCACGACCTGCTCGGCGCGCGTCAGCTCGCCGTTCTCGTCGACCGTCGCGGCGGCGTGGCGCGTGTGATGAACGACATAGCCCGTGAGCTCGCGATAGTCGCTCGGATCCATCACGGGAACGCCGCGGGTGGGCTCGATGAGCTCGACCCTCGGCAATCGCGCCAGCGCAATCGCGTCGTCGTCCGTCAGACGCAGCCTGGGCGGCCCGCCCGCCACAGCTCGCTGCAGCGCGTCGGTCCGAAGGACCAGGTCGGCGTGCCCATAGACGTGCCCAAGGAGCGCAAAGTCCTGCAGCAGCGCGATGCCGCCCGAGGCCTCCCACGCCGCGTCGAGCGCCCGCTCGATGCGCGCCCGCTTCGCCTCGTCGGGCGCCGTGCTCAAGATCTGCACGGGCTTCCCGAACATGAAGTCGACCATCGCGTGCACACGCCACGCGATGTCGTTCTCGATGACCACCTCACGCCGCCCACGCTCGCGGTCGTCACCCAGCGGATCGCGTGCGCCCGTCAGACGGGCGGGCAGCCCGGCCTCCTGCGCCTGCGTGCCGATCGGCGTGCCCGCCGGCAGCCCCGCGCCCAGCGCCAGGGCGCGGGCCCGGAAGCTCGCGCCCCGGCGCGTCTGGCGCGGGTTGCGGTAATAGGTCCACAGCTCCTCAAGGCGCGGGATCTCGTCACGCTCGTGCGCATCGATGAGCAGCGCCACGAGCGCGTCGTCGAGCACGACCGAACGCGCGGCGTCGGGCTTGGCCCGCTTCCTCTGAAGCGCCAGGATGGGATGGGCGAGCGCGGGCATGCGTGGTCCTCCGTGTGGCCCGAACCTGCGGGCGACACCCTCGGACCGCCGACCACCAGCGCGCGCACGAACGCGATCCCGCCCCCGCGGACCGATCGCGCAACCACCGGCCTCGCCACGCGCAACGAAATCTTGAAGAAATTCGCCCCGCGCGGCGCCCCCGCGCCCGCGCGTGCGCACAAGGACGGCCAGTCCCCACCCCGCCGCCGCGCCGATCACCCCATCCACCCCTTGCCCGGCGTCCACACGCGTGGCATACTGATGCCCTGCGGGGCCCCACGGCGTGCGGGCCCGGCGCACCGGGGATGTGGACGCAACCAGGGACCGCCCGGCACGCGCGTGCGAAGGATGTCACATGCCGCAATCCGCCAAGCTCGCCGATCGACTGATCCTCATCGTGGACGACGACCGCGACGTGCTCGACACCTTCAACGCGGCACTGACCGCCGAGGGCGCCGAGACCCTGCTCGCATCGAACGGGAACGACGCCGTCCGCCTGTGCGCGGGCGACGATCCGCCCGACCTCGTCGTGCTCGACATGATGCTCCCCGGGCGCTCCGGCTTCCTCGCCCTTGAGAAGATCAAGGGGCGCGAGGACAGCCCGCTGGTCATCATGGTGACCGCGAACGAGGGCAAGCGCCACGAGGAATACGCCGGCGCGCTGGGCGTCGACGCATACCTTCAGAAGCCCGTGCCCCTCTTCAAGCTCGTCGAGACCGCCGCCCGCCTGCTCGACGAGCGGGACGAGGAAGAAGAGGAATAAGAACGGGCAAATGGACAAAGGGGCAAATCTGCAAAGAGAACGCGCATCCGATGGTTGCTCCCGCACAGCCCACCGCTGACGCCCGACCCCTGATGCCTGATGCTCGGTCCTCGACACATGGCCCCGAGTACCTGATGCCTGATCCCCGACGGCCCATGCCCTAAACTTTGCCGTGGCCAAGAGCAAGAAGCGGCAACTCGTCCTCACCCGCCCGACGCCCCCCGGCGAGCCGCTCGAGCCCATCGGCACCCTCGACCAGCTCGAGGGCATGCTCGCCCGATTCAACACCGCGCCCGACGGCGCGCCCGCCAGCACCTCCCGCGGCACGCGCGTCCTCTACGGGCCCGGGTACATCGCGGAGGTCCCCAGCTTCGGCGATGGCGTGACGCAAGTGATGGTCTCGGTCAACGACGAGGAAACCGCGTGGCCCGTCCTGAGCCGCATGTGCAAGGCCCTCCGCCTGCGCATGACCGACCTCGACACCGGGCAGAGCTTCGGCGGATGACGCGCGCGGAATGATGAACACCCCGCTCGCCTTGGATGTAGGAATGCCATGCCGACGTACGTGTACGAGATCCTGAACAAGGCTGGCGAGGGCACGGGCAAGACCTTCGAGCTCGTACAGTCCATGAAGGACGCCCCGCTCACGAAGCACCCCGACACGGGCGAGCCCGTCAGGCGCGTGCCGCAGGCGCCGACGATCGCGGGCAAGTGGTCGGACATGAAGGGCAAGAGCGCGCTGTCGAACAAGAACCTCGAGCGACTCGGCTTCACCAAGTACGAGAACCGAGGCGGCGTGCTCGAGCGCACCGCGGGCAACCAGGGCCCCAAGACCGTGACGCCGGACGATTGATCGAGTGTTCGCCGTGATGCGCCGAGCGTGCGCCCTACTTGTCCTCCCGCCGATCGCTCTCGATTACCGGCAGATCCAGGAACACCGCCACCCGATCCGCGATCGTGCGCACGCGCGCGTCGCGCCCGTTGCTCGTCTCGTCGAGCACCACCGCCCGGCGCGGCTTACTGATCAGCAGCCTCGCGCGGCACGCATCATGCGAGCTCATTCCCCCGCCGCGTCCGCCCCCGCCCGGATTGCGTTCCGTGTACCGCTCGATCGACACATGCTTGATGCTCTCCAGCGAGAACTCGAAGGGCTTGGGTACGTCAATGATCGGCGAGCGCGAGTGGTACCGCCCCTTGCCATTGACCTTATCGAGCGAGAGCGACTCGCGCCCGACCGCGAGCGACACGACACCGAACACGAGGAACAGGAGCCCGAGCGCCACGCCGAGCGCGGTCATGACCACGCGGAACCCGAAGCCGCTCGTGCGCAGCAGGTGCACGCACACGACCGAGAACACGACGCTGAACAGCACGCCCAGGAACGTCGCGAAGACGAGCCATCCCACCCCGCCGGGAATGCCGCGGAGGACGAGCGTGTCGCCGGTGTCGTGGGTGATGCGCATGCCTGGTGTGATGTTCGGAAGTGATGGTTCACGGTTGCGAGGAACGAGGCCGACACGAGCGAAGCACGCTCCTCACGACCCCGGGCCGTACTGCCCGGGCGGGGTCGTGTCTTCCATCGGCCTCTGCGGGCGCGCGCCGCCCGCGCCGGGCCCACTTGGCGAGCGGTTCGCCTTCGTTTGAGGCGACGTCAGCGCACGAGCGCGTGTGATCGCCCGCTTCCCGAACTTCTGCGCAATCGCGTCGCTCGCGGCGTCAATCGCCCGCGAACGCTCGGTTTCCCTCGCCGTAAACAGGCCCTCCTGCGGCGGCTCGCTCGTGAGGTTCGACGCCTGCACGCCGATCAGGCGAACGGGCTGGAACGACGCGCGTGCCCAGTCGGCGAAGATGCCGCGGGCCGCGGAGGTGATGTCCGAGGTCGCGCTGGTCGGTTCGCTGAGCGTTCTCGCGCGGGCGATGGTCTCGAAATCCCCGTAACGGATCTTGAGCGAGATGGTGTGCGCGTATCGCCCGTGCCGACGAAGCCTCCGCGCAACCTGCTCGGACTGGTCAGTGAGGATCGCGCGGATCTCGTCGGGGTCGGTGAGATTCTCGAAGAACGTCTGCTCGTGGCTGATGGACTTCGCGTCTCGATCGGCGTGCACGGGGCGGTCGTCGATGCCGCGCGCCAGGCGGTGCAGATGCTCGCCGAAGTCGCCGAAGCGTGCGCGGAGCGTTTCGAGCGGGAGCGCGCGCAGGTCCGCGATCGTGCGCACGCCGAAGCGTGCGAGCGATTGCTCCGCCGCGGGCCCGACGCCCCAGATCCGTCCCACGGGCAGCGGATCGAGCGTCGCCTGGATCGTGTCCTCCGTGATGACGACGAGCGCGTCGGGCTTGCGCAGATCGCTCGCGAGCTTCGCGAGGAACTTGTTGGGCGCGACGCCGACCGAGCACGTCAGCCCCGTCCTCGCGCGCACCATCTCGCGGATGCGCTTCGCCACCTCCGGCGCGGGCCCGAGCAACCGCTCGCTGCCCGTCAGGTCGACGAACGCCTCGTCGATCGACACGGGCTGCACCAATGGCGAGAAGCCGTGCAGGATGTCGAATACCTGGTGCGAGAGTTCGCCGTAGCGATCGCCCCGCGGCTTGCGCAGCACCGCGTGCGGGCACAGCCGCACAGCGACCGCGGTGGGCATCGCGCTCTTGCAGCCGAACGCCCGGGCCTCGTACGACGCCGCGGCAATGACGCCCCTGCGCGACGTCCCGCCGACGAGCACGGGCTTCCCGCGCAGTTCCGGAAAGTCGAGCTGCTCAACCGACGCGAAGAACGCGTCGAGATCCACATGAAGGATGGCGCGGTGGGTGCTCACGCGCCGTGCTCCCTCGGGCGACGCGCGTCGGCTCGACTACTTCTTGCCGACGGCGGTGTCGTACTCATCCTTCTTGATCTTGGAAACCTCGGAGTTCTGGACGGTCACGGTGCTCCCCGACTTGGCGTCCTTGAACTCGATGGCCCCGCCGGCCTTGTGCCCGATGCTCGTGGTGTAGTACTGCTTGCCGGAATCCGGATCGGACACCCGGTAGTACGACGAGCACCCCGCCAGGGCCAGCAGGATCGAGGAAGCGGCGACGATGCGAACCCGGCTCGCGACACGGCTCATGTGGTGCTCCTGTCAGTCGTTCCCGGCATGCGACGACGGACCAAACCCGATCATCCGCCAGACAAAACTGTATCTCGCCGACAGGCCCGACGCAAGCGCCCCGCGACCTATCGCGGAAACACGAGCGTGATGTTCAGCCGCAGACCCCAGTCGGGCGCGCCGTCCGGCGCCGCGACGTACTGGCGATACCCCAGCGAGAAACTCACCGTCTGGTCACCGATGCGCACAACCTTCGATCCCATCAGGTTGATCGGCACCGTCCATTCCTCCGCCTCCCAGTCGTACGTCGTCTCGGTGTTGATCGTCGCGCTCCAGCCGTCGCCAATGTTGTACGACGCGAACGGCTGCAGGAACGTCGCGTTGATCCTCGGGCGATCCACGTCGAACGAGTCGTAGTCCTGCGTCTCGCCGATCGACCAGATGTGGTTCGCGAGCATGCCGTAGGTCCACTTGCCATCCGCAACGAGCGCGACCGCGGTGGGCCCGAGGCCCCACTGGTCGGCGCCGAGGACGTCGTCCGTCGCGGTCGGGATGTACACCACCGGGCCCACGCCCCACGTGAGCTTTGAGTTGGTCTTGGGCGACAGGAACAGCGATTGCACCGTGTCGCCCAGCCCGAACGTGTCATCGCTCGTGAACGCCGACGCATCCGCGTTCTGATAAATGACCGGCAGGATGGTCCGGCTGATGCCGAGCCACTCGTCGCTGATGTCGAACGGGATCACGGGCTGGATGTTGAGCGTCGTGCGCACGCCGTCGCCGTCACTCCCGGAGCCAAAGTCAGTATTGAACTGCAACGGCACGCTGATGAGGTTCGCGATGGGGTTCGCGAGCGCCTTGGCGATGTCGTCCGCGGAACGCTGCGGCGCAGCCTGCGCCCCGCCAGCGTCCGCCGCCTTCGCGTCGGGGCCGGACTCCTGCGTCTTCGTCGCTTCGGGTTGCAGGAAGGGTCGCGGGCCCTCAAGGCGGATGGGAGCGTCCGCCCGGGCGAAGCCCATGCCCCCCGCGTCATTCGCCTCCTGTGCGAAGCACGCCGCACCCGCCGCGGCGATCGTGATCCATGCGAGTCGGTGCGTCAGGCGCATCACGAGGTCCTCCCTCGCACGAGTCTACCGGAGAATCACCGGCACGATCGGCAGAGATTCATCCCCGCGCGTCCTTCTGCGCCGACGCCTTCGCTGTCGCCGACGGGTCGATGTGCTCGCCCGCGTCCGCCGGCAGCGTGATCGTGAACGTCGTGCCCACGCCCTCGTTCGATTCGACCGCGATCCGCCCGCGATGCTCCTCCACCAGCCGCTTCGTCACCGCGAGCCCGAGGCCCGTGCCGCGCTGGCCCTTGGTCGTCCGGAACGGCTCGAAGATCCACCGCGCACGGTCCGGCGGGATGCCCGGCCCGTTGTCGATCACGCGGATCTCCGCGTACGTCGGCCCCTGCCCGAGCAGCGGGTCCGTCGTGCGATACAGCGTGCGCACCGTCACGATCCCGCCCTCGGGCACCGCCTCGACCGCGTTCGTCAGAAGGTTCATGAGCGCCTGGTGGATCATCCCCGCGTCGATCGGGATCGGCGGCATCTCTGGATCAAGGTCCAGCACGAGCGCAAGGTTCCGCCTCGCGCACAGCGACTCGAGCAACTGCGCACAGTCCTCCACGATCAATCCCAGCGGCGAGAGCTCCAGCTCGATCGCCGCCGG
The DNA here is from genome assembly GCA_034004365.1 of Phycisphaerales bacterium. Taxonomy (GTDB): domain Bacteria; phylum Planctomycetota; class Phycisphaerae; order Phycisphaerales; family UBA1924; genus JAVEWV01. The sequence continues at coordinate 34,166 of JAVEWV010000009.1, forward strand.
CCGGCTGAACGCCAGCATGTTCATCGTGAGCGACACGATCCGATCGAGGTTCCGCCTGAGGATGTCCCACCCGCCGCGCGCGATCTTCAGGTCCTCGCGCTTCAGGCCCATGTCCACCACATCCGCGCCCCCGCGCAGCCCCTGAAGGATGTTCTTGATCGAGTGCGACAAGACCGCGATCGTCTCGCCCACCGCGGCCAGCCGCTCCGCGTGCAGCTTGTCGGCGTACAGCTCGTTGTTCGCGAGTGCCAGCCCGGTGTGCATCGCGACCGCGTTCATGAGCGCGAGCTGCTCCGCCGTGAACGTGTAGTTAGCGATCGAGGAATCGATGTAGATCGCGCCGAACGTCCGCTCGCGGAACTTGATGGGCGAGCAGATCGCGCTGCGGATCGACATCCGCTGCACGCTGTCGCCCGACGCGAACCGCGGATCGCTCATCGCGTTGGTCGACAGCACGCCCTCGCCCTGACGCATCGCGTGCTGGATGATCGTGCGCGACACGCCGATCGACGCGTCGTCGGTCTCGCGAGGCGGCGTCTTGTGCTGCGCCACCACGGGCTCGAGCTCCCCCGCGCTGTTCCGCAGAACGATCACGCCCCGCTCCGGACGGAACTCCGCGAACACCAGCTCCATCACGCTCCGCAGGAGCGCGTCCCGCTCGTTGAACTTGCTCGTCGTGAGCTGCGTGAGCTGGTAGATGATCCGCAGATGCTCCAGCGCCGCGGCCCGCGGCTCGGGCTCCGCGAGGATCATGCTGTCGTCGTTGCTCGGGATCGTCCGCTCGATCTCGCTCTCGATCTCGCCCGGACGCAGCAGCCGCACCGGCGGCAGGTCCCGCACGTGCCCCGGAGCGCCGAACACGAACACCGTCGCCCCCACCCGCACCTGGTCGCCCGGCTGCAGCTCCACGCGATGCCGGATCGGCGCACCGTTCACGTACGTCCCGTTCTGAGACTCCAGGTCACGCAGGAACCACCGCCCGGCATCCGGCGTCAGCTCCGCGTGCCGGCGCGAGATCGTCTGGTCCGTGAACGGGAGCGCCTCGGTCGAGCGCCCGATGAGCTGCGGCTCGCCCTCGGGCAGCGGGAACACCCGCCCGGAATCGGAGCCCTGGATGACGGTGAGGGTGTGCATGCGCGCTCGGGCGGGTCGTCCGCCTTGCAAGGGTACAGGCCCCGCGGCGCACCGGTTCCCGCGGGATAAACTCGCCGCATGGCCCGCCGCGAAGCCGCCAGCCCGTTCCCCGCCATGCACGCGGGCATGCGCGTCGTGCTCCTCCACGGCAAGGACGCCCTGCTCCGACAGCTCCTCACCGAGCAGCTCGTCGAGGCCCTCAAGGCCGAGCACGGCGAGATCCAGCGGGCGTCCTTCCTCGGCGGGCAGTGCACCCTCGCCGACGTGCTTGATGAGTGCCGCAGCTTCGGCCTGCTCGCCGAGCACAAGCTCATCGTCATAGACGACGCCGACCAGCTCGTCCGCGAGGACACCCGCCCCGCGCTCGAGCGCTACGCCGCCTCGCCCTCCGACGGCGCCACGCTCGTGCTCCGCGCCGAACGCTGGTACCCCGGCAACCTCGACAAGGCGATCGCCAAGGCTGGCCTCGCGCACAAGTGCGACGCGCTCGACGAGGCGACCGCCGCCATGTGGGCGACCAAACGCTGTGAGAAGCGCCACGGGGCGCCCATCGACCGGCGCGCCGCGGCGATGCTCGTCGATCGCGTGGGCACCGACCTCGCCACCCTCGATTCGGAGCTCGCCCGCCTCGCGGCCCACGCCCTCTCCGCGAGCGGAACCGTCACGCCCGAGGCTGTCGCCGAGCTCGTCGGCGCACGACGCGAGGAAGAGGTCTGGGGCGTGCAGGAAACACTGCTCCGCGCGGGCATGGCGGGCGACGCCGACGCGGCCCTCGCCCACCTCCGCCGCCTCATCGACGTCTCGCGCCAGCCGCCCACACTCATCCAGTTCGCCCTGACCGACCTCGCCCGAAAGATGCACCACCTCGCCGTCGGGCAGGCCCAGGGACAGAACGCGTTCTCCCTCGCCGGCAAACTCCGCATCTGGCCCCGCGAGCGAGCCGCGGCGATGGGCGAGGCCGCCGGTCGCGCTGGCCCCCGCGCCACCGCCGACCTCCTGCACGCCTGCGTCGATGCCGACCGGCGCATGAAGAGCGGCCTGGGCAGCGACGAGCGCACCCTCGAGCGTGAAACCGTGCTCTTCGTCCGCACCCTTTCCGGGGTGGGGACGCGGGGCGGCGCGGGTCGATAAACCCGGAAGAGACTCGCCGGGGATCGGCGGGGCCAACGACATTCCCGCGGAGCAGGAGGCGACGCGATGGAACGACACGACGCACGCTCGATCACGACGCACGCCCCGCCCTACCCATCACCGAGGGCCCTCGCCGCGGGTGCGCTCGCGGGATGCCTCGCCCTGCACCTCGCCGGGTGCATGACCGGCCCCGACGCCCAATCCAATGACGGGCCCTCCGCCGGGCTCAACGCCCTCATGAGCGAGGACGGCGGGGGCATCCGCGCCACCGACGTCGACACGCCCGCACCCGACGATTCCGCCGCGGCGGCCCTCGCGCAAGCCGCCGAGGAGTCCGCCCGACTCGTCGAGCAGTACCTCGCCAGCCAGCGCGCAGAAGGCACGAGCGATGCCCCCGACGCGACCGCCTCGAACAACGCGTCGCCGGGCGGGAGCCGGATCGTCGCGCCCACCACAACCGATCCCGCGCCCATCCAGACCGACATCGCCGCGAATCCCGAAGCGACCCTCGCGAACGCCCCGGTATCTGTGAACGCCGCGCCCGATCCCGAGATGGAACGCCGCGAGGCGATCGCGCTGCTCGCGCGCGAGCTCTCCGTCGGTGTCGCCGCGGGCGACGCGCCCTTCCGCAGCGCGCTGGGCCTCCTCGGGCTCGACGAGATCGAGCCCGGCACGGGCTGGTCGACCCTGGCGAGCGCTCTTTCGGGCGAGCTCGCGCCGGGCGAACGCCGGACCATCGAGTCGCTGCGTGATCTCCTCACCCGCGTCGCGCACCCGAATTCCGCTGGAATTTCCGGCATTTCTGGTGTTCCGGGCGATCCCGCCGCGCTCGCCGACGCGTACGCCACGGAGCTGGAGAAGCTCGCCTCGGCGCTCCCGGTGCGGATCGTGCGCGCAGAGCTATGCACGCGCGTCGAGGGCTTCGGACAGTTCGAGCCGATCGCGTCGCGTCGCCTCATCGCCGGACGCCCACACCGCATGATCGTGTATGTCGAGGTCGATCGCTTCGCGCACCGCGCGATCGACGATTCCTCCGCAGGCCGCAGCCTCGCGGCACAATCCAGCCAATCCACGGGCGACATGTACGAGGTGGAACTGACGCAGGAGCTCCGCCTGCAGCACGACGTTGACGGCGCGCTGGCGATGATGCGCCCCGCGGAGCGCGTGCGCGAATCGCTCCGGAGCGTGCGCCGCGATTTCTACGTCGTGCAGGAGATCGAGCTGCCCGCGACGCTCGCCACGGGCGGGTACACCCTCCGCGTGCGGATGCGCGACGCGGTGGGGGGGACCACCGCCGAGGCGGCGATCGGGATCACGCTCGTCGCCGACGCGGCGACCGCCCGGGCGGAATGAGCCCGCGCCGTCCGGTCGGCTTGACCACAATGGTGCCCGGGCCTGCCAGATCGGCGTGCGTCGGCCAATCTGCGCGTTCTGTATCGCCCATACCGGCGGCGAATCTATGCCCTATTTAGGTGGTTCACTGCCCCCTTTCGGCCCCTGCGCGCGAACCCGAGCTTCGGGCAACTGGCACACCGTGTGCAACCGATAGAGCATCACCGGGCCCACGATGCGTCTCCCACGGTTTGGGGAGGGTCCGCGGGCCCACGGGCACCCGCAGGGGGGCCCGGGCGGGTTGGTTGGAGGATGTGCGGCACGGTCCGGGACTCTGCCGCATCAGAAGGGGTGCGTTCGTCGAACGCATAGTGAGCGGGGCGCAAGGTGTCGCCCCGAGGAGAAGTGCGATGTTTGAACGCTTCACGGATCGCGCGCGGAAGGTGATGGCCCTGGCCAACCAGGAGGCGCAGCGCTTCAACCACGAGTACATCGGGACCGAGCACATCCTCCTCGGGCTGGTCAAGGAGGGCTCGGGGGTCGGCGCCAACGTGCTCAAGAACCTCGACGTGGACCTGCGCAAGGTCCGCCTTGAGGTCGAGAAGCTCGTCAAGGCCGGGCCCGAGATGGTCACGATGGGCAAGCTGCCCCAGACCCCCCGCGCCAAGAAGGTCATCGAGTACGCCATCGAAGAGGCCCGCAACCTCAACCACAACTACGTCGGCACCGAGCACCTGCTGCTCGGGCTCCTGCGTGAGCACGACGGCGTCGCGGCCCAGGTCCTCATGAACCTCGGGCTCAAGCTCGAAGAGGTCCGCGAGGAGGTCCTCAACCTGCTCGGCGCCGGGAGCGAGCAGTCCGAAGAGGCCGGCATCGCGGGCGGTGGCGCCAACGGTGGCAACGGCGGGGCCGAGGGCAAGCGCGGGCAGAACCGCTCCAAGACCCCCGCGCTCGACTCGTTCGGACGCGATCTCACCGAGCTTGCCAAGGAAGGCTCGCTCGATCCCGTCATCGGACGCGCGAAGGAAATCGAGCGCGTCGTGCAGGTCCTCTGCCGGCGCACGAAGAACAACCCCGTCCTCCTGGGCGAGGCGGGCGTGGGCAAGACCGCGATCGTCGAGGGCATGGCCCAGCGCATCATCGCGGGCGACGTCCCCGAGATCCTGCTCAACAAGCGCATCGTCGTGCTCGACCTCGCGATGATGGTCGCGGGCACGAAGTATCGCGGCCAGTTCGAAGAGCGCATCAAGGCGGTCATGAACGAGGTGCGTCGCGCCAAGGACGTCATCCTCTTCATCGACGAGCTGCACACGCTCGTCGGCGCGGGTGGCGCCGAGGGCGCCATCGACGCCAGCAACGTGCTCAAGCCCTCGCTGGCCCGCGGCGAGATCCAGTGCATCGGCGCCACGACCTTCGACGAGTACCGCAAGTACATCGAGAAGGACGCGGCCCTCGCGCGGCGTTTCCAGCCCATCCCCGTCGATCCGCCCAGCCCCGACCAGACCGTCGAGATCATCAAGGGCCTGCGCGATCGCTACGAGAGCCACCACCGCGTGCGGATCACCGACGAGGCGATCAAGGCCGCGGTCGAGCTGTCCAACCGCTACATCTCCGGTCGCGTCCAGCCCGACAAGTCGATCGACGTGATCGACGAGGCGGGCGCACGGGTACGCATCCGCAACATGACCAAGCCGCCGAACCTCGCGGACATCGAGGGCCAGATCGAGAAGCTCGCGATCGAGAAGGACGAGGCCGTCAAGGCCGCGGACTACGAGCGCGCCGCCGAGCTGCGCGACAAGGCCGAGCAGCTCCGCAAGAAGAAGGAAGAGATCCAGAAGGAGTGGAAGGCCCAGTCCCAGGAGATCGACGGCACCGTCGATGAGGACGTGATCGCCGAGGTCGTGTCGTCGATGACCGGCGTGCCGCTCAAGCGTCTCGAGAAGGAGGAGGCCGCGCGCCTGCTCGATCTCGAGAAGGAGCTGCACAAGAAGGTCATCAGTCAGGACGAGGCGATCAAGACCATCAGCAAGGCGATCCGTCGCGCCCGCGCGGGCCTGAAGGATCCCAAGCGCCCGATGGGCTCGTTCATCTTCGTCGGGCCCTCGGGCGTGGGCAAGACGCTCGTCGCCAAGAGCCTCGCCGAGTTCATGTTCGGCGACGAAGAGGCGCTCATCACGCTCGACATGTCCGAGTACATGGAGAAGCACAACGTGAGCCGCCTCGTCGGCGCGCCCCCCGGCTACGTCGGCTACGAAGAAGGCGGGCAGCTCACCGAGCGCGTGCGTCGCCGCCCCTATAGCGTGATCCTCCTCGACGAGGTCGAGAAGGCCCACCCCGACGTCTTCAACATGCTCCTCCAGATCATGGAAGAAGGACGCCTCACCGACTCGTTCGGACGCAACGTCGACTTCCGCAACGTCATCCTCATCATGACCTCGAACATCGGCGCCGACCTCATCAAGGGCGGTGGCGGGTTCGGCTTCCAGAAGCGCTCCGAGGGCGTCAGCCACGAGAACATCAAGGGCATCCTGATGAAGGAGATCGAGCGGTTCTTCCGCCCGGAATTCATCAACCGCCTCGATGACGTCATCGTGTTCCGCCCGCTCACGCGCGATGATCTCGTGCAGATCGTCGACTACGAAGTCGCGAAGGTCACGCAGCGCCTCAAGGAACAGGGCATCGTCCTGAACCTCGACGAGAAGGCCAAGGAGTTCCTGATCGAGAAGGGCTACAACCCCGACTTCGGCGCACGCCCGCTCCGCCGCGCGATCGGGCAGTACGTCGAGGACCCGCTCAGCGAGATGCTGCTCTCGGGCGACCTGCACAACATGCACCTCATCAGGGTCACGCACCGCAAGGCCGAGGCGCAGGAAGGCCAGGAGCCCGCGGGCGACGACCACCTGAGTTTCGTGCCCGAGGCGGGCGAGACCCCCGCCAACGGGAACAAGCCCGAGCAGGAACCCGCGAAGGTCTCGTAAGAATCCGGTGAGTGTTCAGACGAGTTTGCGCACAACGACGCCCCGGGGAAGGCCCCGGGGCGTCGCGTTTGGATTCAGGATGTTCCCGCTCGGATCAGCGACGGCGACGGGTCACGACGAGGCCCATCGCGCCGAAGGCGGCGAGAGCGCCCGGCGCGGGCACCGCGCGATACGTCACACGAACGAAGCCCTGGCGGTACAGCGCATCCGGAGTCGAGCTCGCGTCATCGAACGACTCGTAGGTCGTCAGGAACACGAGGCCGTCCGACGAGATGGTGTTGGCGCCGATCGATCCGAAGTAGGCGAACACGCCGGACGAGTCGGGCGCGCCGAAGAGGGAGGGGTCAATGTCAGCATCGAAGCTCGCGTCGTCGTTGGTGTCGATGGCGATCTGGGCCTCGCTGTTCCAGCTCGGGTCGAAGGACTCGTAGGAAACGTCCCACTCGACAGCGACGACCACGCCCGCGACGCCGAAGTCGTGCGTCAGGGTGGGGAAGTTGGTACCGAAGCCGCCTTCGCTGACCAGTCCGGTCATGTCGAAGGTGTGGAACAGGGTCTGCGCGCTGGCGCTCGTGGCGATCACGATGCCAGCAACCGTTCCGAGAGTCTTGATCATGTCTTGTCTCCTCGTTCAAACAAACACTATCTGGAGCGACATGGCACCGCACCACGCACACTCGGGTCCTCTCAGCCTTCGAGCATGACGCGGGTGCGTGCGGAGCCGACCGCTCCCACCCGGGCTTCATGCCCGACTCCATTTCTCGGTCCCCCTCGCCCGCACAGGGCGCCCAGGTCCGCACGCCTCCGTGAATCGTTCTGGGCCGGGGTTGCGGGCGGGACAATCCCGAGACCCGCTCAAGCCTCCATCTCTACTCAATCCCGTAAAAAGCACAACGCCCCAAGACCGTCCCGGGGCGTTGTGTGTGGCAGAGTGATGATCCCGCAGGAGTCGCGGGGGTCTCACACGAACTGTCTCGACCGCCTTGGGAACGGTCGTTGAGTGCGTTCGAGAACTTAGCGGCGGCGACGACCAGCGACCAGACCACCGAGGCCCAGCAGGGCGACGGAGGCGGGCGCGGGGATGTTGCCGAAGATCACGCTGGCGCCCTGGGGGCCGTAGTAATCGTTGCGATAGTCCATGGTCACGCCGTTGTCGAACGTGGTGGTGACGGCGTAGTACTGGGTGTTCGCGGTGAGGTTCAGGCCGACGACATCGGAGGTGCCGATGCCGCCCGAGCCATCGTCATCGCTGCCGATGCCGTTGGCCGTGGGGTTCGCGGGGTTGAAGCTGCCGGCGTACACGAACAGGAACCCGTCGTCCGTCTGGGTCGACAGGATGTCGTAGGTGCCGGTCGTGTTGACGTAGAACGGACGGACGTCGAAGAAGACGTTCGTGCCGACGCCGGACAGGCCGCTGAAGCCCTCGAGGGCACGGTTGTACGTCGCCTCGGAGCCATCGATCGAGCCGATGTCCGTTGCGAGCTGACCAAACGCGGCCCCTGCGAGCAGGGCGACCGCCAACCCACCACTGAGCAGATTCTTCATGTCCTTCTCTCCTCTCCCACCGCAACGCCACCGCCCCGGAACGTCGGGGGCGTGGGCGAGCTTCTGGTTTTCGCGGGAGTGCGACCCCGGGAACCCAAACCCGGGACACCGATCCGCGACCCCTGACGGGGTAGTCTTGTCTCACCCATGAGAGTAACGGGGCCGGCCCAAACCACCAAAGGCTTTTTGACTGGTTTTGCCTATCCCAGCAGAGATTCCGGCCCGGCATAGATTCTCGGGCCCATCGCAAGAACCCCCCCGGCGCCGGGCCTTAGGAACGCGCCAGCGGGTTAGGATTCGCCCATGCCCGTCCTGCTCCGCTGGCTCTTGAACCTCGGGCCCACCAACCCGATCGCCGTACGCCTGGTCCAGAATGGCTCCCGGCGAGGCCGCCATAACCTCGTGCGCAGCATCTACTTAGCCGTACTCATCATCGCCCTCCTCTGGGCACTGCTCTTGAACACCGGGGCCGGGGCGCTCAGGTACCGCGAGCTCGCCCACGCCGGGGCCAGCAGCTTCACCGCGATCGCCTACCTCCAGATCGGGCTCATCTGCGTGCTCGCGCCGGTCTTCTTCTCCGCCGCGATCGCGCAGGAGTCGAGCCCACGCACCTGGGAAGTCCTCCTCACCACGCCCATGAGCGCCGGGCAGATCGTGCTCGGGAACCTTATCGGACGCCTCTTCTTCGTCCTCGCCCTGCTCTTCTCGTCGCTACCCCTGTTCGCGATCACGCAGTACTTCGGCGGTGTCCCCGGACGAACGATCTTCGCGAGTTACGCCATCGCCGGATGCGCCGCGGTGCTCGTGGGCTCGGCGGCGATCGCCCTGGCGGTGAGCCGACTCGTCGGCAAGCGGGCCGTGTTCACGTTCTACATCTGCGTCGTCAGCACGATCGCGATCACGGCGGGCGTCGACGCCTGGCTCCGCAACGCCGGGCTCGGCGCAGGTGGTGGGGGCGTCACGTGGATGACCGCCCTCAACCCCTTCCTCGCGCTGCACGCGATGCTCGACCCCGCGACCTACCCGCGCGCCACCCCCGGCTCGCGCGTCGGGCTCGCGGCATGGTTCCTTGAGCGACCGATCACCACCTGGTGCGCGCTGAGCCTGGGCACGTCATTCGTGCTTATGGTGGCGAGCACACTGACGGTCCGCGCGGGCGGGCTGCGCAGCGTCGCACAGGGATCGTCGGGCGTGCCGCTGCATCGACGCCTGATGGGCCTGGGCGCCAGCGGCGCAGAACACCGCGCGCCCCGCACGGTGTGGCACAACCCGATCGCCTGGCGCGAGGCCGCTGCACGCAATGCCACGCTCTGGCGCATCATCGCGCGATGGTCGTTCATCGGCGCGGGCGGCCTCTTCGGCATCGCGCTGCTCGCGCTCTACCACGGCGGCGCTTTAAAGCACGACGAGTTCCGCCTCGCGCTCAACGTCACGCTGTGGGCCGAGATCGGCGTCATCACCCTCGTCGCGCTCAACATGTCCGCCACCGCCATCAGCCGTGAACGAGAGGACGGCACGCTCGACCTCCTGCTCACCACGCCGCTCACGCCCTCGATGTACCTGACCGGAAAGCTCCGCGGGCTCATCGCGTACCTCCTGCCCATGCTCTCGGTCCCCCTCGGCACGCTCGCGCTCGCCTCGCTCTATGTCCTCGCGGAAGGGTTGGGGCGCGCCGGTGGCGTGAATGTGAGCGAGACGATGTACGCCTCGGGCGGCTCCACGCAGATCAATGTGCCGGTGGTGCTGCCCGAGGGCGCGCTCGCCGCGAGCGTGGTATGCGTCGCGTTCACCGCGCTGTGCGTCATGATCGGGCTGCAATGGTCGCTCAAGAGCCGCGGGACGATCGGCTCGGTCGTCGCGAGCGTGGGTGTGGTGGGCGCGATCGTCCTCGTGCTCGGCGCGTGCGGCTTCAAGAGCGGGCAGGACTTCCCGGTCATCGGGCCCGCGCTCGTCGCGCTCAGCCCGGGCTCGCTGATCCTCGCGATCACCGACGCCGGCCGCGGCATGATCCAGACCGTCCAGTCCGGCCCCGACGGCCTCGGCACCGCGAGGATCTCGCTCCTGATCGGTGCCGTGCTGAGTGCGGGCGCATACCTTGGTGTCGTGTACGCGCTGCACGCGTCCATGGTCCGCACATTCGACGTCACGACACGCAAGCTCGCGGGCGCCAAGTAGACGCGCCCGCGTTGTGGAGCGAAGCAACATGCCGAGCGTGGAAGAGAACCTGCGTCGATGGACCGAGCACGAATGGCCCGCGGGCGGCGAAGAGTGGTCGACCGTCGGCGGCGGGAGCCGCGCGATCTGGCACGGCATCATCTACCCGCGCCTCATGCACTTCCTCCCGCCCGTCCGCGAGCCCGGGCACGTGCTCGAGATCGCGCCCGGGTTCGGCCGCTGGACCCAGTACCTGCTCCCGCTCTCACGCAGGCTCACCCTCGTGGACCTCACGCCCCGCTGCATCGAAGAGTGCCGGGCACGGTTCGGGCGCGGCGGGCTGCTCCGCACGAAGATCGCCTACCACGTCAACGATGGGCGCTCGCTCGGCATGGTCGCCCCCAACAGCGTCGACCTCGCCTTCTCGTGGGACTCCCTCGTGCACGTCGAAGAGGACGTTATGCGTGACTATGCACGCGAACTCGCGCGCACGCTCCGCCCGGGCGGCGTCGCGATCCTCCATCACTCCAACCTCGCAACGTACATCGATCCCCACTCGGGCGAGCTGCAGACACAGGAGCACCACTGGCGGGCCCGGAGCATGTCTGCGGCAAAGATGCGTGAACATGCCGCGTCGGCGGGCCTGGACGTCGTCGTGCAGGAACTCCGGACCATGGGGACGACGCGCGACGAGGCCATGATCGACTGCATCAGCCTGCTCCGGCGCCCCACGGGTTCACCCGGCGATCACGCGCCCGTCATCATCGAGAACAGCGCGTTCTGGCGCGAGATGCAGGCGATCGGACGCACGACCAAGGCCTATGTCGCGGACGATCGCGGAACGTAAACACTCGAAACATGTCCGCTGATGTACGTACAAATGCGGAACGAACACGAGGCCGCCGCGCCTTGACTTGATTATCTTCTGCTCACCCGCTATTGATGCGCTTCCGGCCGCGTTGGTTCGCGGCGTTTCCCCCAAGCATGACTTTGAGTATGAGTAAGTGCGCTCCGGGGGGGAAGGATTGTTTTCATGGCGAAGAAGAAGGGTCGTCGCCGCGCTGCCAAGCCGCGGGCGTCGAAGGGTGGCCTCTCCGGCCTGAGCGCCCGCGAGCTCGTGGCGGAGCTGCGCCGCAGGCAGGGCGCGATCGGCAAGCTCGAGGCGAAGCGTGACCGCCTCGCCCAGCAGGTCAACGAGCTGGATCGTGAGATCGCCGAGCACCGCCGCCTGCTGGGTGGCGGCGGCGCGGCGTCCGGGCGCCGGCGTGTTGGAGCGCTCCGCGGCCGCCCGCGCGGCGGACGCGAGTCCACGCTCGCGGACGCGCTGGTCCAGGTCCTCAGTGGGCAGGTGATGGGCGTGACCGAGGTCGCCGAGGCCGTGCAGAGCGCCGGCTACGTCACCAACTCGCCCAACTTCCGCACGATCGTGAACCAGACGCTGATCAAGGACGACCGCATCAAGAAGGTCGCACGCGGGCAGTACACCGCGAAGTAACGCCAGCCCTACACAACACGCAAGGCCCGCGCGGCGGACGAACGATCGTCCCTCGCGCGGGCCTTGTGCTTCACCAGTCCGACCGAAACGCGATCAGCGCGTGTACGGGTACGGGCCCAGGCGGCTCGGACGATCGAACAGGAACGCCCGGCCCAGGTCCGCACGGAGCGAACGCGAGTTCGTGTTGTTCGTGATCGCGACGTTGTTCTTCACCTCGGGATTGCGCTCGGCGACCGTCCGAAGCTCGGGCGTCGGGTTCGAGCGGATCGCGCTCGCCGAGGTGCTGTTCGACGAGCAGCCCGCCACCAGGGCGATCGGGGCGGACACCAGGAGGACGACGACGTTTCGGCGACGCATGTGAACCTCGATTCTTCCAGTGCTCGTTCGGACAACGCGGGCTCGGGCGCTCACCCGCCGGGTCGGCGGACGCGCCGCGGCGGCTCCCGCGGGGCCCCGTTTGTATCGGCCCGCGGCCCGGGCGTCAATGCCGCCGAATCCCCCATTCGCACGCCGACGAGGCCTGTTCGGGGGCTCGCGCGAGAAACTCACCGGACGTACATGGCCTCCGCCCCGGGCGGAAGTATGCTCTCTGGCTCGCGGCCCGGCGGGCCGACGCGTGGTGTTTCAGCGTCCGAACCTATAGAAAACCCCGCCCGGGAGCCCCGCATGCGGGCGTGCGAAGGCCATGCCTCCCTCGCGTGGAAGGCCGGGACTCGCCCAGGGGCACCCCCGTTCGAGCAGGGTTCGGTCGTAACCACGCGTTGGCCCGCTAGGCCGCCCCGCTCCTTGGAGGCAACGCCTCTCTCGAGCCGTTTGTGGGAAATCGGCGGCCTCCGCCCGCGAGCCCGCCGATCTGGCAGCCGCGGGCCTGCAATATCGACTTCATAACTGACTGCTAAACAGTGTTTTAGGTGCTGCTCATCCTGGCGCGCGGCTTGCATTCTTCTCTTGGGCGGCGAACCGGGGCACTGTGGACATGGTGTGGATGACCTGCACCGAACGAGTCCGCGGCCCGCCGCGAAAGGGGATTGGAATGCGACCCGACAGGCTCACCACGCAGGCACAGGCGGTCCTCGCCGAAGCACAGCAGCTCGCCCTTGGGGCCCGGCACGCCGAGGTCACAGGGCTGCACCTGCTCTCCGCGATGGTCGAACCCGCGGGAGGCGGGGGTGAGGGAGGCCTCGCGGCGTCGATCCTCCGCAAGGCCGGGGCGGACCCCGTGGCGCTCGGCGCGATCGTCCGGGCCGAGGTGGACCGCCTGCCGACCACCAGCAGCGGTGCGGGCCAGGCGGGGCGTGCGATCGTGGAGATCCTCACCCGTGCAGACAAGGAAGCGACCGACCTGAAGGACGCGTACGTCTCGACAGAGCACCTGCTGCTCGCGCTCGCCGACGTGGACGGCCCCGCCCGGCGCGTGCTCGAAACCGTCGGCATCAAGCGCTCGCACGTGCTCGACGCGATCAGGCAGATCCGCAAGGCGTCGGGCGTGACGAACGTCACCGACCCGAACGCCGAGTCGGGCTTCGAGTCGCTCAAGAAGTACGCGATCGATCTGACCGAGCGGGCCCAGCAGGGCAAGCTCGACCCGGTCATCGGGCGCGACGACGAGATCCGGCGCTGCATGCAGGTGCTCAGCCGGCGCAGCAAGAACAACCCCGTGCTCATCGGCGAGCCGGGCGTGGGCAAGACCGCGATCGCCGAGGGGCTCGCGCAGCGGATCGTCTCGGGCGACTGCCCCGAGGGGATGCGCGACCAGCGGATCATGGCGCTCGACGTTGGTGCGTTGCTCGCTGGCGCGAAGTTCCGCGGCGAGTTCGAGGAACGCTTGAAGGGCGTGCTCCGCGAGGTGACCTCGAGCGAGGGCACGATCATCCTGTTCATCGACGAGCTGCACACGATCATCGGCGCGGGCGCGGCCGAGGGCGCGGTGAGCGCGGGCAACCTGCTCAAGCCGGCACTGGCGCGCGGCGAGCTCCGCTGCATCGGCGCGACCACGCTCGACGAGTATCGCAAGCACGTCGAGAAGGACCCCGCGTTCGAGCGCCGGTTCCAACCCATCTATGTCGGCCAGCCCGGCGTCGAGGAAACCGTCGCGATCCTCCGCGGGCTCAAGGACCGCTATGAGGCACACCACGGCGTGCGCATCCAGGACGGCGCAATCCTCGCCGCGGCGCAGCTCAGCCACCGCTACATCGCGGATCGGTTCCTGCCCGACAAGGCGATCGACCTGATCGACGAGGCCGCGAGCCGCCTGCGCATCGAGAACGACAGCATGCCCACCGAGCTCGACGAGATCCGTCGCCGGATCATGCAGCTCGAGATCGAGCGCGAGGCGGTGAAGCTGGAGGTCGAGGGCGCGAAGTCGTCGCGGGGCGACGCCGCCAAGGGCGACGGCAGCACCCGCGAACTCGACCGCATCGAACGCGAGCTGGCCGAGCTGCAGGAGAGCAACCGCGCCCTGACGCAGCGGTGGGAGTCGGAGAAGAAGGACCTCGACGCGGTCAAGCACGTCAAGGAGAAGATCGATCGCAAGAAGACTGAGCTGGAGCAGGCCCAGCGGCGTGGCGATCTGGAGGCCGCGGCGCGGATCCAGTACGGCGAGCTGCGCGAGCTCGACAAGGAGCTCGCCGGCGCCGAGGAACGTCTGGAGGCGCGGACCCGCGCGGGCGACGCGCTCGTGAAGGAGGAGGTCGACGCGGAGCAGATCGCCGAGATCGTCGCGAAGTGGACGGGGATCCCCGTGTCGCGCCTCGTCGAGGGCGAGCGCGAGAAGCTCCAGCGGATGGAAGAGCACCTCGGCGAGCGCGTGGTGGGGCAGGACGAGGCCCTGCGCGCCGTCAGCAACGCCGTGCGGCGCGCCCGCGCGGGGCTGGGCGATCCGAACCGCCCGATCGGCTCGTTCCTGTTCCTGGGCCCGACGGGCGTGGGCAAGACCGAGACGTGCAAGGCGCTCGCGTCGTTCCTCTTCGACACCGAGGACGCGATGGTGCGCATCGACATGAGCGAGTTCATGGAGAAGCACGCGGTGAGCCGCATGATCGGCGCGCCGCCCGGGTACGTGGGCTACGAGGAGGGCGGCGTGCTGACCGAGGCCGTGCGCCGGCGTCCGTACAGCGTCATCCTGCTTGACGAGATCGAGAAGGCGCACCAGGACGTGTTCAACATCCTGCTGCAGGTGCTCGACGACGGCCGCCTCACCGACGGCCAGGGGCGCACGGTCGACTTCCGCAACACGATCATCGTGATGACCAGCAACCTGGGCTCACAGAAGATCCAGGAGATGAGCGAGGCGGGCGCGGAGGACTGGGAGATCGAGGCCGCGGTGCGCGACCTCATCCGTCGCGGGCCGGGCGCGGAGATGGACGCGAAGCAGTCGGGCTCGATGGACGACGTGCTGCGCGCACGGCTGAACGTGGACGTGCACCAGGGCTTCTTCCGCCCCGAGCTGCTCAACCGCATCGACGAGGTCGTGGTGTTCCACCAGCTCAAGCGCGAGGGGCTCGGGCGGATCGTCGAGATCCAGCTCGGGCGCCTGCGGGCACGCCTCGCGGAGCGCGAAATGACCATCGAGCTCAGCGACGATGCGAAGCTGGAGCTGGCGCGCGAGGGGTGGGACCCCGCGTTCGGCGCACGCCCGCTCAAGCGCGTGATCCAGCAGCGGATCGAGAACGCGCTGGCCAGCCGCATCCTTGCGGGCGAGTTCGGCCCGGGCGACCACATCCTCGTCGGCGCCAGCGGCGGCGGCGCGTTCACGTTCGAGCGGGGCGAGGCGCAGGCGGCGAGCGCGTGAGCGGGCGGGCCCGGTGATGGGTTGGATGGCCAGGGGGGCGGAAGGCCGAGCGGGGTGGTTGGCGGGCGCGCCGGTGTAGACTGGGCGCATGTCGGGGGACACGCCAGACCATGTGAACAATGGCCCACCCATGCCGGACCGGGACGGCGACGCCCCGGAGGGGCGCGTCGGCAGGGATCGTGTGCTGACGCCCGGGGAGCGGCGGCGTACCGCCCGGTTGCTGGAACTCGCGCAGGCCGAGTTTGGGGCGCTGTCCGAGCCGGACCGGTGGCTTATCCGCTGCGCGGCGCTGGGGGAACGGGCAGACTTCTCGCAGGATGACGACGGAGTCTATTTGAGGGAGCTTCGTCGGCGCCGGGATCTGCAACGAGAGGCGGACGCGCACGACGACGACGTCCGCGCGGGAAGGACGCCCGTCGGCGAACGTTCGACGGTCGAGCCGTGGCCCACGCCGCCGGTCCAGATCGACCCGCGCGTGGTCCGCTGGCTGCTGACTGATGCCCAGGCACTCACTCTCGTCGACGCTCATGGCATCGATGTCTCGTGCGTCGAGATCGTGGGGCTCCTCGATATGCGGAACGCGTCGTTGCAGCGCGATCTGGGTGTGTTTCGGAGTTTGCTGCGCACGGGCGCTGACCTGCTGGGCGTCAAGGGCCGCGCGCTGAACTTTGGCGGCTCACAGCTGATAGGGAGGCGCGTGGATGGCGGCACGCCGTGTGCGCTGCTGGCCGACGGGGCCACATTCTCCGGTGGCGTGTTCCTGAGAAGCGGATTTCGCGCCGAAGGCGAGGTCCGCATGATCGGCGCGAGCGTGGGGGGCACCCTCGATTGTTCGGGCGGGTCATTCCGAAACCCGAACAGCCACGCGATCAGTGCCGACGGGGCACAGTTCGCGGGCAACGTGGACCTGAGAACCCACTTCCGCGCCGAGGGCGAGGTCCGCCTGCTCGGCGCGAGCGTGGGGGGCGATCTCATCTGTTTACGTGGGTCGTTCGTGAATCCTGGCAGCATCGCGGTCAGCGCCGACCGGGCCCAGATCTCGGGCGGCGTGTTCATGAACAACGGCTTCCGCGCCGAGAGTGAGGTGCGACTGCTCGGCGCGAGTGTGGGGGGGAACCTCGCTTGCTCGGGCGGGTCGTTCGTGAACACGGATGGTGACGCCATAGTGCTCGACGGAGCGGAAATCGCGGGCGGCGTGTTGATGAACAACGGTTTCTGCGCCGAGGGAGAGGTGCGGCTGATAGGCGCGAGTGTGGGGGTCAACCTCGAGTGCTCGGGCGGTTCATTCGTGAACGCGGCTGGCGACGCGATCACACTCGACGGCGCGGAAGTGAAGGGTACCCTGTTGCTTCGTGGGCTCGTGAGGTGCGAGGGAGTCCTAGATCTCACGCGCTCGCGGATCGCCTACCTGAACGACGAACCGGGCACCGATGCCGACCGCCCCGTGTGGCCCGAGAAGATCATGCTGGCCGACTGCCGGTACGACGCGCTGCACGGTGGCTCGCCCCTCGACGCCCGAAGCCGCCTCGATTGGCTCGACAATCACGATCGAACGATGCGCGAGTACCTTCCGGACGGTCACCCGCCCGACCCTCAGCCTTACCGCCAGCTCGCCGAGGTCCTAAAGCGTCAGGGCTATGACGATGACGCCCGCACGGTGCTGCGTGTGTGCGCCGCGCGCCGGATGCAGCCGCTTCGTAAGCGTGCGTTCCGAGAGGGGCCCGCGCGGCCGCGGATATACCTCCTTTGGATCGTCGGGTTCGTTCTCGTGATGATCCTGCTCCAATACCTGATTGGGCGCGAGGGGCTCGTGCAGCGCTGGTTTGTGTGTCTTTGCATCTCGACCGTGCTGTACCTGCTCCTCGGGCTCGCGCCGGGCGCACAGCGTGTCTTTGTGAACTCGATCGAGTGGGCGCGGGTCTTCATGACCCAGTTCAGCTATTGGGGGATTGTCGGCCACGGCTACGCACGCTGGAGGGCGGCGCTCTGCGCGTTCGTGATCTTCGCGCTGGGCACGATCGTCTTCAACGTAAAATCCGACGTGAACATGCAGCCCGCGCAGGCCGTGGCGATGCGGGCGTGGACCATCCGCGCCGCGTCGGACATGACGCCAGCACAGGATGCCGACACCGAGTGGGTGCTGCGCTACCCGAAGTTTGATCCCGTGGTCTACTCGCTCGACACGCTGCTGCCTCTCGTCAGTTTTCACCAGGAGGACCACTGGACGCCGTCGGGGCGGGGACGATTGTGGGGGATCTCCTGGTGGGGCTGGTTCGTGAAGAACGTGTACCTGCCGCTGCACATCGCGGCGGGCTGGGTCATCGCGACGCTCTTCGTCGCGTCGTTCACGCGGCTGATGCGCTCGGAGGGATAGCCGGCGCGTCCGTGGGCGCCAGCGTCGCGCGGGACGGCCCCGCCCGCCGGTATGCTGCGCGGATGCTCTCGACACTCGCCGCGCTATCGCTCTTCGCGCCCTTGGCACCGCTCCCGAATGTTCCCTCGGTTGCGCCCTCGACCGCGCTCACGACTGCGCCCTCGATCGGGCCCACAACCATGCCCGCGCCGGCCCCCGGCGGGGCGGCGGGCCGGTTCGCGGTGGCGTGCGTCGCGGCGGACCATCCCGCGGCGTCCGAGGCGGGCGCGGAGATGCTGCGGGCGGGCGGGAACGCCGTCGACGCGGCGGTGGCGAGCGCGTTCGCGCTGAGCGTGGTGCGGCCCGAGTCGTGCGGGATCGGCGGCGGCGGGTTCATGGTGATCGTGCTGCCGGACGATCCGGTGCACGGCGGCGCGCGGACGACGATCGACATGCGCGAGATCTGCCCGCGCGCGATCGACGCGGACACGTTCACGAGGAACGACGTCGCCGACGCGAGCGTGCACGGCGGGATGTCGATCGCGACGCCCGGGAGCGTCGCGGGGCTGCTGCTCGCGCTGGAGCGGTACGGCACGCTGCCGCGCGAGCGCGTGCTCGAGCCAGCGATCCGGCTGGCGGAGGAGGGCTGGGTCGCCGACGAGGCCCAGTCGCGGGTGGCCGCGGCGCAGCGGGAGTGCATCGCCGAGCGGGACGCGCGGGATGGCGGGGCGTTCGATCCGGTCGCGGGCGTGCTGCTCGACGGCGTGCGGCTCGGTGAGCGGACGCGGAACCCGGACCAGGCGCGTGCGCTGCGGCTGATCGCCCTGCACGGCGCGAGCGCGTTCTACCGCGCCGATCTGCCCGAGGGCGAGATCGCCCGCGCGATCCTGTCGAGCGTGCGCGGGGCCGGCGGTGTGCTCGACGAGGACGATCTTTCGGGGTATCACGCGCGGGAGCTGCCGCCGCTGGAGTGGACGTTCGCGGGGCACGGGTTCGTCGGGATGGCACTGCCGTCGAGCGGCGGGCTGGCGATGTCGGTGGCGATGGGCATCCTCGACCGGATCGGATTCGTTGGTGGCGCCAGGGAGCGCGGGCTGGACGAGCTGGGCGTGCATCGGCTCGTCGAGTCGCTCAAGCACGCGTTCGCGGTGCGCGCGGGCTCGCTGGGTGACAGTGACAGCGCGCGGGCGCTGGTTGCGTTGCTTGCGGACGAGCGCTCGATCCGCGACATGGCGGGGCGGGTGGGCGACCATGTGATGCCGCCCGACATGTACGGCCCGGCCAGCCACGGCGCGGGGCACGAGGACGGCGGCACGAGCCATCTGTGCGCGGTCGATCGCTGGGGCGGCGCGGTCGCGTGCACGCAGACAATCAACACCGAGTATGGCTCGTGGGTGCTCGTCGAGGGGTTCGGCTTCGCGCTGAACAACGAGGTCGATGACTTCACGACCCGGCCCGGGCGGCCGAACGCGTTCGGGCTGATGCAATCGGCGGAGAACGCGCCGGGCCCGGGCAAGCGGCCGCTGTCGAGCATGTCGCCCACGATCGTGCTCGACGCGGCGGGCAGGGTGCGGCTGGTCGCCGGCGCGTCGGGCGGCCCGCGGATCATCTCGGGAACCACGCACGCGATCCTTGATGCGCTCGTGCTCGGCTGGGACGCGGAGCGGTGCGTCTCGACGCCGCGCGTCCATCACCAGTGGCTGCCCGACGAGGTCGTGATCGATCTCGGCCCGCGATCGACGGAGGAGAGTGTTGCGGGCATGGCCACGGACCTGCGCGCGCGTGGGCACAGCGTGCGAATAACGCCCGCGTTGAGCGTTGTGCAGATCATCATGCGGCGCGACGATGGGACGTGGGACGCGGCGTGCGACCCTCGCAAGGGCGGATCGCCCGCGGGCTGGTGAACGGGCTTGGCGGCGTACAGACGATCGGGCCCGCCCCAAACGCGTGGCGCGGCGAGCTGTTCGTGCCTACCGGGCCGAACAACGACTCGGGCGCGACCCCATGCTCGAGGCCGCCCTGCGGCGATGGTCGATCGACGATATCGCACGCCGCACGACGTACGCTTGGCCATGCCTAGCGTCTTCCTCAACGGCCGGTTCCTCGAGCGTGACGACGCCCGCGTCTCGACCTTCGATGCGGGAATCCAGCACGCCGTCGGGCTCTTCGAGACCATGTCCGGCGTTGTGGAGGATGGCAAGGCGCGGGTGCGGGCGCTCGATCGCCACCTCGCGCGCATCGCGGAGAGCGCACGCGTGCTCGGGCTCAGCGACGCGCTCGCGACGCACGCGCTCGCCGAGGCGGTGCTGCAGACCATCGAGCACGCCGCGCCCGAGCTCGGGCCGGAGGGGCGTGCACGCGTCCGCCTGACCATCACGGGCGGTGATCTCAACCTGCTGCAACGCTCGCGCACCACGCCCGTCGATCCGACGATCCTCATCACCGCCCAGGCCCAGACCGCGTACCCCGCGGCGATGTTCGAGCGGGGCGCGCGCGTCGGCGTCGCGTCGTGGCGCGCGAATCCGTTCGACCCCACCGCCGGGCACAAAACGCTCAACTACTGGACGCGACTGCGCGAACTGCAACTCGCCGCGCGAGAAGGGCTCGATGAGTCGCTCGTCTTCCAGATCACCAACCACCTCGCGGGCGGAAGCGTGAGCAACGCACTGCTCGTCAAGGATGGCGCGATCATCACGCCGATCGCGCGCGGTGAAGAGGCTGATATCGCGCGGACATCCGGTGGCGAGCACGACGCGAACGGCGAGCCCGCTGGATCGCCCGGCGCACTCCCGAGCCCGGTCCTGCCCGGTGTGACGAGGTCGCTCGTGCTCGACGCCGCGAAGGAGATGGGCCTGCGCGTCGAACGCCGCATGGTGTCGATCGATGATGTGCTCGGCGCCGACGAGGCGATGCTCACCAACTCGAGCTGGGGCGTGCTGCCCATCGTGCAGGTCGCGGGGCACGCGATCGCCGGCGGAGCGCCCGGTCCGATCGCCGCGGCGATGCGCGCGCGATGGGCCGAACTCCTCTGAACAACACAGCAACCGCGAACACTGCTCGAGAGATCACTCGCCCCGCGGCCCGGAATCGACCACTCGAACATTCCGCCGGCCCCGCATGCGATCGCCAAATCGCGCGTTCCATCGAGCCCGAAGCCGGGCCCACGCGATCACGCAGATCGCGAGCACGATGACCGCGATCGCCAGCGGCAGGAACACGAACACCGCGAGCAGGACCCCGCCAACGAGCAGCAGCAGCCCAACGACGCCCGCGACGATCGTGCCGAGCATCGATCGCGGCGCACCATCGCCCGTTCCAAACTCGACGCGCTCGCTCGTCAACACGAGCACTTCGGGCGCGTGACGTACGGCGTCTTCGCCCGTATTTTCTTCGGGACCGCCCATGCTCCATTGTTGGCGTTGAAGGCCGATGCGTTCCGCGTCCGCGCAAATGGTGCTAGCGACGGCGGCGACGCGTCCCTGCGAGCAGCAGGCCCAGCCCGCCGAGGCCCGCGGTGGTCGGCAGCGGAACGATCGTGCAGCCCCCATCCTGGCAGGTCACGAAGTCCTGATGGTTGAGGTTCGAGAAGCCCGCGATCGGCGGGTTCAGGTTCTGCCCGATCGAGTTGAAGATGTTGTTCACGATCGCCTCGACGCTGTCGGACAGCGAATCGGGATGCACGAACGTGAACGTGCCGCCGAAGAGATTGAGGTTCTGCTGCGGCTGCGCGGGGTTGTAGTCGTACACGATCTCCCAGAGGGCGATCGCGAACGCCGCGGCGAGATCATCGCTCGCACTGCTGCTGAGCGCGTCTCCGCCGAAATCCGCGAAGATGTCCCGAACGGCGCCTGCGCGCATCAGCGAGAGGAAGTCTCCGGCGCCCAGCAGGGGGATGGTGTTCACCGCGCCGACGTTGTACCGCCGCGTGCTGCTCGACAACTCCTGCGAGAGCTCGATGCAGAAGACATTGAACTGCCCGACGTACTGGCTCGCGAGCGGGCCATCCGGATTGGACATGTCAACGACGTACTGCCCGGTCCAGCGCGTGACCGCAGAATTTCCGAGCTTGAACGTGAGGTTGTGCCCGCGGCCAATGCCAGGCTTGCCCGGCGCCGAAGTGCCGAGCCAACGCACATCGATCGAGTCGGCCGCAGCCCACGAACACACACACGCGGTAGCGAGCGCCGAGACCAGTACGGATCGACGCATAAATAACCCCCCAACCACACGCCCAAGGATTCCCCAACTCATTACCGGACGCGTACTTGGTATCCTACCTGCATATACCCCGCGAAGCACGCGGGAACCGCCAGATTTATCGGCCCAACTCCCGCGGTCTGGGGATGCTCCCCCAAAGTCTCGTGGCATCCACCGCGATCGCGCCGTCATCACACCGGACAACGTCGCGCATCTCACGCGGAATGTGAACGAGGGAAAGATCCTGCCCGATTTCGGCGGGAACTTCGCCTGCTGCGTCGCGGTGATCAGGCCCGACGACGACGCGTCCCGATCAGCCCGAGGCCCACGAGGCCAAGGCCCGCGGTGGTCGGCAGCGGGACCGAGGTCATGTCGCACACGCCGTCGGCGCAGCTCGTCAGGAGGTCCTGGGTGTCGTCACCGCCACCCGCGGGCTCGTTGATGAGGCCCAGGATGTCCGAGTCGCCGCCCAGATCAATCGCGGCGATGAACTGGTCGACAAGGTCGACGATCTGCTGCGACAGGGCGGCCTGCACGAACGCGATATTCCCCGAGAAGATGTCGACGTTGTCATCGGGCTCGGTGGGGTCGTAGTCAAAGATGACCTCCCACAGCGCGATGTTGAACGCCGCCGCGAACGCGTTGCTCACGTTGCTGTCGAGCGCCTGCGCCCCGTACTCGGCGAACATTGCCCGCGCCGCGTCGGCGCGGCTGAAGCCCTTCGCGTCCGAAGGCGCCATGAACGGGAGCACCTCCGGCTGGATCACGCCGTACTCCGCGTTGCCCGGATCCTCGTTCGGCTCGACGCAGAAGACGTTGTACATCCCGGTGAGCTGCGATCCGAGCGAGCCCGTGCCGTTCGAGAAGTTCACCCGGAGCTGCCCGAGGTGCCTCGTGGTGCCGCTCCCGAAGAACGTGTACGCGAGGTTCTGCCCGGGGCCGGTGCCCAGGTACGTGACGTCCACAGTGTCCGCGCACGCCGTGCCGCAAGCGACGATCATGCCCACAACCGATGCACACACACGAGTCGACATCACACACCCTCCCGTTTCGACATCGCGGGCACACACCCCGCGCCGATTCTCGGACGCCCCGATTCTAACTCTGGGCTCCGATAAATAAAAGTCCCACCCGAATTATTTTCTGCGATTTGCACAATCCCCTGACGCGGGGTGTGTATTTGCGCGGCACCCCATATCTAGATGCCATTGCTTCTCGCCTACCCCATATCCAGCCACTTTCCTGGGGCGTACTCGCCCGCTACCTTCTCTGGGTCGCCCCCTTGGGCCGAAGTATACCCAAACAAAATACGGACGCGACATGCCCACTGGCCCCGCCATCGATCGCCGCTTCGTCCATCTCCACCTCCACTCGGAGTACTCCCTCCTCGACGGCGGCAACCGCCTCGACAAGCTCGTCCGCCGGGTCAAAGAGCTTGGGATGGACGCCGTCGCGGTCACCGACCACGGCAACATGCACGCGGCGGTGCAGTTCGGGCTCATCGCCAAGGGCGAGGGCGTCAAACCGATCATGGGCGTCGAGGCGTACGTCGCGCCCGCCGACCGGCGCAGCCGCGTGCAGACGGGCGTGCAGGACGGCGGGTGGCATCTCGTGCTTCTGGCGGAGGATCAGCGCGGCTGGGAGAACCTGCTCTATCTCTGCAGCGAGGCGTACCTCACAGGCTTCTACTACCGCCCGCGCATGGACCGCGAGATCCTCACCTCGCACGGTGACGGGCTCATCGCGATCAACGGGCACCTCGGCAGCGAGCTCGCGCACCACCTGCAGAAGTACGACCAGACCCGCGACCGGGCCGACTGGGATCGCGCCGTCGCCTGCGCCCGCTGGCACGCCGAGACGTTCAAGCCCAACGCCAAGGGCGAGCCGCGGTTCTACATCGAACTCCAGCACCACGTGCCGGAGCAGATCGCGATCAACCCGCACCTGATCCGCCTCGCGCGAGAGCTCGACCTGCCGCTGGTGTGCGACAACGACAGCCACTTCCTCCGCGCCGAGGACCACGACGCGCACGACACGCTCATCTGCATCTCGACGGGCAAGGCCAAGAGCGACACCGCCCGCATGCGCTACACCCCCGAGCTCTACGTCAAGAGCCCCGAGGAGATGTGGTCGATCTTCGACACGTCCGAGTACAACAACGACCGCTTCGGCGATGCCGGCCGCGAGGCGCTCGAGAACACATGGCGCATCGCCGATCGCTGCAACGTTGATCTCCCGCTCGGTGCGAACCACGCGCCGGCGGTTCGCGTCCGCAGGCACGGCACGACCGATGCCGACGCGAAGCCCGCGCGTGGCAAGAAGCATGATCCGTGGGTTGGGCTGCCCGAGCCGAGCGATCCCCGCTTCGCGGGCGACCTCTCCGCCTGGCACGCGGCGTACAGCGCCGAGTTCGAGGCCGTCCCACTCCGCTTCGAGCAGGGCGTCTCCGACGCGGAGCGCGAACGCGTCCTCGCCGCCTCGCGCGCCGAGTGCGACGACGCGCTCCGGCGTTTGTCCGAGGCCGGCATGGTCTGGCGCTATGGGAACGACGTCCTCGCGCATCGTCACGAGCTGATCGAGGGCACGCCCGAAGCGATCGCCGCGAGAGAGAACGCCGCCGATACCGAGGCCTTCGACAAGTGGGCCCGCCTCAACCGCGAGCTGCGGATCCTCGCCGACAAGCTCATCAGCGCGTACTTCCTGATCGTGTGGGACTTCGTGAGCTGGGGACGCCAGCGCGACATCCCCGCCAACGCCCGTGGCTCGGGCGTGGGCACGATGGTCGGGTACGTGCTCGGGCTGTCGAACGCGTGCCCCGTGCGCTACGGCCTGCTCTTCGAACGCTTCACCGATCCCGACCGCAGCGAATACCCCGATATCGATATTGATCTGTGCCAGGACGGGCGCGCCGACGTCATCCGCTACGTCCGCGAGAAGTACGGGCACGTTGCGCAGATCATCACCTTCGGCACGCTCAAGGCCCGCGCCGCGGTGCGCGATGTCGCCCGCGTGCTCGAAGTTCCATTGTCCGAGGCGGACAAGCTCGCCAAGCTCATCCCCGAAGAGCTCAACATCACGCTGGATCGCGCGCTCGAGCAGGAGCCCGACCTCCGCAAGCTGTACGACGCCGACGCCGATGTGAAGCGCCTCATCGACAACGCCCGCGTGCTCGAGGGCCAGGCCCGTCACGCGAGCGTGCACGCCGCGGGCGTCATTGTCGCGACGCGCCCGCTGCACGAGGTCGTGCCGCTCTATCGCCAGACCGGCTCGGCCGAGGATGAGGTTGTCACGCAGTGGGACGGCCCGACGTGCGAAAAGATGGGCCTGCTGAAGATGGACTTCCTGGGTCTGCGCACGCTCAGCGTGATCGAGCGCGCCAAGAAGCTCATCCGAAGCACGCTGCCCGAGGACGCGATCTGGAACGCCGTCGGACGCGATGCGGGCTCCGCCGACGGCCCGCACCCGCTCGATCTCGAACGACTGACATACGACGACCCGCGCGTGTTCGAGCTCTTCCAGCGCGGCGACACCACCGGCGTGTTCCAGTTCGAATCGGGCGGAATGCGGCGACTCCTCGTCGAGATGAAGCCCGACCGGCTCGAAGACCTCATCGCCGCCAACGCGCTGTTCCGCCCGGGGCCCATGGACCTCATCCCCGACTACAACCGGCGCAAGCACGGCGAGGACACCGTGCCGAAGGTCCACGAGATCGTCGATCGGTTCACGCGTGAGACCTACGGCGTGATGGTCTACCAGGAACAGGTGATGCAGATCGTCCACGAGCTGGGCGGCATCCCGCTCCGTGCGGCGTACTCGCTCATCAAGGCGATCAGCAAGAAGAAGGAAAAGGAGATCGCCAAGGTCCGCCCCGTCTTCGTCGATGGCGCGCAGCAGAAGGGCCTCCCGCGCGACAAGGGCGAAGAACTCTTTGAGATGATCCTGAAGTTCGCGGGCTACGGCTTCAACAAGAGCCACTCCACCGGCTACGCGATCGTCGCGTATCAGACCGCGTACCT
This sequence comes from Phycisphaerales bacterium, assembly GCA_034004365.1. Taxonomy (GTDB): domain Bacteria; phylum Planctomycetota; class Phycisphaerae; order Phycisphaerales; family UBA1924; genus JAVEWV01. The sequence goes on from JAVEWV010000009.1 coordinate 60,291, forward strand.
GAAGACCTTCTTCCCGAAGCACTACATGGCCGCGTTCCTCACCTTCGAGAGCCAGGCCCAGAAGGTCAGCGACTGGATTCCGTATCTCGACGACACGCGCCGCACGCGCACCATCGATCCGCGCACCGGAAAAGTGCTCGCGGACTCCATCGAGGTCCGCCCGCCCGACGTCAACCTCTCGCAGGCCGAGTTCGCCGTGGTCTATACCGATGGTGAGCCCCGCACTCCCGCGAATGGACACATTCGCTTCGGCCTCCGCGCCATCAAGGGCGCGGGAGATAAGGCGATCGAGGCCGTCATCCGCGAGCGCGACGGGACCGGCGGTGAGGGATCATCCGGAACGCGTAAGCCCTTTACTTCGCTGTTCGAGTTCTGCGAGCGCGTCCCGCCCGGAACCATCAACAAAGCCACGATCGAAGCGCTCATCAAGAGCGGCGCGTTCGACAGCGTGCACAGTCGCGACGCGCGGGCCGGGATGGTCGCGACCATCGAGCGCGCCGTGAGCGCCGGGCAGAAACTCGCCGCGGACAAGGCCGCGGGGCAGAACCAGCTCTTCGGCTTCGGTGGTGATGAGCCGCAGGCCGCCGCGCCCGTCGAGATCCCGCTCGACAACGTCCCCGCGTGGGGCGAGGCGGAGACGCTGCGCCAGGAGAAGGACACGCTGGGCTTCTATGTGTCGAGCCACCCGCTCGAAACGTGGAAGGCCTGGGCCCGCGTCTTCGCGCACCAGACGCTCACAGACCTCCGCGCGATGAAGCAGGATCAGCGTGTCATCGTCGCCGCGATCGTGCAGTCCACGCGCACGCTCGTGCTCAAGCAGGGGCGCAACGCGGGACAGAAGATGGCGATCGTCACGCTCGAGGACCTCACCTCCACCGCCGACGCCGTCCTCTTCGCGGACTGCTACGCCCGCTTCGGCTACCTGCTTGAGGACGACGCGCCCAAGTTCGTCCTCGGGCGCCTCGACCTCTCGCGCGGCGATCCGCAGGTCATCGTCGATCGCCTCGTTCCCATCGACGGCGTGCCGCTCGAGAAGGGCCGCCTCCGCTTCCTCATCAGCGAGCCCCGCCTCAATGGCGGGAGCACCCGCGCCATCGACGCGCTTGCACGGACCATTCTGAGCGAGGGCCGATCCGGCGCCGAGAGCGGGCTCGATACCGGCCCGGGCAATGGACCGGACAACACCTCGCGCGCCGGTGCCTCACCCGCCCCGACCAGCCGCGCCGCCGCCACGCTCGCCGCGGGCATCGAGCCGCCCGAGGTCCCCTTCGACGTCATCGTCGAGACCGACGCCGCGTGGTACACCGTCCGCCCCGAGGGCCCGGCGGCCCGGGTCCGCCTCTCCCCGGAACTGGTGTGGGCGACGACGGGTGTCCTCGGCGAGGACACCGCCCGCCTGATCGGGGGGGTTGCAGTGGAGGTCGAGGAGAAGCGTGAGCGCCGGGGGAGGCCCGTCGCGGCGAACTGATCGCGAGGCTAGTCCTCCATCCGCGGCGAGTGCCCCTCCCACCTGACCCGCAGCCCGTGCTCGATCCCCAGCAGGTCCAGCACCTTCCCCGCAACGAAGTCCACGATCTCCTCCACCGTCTTTGGCAGCAGATACAGCCCCGGGTTGGTCGGGCAGACCGTCGCGCCCGCGAGCGCCAAGTGCCGCATGTTCTCGATGTCCACCAGGCTTAGCGGGCTCTCGCGGTGGCACACGATCAGCGGGCGGCGCTCCTTCAGCGTCACCATCGCCGCGCGGGTCAGGAGGTTGCTCCCCGAGCCCGTCGCGATCGCGCCCAGGCTCGTTGACGAGCACGGCAGCACCACCATCCCATCGTGCAGGAACGAACCCGACGCGATCACCGCGCCCACGTCCTTGTTCGGGTGCAGGACGAGACGCCGCGCGATCGAGCTGTCCGCGTCGCACTCCGCGAGCGCCGGGGCGAGCGAGGCGAGGTCGTAACGGGTGATCCCGCCCTCGTCGTGCAGCAGGCGCTTGCCGTACTCGCTGATGACGACGTGCAGCTCGTGCCCCGCGCCGAGCGTCTGCTCGATGAAACGCAGCGCGTACCACGCCCCGCTCGCGCCGGAGATGCCCAGCACGAAGCGGCGGGGGCGGGTTGTCGAAGCGTTGCTCATGCTCGGTGCCCACCTGCGGTACCCCGCCAGACGCGCGATACTATGGATAACGGCGATCCCGCGGCCTTCGCGGTTCGTCGCAAGGAGGTCCGCGGATGAGGCGTGCGACAGGCCAAGACGGCCGAATCGGTCGGGCACAACCCGCCACCACGGTGCGAGGCCTCGCCCTGGGGCTCGTGATCGCCCTCGGAAGCGTGATCGGCGGCTGCGTCGGCTTCGCAACCTATCCGCCCATCCAGGGCTCCCTCGCGGTCCGCGACCCCAACTCCCCCGCGATGGAGGAGGTCATGCGGGCCGCCCTCGCGTGGACCGTCACGAACTTCCCGCCCGAGTACGGCTCAAAGGCTCCCTCCGACGGGCCCTACGCGATCAACCTGCCCGAGGGCGTCCGCCGGCGTGTGTACCTGAGCGCGGCCAAGGAGTTGGGAGATCGCGCCCGCCCCATGACGCCCGAGAGCGAGTCGCTCCCGACGTACCACATCAAGCGGATCCGCATCAGCGAGAACCGCGCCGAGGTCGACGTGCTCCGCCCCGTCGCCGAGATCGGCGAGTCGCCCCTCGGCGAGCACATGCACCAGCAGATCACGGTGTACCTCGAGGGCGGCTGGAGCCCGTGGCACGTCGTGCGCCATCGCGCGTGGGCGATCGGCGCCTTCACCCCGCCGCCGCCGTACTACATGCCGATCGACGATCGCACACCGCCGCTGCCCGAGCCCAGCCCGCGCAACTGATCGCGCGCCCGCCGCGCACCACGCATGACGACCGCGCCCCGCACATCCCGGGCCCGCTTGAACGCGAGCAACGCGCACACCGGCCCGATCCTGCCGAGCGAGGGCTTGCACGCACTCGGCACACTCAGCCCAGACCAGATCCGTGGCATCCTTGCCAGGGCCCGCGATCTGGCCTCTGTCGCGAACGACCCCGCGACGCGCCTCGATGCGCTCCGGGATCGCACGATCGCGACCTGCTTCTTTGAGAGCTCGACGCGCACCCGCCTGAGCTTCACGCTCGCCGCCGAGCGATGCGGCGCCCGCGTGGTCGATCTGGGCACGTCCTCGAGCACGAGCAAGGGCGAGTCGATCGCCGACACCGCCCGCACGATCGCCGCGATGGGCGTGAGCGCGTTCATCGTGCGCAGCGCGCACGCCGGCGCGTCGTCGATCGTTGCGTCCGCGACGGACCGGCCCACCATCAACGCCGGCGATGGCAAGCACGAGCACCCCACGCAGGGCCTGCTCGACACGCTCACGCTCGCCCAGGCCGCGCGTCCCGACCGGGTGCGCGATGGCTCGTTCGACCTCACGGGCCTGCGGATCGCGATCGTGGGGGACGTCGCCAGCTCGCGTGTCGCGCGCAGCGCCATCGCCGCCATGACCCCGCTCGGCGCCGAGATCGTCTGTGTTGGTCCGCCCAACATGGTCCCGGCGTCGCTCGCCTCGCTCGTGCGAGAGCCGGGCAGCGTCCGCGTCGAGCGCGATCTCGACGCGCTCCTGCCCGGGCTTGACGCCGTCATGATGCTCCGCATCCAGTTCGAGCGGCATGCCGGAGCGGGCGGGGCCCCGGGGAGCAGCGAGGGCGTGCCCGGCTCGCCCCAGCTCGCGTCGCTCCGCGAGTATCGCGAGCGGTACGGGCTCACGCGAGAGCGTGCGTCCCGCCTGCGCCCGAACGCGTGGATCATGCACCCCGGACCGACGAACCTCGACATCGAGCTCGACGCGTCGCTCATCGACTGCGCCCGCTCGCTCGTCCGCCGCCAGGTCGCCAACGGGGTCGCGGTGCGGATGGCCGTGCTGCTCGACCTGCTCGGCACGTGACGAACATTTGGTTGCGGATTTCCAGCGGCAACGCCGATCGGGCATACTCTTGCCCATGGAGGACCGCGCTACATCCCAACCGGGCCTGCTGGTCATCATCAGCGGGCCCTCGGGGGTCGGAAAGACCACCATCACCCACGGCGTCGAGCGCGCCGTGCCCGGCGCGGTCTTCAGCGTCAGTTGCACCACACGCACCAAGACCGACGCCGACCGCGAGGGCGTGGACTACTTCTTCATTTCCGAGGCTCGCTTCGACGCGATGGTCCGTGAGGATCGCTTCCTCGAGCACGCCGAGGTCTTCGGTCGCAAGTACGGCACGCCCCGCGAGTGGGTGATGGACCGCCTCGCCGAGGGCAAGGTCGTCATCCTCGAGATCGACGTCGAGGGCGCGCGCCAGGTGAAGGAGAAGGTGCCGCACGCGTTCGGCGTGTTCGTGCTCCCACCCAGCGAGGACGTGCTGCTCAATCGCCTGCGCCATCGCAAACGCGAGGATGAGTCGCAGATCCAGAAGCGATTCGCCGAGGCAAAGCGCGAGATCGCACGCGCGAAGGAACTCTCCGCCTCGCACGGCGTGTACGACGCGTTCGTGACCAACGACGACCTCACCCGCGCCACGCGCGAGGCCGTGTCGCTCGTCGAGGCGAGGCGAGCGACCACCGCGACCCGCTCGTAAGGCTGTCTTAGAACTGCTTCCGCAGTCTCGCCGTGGGCACGCCCATCTGAGAGCGGTACTTCGCCACAGTTCGGCGAGCGATCTCGATGCCCCGCCCCCTGAGCGCCTCGACGAGCTGATCGTCGCTCATGGGGCTCTTCTTATCCTCAGCATCGATCACTTCCTGGAGCGCCGCACGCACCGCGTCGTAGCTCATGTCCTCGCCGCCCTCGGTCGACAGCCCGCCCGAGAAGAACCGACGCAAGGGCACGATGCCCCGCGGCGTAAGCAGATGCTTGTCCGCCACGGCGCGCGAGACCGTCGCCACATGCACGCCCAATTGCTCTGCAACCTGCGTCATCGGGAGCGGTCGCAGCGCCTGCGGCCCATAGTCGAAGAAGTCCCGCTGCGCGTCGACCACCGCCCGCACCACCCGCAGCAGCGTGTGCTTCCGCTGGTTCACCGCGTCGATCAGCCACGCTGCGTTGCCGAGGTTGGTCTTGATGAACTCGCGGTCGCGCTTCTCCATCGCGCGGTCCCGCGCGAGCATCGCGTACTCGCGGTTGATGCGCAGGCCCGGGATGCGCGAGTCATTCAGATACGCGACGTACCGGTCCGCATCCTCGTCGTACTCAACGATCGCGTCGGGCACGATCGATTCCGGGCTGTCGTCGACCAGGCGACGCGCGGGCGCGAGGCTCAGACGCCGCATGAGTTCGATCCCGCGCTTGATCTCGTCGAGCGACAGGCCCGTCCGGTCCGAGATCCGCGGGATGCGATTCTGCATCAGGTCATCAAGATGCTCGGCGACCAGCGTCCGCGCGATGCGAATCGTCGCGTCGCGATCGCCCGCGTCGTCCCAGCCCTCATCCTCCTCCAGCGCGTCGAGCTGCAGCAGCAGGCACTCCCGCGCGTCCCGCGCCGCCACCCCGGGCGGCTCAAGGAACAACTGCACCGCCGTCAGCGACTGCTCCAGCTTCTCGACGCTCGGGCGCGACGCCTCCGGCGCGCGCTCCGCGATCGTCTCGAGCGGGGTCCGCAGGTACCCGTCGTCGTCGAGGAACGAGATCACCATCACGCCCAGCGGGCGCAGATCCTCCGCCACGTCGCACAGCGCCCACTGCCCGAGCAGTTGCTCGTGCAGCGACGCCGAACGCGCGGGCGCCTGCATTATCGCGTCGAGCTTGCCGTCGCGCTCGCCCGCGGGCGTGCGCGTCATCGGCTCGTACGACTCGAACCGCTCCATGCCCGAAGCGCTGTACTCGTTTTCCATCGCGTCTGGGTTCGAGGCCTCGTAGCTCTCGAGCCGCGCGAAGTCGTCCCCATCGCCCACAGACAGCGCGCTCGATTCCAGCCGCGCGTCGTCCGAAGCCTCGCCGCTTTGAGCGTCCGTCGCGATCTCCGGGTCCGCCGCGCCCGGCGCGTCCGAAGCCTCGCCCTCCGCGCTCCCGTCACCGGGCTCGACGAGTTCCAGCGTCGGGTTGTTCTCCAGCTCCTGCTCGATCCGCTCCTGCAGCTCCGCGAGGGACATCTGCAGGATCTCCATCGACTGGATCATCCGCGGCGCCAGCTTCATCTGCTGGCCGAGCTTCATGTGCTGGGACGCTTCGAAACGCATCATGCTCCCTGGCGGATCCGCCGCGCGTGGGCGCGGCCGCCCCTTCGATCATCTCTTCCGATCTCGCGCAAGGCTACCCGATCGCCTCATCCCACGGACTGACGCCCCACGATCGCGTCCGCCAGCACCGCCCGGCTCGCAAACTCGAGCTGCCCGCCCGACGGCAGCCCCCGCGCAAGCCGCGAGACCTTGACGCCCCGAGCCCCCAGCTCCTCCGCCAGCAGCAGCCCCGTCCCATCACCCTCGAACGTCGGATTGAGCCCGAGGATCACCTCTTCAATCGCGACACCCTCGCGCCGCGACTTCTCCACGCGCTCCAGCAGCGACGAGATCGTCAGGTCCCCCGGGCCCACGCCCTCAAGCGGGCTCACGCGCCCCATCAGCACGTGGTACAGGCCCCGGTACATCCCCGTCTGTTCCAGCGCGATCAGGTCCCGCGGCTGCTCCACCACGAGCACGAGCCGCCGATCCCGCTCCCCCGACGCACAGATCACGCACGGGTCATCGTCCGCGAGGTTCCAGCACACCGAGCAGTGCCGCACGCTCCGCTTCACGTCCGCGATCGCCTTTGCCAGCGCCAGCGCGTCGTCGGGCGTCGCCTTGAGCACGTGGAACGCCAGCCGCTCCGCGCTCCGCGGCCCGATCCCGGGCAGGCGGGCCAGCTCGCGGATCAACCGCTCCACCGGCTCGGGATACGCACGGCTCGACCTGCCCTCGCCCATAAGCCGATTCTACGCGACGCGCAAGATCGCCCGTCCCGCCCGCTAGGATTGATCCCATGCCCCGGCGCGTCCATGCCATCATCGCCGTCGCGGCCCTCGCCGCGAGCGCCGCCCTGATCTCGGCGCAGGCCTGGCCCAACGTCGTCCCGAAGAACTTCGGCGTTGTCGCCGAGGGCAGGGTCTATCGCTCGGGCGAGCTCACGACCGAGGCAACCCGCCGCGTCGTCGAGGCCAACAACATTCGCACGATCATCGACCTGGGCGCGTACGAGCCCGGTTCGCCCGACGAACGCCGCGCCCAGGCCGCTGCTGATGCGCTGGGCGTCGATCGCTTCGTGTTCCGTCTTGAGGGCGACGCGACGGGCGATCCCGATCACTACGTCCGCGCCCTCACCCTCATGGCCGACCCCGCCCACCAGCCCGTGCTCGTTCATTGTGCCGCGGGCGCGCAGCGGACGAGCTGCGCCGTCGCGATGTATCGCCACGCCATCGAGGGCATGGACCTCGACACCGCCTACGCCGAGTCGTTGAACTACCGCCACGTCCCGAGCAAGAACCCGAAGCTCCGAATGATGATCGACACCTTCGCCGATCGCGTCGCCGAGGCCTGGCAGCACGGCGTCGATCTCGAGGGGCGTCCGCTCGACATGACGCCCGAGAACGCCGAACCCGCGTCCGAGCCCGGCGCATGACCGCTCGCGCGGCACGATCCATGAGCGTGCGCACGCCCCTGACCATCGCGCTCGCGTGGGCGATCGTGTACCTCCCCGCCCTGGGCTCGCGCGGGCTCGCCGCCAGCGAGGGACACCGCGTCCTGCCCGCGATCGAGATGCTCCGCTCGGGTGATTTCGTCGTCCCGCGCCTGTTCGGGCAGATCTATCTCCGCAAGCCGCCCGGCATGTTCTGGGCCATCGCCGCGTCGATGTCCGTCCTGGGCGAGACCGAGCTCGCCGCCCGCTTCGTCAGCGCGTTCGCCACGCTGCTCGCCGGGCTCGCGTGCGCGTGGTTCGCGCACCGCTGGTACGCACCGCTCGCCGCACGCGCGCCCTTGTCTCGCGCCTCGCCCGCCCTCGCCGCCGGGCTGTCGTTCGTGCTCATGCCCATGCTCTGGGCCCCGGGGCGGAGCGCCGAGATCGAGTCCCTGCACAACCTGTGCGTCCTCGTCGCGTCGCTCGCGATCCTCGACGCCTCGCTCATGCGCAACGCACGCCCGCGCACGACCATCTCTATCGCATTACTCGCGTTCCTCGCCACCGCGGGCGCCGTGCTCGTCAAGGGACCGGCGGGCGTGCCCGTCCTCGGTGCAGCAGTTGTCGGCGCCTGCGCCGCGCAACGTTCACTCGTGCCGCTGCGCCGAGTGAGTGTCGTCCCCCCAATGCTCGCGGGCCTTGCGCTCGGCGCGGGCGTCATTCTCTGGTGCTGGTCGCGGGCGCGCGAAACGGGCGAGCCCATCGTGCTCCAGGGCGTCAGCGAGTTCCTCTGGAGCCTGCCCCGCCTCGGGCAGACGCTCCTGCTCCCGCTCGCCGCGTGGGCCATGGCGCTCCCAATGTCGATCGCACTGCTGTTCCCCCTCGCGCCCTTCGCCTCGCGCGACGATCTCGCCCGAGACGAGTCCGCGCCCGCGCGAGCCGTTGCATGGACCATCCTGCTCGCGCTCGCAATCTACGTCATCCTCGGCGTGCACAACCCGCGCTACGCGATGCCAGCGATGTGCCTCGTCCCCATGCTCGTGCCCTACGCACTGCTCGGGCGCACGCTGTTCATGCCCCTCCGCGCCCGCCTCGCGACGCTCTGCACCCTCGGCTCGCCCGGCGCGTTCGTCGGCCTGGTCCTCGTCGGCGCCGGCGCACACATCGCCATCGAGGTCCACAGGTTCCGCGACGACCGCGATCCTGCGTACACCGGCCGCCCCGCGGGCCTCGCGCTCGGCGAATCGCTCGAACAGCACGCACGCGCGACAAACAACATGAGCGACGATTCGCCGCTCCTGATCTACGCCGACCACGCCGTCGAAGCGCGCCCTGAGGTCCTCTGGTACGCATCGAGCGTGCTCGAGCGTGCGCACACTCCCGCGCGCGTCCGCTGGCTCCCCGGGCTTGCCGACGCGAATGACCTGCCCGCCGGCGCGGTGCTCGTCCTTCGCGCCGACAGCGCGAGCCCCGAGCTCCGTGCGAGGGCCGCTCGCGATCCCGACGCCGCGTCTCACGAGCTCTGGCGCGGGCGCGTGCACGAGTTCGAGCTCGTCGCCCTCACCACGCCCTCCGCCGTTCCATCCGCGGAGTAGCGTTATGCCCGAGCTCCCCGAGGTCGAGACGCTCCGCCGATCCCTCGAGCCCGCGCTCCTGGGCGCACGCGTTGATCGCGTCCTTATCTTCCGGCGCGACGTCATCGTCACCTCCGACGACCCGCCCGGCGGCTTCTCGCGCCAGCGCACGAGCCACCGACCCGCGCCGCTCGAGCTGCGCACGCTCCTCGAAGGCGCGACGATCGACGCCCTCCTCCGCCACGGCAAGGAGATCGCGATCAGCACCCGCGACGGACGCGCCCTCCGCGTCCACCTCGGCATGACCGGGCAGCTCCGCACCCGCGCGCATGCCAACACGCAGCGCACAACGCCCGATGAGCCGCCCGCACCGCACGAGCACGTCCGCTGGACGCTCCGCCGCGCAGGGGAACGCCCGGTCCAACTCTCCTTCATCGACCCGCGTCGTTTCGGCGGCGTGTGGACCTCTCCCACGCGCGACGATCTCCTCGCCCGCTGGGCCGCGCTCGGGCCCGACGCGGTCTCGATCACGCCCAGCGATCTCGCAAAGCGCCTGTCCCGTTCCCGCCGCCCCATCAAGGCCGCGCTGCTCGATCAGGGCGTCCTCGCGGGCGTGGGCAACATCTACGCCGACGAGGCCCTCTTCATCGCCCGCATTGCGCCTCGGCGTCTCGCCTCCCGCCTCACACCCCGGGAGATCAACGCCCTGGCCGACGCCATTCGCCAGACGCTCGCCCAAGCGATCCAGGCCCGCGGCTCGACCCTCCGCGACTTTGCCGACGCCGAGGGCAACGCGGGATACGCCCAGCTCGCTCACGCCGTGTACGGACGGGGCGGCGAGCCCTGCGTCCGCTGCGGAGCGCGCCTGCGTTCCGCGGTCATCGCCCAGCGAACCACCGTGTGGTGTCCCGCGTGCCAGCGATCCTCCGAAGCCTGAACAACCCCGCGGCGAAGAGTGTCCACAGTTTTCCCACAACGCCAGCGGGGGAGATGTGCATGAATCGGACCAAAGCGTCGGGCTTTGTTCCGCGTCCGTGCCTTTCCACTCCTTCAGGAAGAAGAACTGGTGGTGGTAGTTGTAGAGGGCGTCGGATTGTGGATATATCGCAGCGGAGGTCGACAAATCACGTCAAAGCCGCCAGTTAGGGAGGAGCCCGCATCTGCGTCGCTTGTCGACTGCGGGTCGCCCCTGATCGCTCGCGGGCACGCTGCCCACACAGAGTCTGCACGACGCGAATTGTCGCGGGCATGACGCTCCGGCGACGCACCGGAACAGGGCGCAGAGCGACGGGTTGTCCACATCGCGCCCTCATCCTTGCGCCATGGCCTGAACAGGGGAAGGGCGTCATCCACGCGCGCAGTGATGCCCATTGTGGTGGGCAGTGTCCGCATGCACACACGCCGCCTCAAATGGGCGATGCCGTCGGTTCCGGGCTCTGCAATGGAACGCGATCAGGCCGCGGTCGAGCCGTGCACCCGCTGCTCGAGGTGCTGGATCGTCGCCGCGAAGCCCTGGTCTGACGCGACCTTGGTCTCGATCGTCCGCACCGCGTGCATGACGGTGGTGTGGTCCCGCCCGCCGAAGTGCCCGCCGATCTCCTCGAGCGACAGCCTCGTGTGCTGGCGCGCGAGGTACATGCACACCTGCCTGGGCAGCGCGATCGACCGCTGGCGCCTCCGCCCCTGCAGATCGACGGTGCGCACGCCGAAGTACTCGGTCACCGCGGCGACGATCGCCTGCACGCTCGGCTCTGCGGGCTGCGCGGCGGTCCGCTGCCCGAGCGCAACGCGCGCGAGGGCGAGGTCGACCGGGCGATCCTCGATCATCGCGTGCATCTGCACCTTCGTGAGCGCGCCCTCCAGCTCGCGGATGTTGCTCGCGACCCGCTCCGCGATGAATGACGCAACCTCGTCGGGCACCTTCAGCCCGCGCAGGCGCGCCTTCGAGCGCACGATCGCGACGCGCGTCTCGAACTCGGGCGGCTCCACCTCCGCGACCAGCCCCCACTTGAACCTGCTGACGAGGCGTTCCTCGAGCTGCGGGATCTCCTCGGGGGCCGCGTCCGACGACAGGATGATCTGCTTCCGCGCCTGGTGCAGCGCGTTGAACGTGTGGAAGAACTCTTCCTGGATGCGGTCCTTGCCCGCGAGGAAGTGGATGTCGTCGATCACGAGCACGTCCACATCGCGGAAGCGATGGCGGAACTCGGGCATCGTGCTCGTCTCGATCGCCTCGACGAGCTGCGTGATGAACCCCTCCGACGAGAGGTAATAGATGAGCGCGTCCGGACGCCGATCCGCAACGCGCAGGCAGATCGCCTGCAGCAGGTGCGTCTTGCCCAGCCCGACGCCGCCGTGCACGAACAGCGGGTTGTACGCGAGCCCGAGGTTGTCCGCGACCGCGACCGACGCCGCGTACGCGAGGCGGTTGCCCGCGCCCACGATGAAGTTCTCGAACTCGCAGTCGGGGTTGATGACCAGCGAATCCGCGTGCGTGTTCAGGCGGGGCGCGGTGGCGCGGCGCGGCGTATCGCTCGTCCGAGGCGACGAGGGCTCGGGCGACGCATCGTCCTCCGGGCCGACGAAGCGCACGCCCAGCAACTGCTGCGTCACGGCCTGGATCGCCTCGTTGAACGCGCCGAGGCACTGGCGATGCAGATAGTCCCGCTGGATGGTGCTCGATGAGCGCAGCGTCAGCGCGCCGCCCGACAGGCGCACGGGTTCGAGCTCCTCGAACCACTGCCGGCACAGGTTTGGATGGTTCGTGCGCAGATGCGCAAGAACTCCATCCCAGATCTTGCGATCAGGGTCGCCCATCCCTCGACGCCCCATTCATCATTCGCCGAGCAACGCCCGACGCGGGTCCACCAACGCATCCGATCGCCCGTCCGCACGCACGCGGGCCCACACACCGGAACGATCGGGCCAAAACGTACTTCGCGACGCCCGCGGTGTCAACGCGGCGCGCCGCGTTTTCACGACCCACGCGGCACGCTCACGCGCGACGGCGTCACGCCCGCCGCACGCTCCGCATCAGCAAGCTGACGCTCGTACCGCTCGCGGTTCTGCTTGGAGTCCATGAGAAACAACACCTTGCGCGCGAGCTGGTCGCCCACGCGCTCGCGCAGCTTCTTCATCGCCACGCCCAGATTCGTGCGGCGCGACACGTGCGTGACCACCAGATACTCGCACTCCAGCACGCGGAGCCACTCCGCGATGTCCTCGATGTGCATGTGCATCCCGATCTTTGCCCGACCGCGATGGTCGCTGTCAAAGAACGTGCACTCGCTGATCACGATCTGGCACTTCCGCACGTCGTCACGCACCAGGTGCGGGCCCGGAGCCGTGTCGCCCACGAACGCGATGTGCGGCACCTCGAACGTCCGCGTGATCTCGATGTTCCGCTCTTTCAGCTCCATCAGCTTGTCCTGAGGGAGCCCGACATACTCGTCCTTGAGCTTCGAGCGGTTCTCGACCACTACATATCCCATCGACGGGCTCGTGTGCTCCGTCGGGAAGCCACGCAGGAAAAGATTGTTCTTGATCTCGATCTGGTGTTTCGCGTCGTCAAAGGGATCGAGCTCGACCACCTCATACGGCGTCTTCTGCTGCTCGAGGTCCACAAACCCCGCCATCATCTTGTGGATCGCCGGCGCGATGCGTGAATCGCACACGATCGTTCCCGTGCCCATGCCCTGGAAACGCCGCTGCGAGCACCAGTAGGCCAGTCCACCGATGTGGTCCATGTGCCCGTGCGTGATCGCCGCGAACTTGCTGGGGAGCGCGAACCGCGGGCACACGCCCATGTCGAAGCACACGTCCACCTCGGGAACCTGCACCACCGTCGCCTCTCCCGCGACGGAGAACCCCTGGACGCGGTACGGCGGCAGATACAAAAACCCGATCGAGGGCTCACGCGGCGGCGGCTTGGGAAGCACGTCGAATCCTCCGGGCCCGGGCTCTCGCCCGAGCGGATGCTCCCGACGCCGGACGGCACGCACGCGCCGGACGCCCGACCCCGGGGGTGCGATCGTACCGCGCACCGCGCACCGATCAACACGCCCCGCCGGGCCCGAGGGGCGCATCGCGCCGCGAGCGCAACTACCCTCGCACGTGAGCGAACACGAAACCAGCCCGCCGCCCGCGAGCCCCGCCCCCGATGCGGAGCCCGCCGCCCCGAGCGAGTCCGCCTCGCAGATCTTCCAGAAGCTCGGCGCCGCGGGATACCTCGCGATCGCCGCCGCCGTCATGCCCGCAATCGGCGGCATCGCGCTCCTGGGCACGCTCAACATCACCGGCCCCTGGCTCCGCTCGCACGAGGTCGCCGGCTGGCTGCTCTACGTCGTGTGCTTCGTCGTCCTCGCAGGGCTCGCGCTCCTGCCGACGTACGCGCAGGCTGTCCTCGGCGGCTGGGCCTTCGGCTTCGCGTGGGGCTTCCCCGGCGCGCTGCTCGGCTTCGTGGGCGGATCGCTCGTGGGTTACTTCGTCGCGCGTCGCGCCTCGGGCGATCGCGTCATGAACGTCGTGCACGAGCATCCCAAGTGGTCCGCTGTGCGCGACGCGCTCGTGGGCCAGGGCTTCTGGAAGACCCTCGGCATCGTCACGCTCCTCCGCCTCCCGCCCAACTCGCCCTTCGCGCTGACGAACCTTGTCATGGCGAGCGTGCAGGTGAAGCTCCCCGCGTTCGTGCTCGGCACGCTCATCGGCATGGCCCCCCGCACCGCCGGAGCCGTCTACGTCGCCTCGCTCATCCAGGGCGAGCTCACGAGCGACACCGCCAAGGCCGCGCGTCCGGGCTGGTTCATCCCGGTCACCATCGCGTCGACAGTCGTCGTGCTCATCATCGTCGGGTCGATCGCGAACCGCGCGCTCAAGAAGGCGACGAACGCTCAGCGTTCTACCCCCGCCACGCCGCCAGGAACAGCGTGATCGCCGCGAAGATCAGCGCCGCGAGCTGGAACGCCCGGTCGTGCACCGCCAGCTCCGTCGGGTCGTCGTACGTCCCGCGCTCCAGCAGCACCATGCAGCGCAAGAGCGCGTACGTCGCCGGCAGCATCGTGAGCCACAGCAGATTGAATCCCTGCACGTACACGTCGTGCTGCGCCTGCACATACCCCGCGTAGGTCAGCAGCGTCGCGACCGCCGTCACGACCACGCTCATGCGCAGCAGGTCGTCCGTGTACGCCTGCTGCACGCCGCGGACCGCGGCGGGATCGAACGCGCGCCCCTCTCGTTCCGCCTCCACCGCGATCACGCGCCGCTCGCCGAGCCGCTTGCCGAACGCGAGGAACATCGCGAGGAAGAACGTGCTGTTGAGCAGCCACGTCGTGGGCACGATCGCTACCGCCGCGCACCCGCCCAGCACGCGGATCACGAATCCCGTGCTGAGGACCATGACGTCCGCCATCACGATGTGCTTGAGCGCGAGCGAGTACGCCCACACGCTCGCGACGTACACGCCGATCGCCGCGAGCGTCCACCCCGCGGCACTCCAGCCCGAGAGCGGCGCCACCAGCATCGCCAGCAGCACGCTCGCGATCGTGAGCCCGCCCGCCCACACCCGCGCCTGCGCAGGAGTGACATAGCCCGCCGCGAGGGGGCGGTTCCGTTTGCGCGGGTGCGCGCGGTCCTTCTCGATGTCGAACAGGTCGTTGACGACGTAACACGCGCTCGCCGCGAGCGAGAACGCCGCCGCGGCGACCATCGCGGGCAGCATCACCCGCCACGCCGGCTCGCTCGTGTCGCGCAGGTGGTACAGCGGGCCCAGCAGCACGAACGCGCTCTTGGACCACTGCGTCGGGCGCGCAAGCTTCAGAAGGTGCATCCAGAGCGGACGCGACGCGCGAGGGTCCGGGTTGGCGCTCACCGCCTCGCTCATGCGCGATCATTCCCCCGCCCATCGCGCGGCGCCCTCGCCTCTGCGCTCAGCGAATCCGACGGCGCATCGAGCGCAGCGCCCACCCCCGCGTCCGGCACGCGCAGCACGCTCATGTACTGCAGCCCGCGCCCGAACACCAGGTTCCACCCCACGGGGTAGAGGTTGATCCCGTCATGGTGTGCCACGGGCTCGAGCCCCAGCCGCCCGAGCTTCTCACGCCACTGGCGCGGCGAGTTATACCTGTACAAGCACGGCACGCCGTACGGTGCGTTCGCCGCCCAGTCCATGAGCGCGATCCGCCGCTGTGCGAGCACGCCCTTCACCTGATGGTCCTTGATGACCACGAACCGACGCGCAACCCGCGCACACTCCGCGATCAGGCGGTCCTCCTCCGGCTCGTGGTGCAGCACGTCCGCGACGATCACCACGTCGTACGAATCGTCCGAGAACGGCAGCCGCTTGCCCGCCTCACCCTCCGGGTACGCGTGCACGGTGATGGGCTCGCCCCCGCGCGGCACGCGCTCCAGCCCCTCGACCACCACGCCCTTCGGGCATCGCGGATCATCCATGATCGCGCGGCCCAGCGTGCCATTTCCGCAGCCGACATCGAGTACGCGATCGTCCTCCCTGATATGAGGGAGGACGAGATCAACGAGCACGCGGAGCCTGCGTTCATAGACAGGACGGTGCAGGCTCTTCATCACGCCGGGAAGCAATTCGTAATCTCCACTGCGCAATGTGTTTGCGCGTCGTTCTCGTGATCTCGGATCGGAAGATCGACCATTCCGGGCACGGGCGATCGCCTTCTCGGTCCGCTTCGTATCGTCCGCACGCAGGGGGGAACTGCTCGGTTCGCGCACATCGCGTGCCGATCTTTGTTTTCGACGCGTCGCGCGAGTTCGCGCGTTCTCGGTCGCTGGGCCTTCTGGTGCAAGGGGAAGACATCCTGCCACCCGCTCATGTCGCATCCCGTCCCTGGCCCGTGCTCGCCGCGATCGCGCTCACGATCGCGATCACCCTGCCCTTCATCCTCTGGCCCCACTTCGATGGGCGCGGGCGCGCCTCCTACGACCAGAAGAACTACCACGAGCGCGTCGTCCGCCAGTTTGAGGCCGAGTGGCCCACACCCGATGTGGGGGATTACCTCAGCGCCACCACGCCGGGCTATCACCTCGCGCTCGCCGCGGCGGCGAAGCTCGGGCTTGAGTCGACCCGCGCGTTACGCATTGCCGGGCTTGGGTTTGTGATCGCGCTGGTTGGGATCGTCGCGTGGACCGTCTGGGTCCGAACGGGGCGCGACAACTGGTTCGCCTTCGCCGTCACGCTGCCGCTGATCGCGTCCGTGTACGTCAACAACTCCGCGGTCTGGCTCCTGCCCGACAACGCGGCATGGTGCCTCGTCACACTGATCCTGGCGCTCGCCACCCGGGAGCGATGGTCGGCGTCCGCGCTCGTCGCGATGGGGCTCGCGCTCGTCGGGCTCGTGCTCGCGCGGCAGATCCACGCGTGGGCGGCCGGGGCGATCTATGCGTGTTGCTGGATGAACGGTAACACGCTGTGGCCCAGGGATGTGCGAGAACTCCGCGGGCGGGTCGGGCGTGTGGCCCTTGGAGCAGTGGTTTCGCTCCCCGCCTTCGGGGTGCTCGCGTGGTTTGTCTCGATCTGGGGCGGGCTCACGCCCCCCCGGTTCCAGGGTCGCTACGGCGGGTTCAACTGGGCGACGCCAGCGTTCTTCCTTGCGCTGCTCGGCCTCGGGTCCGCGTTCTTCCTCGGGTATCTCATCCCTACTTTGGGGCGTCTATGGCGCGAGGGGCCGACGCCGCTGGCGCTGGCCGCCCTCGGCGGATTCATCGTAAGCGTCATTCCAGAAACGTCTTATGACCAGATGGCGGGACGCTGGACCGGACTGTGGGGCGTGGTGCGGATGGTCCCGGTGTTCGCCGATCGCTCGCCGCTCCTGATCGCGATGTCGGCATGGGGCGGGGCGATGCTCTACGCGTGGTCCGCGGCGGTGGGGGGGCGATTCCGCTGGGTGATGCTGGGATCGATCGCGGGCTTCGTCGCGGCCCAGACCACGAGCCCGGAGCTGTGGCAGCGTTATCACGAGCCGTTCGTGCTGATCGTGCTCGCGCTCTGGGCGGCGGAAGTGGTCCGCGAGGAGCGACGGGCGGGCCCCGTGAATCGGGGGGATGAGGCGGCGGAGGACGCCGCGGGCGGCTCGCGGTTCCCCCGGCGCCTGCTGGGCCTGGCGCGGATGGGCGATCCGGCGATGCTCGCGCTGCTCCTCGGGCTCATCACGGCCCGGGGCTACTGGACCGCCCGGGTGACGACGCTCCACCCGCTGGAGGAGATCCAGGACGTGATCGATCGGGTCCCGCGCGCCGAGCGTGGGCGGAACGCGGCAGAATCTGGCCCGGATGCCGGGGTGCCACGAACCGGGGCGGGCGGGGGGCCGCTAGATGGAGTCCCCGCTTCGGCGGGTGATGGTGATGCCGGGGGCGGATCGGACCGAGAAGAATGAGCCCGGCGCGCCGCCCGCTGGCGTCCCGGCAGACGAGAGGACGTTGGCGATGAAGCGAGCGCTGATCACGGGCATCACGGGACAGGACGGGTCGTACCTTGCCGAGCTGCTGGTCGGGAAGGGGTACGAGGTTCACGGGGTGATCCGCAGGTCGTCCTCGTTCAACACGGGCCGGATCGACCACCTCTACCTCGACCCGCACCTCAAGGGCGGGAAGCTCAAGCTCCACTACGGCGATCTCTGCGACGCCAACGTGCTGTCCAAGCTGATGGACGAGGTGCGCCCCGACGAGGTGTACAACCTCGGTGCGCAGTCGCACGTGCGGGTGTCGTTTGACATGCCCCTGTACACGGCGGACTCGGTCGGCATGGGCGCGCTTCGCCTGCTCGAGGCGGTGCGGGACTATCGCGATCGCACGGGGCACGAGGTGCGGTACTACCAGGCGAGCTCGTCGGAGCAGTACGGGCTGGTGCAGGAAGTGCCGCAGAGGGAGACGACGCCGTTCTACCCGCGCTCGCCCTACGCGTGCGCAAAGGTGATGGCGCACTGGGCGACGGTGAACTATCGCGAGAGCTACGGCCTGCACGCGTCGTGCGGCATCCTGTTCAACCACGAGAGCCCGCGGCGCGGCGAGACCTTCGTGACGCGCAAGATCACGCGCGCGGTGGGCCGCATCAAGATGGGCCTGCAGAAGAAGCTGTACCTGGGCAACCTCGACAGCAAGCGCGACTGGGGCTTCGCGGGCGACTATGTGGAAATGATGTGGCGGATGCTGCAGCAGGACACGGCGGACGACTACGTCATCGCGACGGGGCGGACGATCACGGTGCGCGAGTTCGCGGACATGGCGTTCGCGCACGCGGGCCTGTCGTTCGAGGAGCACGTGGAGTTCGACCCGCGCTACCTCCGTCCGGCGGAGGTGGACCTCCTGCTGGGCGATCCGGGCAAGGCGAAGCAGAAGCTCGGCTGGGTGCCCAAGACCACGGTCGAGGAGCTCGCGGCGATGATGGTCGATCACGACATGGAGCTCGCGTCCCGCGAGAAGACGCTGCGGGACGCGGGGCACGAGATGCCAGCGCACGCGGGGCATGATCAGTAGGGCGAGCGACGCAGGGTCGGGCGCTAAGGACGGGATCATCTGAATTTGTTGGCGGCAAGCGAGGCGATGAGGAGGCGGCGATGTCGGGCGTTGCGCGCGAATTGATGCATGGCGCGGCACGCGCGTTCTCCTCAATGTCGCGTTCACGCGCGAACGACGGCGCGTTGATCATTCCGCCGGCAGGTCCGGGCAGCCTGGGCGATGAAGCGATGTGCGAGGCGGTCGCGTGCATGCTGCGTCGTGCGGGGGTTTCTCCGATCACACTGCTGGCGCGGCCGGGGCTCGCGCCGTGGCCCGATCTCGGGGGCGTCGGGGCGTACGTCGACCCATCTGGCGGAGGAGTCGTTCGTTCGGCGCGGGTGCTGTCGCTCATGCGACGTCATCGGTACCTCTTCGTGATCGGGGCGGACTGTATTGACGGGCACTACAGCGTTGCGAACTCGGTGCAACTGATCACTCTCGTTGATTGTGGCGCACGGATGGGATGTATTGCAACCCTCGTTGGAAGCAGCTACAAGGCCGGCGCACGCTCGGAGACAGCGCGGGCCTTGCGGAGAGTGCACCCGCCAGCGAGATTGTGCTCGCGCGATCCGGTGAGCCAGGAACGCATGAGCGCGGCGAGCGGGCGGACGATTCAACTCGTCGCGGACGCGGCGTTCATGCTCGAGCCGAGGGAGCTGATGAGCGATCAGGAGCTCGTTCGTGGATGGATCGAGGCACAGGGCGACCGGCCGATCCTTGGCGTCAACTTCAATCACCAAGTCCTGCACGGTGCTTCGCAAGAGAGCGTTGATGCACTGCACGCCTCCTACGTCGAGGTGATCAGACGCTCGCATCGCGAGCTTGATGCTTCGATCCTCTTGATTCCGCACGACTACCGGCGCGAGCCCAACGACGCAACCTACGCGGATCGACTCTTCGCGCGGCTCTCGCCCGAGCTTGGCGATCGGATCCTGCGTCTTCCGGGTCGGCGGACGCCGGGTGAGATCAAGCACGTCGCGGGCATGGTTGACGTCGTGCTGACGGGGCGGATGCACCTGGCGATCGCGTGCCTCGGGCGCGGAACGCCGCCGGCGTGCGTGACGTATCAGGGCAAGTTCGAGGGGCTGATGAGGCACTTCGGGCTCGAGGGTATGACGCTTGATCCCGAGCGCGCGTGCGATGCGGACGCGCTGTGGGTGATGGTGTCGGGCGCAATGTCGCGGAGCGCGGCGATGCGCGAGCAGATCCGCTCGCGACTGGAATCGATCCAGGCGATGAGCCGCCAGAACTTCCCGGACGAGCTGCGCTCGAAGATCGAGGCGTCGCTGTCAGCGGAGCGGGACGGCGCGCCACGGGAGCGTGTCGCGGTGTGATGGGGCGCCCTGCCGGCGCATTGAGAGATCGCACAGGGCATGACGCCGCGGACGCAGAATCTCGGGCAGAAGACCGCTCGTGGCATGGCGATGCTGACGGCGCAGACGCTGCTCGGCAAGGTGATCAGCTCGCTCGGGCAGCTCGTGCTCGCGTGGATCCTCGTGCCAGAGGCGTTCGGTCTCGTCGCGCTGGCGTACACCGTGATGTCGTTCAGCCGCATCATCGAGCAGATCGGGCTGCGGGAGATCCTCATCCGCGCACAGGACCGCTTCGAGCGCTGGGAGAACAGCGCGATGTGGCTCGCCGGGCTGCTGGGACTGGGCGTGGGCGTCGTGACGCTCGCGACGGCTCCACTGGCGGCAACGCTGTTCGAGGCGCCGGGGATCACAGGGCTGATCTGGGTGCTCGCGGCGGCGACGCCGTTCTGGAGCCTGTCGCAGATTTGTGAGGCCAAGCTGGAGCGCGACCTGCGGTTTGCGCGAGTGACGACGATCCAGTTCGGTGCGCAGACGGGGCAGGTCGTGCTCTCGGTGGTATTCGCGCTCATCGGATTCGGCGCGTACTCGTTTGTAGCGCCGCGCCTGGTGGTGGGAATCGTGAAGCTGGTATATGTGTGGCGCATGGTGCGGCCCCGGGTGCGGAAGAGCCCACAACTGCATCGCTGGGGCGCGCTGGTCCGCCAGGGGCTTCCGATCACGGGCGCGGTGCTGTTCCAGACGATCACCGCGAACGCGGACTACTTCGTGCTGGGCCTGATCGCGACAAAGGCAGTGGTTGGTTTCTACTTCTTCGCGTTCAACCAGAGCACGCAGATCGTGCAGATCTTTGCGAGCAACCTGATGCGGGTCATGGTCCCGAGCCTGAGCACGCTCAAGGACGATCCGAAGCGACAGGTGGACGCCTTCCTGAGGGGGACGCGCCTGCTGGCGTGCGCGGCGGCCCCACTGTGCGTGATGCAAGCAGCGTGCGCCGGGCCAACGCTGCGCCTGCTCTACGGCGAGCGATGGGTGGAGGCGATCCCGCTCCTGCAGATCCTGTCGTCCGCGGCGGTCTTTGGGTTCATCTCATGGCCCACGATCTCGCTGCTTATGGCGCAGGGACGCTATACGACGCGGATGGTGCTGACGGGATGTGCGGCGGGCGTGTTCACGCTTGTGGTCACGATTGGTGCGCTCGTGGGACGGGAGTTCGAGGCCCCGGCGCTCGGGGCGGCGATCGCGGTCGCGTGCTATCGCGTGGTGATGAGCCCCATGCAGGCGTACGTGGCATGCCGCAGTGCTGGGGTGCGGTGGGCGACGATCCTGCACGTCTTCTTCATGGCCGCGCTGGGCGCGGGGCTGACGATCGGTCCGGCGTGGTGGCTTGGCACGACCCTGCCCGGGCTTGTGCTGCACGACGCCGGGGGGCACGGCATCGTGCATGAGCTGATGCACGTCGCGATCGTGCTGACGCTTGGCCCGTCGCTGTATGTCGCGTGGCTGCGGCTGTCGCAGCGCGAGCTGTGGCGCGAGCTGGTGTCGCGCGGGCTGGGCGTGCTGCCGGGCGGCGTGGCGCGTCGCGTGCCGGCGTGGGTGCGGTAGCGATCGCGGCGCGGGCTCAGCCGTGCTTGGCCCACTCCCAGGTCTTGACCGCGCTCGTGTCCCTGCCGAGGCGCTGGCAAAGGTTGGCGGCGAAGCATGCGCGGGTGTTCGCGGGATCGTGAAAGACACGAAGGCGGCGCGTGGCGTCGGTGGGCGCCCACGACGGGGCACGCTCGAGCGATTCGGTAAGGCCGCGAGCGAAGGCCTGTTCATCGCTCACGTTACACGTCCAGCCGAGTCCGAAGTGCGGCACGACCGCCCGGAACCATCCATAGTCGCCCGTGAGCACCGGGCGGTTCGCGGCCATGGCGCGGAGGCAGATGTTCGAGAGCCCGACGTGGTTGGGATGGCAGGTGCACACAACGTCGGCGGCACTCATCGACCACGCGAGCTCATCGTCGGAGATGTAGCGATCCATCACGATGACGCGACCCTCGCGCACGAGCGGCGCGAGTGCGCCATCGAGCAGCGTGCGCACGATCGTGTCCGTCCGGCCGGCGAGGAGCAGGCGATCGTTCGACGCAAGCTTTGCGGACGCGAACGCCTTGAGCAGCAGGTCCGCGCCCTTGCGCGTCGAGATTGCGCCGGAGAGGGAAATGAGCCGGCCGTCCTCGGGGAGAGAGAGGCGCGAGCGGGCATCGCGCTTGTCCATGTCGGGCACGTCATCGACAGGGTCGGGCAGGACGCTCGCGCGGCGGGCGAGGGGATGGCCGTGGGCGGCGAGCCACTCGTACGCGACCACGTCTACGTACTGCACGCGGGCGAGCGGCGCGTGGGTGAGGGCCGCGAGGCGAAGCCGGCGATACACACGATCGCGTACTCCGCTTGCGGGGTAGGCGTACGGCCCGCGGTGCATGCAGGCCTCGACCGACACGCGCTTGCGACGGAAGTGCGCGGCGGTGCGCGAGCCGGGCAGCCCGAGGATCTGCGCGAGCCCGTCCGCGGAGGGCAGGAACACGTGGTCGGCGTGGTGGGCGTCGATCGCGTGCTCGAGCGCGTGGTTGGCAGCGCGACCCTTGTTGAGTGTGCCCTTGGCGCGTTCGAACGGAACGCCGTGGAACTGGAAGCGATCCCCGAGCGGGGCAAGCTGGACACGAAAGGCGTCGGTGTCGAGCGCGTCCTGTCCGAGCACCACGCTGACCTCACAGAGGCCCTCGAGCGCGGGAAGGAGCTGTCGGACGTAGGTGAGTCGGTGCCCGCCGGCGTCGGGCTCGAAGATCAGCGCGTGCATGGGCGAACAGGGTAGGTTGGCGGGGGGAGGGGGCGTTCTCGGACGGGCGGGTGAGCATGCAACGCCGGGCCGAGGGGGCGGAAATGCCGCGGAGTTCCTTGGGGGTCGGGCGTCGGTCGGTTACCCTCCGGCTGGCCCGCGCGGAGGATCGGCGGGCGGAGCAAGGAGAGACGACATGGCGCGGCGTTCGATGGCGGCGGCGGTGTCTCGCAGGCTCGCGTGCGCGGCGCTCGTGGGGGTCTCGGGCACCGCATGGGCGGACGACGTCGTGGTGGTCGACCTGACCGGCGTGCGTCTGCAGAACGGGCTGAACCAGAGCGTGACGAGCGGGGCGGACACCATCGACCCCGACACCCTGTACAGCTATGTGATCGACGGCATGGTGCGGGGTGAGTCGGGCCTGCTCGCGGCGTTGGTCCCGAATCCCAGGCCGCTGGGCGAGGTGCTTGAGCTGTTCGCGGCGGGCGCATCGAGCGCGCTGGTGGGCACGGGGTGCAACCCGAGCGGGCAGGTGCCGTTCGACGTCGTCAACGCGCCGCTCTCCGGCTCGTCGGTGGTGCTGGGCATAACGGTGAATGCGTCGGTCACGCTGTCGGCGGGGATCGATGCGAACGGTGTGGCATACTTCAGCGCGACGAACGTGGTGCTGACGCCGTCGTCGCTGGTGGGCTCGGCGGTGTTCACGAGCGGGAGCGTGACGGTGCGGGGGCTGCGTCCGTGCCTGGCGGACTGGGACGCGTCGGGCGGCACGCCCAACAGCAGTGATTTCCTTTCCTACCTAAACGATTGGTCGCTGGGCGACGCGTGCGCCGACCTCGCGCCGCCGGGCGGGGACGGCAACTTCGACTCGTCGGACTTCCTGGCATTCCTGAACGCGTACGCGGGCGGATGCTGATCGGGGCGCGGGAATTCCCTGTGGTGCCAGTGGAATGCGGGCGACAGGAATCGAACCTGCACGGCCTTTCGGCCACGGGAACCTAAATCCCGCGCGTCTGCCAGTTCCGCCACGCCCGCGGATTCAGCGCAATCCTAACCATGCGGACCCGTGGTTCGCGGACGCGACCCTTGAACCACCCCGCACCCTCCCGGTAGGCTCGTGGCCGGTCGCGCAGAGTGTGTGACGCGAGCAGGGGTATCCAGGGAGGAGAGCGATATGGTGCGTGCGCGTGATGTTGTTGCCGCGTGTGGATGTGTTGTCGCTGGCGCGAGCCTCGCGGCGGGACAGGCTTTCGGTCTCGAGCCGACGAGCGCGACGGGCGAGCTTGCGAGCCCGCGCATGGTCCTGCCCGCGCCGCAGCTCGAGCTGAACGCGGGAGCACCATGGGAGACGCGGGGCGGCCCGGGCGTTCCGACGGTGTACCAGCCCGGCGTCCCCGCGGAGGGTGACGCGCCCTCGGCGTCTCGCTTCACGCCGGACGGATCGCAGATCATCGTCGCGCACCGCGACACGAAGAACCTGATCGTGTACGACGCGAACACGCGGGCGTTCGTCCGCGAGATCGTGCTGTCGGGCTCGCCGCTCGACCTCGACGTCAGCGCCAACGGCATGTACGCCGTGACGGCGAACGGGATCGAGGACACCGCGTCGATCGTGAATCTCGCGACGGGTGTGGAGGTCGCGACGGTTGCCGTGGGTGATACGCCGGGCATCGTGCGCATCACGCCCGACTCGACGAAGGCGGTCGTGGGCAACGCGCTGAGCGCCGACTTCTCGATCATCGACCTGGCGTCGAAGACGGAGGTCAACCGCTGGAGCGGCGGCGATTTCTCCGTGACGCTCTCGTTCGCGCCCGAGAACTCCACGGTGGAGATCCGGTACGGCACGTTCGAGCTGCCCGACAGCAACACCATCCTGCACCCGCGCCGGTTCTCGAGCCAGATAGCGCTCATCGACATCGACACGGGCACCGACACGACGCTCGCTTCGGCCGCGAACCCCGCGGGCGTGGCGCTCATCCCGGGCGGGGGCACGAAGGCGTACATCTCCCACGCGAGCAACACGCGCACGATCAGCGTCGTCGACCTCACGACCAAGACCATCAGCCAGACATGGTCCACCACGACCGACCTGACCGGACCGATCGCGGTCGAGATGGGCGGGGCGTCGGCGGTGGTCGCGGTGCAGAACGCGGTGCGGTTCGTCAACATGACCACCGGCGCCGAAAGCACCAACCGAAACACCGCGAGCGTGAACCAGATCTACACCACCGCGGACGGCTTCTACGCCATCTGCATCGGGTTCAACGGGAGCCTGCTCCAGTACGCGACGCAGGCCATCGTCAAGAACACCAACACCCTGGTCTCCGCGTCGCACGGCTCGGTCTCGCCCGTCGACCAGCGGGCCGCGATGTTCTCGACGACCTTCGGCGAGGACATGGTCGTGGTGAGCACCGACGGACCCTCCGGCGGGCTCGAGAGCTTCACCCTCTCGGGGCCCGAGCCCGAGGTCGACAAGCCCCGCACCGTCGCGGTCAGCCCCGACGGCAGCAAGGCCGCGGTGGTGGGCATCCTGTCGGACAGCGTCACCGTCTACAACACCGCGACGGGTGCCGTGCTCGGACGGGCCAAGACGGGCATGCGTCCCGCGGAGGCCCAGTTCACGCCGGACGGGTCGAAGATCGTGGTCGCGAATCTCGATGACGCGTTCCTGACCATCGTGGACACGACAACCTTCGCGGTGACGAACGCGCCGATCTCGCGCCGCGGCGGGATCGTCGAGATCTCGCCCGACTCGCAGACCGCGTACGTCCCGGTTATCGCCGATGGCGACGGCGTGTGGCGCGTGAACCTGAACACGGGCACGTCGTTCGGTGGCAAGCTGCTCACGCCCTCCGCCAGCGGCGGCATGGGCGGCGTGGGATACCTCTACCAGCAGAACAGCGGCGCGGCCCTTTCGCCCGACGGTCAGACCTTCGTCACCGCGAACAGCTTCGAGAACTCCATCTCGATCATCAACACCGCGACGTGGTCCGTCGTCGCGAACGTCCCGACGGGGTCCTTCCCGACCTACGTCGCGTTCAGCCCCGATTCATCCAAGATCTACGTCTCGATCAAGAACTTCAACACGACGAGCGGCGCCTCGGACCGCGTCTCGGTCGTCAGCAACGCCGGCGCCGCGAGCGCCGTGCTCAGCAACATCACCGTGGGCGACCAGCCCTGGGTGCTCATCCCCACCGCCGACGGCCAGAAGCTCTACGTGCTCAACTATGGCAGCCAGAACATCGGCGTGGTGAACCTGAACACCAACACGCAGGTGAGCACAATCCCGATGCCGAACCTCATCAGCGACATGGCCTACTCCGCGAGCGCGAACTGCCTCGTCGTCAACACGGGCAACTCCACCGTCACCGTCGGCAACCCGGTCGGCATCGCCTTCGCGCAGGACGGCGAGCTGAACGTCATCGATACCACCACGGACACCGTGACCGAGATCATCGACGTCGACCACGTCTCTTCCGACGTCGCGATCGACGACGACCTCACCGTCGCCGCCCTCCCCGGCATCTTCAGCGACGAGTTCATCCTCGTCGATTTCACCCCGGGCTGCGCGGGCGACTGGGATAACAGCGGCGGGCTGAACAGCTCGGACTTCCTCGCCTACCTGAACGACTACTCCGCCCAGAATCCTGTCGCGGACCTCGCCCCGCCCGGCGGTGACGGCCTGTTCAACAGCTCCGACTTCCTGGCCTTCCTGAACCTCTACGCCGCCGGCTGCTGAAGCCCCTCGGCGGCGAGAATCGCCACATCACGCCTCCGATTCCCCCGTCCGCCTCCGAGCGGGCGGGGGATTTTCTTTGGGCGGGGGCATTGGGGGCGGGAAGGGTGAATGGCCGAAACCCTTGGGTGCCCGCGCCCGGATGGGTATGCTGTTCGGGGCGTCCCTCGTGGCGCTCGAGCGCCAAGGACAGACTGGAGCCGGTCCGGTGAAACGCCGTCGCACATCGCACACCAGCCGACTCGCCCGCCTGCGGGCGCGGGTGGTGGATGTGGTGTGGGCGGTGGTGATCCTGGCATTCTCGCTCGCGAGCCAGGGCTGGGTCCCCGGCTCGGGGGCCTTCGGCGGGCAGTCCGGGCACAACGTCTGGGCCCGCTGCGGCTCGTCGATGTGCGCCTGCGAGTCGAACGTGCCGCTCGCCGAGCACCGGGGCGTCGCCGCCTTCCGTCAGAAGCTCTGCCCACTGTGCCCGGACGACCCGGCCGACGTGCCGTGCGATCGGGACGAGCCGAGCCGTGACGATCGTTCCCCCGCGTTCAAGCCGCTGCTGGTCCTGGCGAAGAGCGGCGGACTGGGCGTGGCGTGCCCGACCGACCTCGCGTCGATGGGCGTCTCGCTCTGCCTGCTGGGCCTTTCGCGGCCCTCCATCAGCGTGGAGTGCGGGCCCGAGGTCCGGAGCGTCGCGTGCGCGACCCTGGATTCTCGCCCCGAGTCCCTGTCCCTCGCCGTCCCCGAGCCCCCGCCCCGAGCCTGACGAGCCGCGATCTCTTCGCGTGCGCGCCGGCGTGGAGCGTGCCTATTGGCCCGTTCCTGCCCGACGCGTGTTCCGCTCGTTGCACTCCTGCTGCGGAGGCTTCTCCCGTTGCGCTTCGAACGTCGGGCGAATCCGGGCCGATCGGGCTCGGGCTTCACGCTCATTGAATTGCTCGTGGTCATCGCGATCATCGCGCTGCTGATCGGCGTGCTCCTGCCCGCACTGGGCTCGGCACGTGAGAGTGCGCGGGGCGTCAAGTGCCTCGCGAACCTTCGCTCGATCGGGCAGTCGGTGGCGCTGTACCACAACGCCTTCGATGGGCACTACCCCCTCTCCAGCCACGCCACCGGATCGAGCATCGATCCCGGCGCATGGCTGTCGTCGCTGGTCGAGTACGGCCTGATCGACGACACCCGCTACTGCCCGACCGACCTCCAGCGCAACAAGACGACAGCCGCCGATTTCGCACGCACGACCAGCTACATCACCAACGACCACTTCGAGCCGCTCACCGCGGGCATCGACTTCGATCCGTTCAGCGGCCGCACGCTCCCCGGGGGGCGGACGCGCGCGATCACACGGATCGAGCAGATCCCGCGTCCGACGGCGACGATCTACGCGGTGGAAGCGGCGGACCCGCTCGATGCGGGCGCGGTGGTGGACCATCTGCACTCTGTGGGGTGGGCACGAGCGGAGCAGGTCGCGCAGCAGATCGCGGTCGAGCGGCACAAGGGATCGGCGTCGTACCTCTTCGCCGATTTGCACGCCGCGGCGATCCCGTGGGGCGCGTTGCGAGACGAGTTCTCGCCCGAGACGAGCCCGTTCAATCCCGAGACCGCGCGCTAGCGCGGGAATCAACCAGTTCGTTGTGTGTGCTTTGTTGCGCGGGCGCGCTGCGCCCAGCGCTCATGAAAACGTCGCGATCGTTTGGGACGATCAGAGAGTGAGTTCAGCCATGAAGATTCGTACGACCGCCGCCATCGTTCTCGCCGCCCTCGCCCCCGCCGCCCTCGCGCAGGACCACGGGCACATGACCGTGGATACCGCGAGCGGCACGCCGGGCGATCAGAT
The DNA here is from genome assembly GCA_034004365.1 of Phycisphaerales bacterium. Lineage (GTDB taxonomy): Bacteria > Planctomycetota > Phycisphaerae > Phycisphaerales > UBA1924 > JAVEWV01. The sequence continues at coordinate 88,689 of JAVEWV010000009.1, forward strand.
CGTCATCAGCACGTACCCCACCGAGACGAACTTCTCGATCGTGGGCGGCGTGCTGCACCGCGCGGGCGTCCCCGCCGTGTTCGACCTGACCGATTGGCAGCCCTCGGGCTCGTTCCAGGGCTGGTTCCTGGGCCAGACCATGACGCTCACCGCCGACTTCTTCGTCGCGACGGGGCGCCTCGATGGGGGCAATTTCGCCTTCGAGGTCGCGGGCCTGACGCCCGAGGGCGGCGCCGGCCCGGGCCGCTTCGCGATGGTGAGCCAGCACGGCACCGACTTCGAGCTCGAGGCCGACAGCGACGGCGCGACTCGTGCGGATCGCACCTGGGTCATCGGCTTCAACATGCATCCGCACGGGCAGCGCGTCATGCTCCAGGGCTCCGGGCTGTACCGCGTCGACCTCGTCGCGTGGGACACCAACGGCGTGTACACCGACTCTGCACCCGTTTCTTTCTACGTGCAGACGCCCGCGCCCGGCGCGCTCGCCACGCTCGGCGGTGGGCTTGTGCTCGTCTCGCGTCGCCGTCGGCGCTGAGCAGTTCGTGAAGCAACACACGCTCGGGGCTGAGCACCCGCGCGTGAACGATCAATGAGGTCTGGCGCGGCGTCGGAGAGATTCGCCGCCCGCCATTAAGGAACAAACCCGGCGCGCAGCACGCACGCCGCCAGAACGCAATGAGACACGGGAGATCGACATGAGCACACGAGCCATCGCGGGACTGATCGTCGCAGCGTTCGCCTCCGCGGCGATCGCGCAGGACCACCACCACATGACCGTCGACACCTTCACCAGCCTCGACGGGCCCAAGATCAAGATCGTCGTCGGATTCCTCGGAGGCGAGGAGTCCTTCTCGCTCGATGAAAATGGCACCCTGCTCTTTGACGGCACGCCGCACACGTACGAGCTGACGAGCGTCTTCTCGAGCGGCTCGCTCGCGGGCTGGGGCGCGGTGCAGGGACTCACGCTCACGAGCGACTACTACTTCGCGACCGGACGCCTCGTCGGAGGAAACTTCCACTTCGAGATCACCAATGCCGAGCGTCTGAACGGCTCCACCTCCGCGTTCGCGCTGGGATACTTCCCGAGCGCGACGCCCTTCGTCGACGCGCGCAGCGACGGGGCCGATCGCGCCGCCCGCAGCTACACCGTCGGCAACGGCGGGCACCAGCACGGGCAGTTCATGGCGCTCCAGAATCCGGGCGTGTATCGCATCACCCTCGCCGCGTGGGATTCCAACGGTGTGTATCTCGATTCGGACCCCGTGAACTTCCTCGTCGAGGTCCCGGGCTGGACGTGCGCGGGCGACTGGGACGAGAGCGGCGAACTCAACAGCTCGGACTTCCTCGCCTACCTGAACGATTACTCGGCCCAGAACCCTGCTGCGGACCTCGCCCCGCCCGGGGGCGACGGGGTGTTCAACAGCTCCGACTTCCTCGCCTTCCTGAACCTCTACGCCGCCGGCTGCTGATCGTCCGGCCCCGAAAACTCGTGTCCGATGCGAACCCGGGGCGCGCACCGCTGCACGCGTGCCCCGGGTTTCGCTTTGGGTGCTGGACGCCGGAAACCGCCCGGGCCGATAGCGAACAATGGTGCGCGGGGCCGGGCGGATGTGCCCGCGCGCGTGCCCGGGTGGGGTCGTGCGAGGGGGCCGAGCACCCCCGCGAAAGGAAGCCGGAGATGTCGCTGCGACAGGGCCTTGCGATGAACGCGTCGCCTGTGGTGCTCCGCCTCGCGCTCGCGGTCGTTTTCTTGTGGGCGGGGCTTGGCAAGCTGACGCAGACGATGCCCGTGACGGGCGACGCCGCGGCACGCCTGGCGAACATGGGCGTGAACCTCGATCGGAGCGCGGGGCAGGGCTCGCCCGCGCGCGATCCGCGCAATCCGGCCCCCGAATCGCCCATCGATCCGCCCGAGAGCCGCGCGACGGACGCCGGGAGCGCGATGGGATTGGCGATGATCCCGTCGTTCGGCACGATCACGCTGGGCCAGATCGAGCCCGCGCGGCCGAGCTCTCAGCCGACACAGGACGATCCGCAAGACTCGCCCGGCAACACCCCGAGCGGTGCGCAGTCGGGAACAACTTCTAAGCCGAGCACGCAGGCGTCCAGTCCGCTCAAGACCTCGGCGGATTTTCCCCAGACGATTGAGGTCCGCCGCGTGTATGGGGTCGCGCTCCTGCTCTCCAAGGGCGCGGTCCGCACGGGCACGAAGGACGATGCCTCGCCCAAGCCCGCGATCGTGCCCAGCGCGATCGTGCCGAGCGAGACCAGCCGAGTGCCCGTCTATCTCGCGTGGGCGGCGGCGCTCACAGAAGTGTTCGCTGGCGCAGCGGTGCTTGTTGGGCTGCTCACTCGTTTCGCCGGGCTCGCGCTCGTCTTTGTGATGCTCACCGCGATCTGGCTCACCACCAGCGGGCCCGCGTGGCAGGCAGGCACGGCTCGCCTGGGGTTCATTCCGGGGCACGACCCCTTCGACGGCCAGGCGTGGACCACACCCCTCATGCAGTTGATATGCCTTGCCATGTCGCTCTCGGTGTTCCTCACCGGCGCGGGCGCGTTGTCGTTCGACAACATGCTCTTCGGTGGATCCGCGCCCGCGAAGCCCACCAAGCCGGCACCCAAGCCCGAAGGCAAGTAACCATTGCACAAAGAGGGCGCGTCCATGCCGCGCACGCTCCGCACAATGCTCGTGCCCTCGGCGTGGTCGCTCGTGGTCCACGCGATGCTGCTCGCGCTGGTCGCGAGCGTGACGTGGCAGGTCGCCTCGCCTCGGCGCGCGCCCACGGAGGCGGCACTCTTCGACGATCCCGGCGCGATCGAGCCCGCGACGACCCTCGGCGCGCTTCCCGAACCGGGAGATATTCCAGCCCCAGCACAGGTCGCGCCCGCGCCGACGCCGATCGAGGTCGCCCCGCGCCCCCGCGGGAACGCGAGCGAGCTGCTCTCCAGCCCCTCGCGCGCAGCGGCTCCGGTGCCGCGCATCTCCCTCGTCGAGCCCGCGCCGAGCGGCGTGCGTTACGCGAGCATGCGCGCGGATCGTGCCGGACGCGTCGTGTTCCTTGTCGACGCGTCGGGCGCGATGACCACCAGCCTGAGCTTCGTGCTCGAGGAACTACAGCGATCGGTCGCACGCCTCGCGCCGTCGCAACGCTTCGGCGTGGTGGTCTTCCGCGAGCGTCCCGCGACGAGCGGCCGCGCGTCCGAGGCCTTCGAGGCCTTCCGTATGGGCGACGCGACCATGCACGCGCCGACGCCCGCGACACGCCGCGCACTGGCGGAATGGATCTCCGCCCTTCGCCCCGAGGGGCGCAGCACCCCGATGGAAGGGCTCCGCGCGGCGCTCGCGATGAAGCCCGACGCGGTGTTCCTGCTCGCGCGCAGCATCCCGCGATCGGGCGCGGAGCCCGCGTGGGGCCCGGGCATCAGCGCGATCCTCGCCGAGCTGGACCGCCTGAATCCCGTCGATGATCGCACGGGCCTGCGACGCACCACGATCAAGGCGATCCAGTTCATCGACGAGGACCCGACCGGAACGATGCAGGCGATCGCCCGCGCGCACGGCAACGCGCCGGAGTCGTACCGCGTCATGACCATCGACGCGCTGGGGCGCGACGCCGCCGAAGCGGGCGCCGCAGAGCAGGCCGTTACCGAAGCACCGCCCACACTGCGACGCGCCGACGCCGCGCTCGCGGAACTCGCTCAGCGCGGGCTCGACATCCGCGCGATGTTCGGCATCCTCCTGCCCAACGAGCGGGACGACGTGCGTGCGCGTGCGACCGAGGCAGCGGAGCTCCTGCGCACGACACCACCAGCCGAAGGGTACGAGGACGCCAACACACTCCTGCTCGCGCGGGCCGACCTGCTCCTGGCGCTGTGCGACCATCGCGCAATCGATCTCTCCGCACTTACACGCGTGCGGGCGTCGCTCGAAGCCATGTCACCCGCCACGCCGCGTGGCGACCCGGCGCGCTCGAGCATGATCGCGATCGCGGCACAGCGCGACGCCGACGCCCTCGCTCGCATCGCCGATGCGCGAACAGCGCTGCGGGCGTGGGAGGAATCTTCGGGATCGGAAGACGTCGCAGAGCGAGGATCGATCGAGGTGGAGATCGCACTCGCGTCCCTCGCCCATCGGACCACGAGCGATGCGGATCGACTTGCGGCACAACTGCGCGAGTCGAGTGCGGTTTCATCCGTCGTACTCGCGACAGCGATGACGCGTGCGATGCTCTTGCGGAGCGAGGCTCCAGAGCGGGCGCTTCGTCCCATCATCAGCCTCGCGGGTGACGCATCCGTGGGCAACACGCCGGAGGTGCGCGAATCGGTCACGAGCGCCCTGCTCGCGGAAGCCATCGACCCCACGTGGCCGCCCGAGCGTCTCCCGCGCGAGGCGATGCTCGCGCTGGCTTCGAGGCTCGAAAGCGAACGCCCGGACGAGGCCGCGCGCGTCCTGCTGCTCGCGCACGACACCAACCCGAGCGCACGCGCCGCCGCCGAGCTGTTGTGGCGTGCCGCAAGCTTGTTGGAACGCGGTGCGAACAACGACGAGTCACGCCTCGCCGCCGCACGAGTGCTCGCGAGAATCGCCATAGAGCATCCTGGCGACGCGCGAGCGGAGGAAGCGGTCAATGCGGCGGCCTCTCGCCTTGCTCCACTCGCAACGAACGAGTCCACGCGGGACGCCGCGGTACAAGCGTCCGCGCGGGCCGTCCTCGCCAATCTTCTTGACGAAACAATCGGGCGGTCTGCACCAAAGCCCTCCGCAGATCTCATGCTCCTTCGTGTAGAGTTGCTGCTCGACGATGACACCGCCGAGTCGCGAGCTCGCGCCGCCGCGATGCTCCGCACATTACCAACACGTCATGATCCGGACGAACACGCGCCGCGCGTGCTGTGGCTCGCGTCGCGCGCCTGCGAGTCGCCCACGACCAACGCGATCGACAAGGCGCGCCTATGGGCTGATATCACAACAGTGTGGGACAAAGATCGGTCGGGCATCGCCCGTTACGAGTTGGCACGCACACTGCTCGACGCAAACGACGCGCGCGGGGCACTCTCAGAGGTCCGCGCGGCAATGCAAGACCCGCGCCTTGCACCAACCGCGGACGCGCGTCTGCTGCTCGCAGAGTGCCAGATCGCGAGCAACGACCCGGCGGGGGCGATGTCGACGCTCCGCGCACTCGCACCGGCCCTCGACCCACACGCAGGCGATTTGTCCGCGCGCGACGCATACTGGCGATGCTGGACACTCATGCTGGAGGTCCTCGCTCGCGAGCCCACGAGCGCCCGGCGTGATGCGATCACCGCCCACGTCGCACGCCTCCGCTCCATCGACCCCGACCTTGGCGGCGAGCCCTGGCGCTCGCGGATCCTCGCGGCCCTGCCCGGCTAGCCTCGCGCCCGGTACACTCTCGCCCGCGCACGCATGGAGGCACGAGTGGTCACGGACGGGACATCCATTTTCTCATCGCTCGCCGGTCGGTTCGTCGTGTTCGATGGGCCCGACGGCTCGGGCAAGACCACGCAGTGGCGCCGCCTCTCCCGCGAATCCCAGCGGCAGGGCGTCGTCGTGTGCGAGGTTCGCGAGCCCGGCGGCACCGACGTCGGAGAAAAAATTCGCAACGCCCTGCTCGAACACTCGCACGAGGAGATGGCCGTCCGCTGCGAGATGCTGCTGTACATGGCGAGCCGCGCCCAGCTCGTCGAGCAACGCATCCGCCCGGCGCTCGCGCGGGGCGAGCTCGTGCTCGCGGACCGGTTCGTCAGCTCCACACTCGCCTACCAGGGCGCCGCGGGCGGGCTGCCGATCGAAGACATCCGCGCCGTGGCGCGCATCGCCTGCGGCAAGACCATGCCCGACCTCGTCGTGATCTTCGACGTGGACGAGTCCACCGCCGCGACGCGTCTCAATCCCCTGCTCGATCGCATGGAGGCCAAGGGCCGCGCGTTCCACAAGCGTGTCCGTGAGGGCTACCTCGCGCAGGCGCGGGGGGACCCGGACCGACACCTCGTCATCGACGCGCGTCAGGACGAAGAGTCGGTGTGGAACGCGCTGCTCGGCGCGCTCAAGGGTTGGGCCGGAGCGCGGCGATGACAGGTGTTTGTGTCACACTCGCACAGGTTGCGACGCTCTCGTCGCCAGCACCCATGCTCGTTCTCGCGGCGGTCGCCTTCGCGTTCTTCCTTGGCTCGATCCCTTTCGGGCTCGTCGTCGCGCGTATGCGAGGCGTCGACATCCGCAAGCACGGCTCGGGCAACATCGGTGCGACGAATGTCGGCCGTGTGCTTGGGCTGCGCTGGTTCTTCGTCGTCTTCTTCCTCGACATGCTCAAGGGCGTGATGCCCGTGCTGCTCTTTGGTGCATGGTCCGGCGCGCTCGGACGCATGGATTTGCCCGCATCGCTCGCGTGGTCGTGGATGTGCGTCGTCGTCGGCGCAGTGCTTGGGCACGTGTTCTCGCCGTGGGTCGGCTTCCGCGGAGGAAAGGGCGTCGCGACGGCATTGGGCGCGCTGCTCGGCGCGTGGCCCTTGCTCGGCGCGCCGGTCGTGCTCGCGGCCGTCGCGTGGGGCGTCGTGTTCAAGTTGTTTCGATACGTCTCGCTCGCGAGCGTGTCCGCGGCGGTCGCAATGCCGATCGGCGTGCTCGCATGGCTCCTGCTCGCCGAACGCGTCGGCGCGGGCGAGGCCAGCCCGGGGGCGTGGGCGTCCTCACTCACGATCTCGATCTCGCTCGCGATGCTGGTGATCTGGAGGCATCGCAGCAACATCGCCCGCCTGCGCGCCGGGACCGAGCCGAAGGCGCGTCGAGCAGCTCGCGCGTGATCGACCGCACATCGGGACGATGAGATTATCGGGGCGGTCGCGTGCGACGTCGCGACGCCATCCGCGCGGCGAGGTCCGCGTCGCGCGTGGATTGGAAGACCGTACCGTTTATGCCGCGCGTGCCCGCGTCCCCTTGTACATACATCGTGCGCTACGCGTCTCCCGCGGGCCCGCATTTGGATCCTTGCTCTTGCGGCGCCACGGATCGGCCCGCGTGCCGGACCCGCCGCAAGGAGCGCAGCCATGACCACCCTTCGACTCACCGACGATCGTGCCGAGACGCTCGACACGATCCCCTTCCCCACGCGAACGCGGCGACTCGTGACGCAGACGCCCGACTCCATCCGCCTCGTCGAGGAGGCGTTCCGCCAGGTCGAGAGCAACCTGGATCGCCTGCGCTCGCTCGCCGAAGAGCCGCTCGCGTTCCCGACCTTTCCCGACGACGACGGCCCGCGCGCGGCCTGATCCAGTTACGACCGGCCCGCGCTCTCGCGGCCATCCTCGCGCAAACTCGCTGCGATCGAGACTTCCTGCAGGCGAACGCTCGCCTCATCAAGCGACTGTTTGGCCCGATAGAGCGCATCGGGATCGACGGAACGCCAATCGGTGTCGGCCCGCTCGATCATCGCGCGAAGCCCTTCGATCTGAGTGCGAAGGCTCGTCGCATACGCGGACTCGAGTTCGCGTTCGAACCGCTTGAGGCGCTCGCCGATCCACTTAAGATCCAGCCGCGCGTTGACGATGAGGTCCGCGACGCGGTGGCGCTGCATGTCCTCTCGGGCGTGCGTGAGGCTCTCGGTCTCGATCCGATCGACCTCCTCGCGCGTCAGTCCATGATTGGGCACCACCTGTAGTGATGCGCGCCGACCTGAACGCTGCTCGATCGCTGAGACATGAAGCACGCCATTGGCATCGACGAGGAACTCGACCTCGAGCTTCGGGATGCCCGCGGGCATGGGCGGGATGCCGCGAAGGTGGAACTCGCCGAGCGATCGGCAATCGCTCGCCATCTCGCGTTCGCCCTGCAGGATGTTGAGTTTGATCGAGGTCTGTCCGTCGACGCTGGTCGAGAAGTGTTCGAGCGCGCGGGCGGGCACGGGGCTGTTGCGCAGGACGAGCTTCGCGACGGCGCCGCCAGCGGTCTCGACGCCCAGCGAGAGCGGGATCACGTCAAGCAGGAGCGAGGACGCTCCGCCCGCGGCGGGCGCACCCGGTCCGGCGCCGTGCAGGACGCGGGCCTGCACGGCGGCGCCGAGGGCGACGACCTGGTCGGGGTCGAGGGCGGTGTAAGGTTCCACGTGGAACATCTCCGCCACCTTTGCGCGCACGATCGGGATTCTTGTGGAGCCGCCGACCATGACGACGCGGTCGATGGACGCGCCGCCCAGCTTTGGGTGCGCATCGCGGAGCGCGCGCGCGCAGCAGGCGATCGCACGGTCGAGCATCGGGGCGAGGAGTGATTCGAGTTCGGCGCGCGTGATCGTGCGTTCGTACGCGCGATCTTTGCCGAGGTCGATGCGCACGCTTGCGCGATCCTCGCTGGAGAGGCGGTGCTTGACGTCGCGCGCGAACGCGACGAGGGCGCGGCGTGTCGTCGGTGGAAGGTCGTTCGCCTGGAGGGAGTCGTTGCCGAGGATCGTGCCGATCTCCTGGACGAACAGCGTGGTGAGGGCCTGGTCGAAGTCGTCGCCGCCGAGTCGTGTGTCGCCCGCGGTGGCGAGGACCTGGTAGAACGCGGGGCCGAGTGTCTCAGCATCATTTGCGTCCGTCGCGCTCTCCATTGGTGTGATGCGAAGGATCGAGACGTCGAACGTCCCGCCGCCGAGATCGAACACCGCGACGTGCTGCGGCGCGAGGTTTCGCGCGGAGGATCGTTCGGTGCCGATGCCGTAGGCGAGCGCCGCGGCGGTGGGCTCGGCGACGATGCGGACGACGTCGAGCCCGGCGAGGCGTCCAGCGTCGCGCGTCGCCTGTCGCTGCGCGTCGTCGAAGTACGCGGGCACGGTGACGACGGCGCGATGCACGGGCGCGCCCAGCGCTGACTCTGCGCGACGCTTGAGCGCACGCAGGATTTCCGCGGACACTTCCTGCGGCGAGAGGACGCGCGCGCCGCAGGAGGGCGGAAGTCGCACGCGGGCGGTGTCGCCCGCGCCGCGCACGACTCCGTACGCCAGGAACGAGAGGTCGGCGGCGACGTCGTCGAGCGAGCGGCCCATGAGGCGCTTGACGCTGGAGATGGTGCGGTCGGGGAAGTCGTGCTGCGCGTCCTTCGCGGCGTACCCGATCACGATCGAACCGTCGGGTTCGTATCGCACGACGCTGGGGAGGATGGGGTCGGCGTCGGGGCCGGAGGTTTTGGGTGTTGTGAGGATGCGCGGGCCGCGCTCGTCGCAGAACGCGATGAGTGAGTTGGTGGTGCCGAGGTCGATGCCGACGATGGGGCCGCCCATGCGCGAGTTTAGGTGAGTGGGACGCGCGTTGTGGGTGACGGCGATTACTCGGGGATCCACGCGAGCTGCGCGAGGCGATCGACGAGCGTGCGCCCCGCGCCCTTGTCGAACGCGGGGCGGTCGAGGGCGAGGGCGAAGGTGTGGCGCTCGCCGGCGCGGGCGATGGTCAGGATGGCGACGGTGCGTCCGAAGAGCACGTCGTACTCGGGCGCGGGGTCGAGGCTGTCGGGGTGGTCGGGGTCGAGCAGGCCCGAGTCGCGCACGAAGCGCCAGAGCTGCTGGACCTGTTCGGGCTCGATGCGGCGTGTGACGGGCGGGAAGGTGGTTTCGGTGCTGCCCGGGCCGACGGAGGCGCGGAGCACGCCTCCGACCTGGAGGATGTATCGCGCGGGGCGAAGGGCGCGTGGCGCCGCGGCGAGCTGTTCAGCGCTCGCGCCGGGCGCATAGATGGTGGCGGAGAGTTCGAAGTCGTCGGGCGCTCGGTCGAGGAACTCGACGGGCGTGCGGGGCGAGCGGCTCGGGGCCTCGAACGCGCCGAGCGTGACGGGCTTCGGCCCGCTTCTGCACGCGGAGAGGACGAGGGCCGCGGCGCAGCACGCGCATGCGGAGCAGGCGAATCGTGCGCGGGATGTTCGGCGGATCGGCACGGCGCGATGGTATCGCGCCGCGGCGATGGACGTTCGCCCGTGTTCAGCAGCCCTGCGCGTAGACGTTGAGGTACGCGAGGAAGTCGGAGGAGTCCCATGCGCCGTCGCCGCCCTGGGGGGCGAGGTCGGCCCGCGGCGCGTGGGCGGACCAGTCGTTGAGGTAGGCGAGGAAGTCGCTTGAGTTGGGCTGCCCGCCCGAGGCGTCCCAGTCGGCGGGGCAGCAGCCCTCGCTCGTGAGGTCGCAGAGGCGGAGCGTGAGGTACTCGTTCGCCTCGACGTTGCCATTGGCGTTGCCCGCGGGGACCTGCAGCGCCGCGGCGAGTGCGCCGGTGTCGGCGGTCGCGTAGGACAGCACGCACACGCGGATTTCTTCGGGCAGTGCGCCGAACTCGCCCGCGAGGTCGAGGGTCGCTTCGAGCACGCTGTTGCGCGCGACCTGCGCGGCGCCCTGCTGGTCGAACCAGCCAGCCCAGCCGTTGCTCTCCTCGTTGCCCACGAAAGCGTCCCACTGGGCGACCTGTCCGCCCTTGCTCCACATCGCGTTCGCCATCGCGCCCGGCGTTTGCGCGAGGGCGATGAAGCGGTCGTTCCCGCCCGAGGCCGGGTTGGTGGCGAGGTAGAGCGTCGTGCCCTTGAGCCCGGCCCAGAGCGAGACGCCGGCGCGCTGCGCGACGAGCGTCGCGTCGGTATCGAGCGATCCGTCGATCTCCCACTGATCAACCGGGCCGCCGCCCTGCACGGCGAAGTGCCAGTCCTGCCCGTTGTTGTTGTCCCAGGTGTTTGCGCCGTCGTTGAAGACCATGTCGAGCTGCGCGGCGATCGGCGAGACGGGCACGCTGATGGTCCAGCGCTGCGTCGTGCCGCTGAATGTCATTGCGGGGTCGGGGCTGATGACGCTGGCCCAGTTGTCGAAGCCATAGTGGAGGCGGACGCTCCCCGCGCCCGCGAGCGGTCCGCCCGCGGAGTCGTAGGAGATCGTGACGTTCTGACCCGCGACGGGCGGGTTGGGATCGAGCGTGACGCGCTCGCCGCCCGAGGTTGCACCCGCGCCAACCCAGACGTGCATGATGTCGGATCGCGCGACGTTGCCCTTCGCGTCGGTCGCTTCGACGTAGTAGTCGATGAGCACGTCCTGCTGGCCCTCGATGCGTGCGCCGTAGCGCGTTGCTTTGTGCGTCGCCTGGAGCACGCCGGGCGGGGTGGGCACGCTCGCGCCGGTCATTGCGGCGCTGTTCCACGCGGTGACCTCGGGCCCGCCCGCGTAGGTCTCGTTCTGGATGGAGGAGAGCGGGTTGACGCCGTCGAGGTCGGTGCGCCACTTGAGTGTGACGCTCTGGAAGCCGGAGTAGTCGTACGCGAGGGTCCAGACCTCGAAGTCGCTGGGCTCGGGCGTGGCGTTGAACTCGAGCGCGCCGGGGTTGTAGGGCTCGCGCTGCGGGACGAAGATCGTTGGCGGCGTGAGGTCGTTCGTGAGCGACGATGCGAGCACGGGGTCCATGAGCGTGCTGGCCTGGTTCGCGCCGCGGGCGGTGTTGCTGTCCCAGACCTCGGTGCCGTCCCAGTACCAGTAGTCCGACGCCTGCGAGCAGAGCAGGAATCGCCAGGCCCTGTGCACGGGGAGGCCCGTGCCGGCAAGGATGTTGTTCAGGTCGCTCGTGGAGTTGATGTTGACAGGTTGGATCTGTTCGAGGTGCGCGAGGCGGTTGCGTGCGGCGACGAGCACAGCCCACGAGTTGATGTCGGGGCTGGTCGCGCCAGCGGACACGTTGCCACCGAGCCACTTCTTGAACTCGGGGTCGCCCGAGTCGGCGCCGGCCCACGAGCCGTCCTCGACGTGGATGACCGCGTTCTGCGGCACGGGGAAGCGATCGATGTAGTCGCTGATGGTCGAGACTTCATAGTCCGGATCGTTCGAGACCCAGTTCACCATGCTCTGGAAGTTGGAGTTGTAGTAGCCCTCGCTGCCGCCGCCGAAGTTGTCACCGTCGTGGTGCAGCACGACGAACATGGGGCGTGCGGGGTTGGTGTTGTCGGGGAGGTAGGCGTCCATGACCTGGTCGTAGAGGAAGGCGCCGTAGCCGCCGCGGCCGTCCTCGTTGCCCTCGTAGCGTGCGGCGGGGATGGCGATGATGCGTGAGATCGCGCCGGTCGCCGGGTCGACGTGCTGCACGTACGCGGGCTGGTATCCGAAGGGGACGCTGACGCGCGAGGGCGCCCAGAGGTTGTTGAGCTGGGCCCAGCGTCCGCCGGAGGTCGCGGGATCAGGGTTGATCTGATCGGCGCGGTTGGGCGGGAAGATGCCGCTGGCGTTGGTGTGCGGATAGCCCTGGCAGGCGCGGTCGAAGTGGATGTTGTCGACGAGCACCCACTCGAGCCCCTCGGCGGCGAGCGCGGGGATCATGCGCGTGCTGAACGCGGTCTCGGGCGGGAAGAGCCCGCGGGACGCGGGGGCGTGGAAGCCGTCGGTGCGCGCGGTCGCGAGCTCGTGCAGCTTGAGTTGCAGGCGGATGGATCGCTCGTCGATCAGCGGCATGAGCGGGTGGTGGTAGCCGAAGGCGACGAGGTCGAGGCGAGGGTTGCCGAGGCTGGTGAGCATCGACTGCGAGGCGCGGTATGCGCCGTCCCAGTTGTTCCACATGCCGCCGTTGACGTTGGCGGCCTCGAGCGCGTTGAGGTTCTCGATGAGCGATCCGGAGAAGCTGACCTGCGCGCCGAAGTGGGCCATGGCGGCGCCCTTCTGGACGGCGTCGCGGGGCCAGGCGGTGTACGGGCCGAAGCGCTGGTTGTGCACGTCGGGCACGCTGAAGCTGAAGAGCGGGTCGGCGGCCTGCGGGGTGAGGTAGGGGGCATAGACCGGCTGGTGCATGTGCCAGAGGAACCCGATCTCGATCGGGGCGGCGGGGGCCGCACCACCGGCGGCGCAGGCCGCGAGGCCCGCCGCAAGGGAGAGGCGGAATGTCGGGCGGCCCGCGTAGTGGGTAGGCATCGGTGATCCTCCATCAGGGGAAACCCTGACACCGTACCGGGATGGCGGGCGCCTCACAAGGGCGAGCGGCAGAAGATCAGCAACCATCGGGGGAGGGCCCGGAAGCCCTATCCTCTCGCCCCATGAACACGAGCCTGAACTGGCTGAACCGGTATCTGGACCGGCCCGTCACGGTCGACGAGGCCGAGCACGCGCTCACGCACGCCGGGTTCCCGCTGGAATCGCGCGAGCCGCGGGGCGGTGACTGGTTCATGGACGTCGAGATCACCTCGAATAGGGGGGATTGCCTGTGCCACGTGGGCCTGGCGCGGGAGGTGGCGGCGTCGACCGGGCGGATGCTGCTGACGCCGGAGGTGCCGCAGACCCCCGGAAGCGGGCGGGTAGGGGATGTGCTGAGGCTGGAGAACCGCGTGCCCGAGGCGTGCCCGCGGTTCACGGCCCGGGTGGTGCGGGGTGTGAAGGTGGGGCCGAGCCCGAAGTGGCTGGTGGACCTGCTCGAGGCGGTGGGTCAGCGATCCATCAACAACGTGGTGGACGTGACGAACTGGCTGAACTTCGAGATGGGTCACCCCGCGCATGTGTTCGACCTCGCGAAGCTGCGCGGGGGGGCGCTGGTCGTTCGCTGGGCGCACGACGGTGAGAAGCTGCGGACGCTCGACGGCAAGGAGCGGACGCTCCGTTCGGACGAGCTGGTCGTCGCGGACGCGGAGCGGGCGACGTCGCTCGCGGGCGTGATCGGCGGCGGCGAGAGCGAGGTTGGCGCCGGCACACAGGATGTGGTGCTCGAGGTCGCGACGTGGGACCCGCTGGCGGTGCGGCGCGCGGCGCGGCGGCACGGCGTGCGCACGGACGCGTCGTACCGCTTTGAGCGCGGCGTGTGTGCGCACAATCTCGAGCGCGCCAGCGCGCGTGCGATGGCGATGCTCGTCGAGCTCGCGGGCGGCACCCCGTGCGAGGGCGTGCTGATCGAGGGACGTGAGCTGGCGGCAGCGCGCGAGGTGGCGCTGCGCCCGGAGCGGGCGCGGGCGATCATCGGCGTTGACATCGACGATGCGGAGCAGGAACGGCTGCTGAGCGCGCACGGCGTTAGCGTCGTGCGCGGCGGTGGTGCGCTGGCGTGCACGATCCCCGCGCACCGGCTCGACCTGGAGCGGGAGATCGACCTGATCGAGGAGATCGCGCGGACGAAGGGGCTGGATGCGATCACGGTGCGCGATCGTGTGGGCGTGCGGGTGCACAAGCCGCAGGACTCGGAGCGCGCGATGCGCGAGATGGCGCGGGTGCTGACGGGGATGGGTTTTTACGAGGCGATCACGTTCAGCTTCGTGACGGGGCAGCAGGCGGGCCCGTTCCTGGCGGCGGGGATGCGTGCGGTGTCGGTGGATGAGGAACGCCGGAAGGGTGCGCCGACGCTGCGTCCGAGCGTGATTCCGAGCCTTCTGGCATGCCGACGTGCGAATCAGGACGCGCGGACGAGTGCGCCTGGTGGCGTGCGGCTGTACGAGACGAGCGCGGTGTTCGCGGAGAAGGACGACGACACGCGCACGTCGATGGAGCGGCGGGTGCTCGCGATGCTGATGGACGTTCCGGGCGAGGGGCGGAAGCGGAGCGTGGAGGATCGCCAGCGCGGGCTGCGGATCATGCGGGGCGCGATCGACGAGGTCGTGCGCGCGATGGCGGGCGAGGCGGCGCGTGTCGAGGTCGTTGTGGGCGACGCGTCCGCGTCGTACGAGTCGGGCGCGAGCGCGCGGATCGAGCTCGTTGGTGCGAATGGTTCACGATCGACGATCGGCGGGTTCGGGCTCGTGAGCGGCGCGCTGCTGAAGTCGTCGGATCTGGAGACGCCGGTGGTGGTGGCGGAGCTGGATCTTGATGCGCTGGTTGCGATGTACCCGCCCAAGGGCGTGGCGCGGGAGCTGCCGCAGTTTCCGGGGATCGAGCGCGACCTGTCGCTCGTTGTGGATGAGGGCGTGGCGTGGTCGCGGATCGAGGGGGTGCTGTCGGCGGAGTCGGTGGCGCTGATGGAGGGCTGGTCGTTCGTGGGGACGTTCCGCGGCGCTCAGGTGGGCGAGGGGAAGAAGAGCGTGACGCTGCGGCTTTCGTTCCGTGATCCGTCGCGGACGCTGCGGCACGAGGAGGTCGATCCGCAGGTGGGATCGATCATGGGGCGGATGGAGCGGGAGCTTGGCGCGACGCTCCGGGCGTGACGGCGGGGAACGGGTTTCGCGGCTTGTTTCGTGGCCTGGGATTGCGTGGGCACGGGTTGCGGAGCGCGGGGAACCCCCGACGCGAGGTGTTGTTGCGTGCATATCCGCGGATCTGGAGCGCGGGGCGTGCGCGAACCGGTCGGGGCGGGGTGCGCTACGATGGTGCGTCCGGGGTGTCTTTGGCTGGCGATCGGAGTGTTTGGGCTCGATCGTCCGCGGATGGGATAGGAAGAGTGTCCGAGAAGTTCGGGCCGGGGCGCGTGTTCGGCGATGCCGGGCGAGCGTCATTCGAGCCGGAAGGGAGGCCGACCGATGTCGCAGACCATGACCGCTCCGTCGTCCGCATCGAGCAAGGCGCAGGGTGCTGATCGTCCGTTCGTGTACGTGAATGGTCAGATCGTGCCCAAGAGCCAGGCCGCGGTGAACGTGTTCGATCACGGTCTGCTGTACGGCGACGGCGTGTTCGAGGGCATCCGCGTGTATCGCGGGAAGATCTTCAAGTGCGGTCAGCACCTGGATCGCCTGTGGAAGTGTGCCGAGCGGATTCGTCTGAAGATCCACATCTCCCGCGCGGAGATGGAGGACGTGATGCGCCGGTGCATCCAGGCGAACGAGCTGGTGGACGGTTATATCCGCCTGATCGTGACGCGCGGGGTCGGGACGCTGGGCCTGCACCCGTTCCGCTGCCCGGTGCCGGGGATCGTGTGCATTGCGGACCAGATCGCGCTATACCCGCCCGAGATGTACCGCGACGGGATGCGGCTTGTGGTGGCGAACCGTCCGCGGATCAGCGTGGACGCGCTCGACCCGCGGATCAAGAGCCTGAACTATCTGAACAACATCCTCGCGAAGATCGAGGCGATCGATCTCGACTGCCTTGAGGTGGTGATGCTCAACGAGCACGGGCGCGTGTCCGAGGGCTCGGGCGACAACATCTTCATGGTCAAGGGCGGGAAGGTGATCACGCCGAACCCGGAAGAGGGAATCCTCGAGGGCATCACGCGGAAGTTCGTGATCGAGGAGCTGTGCCCGGCGCTGGGCATTCCGGTCGAGGAGCGGCCCGTGGAGCTGAAGGAGCTGCTCGGGGCGGACGAGGTGTTCCTGACCGGCTCGGCGGCGGAGATCATCGCGGCGACGCAGATCGATCAGCACAAGGACGGGAAGGTCACCAAGGAGACGAAGATCTCCGCGGGCGAGGGGCCTGTTACGAAGCGGCTTCGCGAGAAGTTCCGCCAGATCGTGACGACGGACCCGATCCCGGAGGATTGAGCGCCGCGGCCGCGCGAAGGGCGCGGCGGCGGGTTCGACTCTCGTTGTACCAACCATAAAACGACGCACGCGGCGCTCTCGGGCGCCGCGTGTTCGTTTATGGCGGAATGTGCGATTGGCATGGGCGTTCAGCGCATCGCGAGGGCGCGGGATGCGGGGGGCTCGGCCTCGAGGCGCGCGAGGATGGCGCAGAGATCGCCCGCGTCGAGCACGCCGTCGGGGAGGGCGTCGCCCGCGGGGTCGCCCAGGATGCAGTCGCGGAGTTGCAGGAGGGCGATGGCGGGCTCGGCATCGCGGGGCTCGGGCTCGATCGGGAATCGCACGGCGGCGATCAGGTTGTGGGCCGCGTAGGTGAGCGTCGCGTGCGTGAGTCGGAGGTTCAGGGCGAGGAGGTGCGCGGCGCGGTCGGCATGGCACTCGGCACGCGTGAAGCACGCTCTGGGAAGATGGATGGCCTGCGTGACGGCGCGGGCCGCGACGGAAGCGACGCGGGTGGTGGGGCTGGGCGCGACACGCGCGTGGAGGAAGTCGAGGGTGTGCTCGAAGTCGCGGGCGGTCTGCGCGAATGACGCGGGGGAGGGAGTGTCGGCGGTCGCGGGGACGCGCGGGCGGCTCGCAACCGCGGCGAGCACGATCGCAACAAGGATCGCGATCGCGGGGAGCGCGGAGGGGATGGGCGTGTTCGAGGCGGTTCGGATGGACATGGGTGGTCTCCGTTCTGGTCTGTTGCGGCGTGCCGCGGGTGGGTCGAGATCGGCGTGGCGGGACGCGGGAAACCGGAAAGCGGGGCACGGCGAAGTGCGGGGGCAGGCGTTGCGCGTGCATACGGTTGCGTCCGGTAGGAGCGTCCGGTAAGTCCCACGCCGCGCACGAACGACGCGGATGGCGTGCGGAGGGGTTTGAGAGGGGCGACTTTCAAAGCCTCACCAGTGCGGGCAACCGCTCGCTGCTCCCGGGGCGGCGGCGAGCGGGCGGCGGAGGGGAGCGTCATGCCGGGCGGCAAGTCATTGCGAGTGGTGTCGCTGGTCGTCCGCGTGGTGGCGGGCGTGCTCGTGGTGGGGATTGCGGTCGGGATCGCCGGGGCGCTCGTGGGGAGCAAGCCCGAGGCGAAGCGGCTGGAGCTGGGCGAGCTTGCGCTGGACGTCGAGGTGTTCGTGGCGCGCGAGGAGGCGGTGTCGCGGACGTGGGAGGGTTATGGGACGGTGCGGGCGATGGATCGCGCGGAGCTGTCGGCGCAGGTCTCGGCTCGGGTCGTGGCGCGGGGGGAGGGCATCGAGGACGGTGCGCGGGTGTCGCGGGGCGACGTGATCGTGCGGCTGGAAGAGGATGACGCGCGGCGTCGGCTTGAGTCGGCCCAGGCGACGCAGGGCGCGGTGCGGGCGCAGCTCGATCAGCTCGACGTAGATAAAGAACGGTTCACGGAGCAGGTGCGGCTGGCGCGCGAAGAGCGGGACGTGCAGCAGCGCGAGTACGAGCGGGCGCGGAGCGCGGCCGAGCGCGGCGCGGGCAACGAGACGGAGGTCGAGCAGCGGCTGGCGACGCTCCGGCGCGTGGAGCGCGAGGTGAGCACGCTGGAGTGGCAGCTCGCGACGCTCGGGCCGTCGCGCGAGCGGCTGGAGAGCGAGCGGGCGTCGGCGGAGGCGCAGGAGCGTCTCGCGGCGCTGGAGCTGGAGCGCACGACGATCGCAGCGCCGTTCGACGGGGTGGTCGAGCGGGTGGCGCCCCGGGCGGGCGACTTGGTGATGGTGGGGACGCCCGTGGCGCAGGTGGTGGGGCTGTCGCGGTTCGAGGTGCCGCTGCGTGTGCCCGCGCGGGCGCTTGCCGAGGTGGGCGTGGGTGATGACGCGGAGGTCTGGGCGGAGCTTCCGGGCGGGGCGCGCACGTCGCTCCCGGGCGTGGTGACGCGGGTGGGCCCGACGGTGGACGAGGCGACGCGGACGGGTGAGCTGTTCGTCGAGGTGGCGCAGCACGACGGGGTGCTGCGTCCGGGGATGTTCGTGATGGGGCGGGTGTCGTCGCGTGCGCGTGCGCCGCGGCTTGTCGTGCCGCGCGGGAGCGTGGAGCGCGACCATGCACTGGTCGTGGGCGAGGGCGCTTCGGGCGAGGGCGCTTCGGGCGAGGACGGATTGGGCGAGTCGGTCTTTGTGGCGCGCGATCGGCGCGCGAAGGCGCTGTTCGCGCTCGACGCGTCGGCGTTCGGCGGTGAGGCGGGCGAGGAGTGGGTGGCGCTGGACGCGGAGCGGAGCGATGTTCGCGCGGGCGATCGCGTGATCGTGAGCGGTCTGGATCGGCTGATCGATGGTTCGCGCGTGCGCGTGGTCGGGGGCGAGTAGTCGGCGGCGCGGGCGGGACTCCCGTGGGGAGTCCGGGGCGGAGGGGCTCATGCATATCGCGGCGTTCGGCGTTCGGAAGCCGGTGGTGGCGAACCTTGTGATGTTCGCGCTGCTCGCGGGCGGGCTGATCTTCGGGATCGGGCTGCGGCGGGAGTTCTTTCCGGAGATCCGGCCGACGCAGGTGCTGGTGTCGGCGCCGTATCCCGGGGCGTCGCCCGACGAGATCGAGAAGTCGCTTGCGATCAAGATCGAGGATCGCGTTGCGGACCTGGACGACGTGGAGGAGATCAACTCGACGTGCGCCGAGGGTGTGGCGACGGTGGTGATCGAGTTCAAGGAGGGTGTGGAGATCGACGCCGCGGTGGCGGACGTGAAGCGCGAGGTGGATGCGCTGCAGGACCTGCCCGAGGAGAGCGAGCGGATCACGGTGGTGAAGTTCGAGCCGAACCTGCCGGTGATTATTTTGTCGCTGTACGGCGATCACGATGAGCGGGCGATGAAGTCGGCGCTGGAACTGCTGCGGCAGGACCTGCGTTCGATTCCTGGCATGGGCGACGTGACGCCGGGCGGGACGCGCGTGGCGGAGATCGCGGTGGAGGTTCGCCCGGAACGGATGCTCGAGCACGGGCTGAGCCTGCCGATGATCGCGTCAAGCGTTCGCGCGGCGATGCGTGAGGTGCCGGGCGGGACGATCAAGGGGAGCGCGACGAACCTGACGATCCGCACGATGGCGGCGGACGAGCGTGCGGAGGACGTACGGCGGATCGTGGTGAAGGCGACGCCGGGCGGTCAGATCGTGCGGCTTGCGGATGTGGCGACGGTGCGCGAGACGTTTGCGGACGTGGACATCCGATCGCGCCTCAACGGCAAGCCCGCGATGTCGCTGACGATCTTCAAGACAGGCGACGAAGACATCGTGCGGATGTCGCAGATCGTCAAGGCGTACGCGGCGGGGCTGCGGGGCGAGCCGCTGGTGATGTCGGGCTGGGACCGCGTGTTCGGCGGGGGCGATCTCCGTTCGGCGTATGACAAGGGCGTGACGCGGCGCGCGGCGGGCGAGCTGCCCGGCGACGTGCTGCTGACAACGGACCTCGCACGGTTCGTGGTGGGGCGGCTTGATCTCGTGAAGCGGAACGCGTTCTGGGGCGGAATCCTCGTGTTCCTGACGCTTGTGCTGCTGCTCAACTGGCGGGTGTCGTTCTGGGTCGCGGCGGGGCTGATCGTGTCGGTGATGGGCACGCTGGTGATGATGCGCTTCGCGGGCATCTCGCTGAACCTGCTGAGCATGTTCGGGCTGATCATCGTGATCGGCATCCTTGTGGACGATGCGATCGTGGTGTCGGAGAACATCGTGACGCGGCACGAGGGGGGCGAGGCGCCGCTGGAGGCCGCGATCAACGGCACGAGTGAGGTGGGCTGGCCCGTGGTGGGCACGGTGCTGACGACGATCTTCAGCTTCCTGCCGCTGGGGCTGGTGCAGGGGAACATCGGCGATTTTCTTGAGGTGCTGCCGCTGGTGGTGGCGTGCGCGCTCCTGGTGTCGCTGATCGAGAGCGTGTTCATCCTGCCGAGCCACATGGGGCACAGCCTGCTGCGCGCGAAGGTGCGGCATGATCGCGGGAAGGTGCGCTGGATCGAGCGTGTGGAGGAAAAGTTCGACGCGGCGCGGGAGCGGTTTTTCCAGGGCGTGCTGATCCCGTTCTACATCCGGATGCTCAAGCCATGCATGCAGCATCGGTATCTGACGATGATGGGCTTTCTCGCGATTCTGATCGTGAGCCTGGGGATGGTGGCGGGGGGACGGCCAGCGTTCGTGTTCTTTGAGGTGGACGACGCGGAGACGGTGGACGGGCAGATCCGCATGCCGATCGGAACGCCCGTCGGCGTGACGGATGGAGTGGTGCGGCGATTCGAGGCGGCGGCGATGGCGCAGCCCGAGGTGACGAGCGTGTTCGCGCTCTCGGGCGTGCTCTCGGACATCAATGGTGAGAGTGTTTCGAGCGAACAGAGCCATCTCGGGCAGATCATTCTTGAGCTTGTGCCGATCGAGCAGCGCGACCGCACGAGCGACGAGATCAGCCGCGCGATTCGTGATGCGGTGGGGCCGATCGCGGGCGTGAAGAGCGTGCGGCTAGAGGGCGTGGGGGGTGGCCCGGGCGGCTCGCCGATCACGCTGACGGTGGTGGGCGATCGCGGCGGGGTGATCGCGAGTGTTGTTGAGGAAGTGAAGGCGCGCCTGTCGGAGTATGACGGCGTGTACGACGTCGCGGACGATTCGGACGCGGGGCAGCGCGAGGTTCGCCTGACGTTGCGCCCCGGTGCGCGCGAGCTTGGGTTCACGGAGGCTTCGCTGGCGGAGCAGGTGCGCGGCGCGGTGTTCGGGCTGGAGGCGTACACGTTCCCGGGCGTGCGCGAGGACGTGGACGTGCGCGTGATGCTGCCCGAGGAGGTGCGGCGGAGCCGGCTCGCGCTCGAGCGGATGCATGTGTTCACGCCGGACGGGCGCGCGGTGCCGCTGGTGGAGGCGGCGGAGATCGGCGAGGGCGAGGGGTATGCGACGATCCGGCGGCTTGACCGCAGGCGCGCGGTGACGGTGACGTGCGAGCTCGACGAGGCAGTGACGAGCCCGGAGAAGGTGATGGAGTCGCTGCGTCCGGAGCTTGCGAAGCTCTCAGCAGCGCATCCGACGGTTGACATTCTGGAGCGTGGTCGGCAGAAGGAGTTCGCCGAGTCGATGTCGACGCTGCCGCTGGGATTCCTGGTGGCGATCGGGCTGAACTATGTCGTGCTGGCGTGGCTGTTCTCGAGCTATACGCAGCCGTTGTTGATCCTGGTGACGGTACCGTTCGCGACGATCGGGATGGTGTGGGGGCACCTGCTGCTCGGGTACAACATGACGTTCTTGTCGCTGATCGGGTTTGTTGCGTTGTCGGGCGTGGTAGTGAACGACGCGATCGTGTTCATGGAGTTCTACAACCTGCGCCGGCGGGACGGGCTGAGCGTGTTCGATGCGTGCGTGTCGGCGGGGCGTGCGCGCGTGCGCGCAATCCTGCTCACGACGCTCACGACGTTCCTGGGGCTCATGCCGCTGATCCTTGAGCAGAGCTTCCAGGCGCGTTTCCTGATCCCGATGGGGATCACGATCGCGTTCGGGCTGGTGTCGGCGACGATGCTGGTGCTCGTGGCGCTGCCCGCGCTCCTGCTCATCCTCGATGACGTGAAGCGGAATGCGCGGATCCTGTGGACTGGCACGACGCCCGACGAGTGGGACGACACCGCAGAGCGCGAGCTGCGCCGATTGCAGGACGTGGGGCGTCCGAGCGGCGCGAGCGCGTCGCACTGAGTGCACGAATGCTCGTGCGTCAGCCCTCTGTACGTGCGAGCCTCAGCGGTGCGGCACGGGGAGCGTGGCGCGGGAACGGACGCCGCGGCTGACGATCTCGATGTCCATCTTGCCGCTGGCGCGATTCGCGGCGTGCTGGAAATCAAGGGCCGAATCGATCTCGCGCCCCTGTGCGGCGATGACAAGGTCGCCCACGTTCAGGCCCGAACGCGAGGCGGACCCGTCGGGATCGACGTACACGATGACCGCGGCGTCGACGCCTCCGCGATAGCCGAGCTTGCGGAGCAGCGCATCGCTCGCGTCGGCGACGGTCAGGCCAAGGTCGTCGAGGTAGATGCCGTCGAATTCCTGCGCGACGCTGCGTCCCGAGGCTTCGCCGAGATCGGCGAGGCTGGCACGGAGCGAGACAGTCTGCCCGTCGCGAAGGACGTCGAGCGTGACGTCCTGCCCGGGCGTGCGGAGGGCGATGGCGTTGCGGAGGCGGGTGTCGTCGGGCGTGGGGCGATCGTCGAGGCGGAGGATGACGTCGCCCGTGCGCAGGCCTGCGCGCTGGGCGGGCGTGTCGTCGGCGACGCGCGCGACGAGCACGCCGCTCGCGATGCCGAGATCGCGCGCGCGATCGGGGCTGTGGGTCTGCATCTCGATGCCGTGGTATCCGCGGCTGACACGTCCGGTCTGGATGAGCGCGTTCGCGACGTTGTGCGCGATGTTGCTGGGGATGGCGAAGCCGATGCCGTTCGATCCGCCCGAGCGAGAGAAGATGGCGGTGTTGATGCCGACGATGCGTCCGTCGAGATCGACCATGGGACCGCCCGAGTTGCCGGGGTTGATCGCGGCGTCGGTCTGGAGGAAGTCCTCGTAGCGATCGCCGTCCATGCGACCGCCCAGCCCGGTGCGGCCCTTGGCGCTGATGATGCCGGCGGTGACGGTGTTGCTGAGGCCGAAGGGCGAGCCCGCGGCGATGATCCACTGTCCGATGCGGAGCTGGTCGGAATCGGCGAACTCGGCGGCGGTGAGGCCCGTGGCGTCGATCTTGATGACCGCGACGTCGGTCGCGGGATCAGCGCCGATGATACTGGCGGGGCGTTCGACACCATCGGCGGTGACGGCGACGAGCTGCGTGGCGTCCTCGACAACGTGGTTGTTGGTGAGGATGTATCCGTCCGCGGAGATGACAACCCCCGAGCCGAGGCCCGAGGCTTGCTGGCGGCGCGGCATGGTGCGCCCGAGTCCATCACGGGTGATCACGGTTCGCTCGCTCTGCGTTGTCACGTGCACGACGCTGGGGCCGATGACGCCCGCGGCGTGCTCGAACGCAAGAGAGATGTCATCGGCGGCCTGGCGAGCGTGGTCGTTGGTGATCGTGTGGTTGTGGCGCGAGTTGTCCGTGGGCTGCGCGGGCCCGTTCGCGAGGGCGTGGGGAGCCATGAGCGTGCCCGCGGCGAACACGAGGATCGCGGCGCGGGCGGTGAGCGAGATCGGACGAGCGTGGTTGCGGGAATGGAGCATGGAAGGGGCCTCCTGTGCGCGGCAGGGTGCGTCGCGCATGACAGGATTGTTACGCCGCGGGGAGGGGCCCGTTCGTGACGGGAATGTCACACGGGCGGGCGATCGCGGCGTGCGGAATGCCGTCGCGATTCTCGCGCGCCAATCAGGCATGGATGCTCGGGGGCGGGATTCCCGTCAGCGCGTGTTTTCGGAGCAGGCTCTGGCGGTCACGTGCCGCGGCGATTGCCGAACAGGTCGATGTGCAGGCGGCGGCAGTATCGCCAGCCGCGGTCGAGGCAGGCATCAACGATCCATCGCGTCGCGGCGGGGTCGGGGGTGGTGACGCCCTCGGGCATGAGCATGACGTCGCCGGGGGTCCAGGCGGTGAGTTGGGCGAGCAGGGCGTCGATCTCGGCGAGGTCGGCGGGCGCGCAGGCGACGAACTTGAGCTGGAGATCCCGGCCCGGCGTGCGTGCGGCGTCGATGAGCGATTGCAGCGCGGGGATGTTCGTGCGGCGCTGCTCGTGGCGCTCGCGCCACGTGCCGGCGGGGTCTCGCTCATCGCCTTCGAGGGGCGTGGATGTCGAGAGCTTCGGGCTGATGCTCATGAGGTCGAAGGGCGCGTTCAGGAAGACCGTGCCCGCGGTTTCGATCGTGATATGGATCGCGTGCTGTTGGAGCTGTGCGCACAGGCTGGCGATCGGCTCGAAGATCATGGGTTCGCCGCCGGTGATGACGGTGTGGCGTGCGCCCGACGCGAGCGTCTCGCGGACGAGGTCGTCGATCGTGCGCTGCGTGCCCTCGGGGTTCCAGCTCGCATAGGGCGTGTCGCACCATCGGCAGCGGAGGTTGCACCCGCTGGTGCGGATGAAGAATGACGGCACGCCGGTGAGCTTGCCCTCGCCCTGGATGGAGAGGAAGGTCTCGCTGATGGGCAGCGACAGCGCGCTCATGGCTTTGCGTCCGCGTATCGCGTGGGGTCGGGCAGACCCGCGCCCTCGAAGCCGCGGCGACGGATGATGCAGGAATCGCAGTGTCCGCAGGCGAGGGCGTCGGCGTTGCTCGTGGTGACGGGGTCGTAGCAGGAGTGGGTCATCGCGAAGTCAACGCCGAGCTCATGCCCGCGGCGGATGATCTGGGCCTTGGTCAGGTCAATGAGCGGAGTGCGCACGTGGAAGTGCGGCGCGGCGGGAGTGGATGATGATGAGTTCGTGCTGCCGTGCGCGGCTTCGCTCGCGAGCACGCCCTCGCGCGTGGCGAGGTTGGCGACGCGCTCGAAGGCGTCGATGAACGCGGGGCGACAATCGGGGTAGCCCGAGTAGTCGACCGCGTTGACGCCGATCCAGAGCTCGCGGGCACCGATCACCTCGGCGTATCCCAGGCAGAGGGAGAGGAACGTCAGGTTGCGCGCGGGGACATAGGTGACAGGGATGTCGGTCGCGGGGGGCGCGTGTGGGCGCGCCGCGGATTCGCCCGGCACAGCATGTTGCGCGTCGTGCTCGCGCTTGGGCACGGGCGTGTCGCTGGTCAGCGCGCTCCCGCCAATGGCGCGGAGATCGAGCGAGACGACGCGGTGCTCCGCCGCGCCGAGTGCGCGGGCGATGTTCGCCGCGGCGATGAGTTCGTGGCGATGGCGCTGCCCATAATCGATCGAGAGGGCGAAGACTTCACAGCCTTCGCTCCGCGCGATCGCGAGGCACGCGGCCGAATCGAGCCCGCCCGAGAGCAGGACGACGGCGCGCGGGGGAGCGTTGTTCGCGGGGCGGGATGGATCGGGGCCCGTCACGCCTGATGCTAGGAATGGACGGGCAAGACGTTCGCGGCTCAGCGCCTCAGGGCGGTGGTCTTGAAGACCACGTCCTTGACCATGCCCTCCATGAAGCCGCGCTGGCGTTCGTCGGTGGGCGTGCCGTGCTCGTCCATGCTCGCGCCGGAGACAGCGACCATTGCCGGCACGACGCGGGCCATGATGTTCATGAAGATGTCGCGGACGTGGAAGAGCCCGCGGAGGCCGCCCAGGGCGCCGGGCGATGTGGCGCACAGCCCGACGACCTTGCCCGAGAAGCACTCGAGCGGCTTCTCGCCCTGGCGCGGGCGGCTGGCCCAGTCGATCGCGTTCTTGAGCGCGGGCGTGATCGACGAGTTGTACTCGGGGCACGCGACGAGGAACGCGTCGTGCGCCTTCAAGAGGTCCTTGAGGCGGAGCACGTCGGGCGGCGTGCCGGGGGACTTCTCGATGTCCTCATTGAAGAGGGGCAGGTCGAAGTCGCGCAGCGACACGAGCGTGACCTCCGCGCCCTGGGCCTTGGCGAGCGACGCCGCGTGCGAGATGAGGCGCTGGTTCAGCGATTCCTTGCGGAGGCTGCCGGAGAAGGCGAGGACGCGGATGGTCATGGGGGTTCCTTCGCGGGCGGTGTGCTGCTGAGATGGTGGCGGCAAGGTAACCGATCAGGCGGGCGGATTCTTCCGCAGCGTCGCGGCGTGGAATGAGCGGCCTTCCTTGCGGAATTTACGCTCGAAGTTCGAGCCGACGAGCTCGCCGGGGCCCGCGCTCTCGGGACGGTCGAAGGGTAGGAGCGCGAAGGGCGCACCCCCATGACCGCTTGTTGGCGTTTCCGTTGCGCGGAGATTCTCGCGCAGGAGGTCCCATCCGCGCGGGCTGGTCCATGCGTCGAAATGCTCCATGTCCCAGGCCCAGAGCTCGGCGTGGTCGGTCACGACGCGGAGTTCGCCGCCCGGTTCGAGCACGCGCCATGCCTGTGCGAGGAAGCGGTGCTGCACGACGCGGTTCTTGTGATGCTTGTTCTTCGGCCAGGGGTCGGAGAAGTAGAGGTGGATGGTGCGGACGATCGCGCCCGGCACACGCCACGAAATGAAGTCAACGGCGTTGCCCGCGAGCACACGCACATTTGTGTGTGTGGCTGCGCGGTCTCGCCAGCGGCGGAGGCGGTCGGCGCTGGCGAAGGCGAACTCGCGGGCCCACTCGATGCCGAGGAAGTTGACCTCGGGCGCGCGGGCGGCCTGCTGGACGAGGAAGGTGCCCTTGCCGCTGCCGATCTCGATCTCGAAGGGGAGATCGGGGCGCGGGAACCACGCGCGGGGGTCGAGATGCCCCGCGGCGGGGTCGGCGATCGCGGCGTCGGGCAGCGGGGGGAGCTCGGCGGGGGAGACCAGAACTCCGCGAGAGTCCGTTGGAACGGGCCCGCGGTCCCCGTGGGAGAGATCGGTCGTGCGGTCTGGCTGGGCGGTGCCGGTCACACGGGAGGATATGGCGATCCAGCGACGATCAGGGTGGGCCGATCTGTTCGCGGGGAGGGGTGAGCGATGGGCCACTTCACGGTTGAGTCGCTTGGATACGTGCCGGGGTTCTGTTTCCAGTGCGGGGATCTCAGAGCGATGCGCCTTCGTCGCATCTACTACCACTCGGCTAGATTCATGGGAAGCCGATCCGTCGAGTGGGATCTGGAGGAATGTTGCTTGGAATGTGGGTTGCGCACGCCAGCGGATCCGAGCCAGCAGACCATTACTGAGTTGGACCAGCGACCCAACCTTCGCGCGTGGGGCATGGAGGCCTTCGGCACAGATTCGGCCATGCTCGTGTTCACGGACCGTGCCGCGAACATTCGAAGCGGAATGGCATCCGACGAGAACCGATTTGACCTGATGGCTCGGTGCGCTGCCGCCATGTCTGCGCACCATTCTCTACCACGAATCGCAATCAAACGACATCATCGAAGATGCGGCCTCGTACTTCTTGCCTTGATTGTTCTCGGAATTATCACCATCAACATTCTATCGACGATCGTCCACGATTCACGCACTCCGATCGATGAGATGGACAAGGTGGGATTCGTGCTTCGATGGAGCATCCCGTGGATACTCGTGTCGGTAGCAGCAACCTACATTACCGACGCTCTGTTGAGCGGCCGATCCGTGAATCCGGTGTCCAACGAACATTCGGATCGGTTGGTCCGAGCATTGGCGCAATACGATCCGAGCGGCCATGAAGTTCGCGGCGTGATGCGGGTCGCACGACAGGAGGGCTGGCGCATGCCACCCGTGTCCGCCGACGATCTCCTCCTTCGGTGCAAAATGATAAGCGAGGCGGAAGAATTACGGACACCGCTCAATGCCCCAACGTAATCGAGCATCGGCGGCCAACCTCGATCAACAAGCGCAGCAGGCCTGGAGGACGCGTCCTTGTCCGGGCGGATTCACCTGTAGGTAGTTCATAAGGGCATGTTCCCGATCGGCTTCACAAGAGGACCACGCCTCTTGGCGGGTGTGGTCCTCTGGGTGCGCAGGTGTCGTGCGTTCGAGTGCAGCTATCGCATCATCCCCATCCCCGCGGCGGCGAAGATCGCCAGCCACGCAAGGCCCTTGAGCGCGAAGAACGCGAAGCCGATCGCGCCGAAGCGCTTGACGAGTGATGCCGTCCTCACGCGGCACCTCCCGATGAGTACGCGCCGGCTTCACCACCGATGGTGGGCAGGGGCTCCGTGGACGGCGTGTCCGCGCGCGGCATGCGCTTGGGCAGCGGCAGGACGGCCCGGGTGGTGCGCCGGTAGCGCAGGTAGTTCTCGCCGTGCTCGGCGACGAGGTCGCGCTCCTCCATGAACACACCGAAGGCGATGTAGAGCGTGGTCATGATCGAGAAGAACAGGTGCCCGACGGTCATGTGCGGCGTCGCCCAGAACGCGATCAGGAACCCGAGCATGAGCGGGTGGCGGACGAGCTTGTAGAGCCCGACGAGGCGGAACCCGACGGGGCGATAGGCCTGGCCCGTGAGGCGCATCCAGACCTGGCGGAGGCCGAAGAGGTCGAAGTGGCTCACCATGAACGACGCGGCGAGGACGATGCCGAAGCCGAAGATCGTGAGCGCGGAGAGCCCCCACACGAGCGCGGGATGCTCGAACGACCAGACGGTCTGCGGCAGCGGTTGCCAGAGAGCAAATGTCAGGATCAGACACGCGCTCGCGGCGAGCACGAACGTGCTGCGCTCGATGGAGGCGGGGATGATGCGGGTCCACCAGCGCTTGAAGGCCGGGCGGGCCATGATCGTGTGCTGCACGACGAAGGACGAGAGCAGGAGCGAGTTGATCAGGAGCGAGGGCAGCAGCGCGCCGGGCGTGCCCGAGTCGATGGACTTGGGCGCGATCCAGTTCCCGATGAAGCCGAGCGCGTAGGTGATCGTGCCCGCAAACGCGGCGTAGGCGACGAGCCCATACGCGAACGCGCCGAGACGAGGGAGCAAGGGGCCGGAGGCGTCGCGGCGGAGCGCGAAGCTGTGCAGCGGGCAGCCCGAGGATCGCTGCGGGTGCTGGACGGATTGCGTGGTCATGGTGATTCCTTTGGTGTGAATGGACGTTGTCAGGTGCGCGAGCCACCACCCGGCGCGTTCCACGCTGGAACGTGCGGCGTTCGGCGCCGGCACGACCGACGCCTGTGGGTGATGGGCAAGCCGCGGGGCGGGATCTCTCCCGACGCGCGTTCAGGCGGCTGATGTGGCAGGGGACGCTTCGAGCAGTCGCGCGGCGAGGGCCTCACCCACGACGTGCCAGACGTGGATGCGTTCGCTCAGCCCGAGGCGGCGGACGAGGGTGCGGGCCCGATCGACGGCTTCCCACGTGGGCTCGAAGAGGTGGACGCGGGCGGCGGCGTCTCCGCGGAGCACGTGCATCGCGTCGCGCAGTCCGGAGCGGACGAGCACACGCCGCGCCGGGGTGGATGGTGAAAGTGGGGTGTGGTGCGGCGAGGCGGTGTGGGCGGGGTCGCGAGGCATGCTTCGTTCCTTTCCAGGGCCCCGCTGCGATCACGAGCGTCGCGGGCGGGTGGCCCATATGAGGACGAGCGTACGAACCGCCCTTGGGATGTCACTTGACTCCAAGTACACTTTGGGTTGACTTGAAGTCAACCTGTGCACGGGAGGGGCTGATGGGAGAGGGCACGCGCGACAGGCTGATCACCGCGGCCAACGACCTGTTCTTTGAGGACGGGTACCACGCGGTGGGGCTCGACGCGATCCTGGCCCGCGCGGGGGTGACGAAGACCACCTTCTATAACCACTTTGAGAGCAAGGACGCCCTGATCGTGGCGGTGCTGCTCGAGCGGGACCGGATCGAGTTCGGGGAGTGGATGGAGCTGATGGCGCGGCGTGGGGGCGAGGACCCGCAGGCCCGGATCCTGGCGTTGTTCGACATCGTCGAGGACTGGCTGGCGGACGAGGGGTTCAAGGGCTGCATGTTCCTGAAGGCGCAGGCGGAGTACCCCTCGCCGAACGACCCCGTGCACAAGGCGGCGATGGTGCACGTCCAGAACATCTCGGACGCGCTGCGGGAGCAGGGGCGGGCCGCGGGGTGTGCCGATCCTGGGGGGCTGGCGCAGCAGCTCATGATCGTGCTGTCGGGCGCGATCCTGACGCGGACGAGCACGGGGCTGGTCGATCGGGCCCGCTCGGCCCGGACGACGGCGGGGGTGCTGGTGGACCACCATCTGGGGCGGGCGGTCGCCACCTGAACGCGGGGGTGGAGTGCGTCCTGTACGCCCGCATGGTTCGTAAACATCTATTTGTGGGGCTGTTATGCGTCGCGGACGATCCGGCGCCCGTGTGGCGTCGTAGAGGTTCGAGGCGGCATCATGCGCGCTCGATGCGAGTTCGTCCGGGCGGATCGGCTGGCGTCGCGTGCACCGATCTCCGATAGGCGAGGGTGGAGAGCCGCCCCCGGATCCCCGGATCCCCGGACCCCCGGAGCGGGACGCGCTCGACCCCCCTGACAGGGGGTTGAAGCGACTGGCACGGTCGGCGGCGCATGACGCGTCGGCGCCGTGCCGCTGACCCCGCGAGTTTCGGCGTGCGCCCGTACGGGCGCGAGGCCGGGCGGGGGAAGGGGTGCCCCATGAGCGAGCGTGAGTCGAGCGGAGCATTCGACAGAGTGGTGGGCGGCGGCGCGATGGGCGGCGCGGCGGGCGAGCTGGTCTCGCTCATCGAGGAGCGGCTCGATCGCAAGCGCTTCCAGGACCATCACTGGACGGGCTCGATGTGGGACTACCTCGCGATCTGCCAGAAGCAGCCCGAGGTCGCGCGGAACGCGTACCAGCGCCTGTACGACGCGATCCTCTCGCACGGGTTCGAGAAGTACCGCCTCTTCAAGCGCGACTGCGTGCGGTACCACTTCTTCAGCGATCCGTTCGACCAGGTCGCGGGGGGCGGCGCGGACGGCATCTTCGGCCTCGACTTCGCGCTGATGCAGCTCGTGGACTTCCTGCGCTCGGCGTCGGAGGGTTATGGCACGGACAAGCGCATCCTGCTGCTGCATGGGCCGGTGGGCTCGAGCAAGAGCACGATCGCGCGTCTGCTCAAGAAGGGCGTGGAGAATTACTCGAGGACGCCGGAGGGGGCGCTGTATTCGTATAGCTGGATGCTCGACGATCGGTGCGAGGTGTCTCCCATGGAGGGCGACCCGCGCGAGGCGAAGAAGAGCCACGAGTATCCGTGCCCGATGCACGAGGACCCTCTGATCCTGATCCCTCGCGAGGCACGCGGTGCGATCCTGGAGAAGCTCAACGCGGTGTACGCGCCACGCCACCACGGCGGACGCCTGCGCATCACGGGCGAGCCCGATCCGTTCTGCCGCAAGGTGCTTGAGGACCTGATGCGGTTCTACGACGGCGACTGGACGAAGGCGATGTCGCACGTGAAGGTGCGCCGCATCGTTCTGAGCGAGAAGGACCGTGTGGGCATCGGGACGTTCCAGCCCAAGGACGAGAAGAACCAGGACTCGACCGAGCTGACGGGCGACATCAATTACCGCAAGATCGCGCAGTACGGGAGCGACAGCGACCCGCGCGCGTTCAACTTCGATGGCGAGCTGAACATCGCCAACCGCGGCGTGTGCGAGTTCATCGAGCTGCTCAAGCTCGACGTGGCGTTCCTGTATGACCTGCTCGGTGCGTCGCAGGAGCACACGATCAAGCCCAAGAAGTTCGCGCAGACGTACATCGACGAGGTCATCCTCGGGCACACGAACGAACCGGAGTACAAGCGCCTCCAGAGCAACGAGATGATGGAGGCGTTCCGCGACCGCACGATCAAGATTGATGTGCCGTACAACATCCGGCTGGGCGATGAAATCAAGATCTACCAGAAGGACTTCTCGCCCGCGCGGATCCGGAGCATGCACATCGCACCGCACACACTCGAGGTCGCGGCGATGTGGGCGGTGCTGACACGCCTCGAGGAGCCCAAGAAGGCCGGGCTGTCGCTGCTGCAGAAGCTGAAGCTGTACGACGGCAAGAGCATCCCGGGCTTCACCGAGGACAGCGTGAAGGAGCTCAAGGAGGAGGCGACACGCGAGGGCATGAACGGGATCTCGCCGCGTTACATCCAGGACAAGATCTCGAACGCGCTCGTGAGCCGCCAGGCGATCGAGGAGAAGACGATCAATCCGTTCATGGTGATCAATGAGCTTGAGAGCGGGCTCGCGCACCACTCGCTGATCGCGGACGAGGAGACGCGGAAGCGGTATCGCGAGCTGCTCAGCGTCGTGAAGGAAGAGTACGAGGACATCATCAAGGGCGAGGTGCAGCGGGCGATCAGCGCCGACGAGGAGGCGATCAAGCGCCTGTGCACGAACTACATCGAAAATGTGCGGGCCTATACCCAGCGCGAGAAGGTGCTCAACAAGTACACCGGGCGGTACGAGGAGCCCGACGAACGCCTGATGCGAGCGATCGAGGAGAAGATCGACATCCCCGACTCGCGCAAGGACGACTTCCGCCAGGAGATCATGAACTACATCGGCGCGCTGGCGCTCGACGGGAAAAAGTTCGAGTACAACACCAACGCACGCCTGTACAAGGCGCTCGAGCTGAAGCTCTTCGAGGACTCGCGGGACACGATCAAGCTCAAGAACCTCGTGTCGAGCGTGGTAGACGACGAGACGCAGGCGAAGATCGACGTGGTCAAGCAGCGGCTCATCAAGAACTTCGGGTACAACGACGTGAGCGCGACGGATGTTTTGAACTACGTCGCGAGCATCTTCGCGCGGGGTGATAAGAAGAGCGGGTGACGCCGAGGCAGCAATCGTCGCGATTCTCGGCAAAATATTGCCCAGATTGCCCCGCCGTCGCCGCTCCGACGTCCGAGAATGGAATGTTGCATCAAGCGAGGAATTCCGCCCGCGGGCGATGGTCAATCTCGCGATCGCGCGGTACATGTTCTCCGCACCACGGCCTTCGCGGCCCACAGGAGGAGAGCGATGTCGAAGCGCGGCATGATCGGGATCTTCGCGGTGATGGCCTCGGCGGGAGCGGCGATGGCGCAGCCCACCACCTGGTACATCGACCAGCCCTGGGAGTTCTACACTGCGTCCCAGGAGCCGCAGACGCGCCTCGTCGGCACCGTCACGTGGGACCGCAGCGTGAGCAACTACTACCCCGCGTCGTGGAGCCTCACGCTCTCGCACTTTGATCCGGTCTTTACGCCCGACTACCCCATCACGATCGCGGGTTCGTACCCGAACGTCTCTGACGCGTCGGGCGTCGCGTGGGACTTCCGGCGTGACGCCTTCACGATGGTGCGCCTCGGATTCGGATTCAATACGTCGATCGTGAACGTCCTGCTCGATGGCACGCAGGACACCGTGAGCTTCGCGGCGAGCGAGTACGTCCAGATCGGGCCACGCTCATCGCAGCGTCTGATCTACAACGGCACCATGAGCCTCGTTCCCGCGCCGGGCGCGATGGGGGCGCTGGCGATGGGCGGCCTTGTTGCCACGCGTCGCCGTCGGTAGTGTGTCGGCGTGACGGAACTGCCGACCAATCCACCGGTTGCCGCGAACCCGAATAGGGCGGAAGAGTCTGTCGCGCGCGCGATCATGGTGGCGATCCTCATCGCGCCGACGGTGGCTGCATCGCTCGGAATCGTCTACGGGTTGGTATTGATCGTGATGCTGTATACCGGCCCCACGAAGTACCATGGCGTGGGTCCGATGATGATCACGTTCGTGTGTTTCGCCGCGCTGTACCCCATGCTCCCGATCTACCTGGAGGTTCGGAGGCGAGTGACCCGACGCCGCCCGGGCGTGCCGAGCAAGTCGTTGTGGGTTGTAGTGCTCATCATGGCGCTCGCGCCGTACTTTGTTTTCGCGGCGTTGGGTTGGTATTCCATGGTCGTTGTTCTGCTCGTGCCGACGATCGTGGCATTGGGCGTGGCATCTGTGATGATCTGCGGGGATCGGCATGTGACCGCGAGCCCCTCGGATCCATCGGCTTCGGCGCGACCACCCACCGCATGAGCGAGGCAGGTGCACGCGCGGGGCTGGCGGGTTGAGGCCCTCCGGAGCGGGGCGATAGTCTTCCGGCGTGTCCGACGAACCGACCATTCCGCCGCCACAGGACTGGATGCTGCCGATCTCGGAGGGTGATCCCGGGCTGGCGGGGTTGTCGATCGCGCCGGAGCCGGCGAAGGAATCCGGTCCACCGCGGTGCGCGTGTGGCTACTTGCTTGGGGGGCTCGTTGAAAAGGGCGGGTTGGTGCGCTGCCCGGAGTGTGGGAAGGAGCAGCGGGCGGATGGCAGCGACGCCCCGCTCCGCCGCGACTGGGCGTACATGTTCGCGGTTTTGATGGTGCCGACGATTCTCGCGACGCCCGGCGCGGCATTGAGCGCGTGGGCGCGACGTCGGAGGATGGCAGAGCCGCGCGAACGGGCCCGCAGGCGCTTGATGCCGAACGGGTTGGTGGGTCGTGGCGAGCTCAGCAGCCCTGCGCGTACAGGTTCAGGTAGGCGAGAAAGTCGGATGAGTTCCACGCGGCGTCGCCCTCCGGCGGGGAGAGATCGGCTGCTGGGGCCTGCGCGGCGAAATCGTTCAGGTACGCGAGAAAGTCGCTGCTGTTCGGTTGACCGCCCGATCCGTCCCAGTCCGCGGGGCACGGCCCGGCCTGCACGGGCCGCTCCCAGAGCAGTGCCTCCCACCGCCCCGCGACGCTGTTGAAGCCATACCCGGCGACGAGCACGCGCACACCATCGCTCCAGACGCCGTACGCGTACGAGAACGGCCACGACCCGGTGAGGGCGAGCGAGAGGTCTTCCCACGAGCCCGCAGCCCCGGTCCACAGGCTCGCGCGGACGGCGCCATCAATGTTCACATTTCCGACCTGGTAATCGCCGAACACGTCCCAGGCCTCGGACGTGATCGCCCCCGACGGATGAAGATCCACCCATGACGCCGCGCTGCCGGACCACAGCGCGGCGTGGGCCCCGATGTATCCGACCTGGTGCGTGCCGGATGTGTCGGTCGCGACCGAGTTCCCCGGTGCTGCCGGATGAAGGTCGATCCATGTCGCCGCGTCGCCGGACCACAGGGCGGCGTGACTCACGCCGCCGATGACAACTTCCCCGACTTGTTGTGCGCCGGAAGTTGCATACGCCACCGCGGATTCTGCGTTCGGCGGCGTGAGGTCGATCCACGATGACGCCGTGCCCGTCCAGAGCGCCGCGCGTCGTGACTCGCCGAAGTCCGCATAGCCGACCTGGTTCGTTCCTGACACACCATACGCGACGGAGCCATCCGCACCGGACGGATTGAGGTCGACCCATGACACCGCGGACCCTGCCCAGATGATCGCGCGGTTGCCTTCTTCCGGACCAAAGTACGCCTCTCCAACCTGCGTGAGTCCCGACGTGGCCCACGCCCGCGACCACTCCGCCTCGATCGGATTGAGATCGGCCCACGAGCCCGCGGTGCTGTTCCATAGACATGCGCGGGGGTTGACCAACTCGCCGAGCCACGTGTACCCGGCCTGCTGCGGACCGGAGGATCCGAACGTGAACGAAGAGGTGCCGCCGATCGTCGGCGAGCCGGAGGGATGGAGGCTGGTGACAGTCCATTGAGCGCGGGCAGGCGCGAGCGCGAGCAACGAAACAGCCGCGTAGCCAACAGCCAACGAACGGAGTGCCATACGAACTCCCTTCCTCGCTCCGATCATCGAGCGCGACGGCGGCGGGCCGGACGGAGCGAGGCCAGCCCGCCCAGGCCCAGCAGCGCGAGGCTGCCTGGCGCGGGGACGAACGTGCCCTCGATCGTGATGTTGTCGAGCCGGGCGGCGCCGTTGCCGCCTGGGGTGAAATGAAAAAAGCCGATCTTGATCTGCACCCAGCCGAGCCCCTCGATGTCGTCGATCGCGGACAGGTTGATCACGCGCGGCGCAGCGCCGAACGCGCCGTCGCGCGTGGTCGCGTAGCTCAGCCATGAGAAGAACGTCACGCCGTCGGTCGAGTAGTCGATGCGCACGTCGATTGGGCCGGTCGAGCTGTACCGCTCCGCGAAGGACAGCACGAGGTCGGCGTAGTTCGTGGTGTCGAGCGTGAGGATGACGCCCTTGCCCTGCGCGCGGTTCTGGGTGTCGCTGCGCGTCGAGAGTCCCTGGCCCGCGTCGAAGCCGGGCTGCGCGTTGACGGTGGACCCGGCGAAGAACTGCATCGAGCCCTGCTGCAGAACCGAGGGCGTGGGCGAGCCGTCATACTTTGGCGCGTCGGCGTCGAGCGAGCCCGAGCCGAGGCTCGCGGCGATGGGCCAGGCGATGTCGTAATTGGGCGTCTGCGCGGCCTCGGGGAACGCCCAGTACGCGACCACGTCGGCCTTGGCGATGCAGGTGGTGGCGCAGGCCGCGAGCGCGGCGATCATTGTCTTCATTCGCTCTCCCCAGTCCTCTTGCGGGCCTTCCGGCCCGGCGAACATTCAGCACGGGGCATCACCCCGTGCCACGCCACGGTAACACATGGTGCGGTTCTGGAGAAGTCCTTTGTGGCGACCGGCAACCCATGGCGGGTGGACCGCCGCGGTGCGCACGGCCTCGGCGCTCCACGATCGCCCGGAGACTCCCATAGTCTTGTGGCGTGCCCGACGAGCCCGTGCCACCGCCGCAGGACTGGATGCTGCCGATCTCGGAGGAGGACCCGGGATTGGCGGGGCTGTCGGTCGCGCCGGAGGCGGTGAGGGAGCCCGGACCGCCGCGGTGCGCGTGCGGCTACTTGCTTGGGGGGCTCGTTGAGAAAGGCGGCCTGGTGCGCTGCCCGGAGTGCGGGAAGGAGCAGGGGGAAGACGGGTGCGATCGTCGCCCCGACATGTGGGGAGGCGTGCCGCGACCAGTGGTAGCGCTCTTTCTTGCGTTGATGGTCTTGGGTGCAGTTGTGACTTTCCAGCGGGCATATTTGGCGCAGCCACAGGTTGCGCTGGGTGGCTTCGCGGCCGGGATGATCCTCGGCGCCCCGCGGCCGCTCTATGCCGCATTGATGCGTCGTCGACCCCGAACCCGTCTGCTGCTCCGCTCGCTCAAGAAGCCACAGCACGTAAGAGTGATCTTCTTGATGATGGTGCTCACCGCCACCCTTGTTCCATACGGCTTTGTGTTCTACTGGGGTGCACTCTGTGGGTGGCTGAGCGGGTGTGCACCTCACCTAGTACTGGTATTTCGCGATCGTGCATCTGCGCGACATGGGGCGTGAATTGCCCAGGGAACGCGATCCATCGACGAATGACCAGAGGATCACGCTCGCTCGGGGGTTCTATCCCTTGGAGCGGACTGCGCCGGGTAGTAGGCTTCGCGTATGAGTGAGCCGACCATCCCGCCGCCGCAGGACTGGATGCTGCCGATCTCGGAGCCGGCGACGCGCGCACCCGCGTGCCCGTGCGGGTATCTGCTCGACGGCCTCGCCACGCGTGACGGATTGGTGCGATGTCCGGAGTGCGGGAAGGAGCAGCGGGGGGACGGGGCATACATGAACGGGGCAGGCGAACCGACGATCGGATGGGCGATCATGATGGGCGTGCTCTTTGCGGCTATTGCGAGTTCCATCCCGGCGACCTTCATGGCGTTCCTTGCGATGCGAGGCCCCGCACACTCGTTGTGGTCATGGAGATGGACCATCGTGGGGCTCGCCGTCGGCGTCATTTCGCTGGCGACCTATCGATGTGCCAAGCGCCTGGCGCCGCGATCCGCAGTGATGCACGCGCGGACTAGAGTGCTCGCGTACGGGTGGTCCGTGGTGCTTGCGGTCGTGCCGTGGATGGTCGGCATCACGGCGATGGGATGATCATGCGCGTTGAGAAGGGGCTCTCTGTGGTTCGAAGACGGCCAACCTTGGGCCCGGGGTTGGTCTGCTTCAACGGTCGTGCGCACGAAACACCCCCGGCAGGCGGGGGTGTAAGAGAATCGAGCTCTAAGGTGCGTTTCGTGTGAGCAGGTGCTTCTGCAATGCCCACACGGGCCGGAGTATTCAGCGACGACGGCGCGTGGCCGCCAGCCCGCCCAGGCCCAGGAGCGCGAGGCTTCCCGGCGCGGGGACGAGGCGGACGTTGTCGATGTCGAAGCGCGCCACGAGGTCCTGACCGGCGAGGCTCGCGGGCACGTTGAAGCCGAGCTGGATGCGACCGATGTTGCTGAACACGGTCTCGTAGGTGCCGCTGCCGAAGCTGATGATGTCGGTGCTGCCCGGGGTGAGGTCCCACGTCACCGTGGTCCAGGTGTTCGACGCGACGGGCGCGGCGGTGACCGTCGAGGCGCCGGGGTTGTTCCCGGGCGTCGCGAAGCGGCCCGTGATGGTGATGGGCTCGGGCAGGCTGTGGCGGATGTCGAAGGAGATGCTCGTCACGCCCGAAGCGATCCAGTCGCCCGCGAACGCGCCGCCCGACGCGCCGTTGCCGACCTCGCCGCGGATCACGGTGGGGGGGAAGCCGCCAACGGAGGTGTTGACGAGATTGAACGCGGACGAGGCGTAGGCGCTGCCGTCGAGGGCGCCCGACGAGAACCAGTCGAGCACGGCGGAGGCGTTGCTGTTGCGCCAGTTGGCGGCGTCGGCGTCGAAGGACTCGACGAAGCCGTTCTGTGCGAGGGCGACCCCGGCGGTGCTCGCGATGGTCAGGACGATGGCGGTACGGAACGACATGTGCTCTCTCCTCTGCTGTGCCACGGACGTGCGGCCCGCGGCGGGGTGTGTATCGACGCAATTGAGACTGAGTCTCAATGCGGAGCGAGTGTAGGCCGCCCGATTCCGGCGATCCAGCACAGGATGCGGCTCTGCCGGAATGGGCGCCGTTCGGACGCGCAAGTCCCGCGCACAGGGGAGGTAGCGGGTCGGGCGGGTCGCTCGCGGGTGTGGTGTCGCCCACCCGCGGTTTGGCGAACGCCGATAGAAGATGCGGCGCGCCCCTCGCGGAGGGCCGTCCTCGGACCCCCGTTGATCTGTTCCTGACCCGCCCGGAGCCCGTTCATGCCGAACCCGAACCACACGATCGCCTACCTCTCGCTGGAGATCGGGCTCGACGCGTCGATCCCGACCTACTCGGGCGGGCTGGGCGTGCTCGCGGGCGACACCATCCGCGCGGCGGCGGACGTGGGGCTGCCGTACGCGGCGGTGACGCTGCTCTATCGCAAGGGCTACTTCAAGCAGTCGATCGACGAGTGGGGGATGCAACAGGAGTCGCCCGTCGCGTGGAAGCCCGAGGACTATCTCGACGAGATGCCGCAGCGGTCGTTCGTGCCCATCGAGGGGCGGACGGTCTGGGTGCGGG
This sequence comes from Phycisphaerales bacterium, assembly GCA_034004365.1. Taxonomy (GTDB): domain Bacteria; phylum Planctomycetota; class Phycisphaerae; order Phycisphaerales; family UBA1924; genus JAVEWV01. The sequence continues at coordinate 127,804 of JAVEWV010000009.1, forward strand.
CGTATCGCCTGATGGTGACGGGCGTGCGGGGGCACGCGGTGCCGGTGTACTTCCTTGACACGGACCTTCCCGAGAACGACCCGCGCGATCGCGAGATCACGCACAGCCTCTACGCGGGCGGGCACGACCTGCGCATCAAGCAGGAGGCGGTGCTGGGCATCGCGGGGCGGCGGATGCTGCGCGCGGTGACGCACGATTGCAGCGTGTTCCATATGAACGAGGGGCACGGGTGCTTCCTGACGGTGGAGCTCATGAGCGAGTTCCTCGCGCGGCACCGCACGTTCGAGATCACGCCCGCGGCGGTCGAGTACGTGAAGCGTCAGTGCGTGTTCACGACGCACACGCCGGTCGAGGCGGGGCACGATCGGTTTGATGTCCGGCTCGTCAAGCAGATCATCGGCGAGCACCCGCTGTTCGATCGGGTCGACCTGATCAGCGACGCGGCGCACCCCGGCGTGCTCAACACGACACGCATGGCGCTGAACCTCAGCCGCTACGCGAACGGCGTCGCCCGCAAGCACGGCGAGGTGTCGCGTGCGATGTTCCCGGGCTACGCGATCGACAGCGTGACCAACGGCGTGCACCATCTGACGTGGGTGCATCCGAAGATGCGCGAGCTGTTCGACGAGATGATCCCCTCGTGGCGCACGAGCCCGAACGACCTGCGCAAGGCGCTGGGGCTGGCGACGGAGCGGATCATGCGCGCGCACGCGGCGTGCAAGAAGGACCTGATCGAGCACGCGAACAAGCACTCCGTGGTGGGGGGCGGGGCGCAACTGCGAGAGGACGCGTTCACGATCGGGTTCGCGCGGCGGTCGACGGCGTACAAGCGGCCCGAGCTCGTGTTCAGCGATCTGATCCGACTGCGCGCGATGGCGAAGCAGCACGGGCCCATCCAGATCGTGTTCGCGGGCAAGGCGCATCCGCACGACGGGCGCGGCAAGGAGATCCTGCAGCACGTGTTCGAGATCGGGCGCGCGCTCGCGACGGACAAGGGCGCTTCGGGCGGCGACGTTCGCGTCGCGCTCCTACCCAACTACGACATGGCGCTCGCCGCGAAGATCGTCGCGGGCAGCGACATCTGGCTCAACACGCCCGTTCCGCCCATGGAGGCGAGCGGCACGAGCGGCATGAAGGCGGCGATCAACGGCGTCGCGTCGCTCTCGACGCTCGACGGCTGGTGGCTCGAGGGATGGGTCGAGGGCGTCACGGGCTGGGCGGTCGGCGAGGCGCCGGGGAGTTCGGGCAGCGAGCGTGCGGCGGATGATGAAGCGCTCACCCGCGCGCACGCGGACAGCCTGTACACGAAGCTCGAGCGGGACATCCTGCCGACGTTCCGCAACGACCCGGAGCGGTGGGCGTCGATCATGCGCAGCTCGATCGCGCTCAACGGCAGCTACTTTACGACGCAGCGGATGATCCGGGACTACGTGCTGCGGGCGTATCTGGATTAGAAGGCGCTGGGCAGCGAAGCATCAGGGCATCAAGGCATGACAAGCCGCGGGCGCGAGCGAGCGGTTCTCTGTGGATTTCGAGCGTGTGCGACGTGCTTCCCTCCTGCGCCCCGCGACTGATAGGGATCAATGTTGAATGAAGACGCACCAGATGTCTTGGCGCGACGGGCGTGTTCGGTTACAACTCGGCATGCGCGCACTGCCGATCATCGTCCTCGCGTCCGTCGCCCGGGCCGCCCTCGCGCAGCCGATAAGCGTGGTGAACCACAGCTTCGAGGCCAACGCGGTCGATTCGGGCTGCTTCGACGCCTTCGGCCCACCGAGTGGCTGGTCGCTCTACGACCCGTTCGGCATCGTGTCGCAGGGCAACTTCTTCGGCGTGCTCGATCCCGGCCCGTCGCCGTACTTCCTCGCGGGGCAGGTGCCCGATGGCGAGCAGGTCGCGCTCTTGTTTTTCTCGGGCAGCGTCGGGCAGGGCGAGCTCGGCCTCACGCAACAGTTGGGTGTTCAGCTTGAAGGCGGGCGGGTGTATCGCCTGTCGGTCGGCGTGGGGAACATCGCGTCGGGCGCGAGTCCGGTGCCGCCGTGCTCGAACGGCGATTTCTTCAATCTTGATGGCTTCCCGGGATACGCCGTGCAGCTCGTCGCGGGCGGCGTGGTGATCGGCGAGGACCGCAACACGCTGTTCGGCATGATCCCCGAGGGCGAGTTCCGCGAGAGCGTGGTCGAGGTGAACATTCCGGCGGATCACGCGCAGGTGGGGGCCGGGCTCGAGATCCGCCTGATCAATCTGAACGAGGACGACCCGACGAGCCCGCAGCCCGGCATCGAGGTGGACTTCGACGATGTCCGCCTGGAGGCGCTCGATGCGCCGTGCGCCGCGGACTGGGACGGCTCGGGCGGGCAGCCGAACTCGAGCGACTTCCTCGCGTACCTCAACGATTTCTCGATGCAGGATCCCGCGGCGGACCTCGCGCCGCCCGAAGGCGACGGCGGCTTCGATTCGTCGGACTTCCTCGCGTTCCTGAACCTCTACGCGCAGGGCTGCTGAGCGATCGGGAGGAATGCGAATGTCGATCTTCGGCTGGGGCGATGACGAGGAAAAAGAGCCGCAGATGGGCCCGCGCGGCCAGGCGCTCACGGTGATCCTGATGGGGTTGATGGGCGTTGGCGTCGGGGTGTACGCGGGAAACTGGGCGTACTCACGCTCTTCGCTGCTGCGCGAGGCAAGGACGACCTGGACCGAGGTCCCCGCGACCATGACCGGGGCGGAGCTCGTGTACGACGAGGACTCGCAATGGCTTGAGATCTCGTACACGTACGCGTGGAGTGATCGGACGTTCAACGGGCGCGATGAGCACTATGGCAGCTTCGACGGGCGGCAAGAGGCCGAGGCAGCGATCGAGGAGTTGAGGGATTCGCTGCGGGCGTACGTCGATCCGGAGGATCCGTCGCGGTCGTTGCTCATCAGTGAGCACCGCGGATCCGGGCTGCTGTTCGTTGCGATTGTCGCGGGGGTCTTCTGCATCAGCGGCGTGTGGTTCATCTACAACGGGGTGAAGATGCTCATCGATCTCCGTCGCATAGGAGGCGTTGCCGACAGTACATGATGCTCGGCGTTCTCTCGTGGCCATATCCTTTGTCATGCCCACGCCTCGCGTTACGCCGCTCCCCACGACGCGCGTTCCGGCACCCTCGGAATGGCACGGCGTCATGCCGATCCGCGTGCGGTACGTCGAGTGCGACGCGATGGGCTTTGCGCACCACAGCGCGTACCTACCCTGGCTGGAGATGGGGCGGACAGAGCTCCTGCGCCAGGTCGGCGTGACGTACGCGCAGCTGGAAGCCGCGGGGGTGCTGCTGGTGGTGACGCAGATGGAGCTGAAGTATCGGCGTCCCGCGCGGTACGACGACGTGCTGTCGCTGACGACGCGGGTGACGCGGGCGACACGCGTGAAGATCGAGCACGCGTACGAGCTGCGCGTGAGCGAGCGAGGTGGCGGCCAGCCACACGCACTGACTGCCGAGGACATCGCGCTCATGCAGGACACCGGCGAGGACCTGCTCTTCACCGGGGCGAGTACCATCGCGTGCATCGGGCGCGACGGGCGTCCCGCGCCGCTGCCTGAGTGGCTCGCGGGGCGGGCGTGATGAGCGCGCCGCCGCGCGTTGTGCGATTGCGCGGCGCCGTGTGCGGCGCGTGTGGGTATCACATGGACGGGCTGGAAGCGGTCGGCGGTGTTGCGCACTGCCCGGAGTGCGGCGGCGCGGCGATGGTGGACATGCCGCCCGTGTCGGGGCCGGGGCGATCGTCGGGCCGCGAGTTCTCGGTTCGCCGCGTGCTGATATGGTCTTTATGGCTCGCGGTCGTGCTGATCATCGTGGGGGTGTTGGTCGTTCGATGATCGAAGACCCGCGAGGCGCTTGCGCTAGCACAACCGCTCGATCGCCTCGTTGATCGTGGACACGCCGTCGAGCGCGAGTCCGGCGATGCGCACGGCGTTCTTTCCCGCGGCCTGCGACTTCGGCACGATCGCGCGGGTGAAGCCGAGACGCGCGGCCTCGCGCAGGCGTGCCTCAAGATGTGCCACGCCCCGCACCTCGCCGCCGAGGCCGACCTCTCCCAGGGCGCACGTGCGCGGCTCGATCGAGCGTTTGAAGTGCGCCCCGGCGATCGCGAGCAGGAGGGCCAGGTCGCTCGCGGGTTCGGTGACGCGGATGCCGCCCACGCTCGACGCGAACACGTCGCGATCGGCGAGGCGCAGCTCGGCGTGCTGCTCGAGCACCGCGATGAGCATCGCGAGTCGGTTCGCGTCGATCCCGCTGGCCTTGCGTTTCACCGCGCCGAGGAAGCCGGTCGCGGTGAGCGCCTGCAGCTCGACCATCACGCACCGCGTGCCGGTCATGACGGGGCACACGACCGAGCCCGTGCGTCCTTGCGCGCCGCCCTCGCCCCCGAACATGCCAAGCGTTCCAAGTGCCGCGTTCTCGCCGACCTCGCTCAACCCGCGCTCGCCCATCTCGAACAGGCCGATCTCCAGGGTTGTTCCGTAGCGGTTCTTGAGCGCGCGGACGATGCGGTGTGCGTGGTGGCGATCGCCCTCGAACGCGAGCACGGCATCGACGAGGTGCTCGATCAGGCGCGGGCCCGCGAGGCGGCCGTCCTTCGTGACGTGCCCGACCATGACGACCGCGATGCCGCTGGCCTTGGCGAGGTAGACGAGCTCGGCGCAGCACCTTCGCAACTGCGCGGGCGAGCCGGGGGACGCGGGCAGGTCGGCGCGGTAGACCATCTGGATCGAGTCGATGACCATCACGGCGGGCACGACGCGGCGCGCCTGCTCGACGATCCGCGCGAGGTTCGTATCGGCGAGCACGAAGAGGTTGGCCTCGTTCGTTGCGCCCAGTCGCACCGCCCGCGAGCGCACCTGCGGCGCGCTCTCCTCGCTGGAGACGTAGAGCACGCGCGTGCCCATCCGCGCCAGCCCCGCGGCGGCCTGGAGCAGCAGCGTGCTCTTGCCGATGCCGGGCTCGCCTCCCACGAGCACGGCGCTGCCCGGCACGAGCCCGTGTGATCCGGCGCCCGCGTCGCCCTCGCGCGACGAAGCGCCCAGCACGCGATCGAACTCGGCGATGCCGGTGGAGAGGCGCGTGGCCGTGGCCTCGGCGTCCGCGCCCATCTCCGCGATCGAGCGGGCGCCGCGGAACTCCGGCCCGCGCGGCGGGACGTCTGCTGGCCCGGGCCCTTCCTCGGATTCTCCCGCGGACGCGACGTCAATTTTGCCCGCGCTGGCCTCGAGGGCGCGCGACTCGATCTCGCTCCACGCGGCGACGAGCCCGCGCTGCGGGTCGATCTTCGCCGAGGCGTCGAGCGTCTCCTGCTCGAGCGTGTCCCACGCGCCGCAGTCCGGGCACTTGCCCGACCACTTGGGCTGCGCCCCGCCGCAGGACGTGCACACGAACACCTTGCGAACCTTGGGCATGGGGCGAGCATATCTGTGTCCACCCGGGTCCACCACACGAGGCACACCGTGATGCAGTCGGCCTTGGCCTGATGCTCGGCACGACGCGTGTAGACTCACGCGATCGAACCCGTTGTGGGGGGTATGTGCCCGAAGTTCCGCCGTCCCATCCCGAACCGCCTACGCCGCATGAGCCCGAATCGTCGCGCCGCGCGCGGCGGGCGCGCAGGCTTGCGAAGCGCTGGTGGCTCCGGCGCCGGTTCTGGACGTTCCTCGCCCTGTTCGTGCTGCTCGCGCTGACGATCGTGACGCGGACCCGCGTGATGCACTGGATTGTCATGCCGCGCCTCGTCAGCGCGACGGGGCTCGATGTTCGCGCATCGCGGGTCGTGCTCGATCCGAACGGCACGATGGTCATCCACGACGTGTCGGTGTGGGTGCCCGGCGTGCCCGGCGACGCGGGTGAGGTCGCGCATGTGGACGTGCTCCGTGCGGACATCGACTGGGTGCACCTCATCCTTGGCGGCGGGCTGCGCGTCGAGCGTGTGTCGCTGAACCGCCCGGTCGTCCGCGTCAGCCAGGATGTTTCGTCCGGCGAGGTGTCGATCGAGAACCTCTTTACAGGCGCTACAGGAGGTCGTCCCAGTTCCGAGCTGCCGCAGGTGTATGCGCGCGACGGCACGATCGAGCTGGGCGAGCATGACGCGACGCGGTACACGCCGCTGCGGCAGATGCACGTCACGGGCGAACTGGTGCCCGACGCGGCCCGCAACGGATACCTCATGCGTCTCGTCGAGGTGCGCTCCGGGCTCGGTGCGCCGGGGAGCGCGCCGATCGACATCGGCGGATGGATCAGCGACGCGGGAATGGTCATGACGCTCGACGAGGTGTCGCTCGCGGATTGGCCCGCCGCGAGCGTTCCCTCGCCCGTTCGCTCACTCATGCAGCGGTTTGACCTGGGCGGGCACGTGCGCCGATCGACGTTCACATACTCGTTCACGACCGGCGTGTCGGCGGAGCTGGAACTCGATGGCGTGGGCGTCACGCTGCCCTTCGACGAGCGGGGTGACGTGAGTTTCGACCCGCGCACACGCGGCATGCGGATGAGCGAGGTCACGGGGCGCATCGCGTTCCGCAAGGGCGGCGTGGACGCGAAGCTCACCGGTGTGCTCGAGGACCTGCCTTACACCGTCGATCTGCGCTACGACGGGCTGACCGCGGATGCGCCGTTCCACTGCGTGCTGATGACGGAGAATTTCCGGCTTGAGGAACGGCCTGGGCTGCTGCCGTTCGCGCCGGAGATCGTGAAGTTCCGCCTGCAGTCGTTCTCGAATCCGACGGGGCTGGTGAGTTCACGGGTGGAGGTCTCGCGCGTGCCGACGCCGGAGGGCGGGGCGGGCGAGGTGCGCATCGCGGGATGGATCCAGTTCAGCCAGGGGCGGGCCGCGTTCCACTATTTCCCGTATCCGTTCGAGGACCTTTCGGGGATCGTTGAGTTCGACAACGACAAGATCGAGATCAAGCGCGTAACAGGTCGGTCGATCTCGGGCGCACGGATCACCGCGAGCGGCATCATCGCGCCGCCGCACGCCAACGCGCACGTTGATCTGCTCGTGCAGGCGTCGGAAGTGCCGGTAGACGATCGGCTGCGCGAGGCGATCGGCCCGGGGCGGAACGCGATCATCGATGCGCTATTCAACGCGCGCGAGTACGCGACCCTGCGACAGGAGGGGCTGCTCCTGACGCGCGAAGAGGCGAGAACGCTGCGGGCTGAGAAGGCGACGATCGACGCGGTATCGCCCGAGTTGCGCACGCGTGAGCAGCGCGAGCGTCTGGAGCAGGTTGCGCGAGAGCTCGAGCGTCCGGCGTTCGATCTTGGCGGGCGTGCGAACATCGAGGTGCACCTGCAGCGCGAAGAAGGAGAGGGCTCGGAGTGGATGCGGACGATCCTCGTGGACTTTCCGCGTTGTGGCCTCGTTCCCGAGCATTTCCCATTCCCGATCGAGGCGGAGGATTTGACACTCGACATCGGGGAGAGCGAAGCCGTCGTGCGCGATGGGAGGTTCCGCGGGCTGCGCGGCGGGACGGCGCGGGTCGACGCGGTGGCGGAGTTCGTGCCACCCGAGAGGGGCGGGCTGATCCCGCGCGTGCGCATCGACGCTTCGGGCGTGCCGATCGATCAGCTACTGCTCCGAGCGCTGCCCGAGGGCACGCCAGCCGCGCCGGTGCGTGACATCGTGACGGGGCTGGGCCTCGTGGGCTCGATCGATTGTGTTGCCGAGATCGGGCCACGCGAGGACGTCGGGCTCGGGTTTGATGTGCGCGTCGGCGTGGATAGCGCGAGTGCACGGGTCCGCCCGCGTGAGGAGGGGCGCGATCTTGTGCTCGCGGCGCTCAAGGGGGTGGTGCAGGTTTCTGAGCGCGCGATGCATGCCTCGCTCGCCGCGACGCCGGAGCCGGGTTCGGACGACGCGCGCGTGGTGATCGAGGCGGATCTTTCCTATGCACCGCTGCGTTTAGAGGAAACCCCGCGACTGGTGGCAGAATCGTCCGAACCGCCCGCTCCGGTCATATCGGAGCCCGCGCAGGAGTCGCCCACGCGCGTGCGTGCGATCGTGTCGGGCTGGAACATCGACGCGGCGCTCCCGATCGAGGACGCGGCAGGGCTCTTCTCCGTGCCCGCGGCGGAGGCAATCGAGCGGCTGCGCGAAACGTATTCGCCGCGCGGCGCGATCGATGCACGGGCGGAGATCGAGGGGCCAGTGGGTGCCGATCTCGCGATCGTCGTCGAGATGGGCGGCGCTCGTGGCCTGGAGCTCACGCTCGATGGTCGCCAACTGACGATCGGCCAGACCGCGGGCACGATCCGTGCGGACGTGCTGCCGGGGCGTGCGATCCACATGCGCGGCGTGCACGCGGAGGTGGTGGGTGAGGGCGCCACGCCCGCGGCGATCGAAGGAGAGGGTGATCTCGCGCTCACCGAAGCAGCGCTGACGCGTGATCCGTCGCTCGCGGCGTCGCGGTTGGACCTGCGCGTAAAGGACGCTCGGTTCGAGTCACCGCTCGTGGCGTCTGTCGCGCGTGAGAGCCTTGGCGAGCGCATCCGCGCTGCGTACGACGAGCGTGCGCCCGAAGGGATGTTCGATCTACTTGTTCGGTTGACGAGCACTCCACGCGCGGCAGGACCTGAGCCGGACGCGCCGCCCCCTCTGGACGCGAGTGTTCCCGCGGATCCGGGGCTCGCGATCCGCGTGCGTGGCGAGCTCATGCCGCACGAGATCGACTTCAACCACGCGGGAGAACGTATCGCCCTGCGTGAGATGTCGGGCTCGATCGGCATCGGCGAGAGCGCGGGGCCCATCACCGGACTCACGGGGAAGGGCGAGGGCTTCGATTTCACCGCCGATGGTTCGTGGTCCGCACGCGAGGACGGCTCGACCAGTTATGACGTCTCGCTCGCGATGCGCGCGGATCGGTTCAGTGACGACCTGCTTGCGATGGTCCCCGAGCCCGTGCGTGATGGCATGAACGCGGTTTCGTTCGATCCTCGGGGGGATTTCGCCCTCGAATCCACGCGAGCGACGGTGGAGTACGCGCCCGATGGCGTGCTGCGCTCCGTGACGTTCGCGGGCACGCTGCGCCTCACGAATGCGTCGCTCGTGGTGGGTGCGGGCATGGAGGAATGCGCGGGGCGCGTCCGCTTCGAGGCACGCCGCGACGCGATCGGCCAGCCGCTCAGTGCGATGGTCGGCGTGGCGCTCGAGTCCGCGCGCGGCGCGGGCATCGCGCTGCGGAACGTTCGTGCGCGGGTCACGACGACCGACTCGGGAGAGACCTGGCTCGTGCCATTGATCGCCGCGGACTGCTATGGCGGGCGGATCGCCGGCGACGCGAGCCTGCGCTCGGAGCCGGGACCGGATGGAGCGCCGATCGCGCGATCGTACAAGGCATCGCTCCGGGCGGCGGGCGTGCGGTTTGCGCCGCTCGCTCAGGACTTGCGCGACGCGGCGAGCGAGCGGCCTGGTGCGCAAACGCCTGCGAATAACAGTGAATCACGAACGAGCGAGACAGATGCCGAGCGCACCAGCCCAATGGACGTCGGGCGTGGATTGCTCGATGTTGATCTCGTGCTCGAAGGTTTGGTTGCGCAGCCCGAAACGCGGCGTGGGCGGGGCATGGTGCAGATCAGCGGCGGGCCGGTGGTGCGCGTGCCGCTGCTCGTCCCGCTCATGCAGGTGGGCAATCTGCAGCTCCCGAGCGGAGCCGAGCTCGATCTTGCGCGCGCGAGCATGTTCATCGTCGGGAACGACATCAGCTTCGAGGAGCTCTCCGCGTTCGCGCAGGACGTGGAGGTGTACGGCTACGGCACGATGGACTGGCCCACGATGCAGCTCAACCTGCACCTGACCTCGCGCGCGACCAGCGGCGTTCCGGTATTGAGCCGCGTGTTTGAGGCGGTGCGCGACGAGCTGCTCACGCTCCGCGTGCGGGGCACACCGGGCGATCCGCGGGTCGAGGCGGTGTCGCTGGAGGGGACGCGGGGGCTGCTCGGGGCGATGCTGGGGCGTCCGGAGCCAGAGGACGCGGAGATGCGCCGGATCGCGGAGCTTTCGCGTGAGAATCGCGAGCGGGCCCGGCGTGCCGCGTCGCGAGCGAGCACCCCGGGCGTCGCTTCCGCCAGCGGCCAATGATCCCCCTCTCCGAGGAGGACCCGCGTGACGAATCCGCACAATCGCGTCGAGCTCAATCCGCCCAGCGAGACGGGCGTCATCGATGACTCCGCCGCACCGCCCGAGGCGGGGCCGCAGCGTCGCGTGGACGATCCCGAGATCGTGTCGCGCATCAACGCGCTGATCGACGAGGTCGGGGGCGACGCGGCGAACTACGACGGGCGTTTGGTGCGCGAGCTGATCGTCGCCGGGCTCAAGCTGATTCCCGACGGGCGTGACACGGGCGAGCTGAAGCTGATCGCCGCGGCAGTCAAGGAACTGCGCTACGCGTATCGCGTGTTCGGCGCGTATCCCGAGCCGCACAAGGTCACGATCTTCGGGAGCGCACGCACGCCCGAGGACCATCCGGACTACACCGCCGCCCGCGAGTTCGGCAGGCTCATGGCGCAGCGCGGCTGGATGGTCATCACCGGCGCGGGCGACGGCATCATGAAGGCGGGGCATGAAGGCCCGGGGCGCGGGGCGAGCTTCGGCGTCGCGATCCGCCTGCCGTTCGAAACGTCGGCGAACACGGTGATCGCGGGCGATGAGAAGCTCATCAACTTCCGCTACTTCTTCACACGCAAGCTCATGTTCCTGGCGCAGGCCGAAGCGGTTGCGCTCTTCCCGGGCGGGTTCGGCACGATGGACGAGGCGTACGAGACGCTCACGCTCATCCAGACCGGCAAGGCGTCGATGATCCCGATCGTCTGCGTCGAGGGCGCGGGCGGCGACTACTGGACCGAGTTCGATCGCTTCACGAAATACCTGCTCAAGCGGGGGCTCGTCAGCGGCGAGGATCCGGGGCTGTACCACATCGCGAAGTCGCCCGAAGAGGCCGCGGAGCACGTGGCCCGGTTCTACAGGATCTACCACTCGTCGCGGTACGTGCGCGACGACCTCGTCATCCGCCTCAAGCACCGCCTTCGCGATGAGGACGTCGAGCGGATCGCCGACGAGTTCAAGGTGCTGATCAAGCGTGGAACCATGAGCCAGCGCGGGCCGTACGAGGTGGAGGACGACCACCTGGAGCTTCCGCGCCTGTGCTTCACGCACACGAAGCACAAGTTCGGGCTCGTGCGCAGGCTGATCGACGCGATCAACGACTGCGAGCCAGCGAGCGTGGACGCCCGCACGACGTGACGCATGGACATGTGCCCTGACAGGAGGGGATCGTGCCGCGCCCGTGCTGTTCGCGGCCTGGGCTTGGTCGCGATCACGCTGCTCGCCGCGGCGTGCGCGGGGCCGAGGACGCACGACCGAACCCCCGCCGTTTCCGCAACGGCGGGCGCGGAGTTCAACAGCCCGCTGGTTCCGGGCGGCGTGGGGCTCGAGGCGCATCGCTGGCTTGTTCGCGCGAACCTCGCCGAGCGGGCGGGCGCGCTGCGTGCGTACGAGAGCGCCAGCGTGCCGATGTCCGCGCAGCAGGTCGAACGCTGGCGCGCGTGCGGCTTGCGCGTGCTCGCCGTACCGATCGAGGATTTGGCTGGCGTGCGTTCGGCGCTGCGCGTCGCGCCCTCGCCGGAGCGGGTGTGGCTCGGGACGCCCTCGCGATGGAGCGACTTGCAGGAGGGGCCGCGATCGGAGCGTGCGCGCACGCTCGCGACCGACGCGGGCCCGCTGACGATCGAGTCGGGGAGCGTGCGCCTGTTGGTCCGCGCGTGGACGCGCCCCGCACGAGTGGGGGACGACGAAACGCCCGCGGTGCTGCGCGTCGAGCTGCTCCCGCAGGCGGCGGCGCGATCGCGACCGTCGCTGCTCGATCCGCCCTCGATGCCGCGCGACATGAGCGCGGGGCTCACGATGCCGAGGCTCGCCGCGGCGATCGAGAGCGAGCATGACGTCGCGATCCTCATCATCCCCGAGCACGCTGGGGTGGATTGGTCCGGTGAGGATGAGGGCCCGATGAGCGACGCCGCCGGCTCGCTCGGCCCGCCGCTCCCGGAGTGGCCCACGCTGGGCGACGCGCTCTTCGGTGCGTGGGAAGACGCCCGAACGGGCCGCGAGGAGCGCCTCGCGGTGGTGTTGATCCTGCGCGTGCCCGCGCGATATCAGTTGCTCGCCTCGCCGTGAGGTTGGCGTCCGCGCCCGTGCGGCCCCTATCCTCACAACATGCCGCAGTGGCTCATCGATACCGGCTTCATCGCCCTGGGTGCGACGCTGCTCGTCCTCGCCGCGGACTGGCTCGTGATGGGCGCCTCGGCGATCGCGCGTCGACTGGGCGTTTCTCCGTTCGTGGTGGGGCTGACGGTGTGCGCCTTCGGCACGAGCGCGCCCGAGCTCGCCACCAGCGTGCGCGACGCGATCAAGGGCTCGGGCGCGATCGCGCTGGGCAACGTCGTCGGGTCGAACATCGCGAACATCGGGCTGATCCTCGCGCTCACCGCGTGCGTCCGGCCGATCCCCGTGCACGCGCAGGCCGTGCGGAAGGAAGTGCCCACGATGATCGGCGTCACGCTGATCGGTATCGTGGTCATGCTCGGGGGCACGGTCGAGCGATGGGAGGGCGGCCTCCTCGTCGCGGGCATCGTGTGGTACACGCTCGACGCGTATCGCAGCGCGAAACGCAAGGGCTCCGAGGAGCGTCGCCTCGCCGAAGAACTCGCGCGCGAGATGGTCCCCGATGCCGCTTCTGAATCGACGAATGAGTCACCCAGCGGAGCGCCCGCGGGCTTCTGGCTCAAGAACCTTGCGCTGCTCGCGCTCGGCGTTGTGGGCCTTGCTGCTGGAGCCGATCGCCTTGTTCATGGTGCGTCGTCGCTCGCGCGGACGATGGGCGTGCCTGAGGTGGCGATCGGGCTCACGCTCGTTGCGGTGGGGACGTCGCTGCCCGAGCTGGCGACGAGCGTTCGTGCCGCAATGAAGGGCGAGATCGACCTGGCGGTGGGCAACATCCTCGGGTCGAACGTATTTAACATCCTGTGCGTGATGGGCCTGACCTCCCTGGTCCGCCCGATCGCGGTGCCCGAGGAGATCCTCCGGCGCGACGCGTGGGTCATGCTCGCGATGGCGGCAGGCTGCATGCCGATCGTGCTCAACGGGAGGCGGGTGCACCGCCTTGAGGGCGGGATCCTCCTGACCGCCTACATCGCGTACTGCGCGTGGCTTTATCGGGCCTCGATGGGCTGAGCGATTGTCCGTGATCGTGTGGCGCGGCTCCTCACGCATCCGCGCGACTGGGCCTGAACACGGACCATGATCTTCCCGATAACTCTCCCAGCGCCGCGCGTTCCGGCGCGGTGGGAGTGCGTAGGCATGCTCAGAGTGGCGACAGTGCAGGCGCGCCCCGGCATGACGCTCGCGCTGCCCATCTACCACCCGCGCCGCCCGGACACCATCCTGCTCAAGGCCGGCGTTACTCTCGACGCGCACTCGATCGGACGCCTCCGCGACATCGAGCTGCCTGAGATGTGGATTCGCTATCCCTCGCTCGAATTCCTCGCGGAGTACGTGTCGCCCGAGATCCTGTGTGCCCGCGGAGAACTCTCCCTCGCGCTCCGCGCTGGGTTCGAGGGCGTCGTGTCGAGCGCGCACGCAAAGCTCGAGTACGGTGAGTATCGCCGCGCGATCGCGTCGTTGCTTGACAAGGTCGCGACCTCGCCTCGCGCCGCGATCTACCTCGGTGAGATGAGTGCCGACGACCCGCTCGGCATGCGCCACGCCGCGAGTGTTTCGTACCTCGCGATGCTGCTGGGCCTCAAGCTCGACTTCCACCTGATCCGCCAGCGTGCACGCCTCAACCCCGCCTCGGCGCGCGATGTGTCGAACCTGGGCCTGGGCGCGCTCCTGCACGACGTGGGCATGCTCCGCCTCGACCCCATGGTGATCGATCGCTGGAAGCAGGCGCACAACCAGAACGATCCCGAGTGGCGTCAGCACGTCCGCGTGGGATACGACATGGTCCGCGGCGAGGTCGAGCCGTCCGCCGCGGTCGTGATCCTGCACCACCATCAGCGATGGGACGGCACGGGCTTCCCGCGGAGGCGTGCGATCTCGGGCGAGATCCACGACTTCACGGGCGAGAACATCCACGTCTTCGCGCGCATCGCGTTCGTCGCCGACGTGTTCGATCGGCTTGTGCGCCCCGAGGGCGCCGATCCCGTGCCCACGGTCCGCGCCCTGCGCATGCTGCGCGGCGAGCCCTATCGAAACTGGATCGATCCGATCGTGTTCAAGGGGCTCCTCGCGGTTGCTCCCGCGTATCCGCCCGGCTCGATCGTGCGCCTGAGCGATGGGCGCATGGGCGCGGTCGTCGAGTGGTTCCCCGAGGATCCGTGCCGGCCCACCGTGCAGATCATCGACGAGGACGAGGGCGCGCCCGTGATCCATACCGGAGACCGCGAGCGGGAGCGCATCGCCCTGCGGCGCCATCCCGACCTGACCATCACGCACGTCGGTGGCGTCGACGTCTCGCGCGATAACTTCTACCCGTCGAGCCCGGGCGAGTTCGATCTCGCACTGCACGAGAAGGGCGGCGTCAGCATCTCGGGCGACGAGACTATTGCGCCGCACGAAGAGTCCGATGACCATGCCGCGGGCGCGGCGTAGCACAACCGAAGTTGCACGACTCCGCCTTCCACACAACCATTATTCACGATGCATCGCCCGCCGCACGCTCGAGCGCCGGCAGGTGCCGCTCAAGCGAAACCCAGCGGAGGCGTTCGAACGTCGATCGCACGTCCGGGTCGTTCGTCTCGGCGAGCAGGCGGTCATAGAGCGCGACGTTCTCGCGCTCTGCCTCCGCGCCCGCACGGCACGCGTCCTCAAAGGACGCGAACCTGTCAAACTCGTGCGACGTGCGGTCAGGCAACTCAACGCCATGCCGTGACGCGAGCGAGTGCAACCAACGCTGGTGGCAGCGCTCCTGATTCGCGAGCATCATCATCGGCTGCCGCCGTCCATATTCGGCCAAGACCGCCTCGTAGAAGTCCTCGCTCTTCCGCTCGTCCTCCAGGGCCGCGAGGATCGCGAG
Organism: Phycisphaerales bacterium; assembly: GCA_034004365.1. GTDB lineage: Bacteria > Planctomycetota > Phycisphaerae > Phycisphaerales > UBA1924 > JAVEWV01. Next base: position 142,901 of record JAVEWV010000009.1, read on the forward strand.
GCGCTCGGACTCGCCGATCGCCGAAGGAGCGACCGCGGCGGCTGGCCCATTCCCCCCGCCGCTCGCGCACCCGTTCAGCCCCGCGAGGAGGCCCATCGCCATCGCACCGCACGCCCATGTTCCCACTCGATGTTTCCGCATGGCACACCTCCGTCCTGAGCTCTCGGCATATTCAAGACTTGATCATCCGTAATTAGGATGACGTGCCGGGCTCCGGGTGACGCCGGAATCGTGAGCATCCTGCCAAGAACACGAATTCCGGTGAAGTAGGGGTGTCGGGGCACCCGCCCGAGCCGGTATCCTGAAAGTGTGGGCCCCAACCCGTCGGGCCCTTGTTTATAAATTATTGCGAGACAGACACATGCGAGCAGAGATCGCCTACGCCGCCAGCGTTTCAGCCGCCGCCCTGGCCCTCGCGGCAGGCGTCGCGACGCATCTGGAGGCCCCGGACGCGGCGTCCGCAGTGGCCTCGGTCGATCGCGTGGGCACGCCCGGCGTCCCGCTCGCGGGAGTCCGTCCGGCGACCTTCGTCAACTTCGAGACGCCCCACGTCCACCCGCTCGACATGACCCCGGACGGGCAGCGGCTCCTCGCCGTCAACACCGCCGCGGGCTCGCTCGAGGTGTTCTCGCTCGCGAGCGGCTCGCCCGTGTGGGTCGCGAGCGTGCCGGTGGGCGTCGATCCGGTGAGCGTGCGTGCGCGCAACAACGGCGAGGCGTGGGTCGTGAACCACGTCTCGGACTCGGTGAGCGTCGTGGACCTCTCGACGATGCGCGTTCGTGCGACGTTCGACACGAAGGACGAGCCGTGCGACGTCGTGTTCGCGGGCGCCCCCGCGCGGGCGTTCGTGTCGTGCTCGCAGGTGAACACGGTGCAGGTGTTCGATCCCTCAACGCTGACATCCGTCGGCGAGGTGCCGATCAATGGCGAGGATCCGCGCGCCCTCGCGGTCTCGCCCGATGGCGGCACGGTGTACGCCGCGATCTTTGAGAGTGGGAATGCCAGCACGTCGCTGGGGGGCGGGCTGGCGATCGCCGCCACGCTCGCGTTCCCGCCGAATGTTGTGAGCGATCCCATGGGGCCGTGGGGCGGAATGAACCCGCCGCCGAATGATGGCATCCTGTTCACCCCGCCGATCGCGCCGGGCAATGGCACGGGCCTCCGTGTCGACCTGATCGTGAAGCGGGACGACCAGGGCAACTGGCTCGACGATAACGGCGGCGACTGGACCGATTTCGTCTCGGGCGCGAACGCGAGCAAGTCCGGGCGCCTGCCCGGATGGAACCTTCCGGATCGCGACCTCGCCGCGATCGACGCGAGCTCGCTCTCCGTGTCGTACGCGCACCATCTCATGAACATCTGCATGGGCGTCGGCGTGAACCCCGCGACGGGCGACATCGCCGTCGTTGGCACCGACGCGACCAACGAGATCCGCTACGAGCCGGTCATCAACGGCACGTTCCTCCGCGTGAACCTCGCGAGCGTCAACGCCGCGAACCTTTCGAGCACGAGCGTCGTCGACCTCAACCCGCATCTGGACTACTCGACGCCGACGCTGCCGCAGTCGGAGCGCGACAAGTCGATTGGCGATCCGCGCGCGATCATGTTCAACAGCGCGGGTACGCGGGCGTACGTCGCGGGCATGGGTTCGAACAATGTTGTCGTCGTGGACGCGTCGGGCGCGCGCGCGGGCCTTGCGCAGACGATCGAGGTGGGGGAGGGGCCCACGGGCCTCGCGCTCGATGAGGCCCGCTCGCGCCTGTACGTGATGAACAAGTTCGACGGTTCGATCAGCGTCGTGAGCACGGCGACGGAGCTCGAGGTTGCACGCGTGGCGTTCTTCGACCCCACGCCCGACGCGATCAAGGCGGGCCGCAAGCACCTGTACGACACGCGCAAGAACTCGGGGCTGGGCTACGTCGCGTGCGCGTCGTGCCACGTCGACGCGCGGATGGACCGCCTCGCGTGGGACCTGGGCGATCCGTCCGGCGGCGCGGGGCCGCTCACGGGGATGAATCTTGGCTTCGGGCTGCCCGGGCTGCGCCCCGGATCGACCAGCCCGGCGTTCGCATCATTCCACGCGATGAAGGGCCCGATGACCACGCAGACGCTGCAGGACATCATCGGGCACGAGCCGCACCACTGGCGTGGGGATCGCGCGGGCATCGAGGCGTTTAACGGCGCGTTCATGACCCTGCAGGGCGACGACCAGAACCTCACGCCGCAGGAGATGCAGGAGTTCGAGGACTTCCTCGCGACGATCCACTTCCCGCCGAACCCGTTCCGCGGCATCGACAACTCGCTGCCCACGAGCATGTCGCTCGCCGGGCATTACACGACGGGGCGATTCGCTCCCGCGGGCCAGCCGCTGCCCAATGGCAACGCGCAATCGGGCCTCGCGCTGTACACGTCAACGACGCGTCGCCTGGATGGCGGTGCGTTCGCGTGCGTCACATGCCACACGCTGCCGACGGGCATGGGGCCCGACATGACGCTCGTGGGCAGCACCTTCCAGCCAATCGGGCCCGGGCCGATGGGCGAGCGGCACCTGGGCGTGGTGTCCGTTGATGGCACGACAAACATCACGATGAAGGTCCCGCAGCTCCGCAACATGCACGAAAAGACCGGGTTCAACACGACGCAGCTCTCGAACAATGCGGGCTTCGGCTATATCCATAGTGGGAGTGTCGATTCCATCGAGCGGTTCATCGCCGAGCCGGCGTTCAATGTCGCGAGCGATCAGGAGATCGCAAACCTCGTCGCGTTCATGCTGTCGTTCGCGGGTTCGGACCTGCCGAACGGCTCGCCGAGCAATCCGCTGTTCCCGCCCGGCCCGCCGAGCCACGACGCGCACGCCGCGGTGGGCAGGCAGGTCACGGTCGTCGATGGCTCAAATGTTCCGGCGCTGCAGACCGCACTGCTCTCGCTCTATCAGAACCAGGCGGACCAGGGGCGGGTCGGGATGATCGCCAAGGGCCGCGTCGCGGGCGAGGACCGCGGATGGCGCTATGACGGCGCCGGCGTGTGGCAGAGCGACCGCGCGGGCGAGACGATCACGCACGCCGCGCTCGTCGCCGCAGCGGCGCCTGGGGGAGAGATCACTTTCACTGTTGTGCCGACGGCGAGCGCCACGCGACTGGGCATCGATCGTGACGATGATTCCTACTTCGATCATGACGAGATCGACGCTTGCGCCGATCCCTCGGACGGCGCAAGCACACCGCTGAACTCCTCATGCTGCCTCGCGGACTGGGACAACTCGGACGGGCAGCCCAACTCGAGCGATTTCCTCGCGTTCCTGAACGACTGGGCGAGCCACAACCCACGGGCCGACCTTGCGCCCTCCGGCGGCAACGGGAGCTTCGACTCGTCCGACTTCCTCGCGTTCCTCAACGCCTATGCGCAGGGGTGCTGAATCACCTGGCCGGAAGGAAGATGTTCGTGTTTGTGGTGTGAATGATGCCAAATTCGTTCGTTCCGGGTCCGGTCTTCCGGTACATTCAGACCCCCAGAGAACTCAAGAAGGAGGCCCTGATGCCCGTGCGTGAAACTCCCTGGATTTCCCATCCCGCCCGTATTCTCCTCATGGCCGGGGTCGCTTCCTCCTCCGCCCTCGCCCACCCTCCGGGGGACCTCCTGCCGGACATCATCGCCTCAACGTCGCATCTGTACGACAACGAGATCCGCAACGAGGGTGGCCGCCGCGTGCTCCGCCTCTCGAACGGCACGCCCAACATCGGCGACGGGCCGCTGCACCTCTACGGCGGGCAGGACCTCGGCAACGGCACGCAGGAAGTGATCCAGCGCATCTTCCGCGACGACGGCACGTTCACCGACCGCGTCGCGGGCTCTTTCATCTACCACCCGACGCACAACCACATCCACGTCGAGAACTGGTGCATCTATCGCCTGCGCGAGGTGCTGCCGGAGGACGGCGTGGGGGACATCATCGCCGAGGGCGCGAAGACCAGCTTCTGCGTGCTCGATCTCGGGCTGTACGATTCCTCGCTCCCGAACTTCGATCCCTCGCCCAACTACACCTCCTGCGGCTCGACGACCCAGGGGCTCTCGGTCGGCTGGCTCGATGTGTACTCCAAGGGCCTCGACGGGCAGCTCATCGACATCACGGGCGTGCCCGACGGGGAGTACTGGCTTGAGTCCCAGGTCGATCCCGACGACGCCTTCGTCGAGCTCGACGAGACCAACAACTTCGCACGCATCAAGGTCTCGATCGGCGGCACGTCGACGATCCAGCCCGACGCGTACGAGCCCAATAACTCGTTCTCCGAGACCGCGGCCCGCCCGGTTGGTGCGCCGTCGAGCCCGAACCTCGGGCCCGCCGCGCCGCAGCTCAACGTCGGTGGGCTCACGATCGACAGCGATGTTGATGCGGACTTCTTCCGCTTCTACATGCCCGCGACTGGCACATCGAGCGACTTTGTTCGCATCGATTTCATCCACGGGCAGGG
>JAVEWV010000035.1:0-9111 GCA_034004365.1 Phycisphaerales bacterium
GCCGTCTTTACTCGTCGATAGGTTGGAAAAGACGTCAGGGATCCATCTCGGAGGAATCCGGTGTGGGGGATCTGGCGGAAATCCGGGAAATCCGCGGAGGGCGTCGCTGGGGCGACGGGCTCCGTGAGTGGGGGTGTGTCGGTTTGCCGCGGCGTCCTCGGGATGGGCGTCGAGGCTCGCGCTCGTGTGATCGCGAGCGGATGGCAGGGGACTGGTTCGACCAATCTGGGTACGACCAAAGGAGATTCACGATGGGTAGCACGCTCTCTGTTCAGACGATGATGGGCCGCGCGGCTCTGGCCGCCGGGCTCGTTGCCGTGGCGGGTGCCGCGGCGAACGCCCAGTGCGTGGCGGCGGACATCTACGGCCCTCCCGTGACCATGAGCGTGGGGAGCCTGCCCCTCGGCATCGCCACGGGCGACGTCAACAACGACGGCAACCCCGACGTTGTGACGGCGAACACCTTCGGCTACACCTCGTCGGTGCTGCTGGGCAACGGTGATGGCACGTTCCAGTCGGCGATCACGCTCAACCTCGTTGATCCCGAGAGCGAGTTCGCTGTCGGCGCGAGCGTCGCCGCGGTCGGCGACCTGAACAACGACGGTTGGGACGACATCGTGATCGGCGTCGGCTCGCCCGACCTCGGCAACCCCGCTGTGGGCGTGTTCATCAATGACGGCGCCGGCGGCTTCCCCGCCCTGCCCACGTACTACGCGTTCGCGAACCAGATCCGCGGCGTCGTGATCGCGGACATGGACGAGGACGGCGACAACGACATCGTCTACAGCAATCGCGATGACAACTCGCTGAACATCATCCCGAACAACGGCGATGGCACGTTCGGCTTCGAGGACATCTTCACGTTCTTCGGCGGCCCCGCGGGCCTCGTTGTGCGTGACTTCAACGGCGACGGCGACCTCGACGTCGCCATGCCGCTCGTGTTCGACAGCCAGATCGTGATCGCCCTCGGCAATGGTGCGGGCGGCGTCACCGAGCTGGTGCGCTACACCGCGAACAGCCCCGAAGGCCTCGCAGTGGGTGATTTCAACGGCGATGGCAACTACGACCTCGTGACGCCTTACCTCAACGGCGATGCGGTCCAGTTCTTCCTCGGTAACGGTGACGGCACCTTCCAGGCGGCGCAGACCATCTCGACCGGTCCGTCCTCGCTCCCGATCGCGATCGGCGCCGCCGACGCCAACGGCGACGGGTTCGACGACATCCACGCCGGCCTCTTCATCGCCAACAGCGTGCAGCTCATCCTCAGCAACGGCGACGGCACGTTCCAGTCGGGCGTGGCCTTCCCCGTGGGCAGCCGTCCGCGCTACTTCGCGTTCGATGACTTCAACAACGACGGGTCGATCGACCTCGCTGCGGCGAACGGCGCGACCACCGGCACCGCGACGGTGCTCATCAACCAGTGCGTCGAGGAGCCCAGCTGCGCCTGCGATCTCGACGGCGAGCCCGGCCTGACCAGCAGCGACTTCCTGACGTACCTGAACAACTACGCCGCGATGGATCCCAGCGCCGACCTGGCTCCCCCCGGCGGCGACGGCATCTTCAACTCGTCCGACTTCCTGGCGTACCTGAACTGCTACTCCGCCGGCTGCTAAAGCATCCAGTCCAAAGCCGAATCCTCTTGTCTCTTGTGGTTCCTCTCCTGGACGGGCTCGGGAAACCGGGCCCGTTCATTTTTTTGACCACAGCAGAGGAACGCGGGCGACGCGGGCTTACTGCGCCGCGCGTCCCCATCCGGGCAGCGGGCGGGGCGTGCGCGGCGGCCCGGCGGGCCCCGGCGCGGGCTGCGCAAGCTCGTCGCGCGCTGAGAGCGGCGCGATGATCGGGGACGCACGATCGCCCGCGTCTGATTCCTGTGGCCCGCCCGCTCGCTGCGCGCTCGGTGGCGGTGGGGGCGGCTCGCCCGCGGGCCCGAGCCCGTCCAGCGGGTTGATCGTGATGCGCCCCGACATCGCCCGGAGCTGCCTCAGGATCCGGTCGCCCGCGCGGGCCCGGATGGTCACGCTCTCGCCCTCGTACGAGCGTTCGAGCACCTCGCCACGAGACTCGAGCGTGTGCACCGCCTTCGCCGCGGAGAGGGGCAGCGTGACGCTGACCTCGCGGATCGGACCTCGGACGAGCGAGGTGATCACGTCGAGCACGGCGCGTCCGCCCATCGCGGGTCGGTGCGGATCGTCGGACGAGGGGAGGGCCGAGATGGGGATCGCGTCCGGGATGCGCCGGAGCCAGACGAGCAGGTCGCGGTTGTCCGCGAGGCGATCGACCTTGTTCAGCAGCACCAGGCGCGTCGGGGGCTGCCAATCCATCACGGGCTCGCCCGCGAAGCGATCGGCCTGGCGAAGCTCCGCCCGCTCCACGCCCTCGACCAGCTCATCGAGCGTGCGCGTCACGGTCTCATAGTGCAATTCGCACGCGGGGTCGGACACGTCCAGCACGATCAGCAGCACGTCCGCGTGCGTCGCTTCCTCCAGCGTCGCCTTGAACGACGCGATGAGGTTGTGCGGCAGGTCGCGCACGAACCCGACCGTGTCGCTGAGCATCACGCCCAGCCCGCCGCCCAGATCCCACTGGCGCGTGCGGGTCATGAGCGTCGCGAAGAGCCGATCGTCGGCGTACGCGCCGCCCGCGGTGAGCGTGTTGAACAGCGTGCTCTTGCCCGCGTTGGTGTAGCCCACGAGCCCGACGGTGAAGTGCTCGCTGCGCCGCGCGCGGACCTCGCGCCGCTTGCGAGCCTGGATCTCGTGCAATTCGCGCTGCAGCGCCAGCTTGCGCTGCTGGACGAGGCGCCGGTCGATCTCGAGCTGCTGCTCGCCCGGCCCGCGCGTGCCGACGCCCGCGGGCGAGCCGCCCGTGATGCGTTCGAGGTGGCTCCACATGGCGCGGAGGCGGGGATAGGTGTATTCGAGCTGGGCGAGCTCGACCTGGAGCTTGGCCTCGCGGGTCGCGGCGCGGGTCGCGAAGATGTCGAGGATCAGCTCGGAGCGGTCGATGATCTTCCGCTCGACGACCTCCTCGATCGCCGCGATCTGCTTGGGCGACAGCTCGTGGTCGAAGACCACGACGCTCGCATCGAGCATCTCGCAGAGGCGTTTGACCTCCTCGATCTTGCCCGTGCCCATGTACGTGCCCGACTCGGGGCGGTCACGCATCTGCGTCACCTCGCCCACGACCTGGGCCCCCGCCTGCTCCGCCAGGGCGCGGAGCTCGGCGAACGGGTTCGCCCGGTCGTACGTCGATCCCGGCAGGCGTACAGCCGCGAGCACGGCACGCTCGGCCCGCACGTCGATGGTCTGGCGTTCTTTGGGGGGCGGCACGCGGATTCCTCCCCGCCGAGAACGCCCCGCAACCGGCGGGACGCGATCACGAACGAACCTCGCGGGGCTCAGCGATACTAGACAAGCTTGGGCCGGGGGAGTGCCCGCAAGGGCGATAGACTCCGTGGACGACGCCCTCGCGGCGCGGAAGGAGCGGGCATGGCGGCGGGAACGTGGCTGTTCAGGGGCGGGCTGGTCGCGGTGCTGGGCGCCGCGGTGGCGGGGTCCACATACGTCTCCGCCGTCAATTCGAGGAGCGACGACTACGCCTTTTTCGACCCGTTGATCGAGGTCAAGAGCGTCCTCAACCAGCGGTTCGTCGACGACCTCGACGAGCGAGAGCTCCAGCTCGGCGCCATCCGTGGCATGCTCGAGACGCTCCACGACGACTACACCGTTTACGTCCCGGGCACGCTCAAGAACGAGTTCGAGAAGGAGATCCTGGGCGAGTACGTCGGCATCGGCGCACAGATCCTGATCGAGGACAACTACCTCAAGATCGTCTCCCCGCTCGAGGACTCGCCCGCCTTCGCCGCGGGACTGATGCCCGACGACCGCGTGATCGAGATCGAGGGCAAGAGCACCTTCGGGCTCTCCACGCAGGAGTGCGCCGACCTGCTGACCGGCAAGCCAGGCACGCCCGTCAGCCTGCTCGTCGAACGCGCCGGCGCGAGCGGTCCCGAACGCCTCACCATCACCATCACGCGCGACCAGATCAAGACCCGCGCCGTCAAGGGCTTCCATCGCCTCCCCAGCGGAGACTGGGAGTTCATGATCGACCACGAGCGGGGGATCGGCTACATCCGCCTCACGCAGTTCACCCCGCGCTGCTCCGACGAGGTGAAGGCCGCGCTCGATGCGCTCGGCGCTCCCGCGGGCGGGCTCAAGGGCCTCGTGCTCGACCTGCGCGGCAATCCGGGCGGCGTGCTGCAGGACGCCGTCGCGATCGCGGACATGTTCCTGGACTCGGGCATCATCGTCTCGACCCGCGGGCGTGCGTTCCCCGAAGAAGTGGATCGCGCACGCAAGACCGGCACGCTGCCCGACTTCCCCATGGTCGTCATGGTCAACGAGTCGAGCGCGTCGGCGAGCGAGGTGCTCAGCGGCGCGCTCGTCGACAACGACCGCGCGATCGTGCTCGGCACGCGCTCCTTCGGCAAGGGAAGCGTCCAGAGCGTGCAGATGGTCCCTTCCACGCCGGGCGACCAGATCAAGGTCACCGAGCGGCGGTACTACCTGCCCTCGGGACGCAGCATCCAGCGCAAGCCCGGCTCGCCCGAGTGGGGCGTCGATCCCACGCCGGGCTTCTACGTGCCCATCAGCGACGAGCAGTTCCGCGAGATGCTGGGCGTGCGCCGCGAGCAGGAGATCCTGCGCGTCCGCGATGGCCAGACCGAGGACGCGCACTGGGGCGACCCCGACTGGATCATCGAGAACCTCAAGGACCCGCAGCTCGCCGCCGCCGTGAAGGCCGTGCGTCTGCGCCTGGAGAACGGCGCGTGGCAGCCCACGGGCGAGCAGGGCCTGTCGGGCAACGAGCAGGCGGCGCAGGAGCTCGCCGACCTGGAGGTCCAGCGTGATCGCATCGAGCGTGCGCTCGAGCGCGTCGCCGAGCGTGAGGAGCAGTTGCGCACCGCCTCGGGCGACGTCGCGCCGCCCACGCCGCCCGACTTCGTCCCCGACAACGCGGCGATGGCGGGCGGCACGATGGAGCTCCGCGACGCGAGCGGTAACGTCGTCGCGAAGCTGCGCATCACGCGCGACGACATCGAGCGATGGCTCGTCGACGCGCCTCTTGAGAACGATGCGAAGGGCGACGCTGCGGGCGATGCGGGCGAGTGATGCTCGTCCTAGGCATCGAGACATCGTGCGACGAGACCGCCGCGAGCGTGGTGCGTGAGGGGCGCGAGGTGCTCTCGAGCGTCGTCGCGTCGCAGCACGAGCTTCACGCCGAGTACGGCGGCGTGGTGCCCGAGATCGCCAGCCGGGCGCACGTCGAGCGACTGCTCCCCGTCGTGCGTGCGGCTTTGCGCGATGCGGGCGTCCGCCTCGAACAGCTCAATGCCGTCGCGGTTGCGAATCGTCCCGGGCTCATCGGCTCGCTCGTGGTAGGTGTCGTGGGCGCGAAGGCGCTGGCGTGGAGCCTCGGCGTGCCGTTCGTGGGCGTGGATCATGTCCACGCGCACCTCATCGCCGGATTGCTCCGCGAAGCCGGAAGCGATGCCGCCGCGCCGCGCGACGTCGAACCCCATACGACCGACGACGTGTTTCCCGCACTCGGGCTCGTCGTCAGCGGCGGGCACACCGCGATCTATCGGTGCGCGTCGACGACCGACATCGCCCGTCTCGGGCGCACGATCGACGACGCCGCGGGTGAGGCCTTCGATAAGGGCGCGTCGATCCTCGGCATCCCGCATCCCGGCGGCCCGAACCTCGACGCGCTCGCCGAAACTCCGGGCGCGCGCGACGACGCGTGTACGTTCCCCATCGCGCGGATGGGGCGCGAATCGCTCGATTTCTCGTTCAGCGGGCTGAAAACGGCGCTGCTCTACCGCGTGCGTGGGCGACCGCCGCAGCGTGAGGGCGATCCGGCGCAGTTCCCGGATTCCTCGCACCTAAGCGACGATGAGCGGCGCGACCTCGCCGCGACGTATCGGCGTGCGATCGTGGACACGCTCGTGCTCAAGCTCGGGCGGGCGCTGGCGCAGGAGCGGGACGCCGGGCGCGGCGTGCGCGCCCTGCTCGTGGGCGGGGGCGTGTCGGCGTGCGTGCTGCTGCGGCGCGAGCTGCGCGCGTTCTGCGAGCGGGAGGGCCTCGCGCTGCGTCTGCCCGAGATGCGATTCTGCGTGGACAATGCCGCGATGATCGCCGCGATCGGGCACGACCTTTCGATCGCCGGGCGGGCGAGTTCGCTGGACCTTGCCGCCGTTCCGACCACCGCATGCTGAGCGCACGCGCCATGCCCGACGACATCGATCCGATCAAACAGCTCGATGCGATGCTGGGCCTGACGCCCGATCCGACGCTCATTCCGCGCCCGCACCCCGCGTCGCTCGAGGACGATGCGCTCCTGCGACAGTGCACGCTCGGCAAGGGGCGCTCGGGTGGGCCGGGCGGGCAGCATCGCAACAAGGTCGAGACCACCGTCTTCCTCACGCACGAACCGACCGGGATCGAGGCCCACGCGGGCGAGCGGCGCAGCGTCACAGACAACAAACGCGAGGCGATCTTCCGCCTGCGTCTGCGGCTGGCGATCGGGGTGCGAGCGGTCGTGCCGGCGGGCGATGCGCGAACCGAGCTCTGGCGCTCGCGCGTGAGCGGCGGGCGCATCGCGTGCAACCCGCGCCATCGTGATTATCCCGCGATGCTCGCCGAGGCGTTAGACGTGCTCGCGGCGTGCCGATGGGACGAGAAGTCCGCGGCGGCGCGTCTGGAGTGCACGCCCTCGCAGCTCGTCGGGCTCGTGCGCGAGCACGCGCCGGCGCTCGCACGCGTCAACGAGGAGCGTGCAAAGAAGAAGCTTCACGCGCTGCGATAGGCACGCAATACCAACGACACGGCCCCCGGGACTTCCCGAGGGCCGTGCGGCTTGCCAATGTCAGAGGATGTCACGACACCCCACCGGTCATAGCGGCGTGGTGACGTGCGTCACGCTCAGCGGCGACGACGCGTGGCGACGAGCCCGCCGAGGCCCAGCAGCGCGGCCGAGGCCGGAGCGGGGACCACGTCGATCTGGGCGCCGAGGAAGAAGTTCACGGGCACGCCCGCGCTGGTGATGTTGTAGAAGCCGGCGGCGCCGACGGTCGTGGCGTTGATATAGAGCTGGGGGATCGCCGAACCGATCTGGATCGGCTCGAGCGAGACGACGCCCGTGCGCGTCGCGCCACCGGTGATGGTGCCGGTGCGGATCGACTGGGTGAAGATGATGTCGGTGGTGTCGAGGTCGATGCCGAGGCCCGAGAGCCCGGAGATCGTGAGCAGGGTGAAGAAGCCCTGGGCGAGGTTGATGGCGCCCGTGTTGACGCCGAAGCCGCCGAGCGGAGAACCGTCAACGCCGCGGAAGAAGGCGATGTCCACGGTTGCCGAGCCGAGCGGGCCGGCGGACGTGCCGCTGTTGAAGAGGCCGAAGGTGAAGGCGTCGAGCGTGCCGGTGCCGACGGTGGTCAGGCGGTCACCGTAGTCCGCCGACAGGTCCGTCGAGCTGAACGCGCGGATCGTGGTGCCGAGAACGTTCGAGTACGCCGTGCCTTGGAAGCGGGGCGTGCCCGGCGTCGGTGCGCCGGTGCGATAGTCGATGCTCATCGCTCCGGCGAACTGTCCGGCGCTCTCCGACGACACATCGGCGAGCGCGCCGCTGGCCGCGCCAGCGAGTGCAATCAAGGCGAGGGTCTTCATGTCTTGTCTCTCCATGGATACAAGAAGCCAATACACAACAACACCCCAGAACCACGCGGCCCTGGGTCAGCCTGAGTCGGCGCGCAACGATCGCGCCGATATTCTTCTTCAACTCACGCAGTTGGAGCTGCGTCAACCCTTCGGCCGGTCGCTCCGGCCCCACGAGATACGGCCTCGTTCCGCGAGACGTGCGGTGCTGCCGAAAGTTTGCCACGGAAACGAAGACAAGTCAATAGGTAAACTAATGCGCATGCCTTGCCCAGATTGGGCACGTGCTCCAAAGCAACGACCCCCGGCGGAAACCGGGGGCCGTGCGAAGGTTATGGACTTGTGTCCGGGCAGTCGCCCGGAGTCGGATTAGCGGCGGCGACGGATCGCGGCCAGGCCGCCGAGGCCCAGCAGCGCGGTCGAGGCCGGGGCCGGGACGACGACGTAGTCGAAGAGCAGGGTCGACTGGACGATGCCCAGGCCCGCGCCGAAGCTGCCGAAGCCCACGCCGAAGCTGCCGGTCCAGGTGCCGTCGACGTTGGACACGCCGGCGATCAGGCTGGAGATGTCGGTGCCCCAGACCTGGGTGCCGGTGGCGTCGAAGCCGAACCAGGCGGCGAAGGTGAGGACGACGGGCTTGTCATTGACGAGGGGGTTGCCGCCGGCGTTGGCGCCCATGAAGTGGCCGGCGCGGGTGGCGGGCTGGCCGCCGATGTTGAAACCACCGGGGAACAGGTCGGGCGTCGCGGTCGAAGCCAGCAGGTCGAGCTGGAGGGTCCCGGTCGAGCCGTTGGGCGCGTTGTTCGGGACGTCGGTCGAGAACGAGTCATCCGAGAACACGCTGCCGCCCGCGAGGGCCGCGCCGATGTTCTGGGGGCCGCCACCGAAGGTGGTGTTCACGAACGGGCCACCCGCGAGGGCGAAGCCCGCGGAGCTGCCGAGCGCCGGCACCACGAAATAGTCGTCGCCGTTGAACGACTTGGTCGAGGCGAAGCTCTCGGTCATCGCAACGATGCGCGAATCGATGTTCAGCGACGAGCGATCGATCTTGGTCACGTCGACGGTGCCGGCGGTCGCCGCGCCCGCGGCGCCGACGATGACGAGAAGGGCAGCGATCTTCATGTCTTCTTTCTCCTCTGACGGTGAATTACGTGTCCCATGAAACACGACCCACGAGGCGACCACGCCTCGGGCAAGCCAGTACACAGCCACCGCGCCGCGGCAGCATTCCGAACATGTGGGAGCGTCTTGCCTCTCTCCGGCGACGACTACACCCACCACCCTCCCGGCTATGACCTCGGGAGCGTATAACGTAAAGAATGGCCGGAGTTCCGGGCCGGGTCAAGCCTCATGCCCGGATATGCGACCGGAACTTTCCCTGATCGGGCCCGAGATC
>JAVEWV010000001.1:0-334492 GCA_034004365.1 Phycisphaerales bacterium
CTCGCCTAGTCGCGCCGCGAGGTCGTCGAACACGAACTGGAGATTGACGTTCCGCTCCGCGAGCGATTCCGCCTCGCGCAGCGCGTCGACCGCCGAGACGAGCGCCGGCATCTCGCCCCGCCCGCGCGACATGTGCTCCCGCACCCGCCGCGAAACGAGCTCGAGCATCCGCGCCACCGCCGCGTGGTTCGCCGCTTCCTTGCTCGCGTCCGGGTTCGCCTTCACCCACGCCTTCGCCCACTCCTCGCACAGCCCGTGCATCGTCGAGCCCATCTCGACCGGCTCGCGCCCCGACAGCGCCGCGTCCACCATGGGCCATACCGCGTCGCGCCATTCCGCCAGGCCGTTCGAGAGCGCCGCGAGCGCCCGCCCGGGCGAGCAACCGACCAGCTCCATCAGTTCGTCGCCGCGTTCGTCCAATCCGCGTGACGCCAGCCACGCGCGCATCGAACGATCGTCCAGCTCACCGAACCCCACGCGCTGGCACCGCGAGCGGATCGTCGGGAGCAGGCGGTCCTCCGCCGTCGTCACCAGCACGATCAGCACGCCCGCGGGCGGCTCCTCCAGCGTCTTGAGCAGCGCGTTCTGCGCCGCCGCGTTCATGAACTCCGCCCCGTCAACGATGAACACGCGCGACGCCATGCTCGCGCCCGCGACCTGACGCGAACGCTGCGAAGGCTCGATCAGGAACTCACGCACCACGTCCACCGGGATCGTGCGCTGCTTCGAGTCGCGCACCTGCCGCTCGCGGCTGTACGCCGCCATCTCCTTGGTCACCACGTGCAGGTCGGGATGGCTCCCCGCGCGGAGCAGCTTCTGCACGGGGCCGTCCTCGTCCGCCTCAAGCTCGCCCGCGAGCGTCCGCCCCGTGCTCGGATCGAGCGCGAGCGCCGCGAGCGCGAGCGCCGTCGTGAACTTCCCCACCCCCATCGGCCCCGCGAAGATCCACGCGTGGTGCAGCCGCCCCGACTCCAGCGCACGCCGCAGCACGCCCACCGCGCGATCCTGCCCGAGCACGTCCCCCAGCCGCGGCACGCGCTCGAGCGCAAGCTCGCCGCGGACGGGCGCCGACTCGGCGGACTTCCGCGAGCCTCCGCCCTTGGCGGTGGACTCTGCCTTCTTCGAGACCTTCTTCGCCACGACCCGATCCCCAGTGCCCAATCTCAGGTGCCTGATTCCCAGTGCCTAGTGCCTAGTGCCTATTGCCTCGTCCCCAGTGCCTTCCCTACACGTTCTTCAGCTTGTTCAGCCCGTTGTACGCCGCGACCTTGTAGCACTCCGCCAGCGTCGGGTAATTGAACACCGTGTTCACGAAATACTCGACCGTCGCCCGGAACGCGATCGCGGCCTGCCCGATGTGGATCAGTTCCGTCGCCCCCGTCCCGATCGCGTGCACGCCCAGCACCGCGTGGCTGTCCTGGTGGATCAGCATCTTCAGCATGCCGATCTCGTCGCCCAGCAGTTGCCCGCGTGCGATCTCCTTGTACTGCGCGATCCCCGCCTCGTACGGGATCCCCTCCGCCGTCAGCCGCTCCTCCGTCCATCCCACCATCGAGATCTCCGGGATCGAGTAGATCCCGTACGGCAGGAGCTCCTCCGCCTGCTCCACCTTCTCCCCGAACATCGCGCACGCCGCCCGCCGCCCCTGCTCCATGCTCGTCGACGCCAGCGCCGGGAATCCAACAACATCCCCGCACGCGTAGATGTGCTCGACCTTCGTGCGGAAGTTCTCATCGACCGCGATCCGCCCCCGATCGTCCGCCGCGAGCCCCGCGTGCTCGAGCCCCAGATCGTCCGTCGAGCCCTGCCGCCCCACAGCGTAAAGCAGGCAGTCCGCCCGCAGCGTCTTCCCGCTCTCGAGCGTCGCCTCCGCCATCTGCGCGTTCACGCTCCGCGCCCCGGGCGGCGGGTCGACCGTGCGAATGCTCACCACCTTCTCGCCCAGGCGCAGCGTCACGCCCGCCTGCCTGAGGTGATACTGCAGCGCCTCGATGATCTCCGTATCCACGAAATCCAGCAGCCGCGCACGCCCCTCGACCAGCGTCACGCGCACGCCCAGCGCCGCGAGCATCGACGCGTATTCCGTCCCGATCACGCCGCCACCCACCACGATCATCGAGTGCGGCAGATAGTCCAGCTCCAGCAGCTCGTCCGACGTGATGATGTTCCGACCATCGAACGCGATGTTCGTGGGCCTCGCGGGCCTCGTCCCCACCGCGACCACCACGTTCGACGCCCTGATCTCCACCCGCTCGATGTCCCCGTTCCGGCGAGCCGCCGCCTTCTCCACCACCACCCGGTCCGCCCCCTCGAACCGCCCCCGCCCCAGCTCGACCTGAATCCCGTTGCTGCTGAAGTGCTGCTGCACCACGCGGCTCTCCGCCTCCACCACCGCGTGCGCCGACTCCAGCAGGTCCGCGAAGCGGGCGTTCCGACCGATCAGAAAATCCTCCGCCCGCGGCGTCGCGCTCACCCGCCCCAGCGACCGCAGGATCGCCTCCCGCAGCGCCTTGCTCGGGATCGTCCCGTTCCGGATCGCCCCACCGCCCACGAACGGCGCATCCTCGACCACCACCACGCGCTTGCGCAGCTTCGCCGCCTGGATCGCCGCACGCTGACCCGCCGGCCCGCTCCCGATCACGCACAGGTCACACTCGAGCACCGCACGCCCTCCGCTCTCGGACACCCCCCCCGGACATCACGGAACCCCCCACGGTATCGGCCCACCCGCGCCCCTGCGCCGCACTCCCCCCGCCGCAGCCTGCAAGACCTCCGAACCCCTCCCCCTACACTTGTCCCCGCACCCTCCGGAGTACCCCGCCCGTGACGCTCACCAGCGCCCAGGTCCGCCAAGCCTTCATCGACTTCTTCGCCCAGAAGCACGCGCACACCTTCGTGCCCTCTTCGCCCGTCGTCCCCCACGACGACCCCACCCTCCTCTTCACCAACGCGGGCATGAACCAGTTCAAGCCCCTCTTCCTCAACGCGCTCCCCCCGGGCTCGCCCCTCACGGGCGTCACCCGCGCCGTCAACTCACAGAAGTGCATCCGCGCCGGCGGAAAGCACAACGACCTCGACGACGTCGGGAAGGACACCTACCACCACACTTTCTTCGAGATGCTCGGCAACTGGTCCTTCGGAGACTACTTCAAGAAAGAAGCCGTCCAGTGGTCCTTCGAGCTCCTCACCGCCCCGCGCGACAAGGGCGGCTTCGCCATCGACCCCTCGCGCCTCTACGCGACCTACTTCGAGGGCAACCCCGCCCTCAACCTCCCCCCCGACGAAGAGACCAGACAGCTCTGGCTCAAGTTCCTCCCCCACGACCACGTCCTCCCCGGAAACATGAAGGACAACTTCTGGGAGATGGGCGACACCGGCCCCTGCGGCCCGTGCACCGAGGTCCACTACGACCGCATCGGCAACCGCAACGCCGCATCGCTCGTGAACCAGAGCGACCCCGACGTCATCGAGATCTGGAACAACGTCTTCATCCAGTTCGATCGCCAGAAGGACGGCACGCTCACGCCGCTGCCCTCCAAGCACGTCGACACCGGCATGGGCCTCGAACGCCTCGTCTCCGTGCTCCAGGACAAGCGCTCGAACTACGACACCGACGTCTTCACGCCGCTCTTTGCCGAGATCAAGCGCGTCACCAAGGCCCCGCACGCGTACACGGGCAAGCTCGGCGCCGAAGACGCCGGGCAGGTCGACATGGCCTACCGCGTCATCGCCGACCACATCCGCACGCTCACCTTTGCCATCACCGACGGCGCCGTGCCCAGCAACGAAGGCCGCGGCTACGTCCTCCGGCGCATCCTCCGGCGCGCCGTCCGCTTCGGACGCCAGATGCTCGGCGCGCCCGACGGCTTCCTCTCGCAGCTCGTGCCCACCGTCGTCGAGAACATGGGCGAGTTCTTCCCCGAACTCCGCAAGAACCCGCAGCGCGTCGCCGAGATCATCCGCGAGGAAGAAGATAGTTTTACGCGCACGCTGGACAAGGGCATCCGCCTCTTCCAGGAAATCACCGACAAATCGGGCTCAAAGCGCGTGTCGGGCGAAGACGCCTTCCAGCTCTACGACACCTACGGGTTCCCGCTCGATCTCACCCAGCTCATGGCCGAGGAGCGCGGGCTCAGCGTCGACGTCGAGGGCTTCCAGCGCTGCATGGAAGAGCAGCGCGAGCGCTCCCGCGCGGGCTCCAAGGAAACCGCCGGCGGGCTCACGCTCCCGCCCGACGCGCTCGCCCGCCTCGCGCGCATGAACGTCGCGCCCACCGACGACTCGCACAAGTTCCACGCCCGCGACGTCCGCGCCACCGTCAAGGCCATCTGGAACGGGCACAACTTCGACGACCACGTCCGCTCCTCCGACGCGCTCCGCAAGGTCGCCGTCATCCTCGACAAGACCAACCACTACGCCGAGATGGGCGGGCAGCAGCACGACACCGGACGCCTCCTCGTCTCACGCGACCATCGCAGCGCCGACGACTCCCTCCACGGCGGCGAGTTCCGCGTCGAGGACGTGCAGGTCGTGGGCGGGTTCGTCATGCACGTGGGCGTCTGCAAGCGAGGCGAGATCCGCGTGGGCGACGACGTCCAGTCGCACATCGACAACGCACGCCGCCAGCCCATCGCCGCGAACCACACCGCGACGCACCTGCTCAACTTCGCGCTGCGTCGCGCGCTCGGCGATGGCGTCGAGCAGAAGGGCTCCAGCGTCGGGCCCGACCGCTTCCGCTTCGACTTCTCCCACAACAAGCCCTGCGAGGACGCCGAGATCGACAAGGCCGAACGCCTCGTCAACCGCGCGATCGAGCAGGACCTCACCGTCTATGCCGACCTCGCGCCCCTCTACCTCGCCAAGACCATCCGCGGGCTCCGCGCCGTCTTCGGCGAGAAGTACCCAGACCCCGTCCGCGTCGTCTCCATCGGCCAGCCCGTCACCGACCTCACCGACTCGCCCGACAACCCCGCGTGGGACGAGCTCTCCGTCGAGTTCTGCGGCGGAACGCACCTCGAATCCACCGGGCAGGCCGGGCAGTTCGCGATCGTCGCCGAGACGGGCATCGCCAAGGGCGTGCGCCGCATCGAGGGCGTGACGGGCGTCGCCGCGCGGGCCGCGTTCGAGACCGCCGCGGATCTGGAGAAGCGCATCGAGCAGTCCGCGCGCCTGCCCGAGTCGCAGCTCGCCGCGGCGGTGTCGGAGCTTGGCGCGCAGATCGACCAGCTCACCATGCCGCTCCCGCGCAAGTCGGCGCTGCGTGCGCAGCTCGCCGGGCTTGCCGAGCGTGCCAAGGCCGCGCAGAAGGCCGCGGCCGCCGAGGCGCGCGATCGTGCGCTCGCCGACGCGCGTTCCATCGCCGACGCCGCCGAGATCGCGGGCGACGTGATCGTGCTGGGTCAGGTGCACGCGCTGTCCGACCGCCAGGCGCTCCAGGCCGCGGTGAAGCACATCGCCGACCGCCTGCCCCGCACCGCGGTCATGCTCGTGTCCGCCGACGAGGGCGAGGGCAAGGTCTCGGTCATCGCCCAGGTCCCCAAGTGGCTCATCGACAAGGGGCTCAAGGCGGGCGACTGGGTCCGCACCGCCGCCGAGGCCTGCGGCGGCAAGGGCGGCGGCAAGCCCGACAGCGCCCAGGGCGGCGGCACCGACGTCACCAAGGTCCGCGACGCGATGGTCGCCGCACGCCACGCGGCCCACCGGTTCGTGGTGTAATCCCGCCGCGCCCGCCGAGCGTTCGTCCGCCATTCATGCGGCTGAACGGTTCTGCCGTCCATCCGCACACTCGCAAATGGTGCCACCATGCGCGACCCGCGAACCGAGATCCCGAGCGAGCTCAGGGACGCCCCCGCCGGGGCGCACCCGGACCCCCACGGCCTCGGGAAGCACGCGCGCAAGCCCAGGCCCGACAAGGACATGAATAAGGGCTTCGACCCGCTCATGAAGGCCATGGCCATCGGCATGGACTTCGCCTACACCGTCGGGGGCGGCGCCCTGCTCGGCCTCCTAATCGACTGGCTTGCAAAGACTTATTTCACATGGACCGCCGTGGGCGCCGTCGTCGGCGTCGCCACCGGCATGCTCCGCTTCGTCCGCGAGGCGCTCCGGGCGGTGCGGGCGGCGTCGCGAAAACCACCGGAATAGGTGCCGGCTCGCCGCGATCGCCGGATCACGCGACATGCTGCACGCGCGATCGTGCTCGCTTGGGAACCCGACGTGCTCGCCGCTCAGCGTCGAGATTCCTAAGCTTGGGCCCCCGCGCGGACGCCGCGCGGCACACCCTGTTCGGGCGATCGGTGCGTGTCCCTCGCCCTTGCACAAGTGCGTTCCCGGGCCATGGCGCAGATGCTGAGGATCGAGCACACACGGATGCCGGTGCTTCGGCTGCTCGGGGGGCAGCTCGGGGTCGTTGCGCTCTCGGGCGTGCTGCTGACGCTCCTGTTCTGGGGTGGTGATGCCAAGGAGTCGGCGTCGCCCGCGGTGGGCATGCTGCTGGTCGCGATCGGATGCCTCGCGGGCGCGGGCGTGTACCGCCTGATCGGGCTGCGGGCGTCGATGACGTTCGCGTCGATCGTGGTGGGCCTGTCGTCGGCGCGCCTGCTGCTCACGGCGGGGCTGGGCGTGGCGGTGTTCATGTCGCGCGAGCCCGCGAAGTGGCCCTTCTGGAGCGCGCTCCTGCTGGCGTCGATCGGGACGCTGGTGGTCGAAGCCGCGTTTGGTATCGCGAGCCTCCGCACGCCGGCGTCTCGCGGGCCTATTGTCACGCCCCCCGCGGAGCCCGCGTCGGGGTCGCTGGAGGCCGCTTCCCGATGAATCCGCTCGCGCTGACGTCCGGCATGCTCGCCGCCGCCAACCCGGTGGACCACGTGGTGAACCACTCGTTCAGCGGGTGGTTCACGATGCACATCGGCCAGCTCATCCTGGGCGCGGTGCTCGTGATCTGGGTGCTGATGTGGGCGGCGAAGCGCATCGCGACGGGCCCGGCGAGCCTGGGCAACGAGCGGTACATCACGAAGAACCCGTTCGCGCAGATGGTCGAGGTGATCTGCGTCTACCTGCGTGAGAACACGGTGCGTCCGCTGCTGCACGAGCGCACGGACAAGTTCATGCCGTTCCTCTGGACGCTCTTCTGGTTCATCCTGATCAACAACGCGCTGGGCCTGGTTCCGATCCTCGACTTCATCCACCTGGTCTCGCCCTCGCTGCGTGCGGAGCATCGCTCGTTCCTTGGCGGCACGGCGACGCAGAACCTCGCGGTGACGGGCGCGCTCGCGTTCATCGCGGCGATGGTGATCAACATCGCGGGCATCAAGGAACTGGGCATCGGCGGGTATCTCAAGCACCTGACGGGCGGCGCTCCGGCATACATCTGGCCCATCCTGGTGCCGGTCGAGGTGCTGGGCACGTTCATCAAGCCCGTGGCGCTCGCGCTGCGTCTGTTCGCGAACATGACCGCGGGGCACATCCTCGTCGCGACGCTGTTCATGTTCGTGGGCATGTCGATCGCGACGGGCAACCCGGCGCTGTACGGGCCGATCACGCTCGCCTCGGCGGTGTCCGCGATCGCGATCTACTTCCTTGAGCTGTTCGTCGCGTTCCTGCAGGCGTTCGTGTTCATGTTCCTGACGACGGTGTTCATCAGCCAGTTGTCGCACCACGGGGACCATGAGCACGAGCACGACCATGCCCACGACCACGCGGGGGGGCATGGCGGGGGTGTGGCGCACGCGCACTGAGTGTTGTTGATTCCCGCGGCTCCATCGTCGGGGCCTCGGGGTTTGGGACGAAGAGGGCCGGGACCCATCGGCGGGCGCGAGGCGCCCGAGCCCGGCGAGCACGGCAAGCCTTCACGAAGGAACTTGGGGTTCACAGCATGAGCATGATCAAGAAGTTCGCCATCGCGTCCGGCGCCCTGGCCCTGGCTGGCGCCGCTCCCGCCCTCGCGCAGGACGGCGCGGCCGTCGAGAACATCGGCAAGGGCCTCGCCGCGATCGGCGCGGGCCTCGCCGTCATCGGCGGCGGCCTGGGCATCGGCCTCATCGGCAAGGGCGCGGTCGAGTCGATCGCCCGCCAGCCCGAGGCCGGCGGCCCGATCGGCACCAACATGATCCTGACCGCGGCGCTCGTCGAGGGTGCGACCCTCTTCGCCGTCGTCGTCGGCCTGCTGGCCGCGCTGGGCTAATCCGCCCGGGATCTCGATAGAACCTCGCGCGGCACGGGAACGCGTCGCGCGGGCTTGGCTCTCGCGGCATCGCGCGCAAAGGAAACCGCGCGGGCCCTTCGAGGAGGTTTCGATGCTCCGCAATCTGCTGGCGGCGATCGTGATGGCAACGGCCCTGTCCCTGTCCGGGGTCGGTGGCAACGTCGCCTGGGCGCAGGACACGCATGGCGACGCGCACGGGACGGCCCACACCGACGCCGCCCATGACCACGAACACGACGCGGCCCACGGTGACGCGGCGCACGCCGACGATCACGCGGGGCACGAGAAGCACGGCGTGGTGCCGAGCGGGGCGCAGGCGATCGCGCCGGCGATCACGGCGCTGGTCGTGTTCGGGATCGTGTTCGCGGTGCTCTCCACGCAGGTGTGGCCCAAGATCCTGGGCGGGCTGCAGCAGCGCGAGAACAAGATCCGCGAGGAGATCGAGCGTGCCGAGGCGGCCCGTCGCCAGGCGGCGGACGCGCTCGAGATGTACGAGCGGAATCTCGCTGAGGCCCGCGCCGAAGCACAGAAGATGCTCGAGGAGACCCGCTCGCAGCAGCAGAAGCTCGCGGCGGAGCTCAAGGCGAAGGCCGACACCGAGCTGACGCAGATGCGCCAGCGCGCGATGCAGGACATCGAGACCGCGAAGCGCGCGGCCCTCGGCGAGATCTACACGCAGAGCGCAACGCTCGCGACGATGGTCGCGGGCAAGATCCTCGGACGCGAGATCACGTCGAACGACCAGTCGCGCCTCGTCGAGGAGTCGCTGTCGGAGCTCGGCGGGCTGCAGAACAACTGAAGACAGTCCGCGAGTCAGGAAGTCAAAGAGTCAGCAAGTCAGAGAAGACGCCGGGCTTGAGCATCGTTGAAGGCCGCGGGCGCGCGGGGCGCGTTGAGGGAGCGAGTATGCCGCTGAGCGAAGCGAAGTCGGACGCGTTGGCGCAGGTGTACGCCCGCTCGCTGTTCGAGCTTGCGGAGGCGAAGGGCGGGCGCGAGGGGATCGAGGAGGTCTCTTCGGAGATCGAAGAGATCCTGGAGATCGCGCGCGGGGACGCGAAGTTCGCGGAGTTCCTCTCGTCGCGCGTGCTCGCGAGCGAGGCGCGGGCCGCGTCGCTCAGGAAGATCTTCGAGGGGCGGGTCTCGCAGCTCACGCTCAACTTCCTGCTCACGCTGAACCAGAAGGGGCGTCTGGAGCACCTGCCGGCGATCGGCGCGGCGCTCGACGACCTGGCGCAGGAGCGGTTCGGGCGGGTCGAGGTGGACGTGTTTACTGCGGCGCCGATCGGGCCGGACGAGGTCCGCACGATCCGCGAGCGGCTCGGCGCGGTGCTGCACAAGGAAGTCGTTGTGCATCCGTACACGGACGCGACGCTGATCGGCGGCATGCGACTCCGCGTGGGCGACAAGCTGATCGATGGCTCGGTCGCGACGCGGCTGGCGAAGCTCCGCGACCGCCTCGCGAGCGAGGGCTCCGCGGAGGTACGCTCGCGGTTCGATCGGATGATCGACGGCTGAGGCAATGAAGACCGTGTCGGTGTTCCAAGCGACCCGCGCGGTGGAAATCGACCGGGGATGAGCGCCCCGCCTGGAGGCAGTTGGGGGGCGGCGGAGGGCGCGATGGCGAAGAAGACGATCAAGGCGGTCGATGTCGCGGGCAAGCGCGTGCTCGTGCGCGTGGATTTCAACGTGCCGATCGAGAGCGGCGTCGTCACCGACGACACGCGGATCGAGGCGGCGCTCCCGACGATCAAGAGCATCATCGAGCGCGGCGGACGCGCGGTGCTGATGTCGCACCTGGGGCGTCCCGAGGGCAAGGGGTACGAGGCGGAGTACTCGCTCGAGCCCGTCGCGAAGCGTCTGGGCGAACTGCTCGGCAAGGCCGTCGCGTTCCCCTCGCACGACTGCGTGGACCAGGCCGCGGCGGACGCGGTCTCGAAGATGGGCGACGGCGACGTGCTGCTGCTCGAGAACCTCCGCTTCTACAAGGGCGAGACCAAGGGCGACCCCGCGTTCGCGGAGAAGCTCGCGAAGCTGGGCGACGTGTACGTGAACGACGCGTTCGGCACGTGCCACCGCCCGCATGCCTCGATGGTGGGCGTGCCACAAGCGATGGGCGCTCGCCCCAAGGTGTCGGGCTTCCTGGTCGAGAAGGAGATCCGGTACCTGTCCGAGGCGCTCGCGCACCCGGCGAAGCCGTTCGTCGTCGTGCTGGGCGGGGCGAAGGTGTCGGACAAGATGGGCTGCATCGAGAACCTGCTGCCCAAGTGCGACGCGATCCTGGTCGGCGGTGCGATGGCGTACACGTTCCTGAAGGCGATGGGGCGCGAGGTCGGATCGAGCCGCGTGGAGGCGGACCGGATCGACGACGCGAAGCGGACGATCGCGCGGGCGCAGGAGCTCAAGGCCGACCTGCACGTGCCGGTGGACCACGTGTGCTCGACGCAGTTCGCCGAGAGCTCGGGCGATATCGAGGTCTTCCCCGACCAGATCCGCGACGGGTTCATGGGTCTGGACATCGGGCCCGAGACGCAGACGCTCTACGCGGGCATCCTGCGCAAGGCGAAGACGATCGTGTGGAACGGGCCGATGGGCGTGTTCGAGTGGCGCCCGTTCGCCGTGGGCACGAACGTCGTTGCCAAGGCGATCGCTGAGGCGACCGCGGCGGGCGCGACGTCGATCGTCGGCGGGGGCGACTCCGCGGCGGCGGTCGAGAAGTTCGGGCTCGCAAGCAAGATGTCGCACGTCTCGACGGGCGGCGGCGCTTCGCTCGAGATGCTTGAGGGCAAGCGCTTCGAGGCCGTGGACATCCTCGACGAGGCGTAAAGGCAAGGCACCAGGCACTCGCCATCAGGCATCAGACAAGTGTCGGCACGGAGTGCCGACCTGCCCGAAGCCATGAGCGCGAGGCCCGCTGGGGTGAATGAGAATAGGAAAAGGCACCGCGGGCTTGCGCCGCGCGGCTTGTCAACACCGCGTCAATCATCGTCGCGCGTGATGTCCTCACGCTCGTCGTTCCACAACTGCTGGATCGTCTCCAGGATCTTCTCGTTGGGAGGATGGTTCGCCTGCGCGGCGAAGCCAGGCAGCGATTCGACCATCCGCCGGAGATCGACGAAGTTCACGTCGTAGGGACGCCGCTCGGGGAACCGATCCGCGAGTTCCTCCGCGATGCGTTGCACGTCGAGCCAGTGGAACGAGTCGGGCATGGCGAAGCTCGCAGAGAGCGGAAGTGGCAAAGGGACAAAGAGCAAATGGGCAAATGAACAAAGGGCAAAGAGCAAAGGGGCAAAGCAAAGAAGGAACAGAGCCAATGGCCGGCGTGAAGCCCGCCGATCGCTCGCTCCCCCACCGCCCTAGTGCGGCACTTCCTTGACCGCGTTGCGGTTCCACGCCGGCACACGCACGACGATCGGCCCCTTCCCCTCGACCTCGCACTGGCAGCTCAGGCGGCTGTTCCGCTGCAGGCCCGGCGCTTCCTCGACGCGGTCCTCCTCGGCCTCGCTCGCCTCGGACAGCGCGTCCATCCCCTGCTCCACGTACACGTGGCACGTCGAGCACGCGCACACCCCGCCGCAGGCGTGCTCGATGTTGATCCCGTGCTCGACCGCGACCTCGAGGAGGTGCTCGCCCTTCGCGGCGAGGATCTGCCATTCCTTCTTCTCGGTGCCGGTGAGCGACTCGGGGTCCTCGAGGATGAACGTGACGGGGACCTCGGGGGGCCCGTGATCATGGTCGGAGTGTCGAAGGTGCATGGGAGCCTCCGTTGGGCGACCGGCGGCCCGGACACAGGCCGCGGCGCATCGCACTCTAGGGGGTTCGCCGGGCCCGGTCCGTAGATGCCCCGCGGGCGATCGCACGCCCAACGCCGCGGATTCCGGGGCGACCTATCGTCATTCCCGCGTCGTCGCACGCGGCATGGGGACGCGCGTGGCGGACGGATCGGCGAGCATCAAAGGGGCCCCCGGAACGACCACGCACGGCGCGCCGGATGGCGGCGTCGTGCTCTCGGTCATTGCTCCGGCACATGACGAAGAGGAGAACGTCCAGCGACTCGTCGACGAGGTCGGCGCGGCGATGCAGCGGGCGTTCCCCGTGGATGGGGCGTTCCCCTACGAGTTCATCATCGCCGACGACGCGTCGCGCGATCGCACGCCGGAGATCGTCCGCGAGCTGATGCGCGACCGCCCGTGGCTGCGGCTGGTGTCGCTCTCGAAGCCCGAGAGCGGAGGTGGCAACGGGCAGTCCGCGGCGTTCAAGGCCGGCTTCGCGGCGGCGCGCGGGACGTGGGTCGCGACGCTCGACGCCGACCTGCAGAACGACCCCGCCGACCTCGTCAGGATGCTCGCGATCGTGCGCGGCGAGGACACCACGCACGGCCCGGGCGTCGACTTCGTGCAGGGCGATCGCAGCCACGCACGCAAGGACAACATCGTGCGCCGCTACGGCTCGATCGTGGGGCGCCTGTTCCGCAGGATGCTGCTGGGCGACTCGATCCGCGACACGGGCTGCTCGCTCCGCGTGATGCGCCGCGAGATCGCGGTGAAGCTGCCACTGGACTTTAAGGGCATGCACCGCTTCGTGCCGGTGACGGCACGCCAGATGGGCTACCGCGTGGTCGAGATGCGCGTGAACCACCGACCGCGCCACGCGGGGACGCCCAAGTACGGGCTGGGCATCACCAAGCGGGCGCTGCCGGGACTCGTCGACTGCTTCGCGGTGCGCTGGATGCGGAACCGTCGCCGGATCCCGACGCGGATCGACGTGATCGGTCCTGCGGACCTTGCTTCCGGGGGCGGCGGTCCTGCGGACGGCATTCATGCGAGCGGTGTTTCGGAGAGCACGCACGGCGGGAGCGAACGCGCATGAAGCCCGGACCGATCGTGGCGATGGTGCTGCTGGTGCTGCTGGGCATGTGGCTCGTGTGGGCGCGCCCGGGCGTGCACAGCGATCTCGACGTGCGCCCCGGCGCGTTCGTGCAGGACATCCGCGTCGGCGCGAGCAAGGGGCTGGTGGAAGTCCTCAATGAAGCGCCGGGCGGGACGAGTTCCGAAGCGGGCTCAGAAGCGGTTCCGGGGGCGGGGGCACTTCCGGGGGCGGGGACACTTCCGGGGGGGGCGTCGTTCCGCGTGCTGCTCAACGGGCACGCCTCGCCCGAGATGACGCGCGAGGAGTTTGAACGCGCGTTCGGGCCCGCGGTCACGACGCAACTGCTCGAGCGGCGCGACAACGCGGTGTTCCGGCTGCTGAACATCACGGGCTGGGCGTCGCTGGCGTGGGTGGCGCTGGGGCTGGGCGGGCAGATCGTGTTCTCGTGCCGGTTCCTGATCCAGTGGATCGTGAGCGAGAAGCAGCGCCAGAGCGTCATTCCGACGGCGTTCTGGTGGATCTCGCTGCTGGGCGGCGTGTGCCTGTTTACGTACTTCGTGTGGCGACGCGACCTGGTGGGCGTGCTGGGGCAGTCGACGGGGATCGTGATCTACGCGCGGAACCTGCGTCTGATCTCGAAGCAGAAGAGGAGAGAGGCGAGGAAGAGAGCGACTGACGTCGGCGACGAGACACCGTAGCATCATCGGCAGATTCGATGCGTAGTCGCTCAATGCATCCCTCGCGACCTTCGCCACGAGGGACGCCTGTAATGAGGATGCTACGACACAGGTGCGAGCCCGGGTGTCAATCGCTTTGCTTCTTCAACTGCTGGAGCCTGCGCAGCCAAGTTATCGCGTGACGAGGAGCATCCTTCTTTCGATTATTGATCGCGCCGGATGAGCCGAGTTCCTCGCACCAGAAGACGATCTCTCCCGTACCCCTCACGGGGAGGACACTTCCGCCAGCCGCTCGAACCGCCCTCTTGCAGTCCAACAAGCTCATGCCCCCGTTGGCGGGGTTCTTCCACTTCCCACTATCCATAACTGGCCTCCATTCCGCGCACCATAATGTGCGCATATGCACAAGGATCCCGACATCATGACCGGTGATTACTTCTCCTTGCTCTGTTCACTTCGGAGGCGCCGTGCGCGCTCCTCAAGCTCAATGTTTCTCTCACGAACGCGCTGCTCCTGCGTCCGCCGATCGGGAATGTCGTCGTCGAGCCACGAACGCATCGGAGCACTCCGAGCGCCCATCAGTTGCTCGAGATGGTTATCCAAATCGAGCAGCCGGACGCAATCGGACATGCCCCCAGACCTCCAGTCCTTGAGCACGCTGAACCAACGAGGGTCGAGCCCGCGCCCGAAGTAGGCCAGCACGTTTGGACCGAGCTGCTGGACGTCCGTGCCCTCTGCATCCGCGCGCCGGATCTCTCTCTGGTATCGGGCGCGAGCGGCACGGACCAAGGGCTCCGCGAGGGTGAACGAATCTGAAATCACGACCACCTGACAGCGTTCCGCCACTCGACCGATCATGTAGGCGATGCTCGCATCGAATCGAGTCATCCTCTCGCCGAGCCGCGTTCCCTCGGAGAGCGACATCGCGGTCCCGGCATCGATCAGCAGGCTGTCGCCGGGAGAGAAGGACCGGACATCCCAGCCAATCTCGTGCATGTGCTTGAGAAACCGCGCCTGGCCCTCGTTGCGCGATGAGGCCGATGTCCACATGATCCAAGGGGTCTGCGGGGGGTAGTCCGCGGAGAAGGGGTTCGGCGAGGGTGGGAAGATGCCCGTGGGTCCCTTTGTGCCTTGATGGGGACCGAACTCCGCCGTCCGCACCTCCCTGCAGATCAGACGGATGAGCTCGTCGTACTGGAGCGTGCTGCCGGGATAAAGATCACGAACCGCAAAAAAGATCGAGGAGCCGTCCATAAAGACCGCTCCCGTGTTCCGGTTCTCCTCGGCCAGCATATCCAACTCCATTCTCCGGCGATAATGCCGGATAACGGCATGAGACTACGAGCGCGATATCTGCGAGTCAAGCCGTGCCTTGCGCGGAGTCGTGCGCGCTTGGCGCAGGGAATTCCAGTGCCGCGCCGCGTTGTGACCCGTTGCAGGGGCTCCGCCCCTGCAACCCCGGTCCATGCAAAGCGGCCCCGGGATGGTCCGGGGCCGCCTCGTCATGTCACACAGGGTTGAACCTGTTCAACAGGTCGGACGGACCGACGAAACAGGCCCACGTGCTCAGCTTCAATTCCCGGTTCGATCGGCTCGGTTCGCGATCACTTCTTCGGGGCGTTGTTGCCGCGTCCGCCGCCCGACTTGCCGCCCGTCGTGCTGGGCCCGTTCGGCGGGCGACCCCCGCTCCCGCCCTTACCCCCGGAACCCCCACCGCCCCCGGAACCTCCACCGCCCTGCTTGCCGTTCGCCATGATCGGATCTCCTTCGCGCGGCCCTTGCGCCGCCCCCGCTCCCGAACGCCGGGTGCGTGATCGACGCGCGGGCCCGCGACCACTGTGCGCGGGCTCGCGCCGTATCGGACGCACGCGGTCCCCGACTTGTTCGTCGGGCGGTTGCAAGGCTGTGCGCTCTTCGCGCGGAGCAATGGACCCCTTGCGCAGAGCAGTGGACCCCTTGCGCAGAGCAGTGGACCCCTTGCGCAGAGCAGTGGACCCCTCGCGCAGAGCCGTGGACCCCTTGCGCAGAGCAGTGGACCCCTCGCGCAGAGCCGTGGACCCCTTGCGCAGAGCAGTGGACCCCTTGCGCAGAGCTGTGCAAGGGTCGCGCAGAGCAATTCACCGTCGCGCAGAACAAAAAATCGTCCGGGAAGCACCCGCGCGGGGCCCTCTCGCAGGGTCCCCGTCGCGTGGGATCGGACGTAACCCGCCGCCGCTTCCCCCCCTCCGGATGCGCCCGCCCCCCCCGGAATCCCGGCAGGGCCGAAGCGACCGCACGCGCGGCTCGGCCCGATCGCGGGGGCATCATGGTGCGATCCGTCGCGATCGTGCGGCGATCGGCACGCGGCACGCGGCACTCGGCAATCGGCAATCGGCCAAGAGCGAATGCCGAATGCCGGACCACGAATGCCGACGCGCGGCACTGGGCAATCGGCACTCGGCAATCGGCAATCGGCAATCGGCAATCGGCAATCGGCAATCGGCCAAGAGCGAATGCCGAATGCCGGACCACGAATGCCGATGCTGATGCCTGATGCCTGATGGCTTGTCTTGCCTGATGCCTGATGGCTGATCCCTGATGGCTTGTCTTGCCTGATGCCTGATGGCTGATCCCTGATGGCTGATGGCTTGCCTTGCCTGATCCCTGATGCCTGATGGCTTGTCTTGCCTGATGCCTGATGGCTGATCCCTGATGGCTTGTCTTGCCTGATGCCTGATGGCTGATCCCTGATGGCTGATGGCTTGCCTTGCCTGATCCCTGATGCCTGATGGCTTGTCTTGCCTGATGCCTGATGGCTGATGCCTCGTGCCTCTGCCTACCTGCTTCCAACATCACTTAAGTTCCGCCCCCGCCACGCCGATGCGCGAGCGCCCTCTCTCCGCGGCGCTGCGCCATGTGGCACGGCTTCCCGGGGGGAGGGAAACATCCGGAGACACGCCATGCCCATCGTCCCCAGCACACGCGTCGGCAAGATCGAGTTCTACGAGGCCCACCTCGGCCCGTGGGCCACCAGCGCCACCGCCATCGGCCTCACCACCGCGCAGGTCACCACGCTCGCGACCGCCACCACCGCCGCACGCGCCGCGTACAACGCCGCCGAGGCCGCGCGGGCCGCCTCCAAGGCCGCCACGCAGAATTTTTATGACAAGGTCTCGGCCATGCACGCCAACCCCGGCCTGGGCGCGGACATGATCGACATCATCAAGAACTTCGCCGAGACCACCAACAACCCCAACGTCTACAACCTCGCGCAGATCCCTCCGCCCGCCGATCCCAGCACGCTCCCGCCCCCCGGCACGCCCTACAAGCTCAGCGTCGGGCTGCTCGGCGACGGCTCGATCGAGCTCAAGTGGAAGTGCGACAACCCCAGCGGCACGCAGGGAACCATCTATGAGGTGCTGCGCCGCTCCGGTGAGGCGCCCTTCGCGTTCGTCGGCGCCACCGGCGTCCGCGCGTTCCTCGACGACACGATCCCCGCCGGATCGTCGCCCGTGACGTACCAGATCACCGCCGTCCGCTCCACCCAGCGCGGCACGCCCGCGCAGTTCCTCGTGAGCTTCGGCGTCGGCGGAGGGTTCGCGATCACCACGCTCACGCCGAGCGTCAAGATGGCCGCCTGACCCACCGCGACCGCACGCCCCTCCCTCCCGGAGGAGCGACGCTCCCGCAACATCCAAGAGCACGCGCGGCCCCGGAGCGATCCGGGGCCGCACGCATGATGGGCCATGCTCACCGCGACACCCGACGGCGCGCCGCTGGAACTGTCCGAGCCCGCGCTGCGGGAGGCGCGACGCCGTCGAGCGGGCCGAGGCGGCAAGGGTGTAGATTGATCGGTGCTGCGATCAGCAGCCCGCGGCGTAGAGGTTCAGGAACGCGAGGAAGTCGGCGCTGTTGAAGTTGCCGTTGCCGCCGGGCGGAACGAGGTCCGCGGCGGGATCGTGCGCCGCCCAGGCGTTGAGATAGGCCAGGAAATCGCTCGAGTTCGGCGGCCCGCCCGAACCGTCCCAGTCGCCGGGGCATGGCGGCGGAAGGAACAGGTAGGCCGCGCCCGAGCTCTCGCCGGACACATCGTGCCCCGGCGCGCCGGCGATCGCCTTATCGCCCGAGATCGAGACGGAATTGAGCGAGTCGAGCGGGGCCCCATCGCTCGCGAGCAGCTTCGCGAGCTGCGCGCCGGTCGTGACGTTGAACAGGTACGCCGCGCCAGCGTTCTCGCCATTGTCGGCATCGAACAGGGCCGAGACAATGGCGGTCTCGCCAGAGATCGCGACTCCCGAACCGAACGACTGTTGCGGGCCACCATCGTCGGGCAGCAGCTCGCGAAGCTGCTGGCCCGTCGCGACGTCGAACACGTACGCCGAGCCCGAATTGATCCCCGACCCCTGACCGAAGAACGCGCCGATCACGGCATAGCCGCCCGAGATCGCGACGGAACTCCCGAAGCTGTATGCCTCGTCGCCATCGTTCGCGTGCAGTTTCCTGAGTTGCACGCCGGTCGTGACATCGAACAGGTACGCTGAGCCGGACTGATCGCCCTGATCGTCATCGAACCGCGAGCCAATGAGGGCGATGTTGCCCGCAATCGACACGGACCCGCCGAAAACGTCGCCCGCCGCGCCATTCCTCGCGAGCAGCTTGAACCGCTGCTGGCCCGTGGTGAGGTCGAACACGTACGCCGCGCCCGCGGAGATCCCGTTGTCGTCTTCGTCGGGCACACCGATCACGGCGGTCGTGCCCGAGATCGCGACGGCAGTCCCGAAACGATCCGCCTGCTGACCGTCGTTCGCCGTCAGCTTCATGAGCTGCTGGCCCGTCGCGACGTCGAACACGTACGCCGAGCCCGAGTCCAGCCCATGGACATCGTCGTCGTCGTACGGCGCGCCGACGATCGCGAGCCCGTCCGAGATCGCGACGGAAGTGCCGAACTGGTCGTCCGCGGCGCCATCGTCCGGGAGCAGCGTGAACAGCAGTTCGCCCGTGGTGGCATCGAAGAGGTAGGCCGCGCCAGATTCCGGACCGCTGTCGTCGGCGGTATACGCCCCGACCAGGGCGATATTGCCCGAGATGGACACGGACCGTCCAAAGCGATCGAACGCGGCGGCGTCGGGGCCAGTGAGCTTGCGATCCTCATGCCGAACCTGGCTCCACGCCATCGGTGCGAACACCACCGACGCGAGCGTGCATACGACGGGCACGAACGTGGTTCGACGCATGGATCCTCCACGAGCCCGGGACGCCGGGTCCAATGTAATGCCCAAGGAGGTTACCAGCAGGAACCGCTTTGACATATACAAATCCGCGCGCCATCCCGCCCTTGAGAGAGGCGGGCCACGCGCACCACGCCCTTGCCGAGACGCGACAGCGGAGCCGACGCGGTCCCGATCGGGCTGCCCCTCCACGCAGAGTCGGGGGAGGGCCGACCACCCCGTGCCCGTATGATCCGCCATGTTCACCGCGACACTCGACGGCACGCCGCTGGAACTGTCCGAGCCCACGCTGCGGGAGGCGCTGCGCGCCGCCGTCGAGCGGGCCGAGGCGGGACGCTCACCAGCCCCCTCCGGCAGCGGTACTTCCGGGGGCCGGATCATCGTCGAGGCCCTCTTCGACGGGCGTCCGCTCCCCGCGGAACTCCTCGAGAACCCGCCCACCGACCGCCTCGACGCCGGCACGCTCGCCCTCACCACCGCCGACCCGGTCGAGGTCGTCCGCCAGACGCTCCTCGACGCTTGCGCCGCGATCGGGCAGCTCCGCTCCGACCAGCGGGCCGCGGCGGACGCCATCCGCGAGGGCCGCCTCGAGCACGCCATCGCCCCCATGCAGGAGTGCCTGGGCGTCTGGCAGGCGATCCGCGACGTCGTCGACCACGGCTCCCGCCTCCTGCCCGCGGCGTTCGAGGCCGGGGGCACCACCGGAAGCGGAGCCCCGCAGAGCACCGGATCAGGGGGCACCCCCGCTGCGGATAGGCAGCCCGGCGGCGAACCCGTGGCGGGCGGCGAACTGGGGCTGCTCATCGAGCGTCTGGGAGGTTCGCTGCGGGAGTTGCAGGACGCGCTGCGGTCGCAGGACTTCGCGACGCTGGGCGACCTGCTGGGGTATGACCTCGACGAGCAGGCGGGGCAGTGGCACGACGCCCTGTCGCGGGCGCGGGAGCGAGCAGGGGCGTAGCGTGGGCGGTCCGAGCGAAGCCATCGAGCATCCCCGGGCTTCCGGGGGGGCCCTCGGAGAGATCTCCGAGGGCGGTCATGCCGACCCGGGGCTCGCGATGACGCCGCTCGACGCGGAGATGGAGCGTGCGAGCGAGGCGCTCGTCGCGTGCCGGTACTTCGAGGCGGAGCGGGCGTGCGTCCGCGCGCTGCACGAGGCGCGCAGGGCGAACGACTTCGAGCGGATGGCGCGGATCGTGCTCCCGCTCCAGGAAGCCCGGCGGCAGAAGCGCCAGCTCGCGCTCGACGCGGGGGCGATCCATGTCATCCGAGACCTGCGCGACGTGCCGCGACCGGCGCGGGCGGGGTTCTACCTCGTGTGCCCGCCACTGATTGGCCTGGACGCGCGGCGCGTGCGCGAGCAGCTCGACGCGGCGCAGGTGCCGGCGATGGTGCTGGCGCGCGAGCCGACGACGCGCGCGGGGCAGTGGCCCATCGTGAGCGTGGGCGATGAGGTGGTCGTGCGGACGCGGGTCGCGCCGCCGGAGGGCGGGGACGATTCCTTAGATATCTGGACGCGCGGTGCATTCGCGGGCGAGCGTGCGAGCGCGGCGCACTTGGCATGGTTCCTCGCGGCGGGCGAGGCGCTGGGCGACGAGGCGATCGCACGCATCAAGGCGAACGAGCCCGCGGCACACCGCGTGGACGACCTCATGGAGTTCGTCGCGGCGTTCCCGGATCACGAGAAGCTGCACCAGCGGCTCGAAGAGGCCTGCCGCGCGGCGATGCGCGAGCCGACGCCGGAGCGTGCGCGGCGCAGGCCGGTGGTGGATGATCCGTATAGCTTCTAAGCCTGGTGGGCGAGGGCCGTACGTCGCCATCCGGTAACGGCCGGCGTGCCACCGCGGGCTCGCGCCCGCGGCTTGTGATGCTCAGTAGCGGGATCGCATAGAATGCGCGTCCGGGCGTGGCCTGCGCCCGGGGAAGGGGGCCGGAATGCCGGACGAACGCGGATTGCCGACGACGGAAGAACTTGCCAAGCTTCCCGCTTGGGCGCAATTGACGCTCGCAGCACGCTCTGCAAGGCGAGTACAGCCTTTGTTCGACGCCGTCAGGATGCATGCTGGGCAACGATCTGGACATTCGATTGAACAGTGCATTGCGACAGCGGAGGAATACGCAGCAGTCGGCAAGAACATCCAGGGTAGCTTGAAGTTCTCCGAAGGTGTGCGAGATGCAATTCGAAGCGCTTGGGGCGCGCTTGCGGGGCGTAGAGGTAGCAGCGCCGCCGAAAGTGCGTACTACTGCGGCTGGGCGGCGGATCTTGCCGGCGCGGGTTTCCCCGACCACTCGCAGGCCGAGGATGCGAGGCACTATATCGGCAAGAAAGAATCCTTCGAGAACTTGCAGCTTCCCCTGGAGCATGTTCCTACTCCCGAGAGCTTTGTCGACGCGACCGCTCGTGACATGGTGCGACTGAATGTTCAAGCAACCATGAACTGGCGAGACCCCGATGAATTGGGACGACTCTGGCCCGAAGACGTAGCGCCGGGATGGCGAGACAACTCCCGGCTCGCATTTGATCGCACCCGACCGCCCGACGCACTTGCGATGCGACTACTGCCCCTTGGAGCGCGCATCGCTCTGCACGCCCGAGTCGCTCGACGATTTCAACCTTTCTTTGAGCACAGCTGGCAGGATGCCCCCCACGATCTCGTTCGATATGTAGATGAAGCCATTGCCTTTGCAGAGAACTGGCGAACCGAGAATTTTTCGAAGAAGTCGATGGAGTTCGCGAAACTTGCGCAGCGTGCTATGGAACGGGCGGGCGATAGCGGGCATCAAATTGCTTATGCATCCGCAAGTCTCGCGCTTAAAATAGCGTCGATGGCGGCACAGAGTGACCCACCGGAACACGGAATCTCACTCTCGCTCAAGAACACACATCCCGTTTCTCTTCAGGTGACGAAGGCGATTTGGAATGATTATGATTTTCTCCGTGTGCTCGTTAGGCAGAGTAGCCCTCGGTGGATGGACGAAACGCCTGTGCCAGCGGAGCTTCTAGGCCCGCTTTGGCCCGACGGCGAGCCGGAGGGGTGGCCGAACTCGGATGAAAGCGACGAGAAGATGACAGCGACTCCGCTCTCCCTCTACTTTGATATGGACGAGTTTTCACCCCAGCAGGTCGCGGACATGATCGGCCTGCTTTCTGATCTGTACGCGGAGATCGGCGGGGACAAATTGGTGATCGATGGCATGTCGACGCTCGTGCTGGATCGGGTGGGGGGTGTGCGATGAGCGAGCCCAAGCCACTCCAACCTTCGGACCAGCAGCGCATCGCCCGAGTCGATGTCGTCGGTGCAAACAAAGATCTTTGGAGGAGCCTGCGCCCGAAGCTGCTGCAGATGGTTAACGCTGTGCTTAACACGACAATCGACCACGACAAGAACACCACGATTGCCGAAGAGGCTAAGAAACTGACAAGCCAGATGCTGGAACACGTACGCCGTCGACTTCAGCGTGAAGGCTTAGAGAATGACAAGATCGAGGCTGAGATCGCGACGCTCTATGCCGAACGGACCGAGAAGTTGGCGAATGCCGAGAAGGCTTCCGCCGAGGCCGCCGCGATTCGGCAGCGTTCCGCCCTTCAAAAGTTAGTAGAAGTACTTTGCCTCACCGAAGCAATGCTGGTCGGGGACGAGAGCGAGGAAGCGATCCTCTTCGGTCGACAGATTAAGACATTCCGCGATCTGGTCAAGGAAATGAACCTGCTTGCAGAGAGCTGATGCGGGGGAAGCCTCCCCCGCACCCCCTCTTCAGAGCAGAATCGTGGCTGTGGGCGCGCGGTTTACAGCAACCTCACCATCTGCCTCGCGAGGTCCTCGTCCGCCGGGTCGAGTTTGCCCGCCTTCCACACGATGCCCAGCCCGCTTCCGGGCGTGTGCTCGATCGTGTGCGGCGTCGCCTCGCCCAGGCGCGGGCGCGTCGCGCCCGATGACGACGCTTCCATCTGCGCCCCCGCCTGCCCGCCCGCGCCCACATACCGCGGGATCACATGAAAATGCACGTGCGGCACCTCCTGGTGCGCGCTCCTGCCGTTGTTCTGCAGCAGGTTGAACCCGTCGCAGCCCGTCACCTTCACCACCGCCCGGCAGATCCGCGGCAGGACCCGCCCCAGGGCCTCCGCCGCGGCGTCGGAGAGCTGGTCGATCGTCTCGACGGGCTCCTTCGGGATCACCAGCGTGTGCCCGCGGGCGATCGGGAAGATGTCGAGGAACGCCAAGACGTGCGCGTCCTGGTACACCCGGTGGCACGGCAGCTCGCCGCGGACGATCTTGCGGAACACGTTGTCGGGCGGGAGCTTGGCGTCGATGCTCGCGGGGGCGGAAGGCTCGCCCGGCGCGGTGTGGGGTCGGTCGGTGCTCATGTTGCCAGTGTAATCGGGCGGCGGGGCGACACGCCGTAGACTTGCGGCGTGACCACGGACGGCGCTCGGCGCGTGATACGGAGGCTGGACCCGCTGCTGGTGAACCAGATCGCGGCGGGTGAGGTGATCGAGCGCCCGGCGAGCGTGGTCAAGGAGCTCGTCGAGAACGCGCTCGACGCGGGCGCGACGCGGATCGCTGTCGAGCTCGACGCGGGCGGGATCGAGCTGGTGCGCGTGAGCGACGACGGCGGCGGCATCCCCGAGGAAGAGCTCGGGCTCGCGCTGTCGCCGCACGCGACGAGCAAGATCCGCGAGGCGGAGGACCTCGACCGCATCGCGACGATGGGCTTCCGGGGCGAGGCGCTGGCGAGCATCGCGAGCGTGTCGCGCCTGACGCTGCGCTCGCGCACGCGCGAGATGGCCCACGCGGCGGAGATCGTCGCCGAGGGCGATCGCGTCGAGCCCGTGCGCCCCGCGGCGGGCGGGTATGGCACGGTGATCGAGGTGCGGAACTTGTTCTTTAATACGCCCGCGCGCCGGAAGTTCCTGCGCACGCCCGCGACCGAGGCCGGGCACGCGACGGAGTGGGTGCGCGACCTCGCGATGGCGCGTCCGGGCGTCGGGTTCACGCTGCGCTCGTCGGGACGAACCGTGATCGACGTGCCGCCTGGGCAGGGCCCGCGGGAGCGCGCGGTGGCGCTGCTCGGCGCGGAGATCGGCGGACAACTGATCGAGGTGCACGCCGATGCGTTCGATGACGAGCGCGGCGTCGCGCTGTGGGGATTGGTGGGTCGCCCCGAGGTCGCGCGCCCCACGACGCGCGGGCAGCACGTCTTCCTGAACGGGCGCGCGATCCGCGACAGGACCGTGCAGCACGCGCTCCGCGAGGCGTACCGCGGGCTGATCGAGCCCGGGCGGCATCCGACCGCCGTGGTACTGCTCGAGATGTCCCCCGCGGCGGTGGACGTCAACGTGCACCCCGCGAAGCTGGAGGTGCGGTTCCGCGACCAGTCGCTCGTGCACTCGATCGTGCTGCGGAGCGTGCGTGACGCATTGCGTCAGGCGGACCTCACGCCCCGCGCGGAGGGATGGAGCGGCCCCGGGGGCGATGCGTCTCGCGCCATGTTCGGCGCGGGGACGATCGGTAGCGTCGGCGGCGATCGCGCGGGATGGAATGGCGCCGAAGGTACGGGCGAACGCGAGCAGCGCGCGATCGAGGACGCGATCGGGCTGGCGACGCTCCCCGCGGAGGCGTCGGCATTGGTGCGCGCGCTCCGCCGCCCGATGGGCGATTCGCGGGCCGCCATTTCGTATGACGCGCTCCGCGAGACGATGGAGCGGGCACGCGTGGAGCTCGCGCGAGAGATCGTGGGCGACATCTCCAGCGGCACGCCGATGGTCCATGACGATCGCGCGATCGACGCCCCCGGCTTGGACACGGATGAGATCGACGAGCGCGTGCGCATGCTGGCGGCGGAAGCCCTCGAAGCGCGCCTCGGCGCGCCGCGCCCCATGGCGCCGATCCTGCAGGTGCACCGCACGTTCGTCGTGACGCAGGACGAGCAGGGACTCCTGATCGTCGACCAGCACGCGCTGCACGAACGGGTGATGTTCGAGGCGCTGCTGGAGCGTGCCTCGCGCGGACCATTGGAGAGCCAGCGCCTCCTGACTCCCGCGGTGATCGGCGTTTCTCCCGCGCAGGCGGAACTCATCCCGACGCTTGCGCCGCTGCTCGAACGCCTCGGGATCGAGGCGAGCGCCCTGTCGCCGACGAGCGTGGGCGTGCACGCGTTCCCGACGCTGCTCATCGAGCGGGGCGTCGAGATCGAGAGCTTCATGTCGGAC
This sequence comes from Phycisphaerales bacterium, assembly GCA_034004365.1. Classification (GTDB taxonomy): domain Bacteria; phylum Planctomycetota; class Phycisphaerae; order Phycisphaerales; family UBA1924; genus JAVEWV01. The sequence goes on from JAVEWV010000001.1 coordinate 25,162, forward strand.
CTCTTCGAGCGCGCCTCGGACGGTCGCCTGCCGATGGGCGGCGAGGAAGCGCTCCGCGACGTCCTCGACATGATGGCGTGCAAGGCGGCGATCAAGGCGGGCGATCAACTGTCCGAGCCCGAGCTGCGGGCGCTGCTCGACCTGCGCGAGCGGGTGGAACGCTCGAGCAACTGCCCGCACGGCAGACCGACATCGGTCCGCGTGACCATCGCGCAGCTTGAAAAGCTGTTCGGGCGGACGTGAGGCGCAAGCGTCTCCGGTACTTCCCACTGCGTTCACCACAGAGACGCAGAGGGCACAGAGCTGATTCTGCTTTGAGTACTTGCCGAGTTACGCCGCGAATCGCGAATTTGATCGACGAAAATGCGTTGTGTCACGCTCGCGGTATTCGCAAGGACTCGCGGCATCGGCTCACGGATTCTGCAATGGCGTCAGCAGGATCGCGCTCACGCGGGTCTTGCCGTTGTCCACGGTGAACGGGCTCTCGATGGGCAGGATGAGCGTGCGGAAGCCCGCGTGCTGCAGCGCATCGAGCGGCGAGGGCGGGATCTCGCCCGCCGCGGCCCGCGCGAAATTCTCGGGATGGTGCCCGGAACGAACGAGCGCGACGAGCGAGCCCTGACGCGCGACGCGCTCGCGGAGCGCATCCACGCCCGGAAGCTCCGATGCGGGCGTGCGCGGGTCGTCGGGCAGCGGGCCGAGCTGCATGTAAAGATCAACGGAGCCGCCCGCGTAGAAGTCGAGCGCGGGGGTCCACAGATCAATCGCAACGACGTCGCTCGCACTCAGGTCGCGCATGTGCGGGCTCGGCGCGTCGCTGTGCGCGAGCAGCTCCCCCACCATCGCACGAGGCGAACGATCGGCGAATCGTCGCTCACGTTCGACGCCGTACCACCACGACTGCCCGACCGCGAGCACGACGATGATCGCGCCCGCGCCGCGCGCAAGCCATCGCCCCGCGCGCAGGTCGCGGATCGCCGAGGCGAGCCACATCCCGCCGAGCAGCGCGACGCCGGGCCACGCGGGCGTGAGATATCGCGGCACGCCCTTGCTCACGAGCGAGAGCGCGAGCATGGGCAGGATCGCCCAGCACGCCACGACCCACCACCCGACGTGCGCGCGGGCACGCACCTCACGCCGATCCTTGACGAGCCAGACGATCGCGACGATCGCGCAGATCGAGCCGAGCCCGACGCCGTAGGACATCGCTTCCAGATAGCGCACCGGCGCGCGGGGGACGAAGAGTTGGAGATTCTCGGCGACCTCCTCCCGCGCCATCGCGCGTGCGGCGTGCTCGCCCGCGCGTGCCGCCGCGGCGCTCGCCCAGAGCGAGAAGGCCCCCAGCCCCGCGAGCGTGGGCACGAAGAACGTCGGAAGGAGCGTTGACCACACGCGTCGCGGCGCGCGCGAGCGGACACCGATCACGATCAGCGGCAGCGCCGCCCCGACGATTGGCGTGAGCAGCGCGGGCGGGCCCTTGGTGAGAGTGAGGACGCACGCCGAAAGCGTTGCAACGCCAAGCCACGCGGCGCGCGACAGAACGGACGCGCTCGCGCGAGATCCGGCGACGAGGGCACCGATCCACAGCACGGTCGGCGCGACGAGCAGCACATCGAGCTCCCCGATGCGCGCCGAACGCACGAACAGGACGCCCGTCGCGAGCATCGCCGCGCCCCAGAACGCGGCGTGCTCGGGCCAGTGGTCGGTTGCTGTCGCGCGCGGCTCGCCGCTCGGCACATTCCCCCGCGCGTTCCCAACATCGCCGGGGCTGCGCAGGACCACGCGACCAACGAGGTACGTCACCAGGACGCCCGCGCTCGCGGCAAGCGCGGCGGTCAGCCGCAGCTCAAGCTCCGTAATCCGCCCGCCGACCACCCGCGACAGCGCGAGCTGGCACCAGTAGACCATCGGCGGCTTCGCAAGGTAGGGCACGCCCGCGATGGTGGGCAGGAGCCACTCGCGGCGTTCCTGCATCTCGCGCGCGACGAGCGCCCGCATCGCCTCCTGCCAGTTCGTCAGCCCGTGCGACGTCAGCCCGACGAAGCACGCCACGGCGCAGAGCGCGCCGAGGACGAGCAGGTCGGTCCGGATGCGACGGGGCGGGAGCATGGCGGAACGATACCAGCGGCGGCGCTCCGGGCGAGGAAGCGTCTTGTGCCCGACGCCGGCGGGCATGTAGCATGTCTTCCGTGGGAGTTCCTCTCCCGGGAGGTGACGGATGGCACGTGCTGCGGGTCGTGCGGACTGGATCGGGGCCTCGGTGGTGGCATTGCTAATGTCAGCGCCGCTGGTCGGCGAGGCGCTGGCGCAGGCCCCGGCCGGGGAGGAACGCCGAACGCTCCGCGTCGATGCGGTGGACCTCGCGCGGGGCGTGGATTCCGTGGGCGATGCGTCCCATCGCGCCGAGCACGCGGGGTTCATCTACCTGTTCGCGAGCGAGGAGAATCAGCGCGCGTTCCTGCGCGACCCCGAACATTATGAGATCCAGCTCGGCGGCGCGTGCGCACGGATGGGCCCGCTCTCGGGCATGGGAACCACCGCGAACTGGGCGACGCACGAGGGGAAGCTCTACATCTTCGCTTCGGAATCGTGCCGGGAAACCTTCCTCGCGAACGCCGATCGGCTGCTGGAACACGACGACCCGATGCTCGACCGCGAGCTGCTGACCCCCGAGGCCATGGCGAAGGGGCGAGAGTGGATCGACCGCGCGATCGAGTCCATCGGCGGCGCGGAACGCCTCGACGCCCTGCGCTCGCTCCGGACGAGGCGGACGGAGCGCCCGGTGCACAACGGCGTGGAATACCTGCACGTCACCTCGCGCTACGAGCGTTTCCCGGACGACTTCGCGGAAGTGGACGCGTGGGACGAGGACTGGTGGTCGCACGCCGTCTCGGGCGAGAACGCTTTCTTCTCCGGCTCGGACGGACGGATCCGCGACATGCACCCGCAGCAACGCCGAGCGGTCGAGCGAGATCGGGCCAGGTCGCTCCACGCGGCGCTGCGGGCACGCACGCGCGGCGACTTCTTCGCGTGCGAGCTGCCGCCCGAGGCGGGCGACGACGCCCAGGCCGTCGTGCGCGTCGCGACGTGGTTCGACGGCACCCGCGTGGACCTGGTGCTCGATCGCGCCTCGGGGCGCCCCGTGGGGATGGCGTACGCCGGTCGCGGCCCGAGCCTCATGATCGGGCGGGTCGAGCGGCGGTTCACCGGCTTCGCGGAGGCGGGCGGGCTCACCCTGCCCAACGCGTGGAGCACGACGTTCGACGGCGCGCCCGCCGAATCGCTCGGCGCGAAGGACCTGGCGATCGCGGCGGACCCCGAGGACGCCGACACCCCGTTCAAGCGTCCGTGAGAGCGCGGGGTCATCGCGCCGGGCGAGGCATCGGTTCTCCTATCATCGCGCGTGGCGCGGCGCGTCCTCCACGACGAGTACTTCAAGAAGGCCAAGGCCGAGGGCTATCTCGCGCGCTCCGCGTACAAGCTCAAGGAGATCAACGAGCGTCACCGCATCCTCCGCTCGGGCTCGCACGTGCTCGACCTGGGCTGCGCCCCCGGGTCGTGGATGCAGGTCGCGAGGCAGATCGTGGGCCCGAAGGGGCTCGTGCTGGGCATCGACCTGACCGAGGTCGACCCGCGCGTCGTGCGCACGATGGGCGAGAACGTCCGGGCCGTGCAGGGCGACGCGTGGGAGGTCGACCCGCGCGAGATCGTCGACTACGCGGGCGGCCCGTTTGACACGCTCATCAGCGACATGGCGCCCAACACGAGCGGGCACGGCGACCACGAGCGCAGCGTGCGCCTGTGCCACCGCGTGCTCGACCTCGCGCCCGACGTGCTGCACGAGGGCGGGCACCTCGCGATGAAGGTGTTCGAGGGCGGGATGTTCAAGGCCCTGCTCGAGCGGGCCCGCGGGATGTTCCACGACGCGAAGGGCTTCAAGCCGCGGGCGAGCCGGAACGTCTCTGTCGAGACGTACGTGATCGCGTTCCGCCTGCGCGAGTCGCGCGCGGGACGCGCCGAGCCCGCGAACGCCGCTGACGCCCGAGCGAGCACGCCCTCGGGTGAACCGGGCGGAGCACGCGATTGACGCTCCTGAGCCCCATCGCGGCGATCATCGCCGGGGCAATCGGCGCGGGCACGCTGATCGTGCTCTATTGCCTCAAGCTCCGCCGCAGGCCGGTGCGCGTGAGCGACGTTTCGCTGTGGGACGCCGCGACGGGCGATCTCGAGGCGAGCGTGCCATTCCGCCTGCTGCGCCCGGGGCTGCTGTTCCTGCTGCAACTGCTGGCGATCGCGTGCCTGGCACTGGCGCTCGGACGCCCCGCGATCCCGGACTCGGGCACGGGTGCGGACCGCACGCTGATCGTGCTCGATCTCTCGGCGTCGATGTCCGCGCGAATCAACGCAAACGGTTCGGCACAGCCACGCACGCGCCTCGACCTCGCGCGCGAGGAGGCCCGCGCGATCGTCCGTTCCCGCCTAAGCGGGCTGTCCGGCGGCGGGAGTGTCGCGATCGTGGGCGCCGCGTCCGAAGCGAGCGTGCTCTGCGCATGGACGAGCGACACTTCGATCGCGATCGACGCCATCGAGCGCGCGCCCGCGAGCGATCAGCCCGCGCGCGACGGCGCCGCGATCGAACTCGCACGCATCATGCTCGCCGACTCGGGCGAGGACGCCACGCCAAGCGAGGTCGTGCTGCTCAGCGATGATCCCGCGCAACTGCTGGGCCAGGACGCCGCGACGCCCGCGGGCGCGCGCGTCCGCACCATCGTGCCCGGCGGCGCGGTACCGCTCGACAACCTGGGCATCGTCGCCTTACGCGCGGAACGCGCCCTCCGCGAGCCGGGCGCGGTCTCGATGCTCGTGCGCGTCGCGAGCTCAAACGACTTCGAATCCGCGGCGGCCCTCGCAATCTCGCTCGACGGCGTGGAACTCACCCGGCGCGCGATCGTCGTGCCCGCGGGCGGCGCGGTGAGTGAGCGCATCGACGCGAACATCGCGGGTGGCGGAACCGTTGAGGCCCGGATCGAACGCCCCGACGCGCTGGAGAGCGACAACGCCGCGTGGGGCGTGCTGAGCGCGCCGGGATGGGCCCGCGTCGCGCTCGTGCAGCCCGACGCCACCGCGCGGGCCGAGGGCGAGTCCGACGCGTCGTGGATCGTGCGCGACGTGCTCGAGGCGATGGACCTCGCAGAACTGCGCGTGCTGAGCCCAACGGAAGCGATCGATCCAAACACGCTCACAGGTGTGGACATCATCGTGTTCGATCGCGTCGCGCCCGCGCGCATGCCCGACACGCCGTGCGTCGTGCTCGGCGAAGGGATCGCGGGCGTGGTGCGTGCGATCGCTCCCGAGGACCCCGACGCATCGCGCCGAGTGCTCATCTGGGACCGCGAGCACCCCGCGACGCGCTCACTCTCGTTCGACGGCGTGCTCATCGACGAGCCGCGCGTGCTGACGCCGGTGGGCAGCGTGCCGATGCGAGAGCTTGCGCGGGTCGGCGGGGGCGTCGCGATCGCGGAGGTCGCGGGACGCGCGATCGTCGTGGCATTCGACGTCACGCGCAGCACCTGGCCCCTGCGCGTGGATTTCCCGGTCTTTCTCGCGGCGTCGATCGATGCGCTCGCGGGCACGGACGAGTCGCGTATCGCGCGGATGTTCCGCACGGACGAGGTGGTCCGCCGCCCCCCGACGATGCGATCGGGAAGCATCAACCTGCGCGGGCCGCGGGGCTCAAACAACGCGGAAACGACCGGCGAAATCGAGATCGGCACGGACGCACCGGACCTCGGCGTGCTCCCCCGCGTGGGCGTATACGCGGCCCGGAGCGCGAGCGCCGAGGCGTCGATCGCGGTCAATCTGCTCGACGAGCGTGAGAGCGACCTCCGCATACGAACGGGCGCATCGCCCACGAACCCCATCGTCGGTGATGCGCGTGACGCGGACGCCCGCGGCGTGCGCGAGCTGTGGTGGTGGTTCACGCTCGCGGGCGCGGTGCTGCTCTCGATCGAGTGGGTCGCGTACGTGCTCCGCGCACGATTGTGAGATCGTGCATCGCGCAAGAGTAATTTCAATCCGCACGACGCGAGCGTCTATCGCGGCGTTCCCGCGTTGACGCCACCCGCCTCGAGCTCCGCCGACCAGGCGCGGGTGTCGATCGCGAGCCGCGCGGGCTCGTCCTGTGTCGGCATCATCCGCCGGGGCCAGGCGCTCCGCACGCCCAGCGGATCGACGCGCTCGAGCCCAAGGCGGAGCACGCCGTCCGCGTCGATGGCGCCGTCGGGAATGGGCACGCGCGCAGTCCATCGCGAAGCGCCCTGACGCACCTCGGCGCCCTCGAGCGCGCTCGTATTTCCCTGCGCATCCTCGAACGTGACGCGCCCGCTCTCGCTCACGCGCAGCACGCCCCACGCCGCGCCGCGCGGGCCGAGCCACACGCGGATCGCATCGGTCCGCTCCCACGGGCCGTCGGACGTGCTCGAGCCGGGGTCCGCGACCTCCAGATAGAGCATCCAGCGCGGCGGATCCGACGGCTCAAGATAGAGCGAGCCCGCGCACGCGCTCGCCGCCCGCGCGTCATCGCCCGTGCCGCGCTGCCAGTCGGAGAGCGTCCAGTCCGCGAGCAGCGGCCCGATCACGATGCCGGGGGGAACGGCGGGGAGCGCACGCGCGCGCACGCTCACGCGCCCCGTCCACGCCGAGCCCAGGCCCAGCGTGAGCGTGAGCGTCTCGCCCGCAGGCGGCGGCTTCGCGAGCCCCGCGAACGTTTCGGCATCACCAACGGGCTGCTCGGGCGGCGTGAAGGTGTACAGCTCGATCACGCGCCCCGGCTGCGCATCGCGCAGCTCGGGCTCCGCCCCACGCAGCCCCGACACCCACGCCAGCACCGGGTCCATCCCGAGGTGCGCCAGCCCGATCGTCGCGCTCGGATGCCCCGTCATCGCGTCGATCGCGCCCGCGTCGTCGATCACCCACGCCACCGCGGGCGCCTGCGCATCGAGCCACAGGCGCACACGCTCGCCGCGCTGCTCGGGCGAGAGGTCCTCGCGCAGCAGTTCCTGACGCAGCGAGGCAAGCTCGCGCGGGTCGGTCGTCCACGCGGGAAGCGCATCGCCCGCACCGAAGTCGATCACGCACGCGAGGCGCGCCGTGAGCCGCTGCGCGAGCGCCTCGTCGGCGAGCGCCAGCCGCGCGAGCCCGATGCGCCAGAGCGCCTCTTCCTGGCGGGCCATCGCCTCAACGATCGGGTCCGCGAACGCGCCCTCGCGCGCATCGAGCTCAAGGTCCTCAAGACGCGTCGGCAGTTCGAAGTCTCGATCCAGCTCACCCGCGAGCAGCAGCCAGCGCCACCGCCGGAACGGGCTCCGCGACTCCTCCAGCCCGTGCTGACGCAGCACCGGAGAAGCGCGGAGCGCGAACGGCGTCGGGCATCCCAGCGCGACCGGCTCGTCCCCGCGCCGCACGCCGCGCGGGTCGGGGAGCCATCGCACCTCCCATCGCACACCATCGACCCACAGGCCCTGCCCCACCGCGTCGAGCGGCGCGTCGAGCACGAGCGCCCAGAACCCCGCGGTGCCCGGCACCACGTCGTGGGGCGGGCCATCGTCGCGCGTGAACCAGGCGCCCGCGGATGGGAGCCAGGGCGCGGGCCCGCTCGCGCCGGGGCTGACACCGATCCATGACAGGCGCGCGGCGAGTACACGCCCGTCATCAAGGCGGATCACCGGATCTCGCTTCGGACGCGCGCCCGCGAGCTCGACCGGCGCGACGATCGTGCGACCAAACACGCCCACGACCGGCGATTCGAGCGGGCGGAGCGCGGGCCGGGAGCTCTGCGCCCGCGCCGGCGCGGCGAGCATCGCGAGGCACAGAAGGACGAGCACGAACAGGGCCCGTCCAGAACGGGCTCTATTCGATGCTGCCGGGCTGCGTGCCGCCAGACGCGGGATCATCGAGAGAGCCTACGCCGGGGCGTCGGCGTTGTTCCGTGGGGAGGCGGTATTGATCGGGGACGCGGGCTCGCCAGCCGCAGGGGCACGCTCCTGCCCCCGGCGTCCGAGCCGGAGGGACACGCCGACGAGCGCGATGAGCACCGGGACCTCGACGAGCGGCCCGATGACGGTCGCAAACGCGACGCCCGACGTGATGCCGAAGGTCGCGATCGCGACCGCAATCGCCAGCTCGAAATTGTTCCCGCTCGCGGTGAACGCGAGCGTCGCCGCCCGCTCGTAATCCGCCCCCACGCGCTTCGCCATGAAGAACGACGCGAAGAACATGATGACGAAGTAGAGCACCAGGGGGACCGCGATCCGCAGGATGTCCAGCGGGACCGCGAGGATCCGATCGCCCTTGAGGCTGAACATCACGACGATGGTGAAGAGGAGCGCGACGAGCGTCACCGGGGCGATGCGCGGCAGGAATCGCTGGGTGTACCACGCGTCGCCCTTGAGCGGACGGAGGATGAATCGCGTGAGCATCCCGGCGAAGAACGGGATGCCGAGATACACGAGCACGCTCTTGAAGATGCTCGCCACGCCCACGTCGACGACCACGCCCTCAAGCCCGACCTTCGGCGGGAGCCACGTCATGAACACCCACGCGTACACCCCGAAGAAGAGCACCTGAAAGATGCTGTTGAACGCGACGAGCCCCGCGGCATACTCCGCGCTGCCCCGCGCAAGATCGTTCCACACCAGCACCATCGCGATGCACCGCGCGAGCCCGACCATGACGAGCCCGAGCATGTACTCGGGCTTGTCGTGCAGAAAGATCGCGGCGAGGACGAACATCAGCACCGGCCCTACGACCCAGTTCTGCACGAGCGAGAGCGCCAGCACCTTCCAGTCCCGGAAGATCCTCGGTAGTTCCTCATAACGCACCTTCGCCAGCGGCGGGTACATCATCAGGATCAGACCGAGCGCGATGGGGATGTTGGTCGTCCCCACAGTGACGGCGTCGATCGCCTCACGCACGCCCGGCGCGAGGCGTCCGATCGCGATCCCGACCGCCATCGCGAGGAAGATCCACAGCGTCAGAAAGCGATCAAGGAACGAGAGGCGCCGCGGCGCGCACGGATCGCAGGCGATCGCTTCGGGCGTTGGCATCGGTCCATCCCCCAGTGTGCGCCGTTATGACGAGGCCGCCTCCACAGGCAGTGTGTCGACCAGATTGCCGATGATCGCGTCCGTCGTCACGCCCTCGCTCTCGCCCTCGAAGTTCAGGATCATCCGGTGCCGTAGCGCGGGAAGCGCGAGCTCGCGCACGTCGTCGACGCTCGCGGCGAATCGCCCCTCGACCAGCGCCCGCACCTTCGCGCCCAGCGTCAGCGCCTGCGCCGCGCGGGGCGAAGCCCCCACACGCACGTACTGGTTCACCATGGGCGTCGCGTACCGACCATCGCCGTACGGGCCCTTGGGATGCGTCGCGAGCACGAGGCGGACCGCATAGTCGCGGACGTGCGGCGCGATGGGCACCTCGCGCACCAGCGCCTGGTGCGCGAGGATCGCCTCCGCGGTGAGCACCGCGTCCGCGCCGACTGACGCGGCCCCGGTGGTGCGCTCCAGGATCTCGTGCAGCTCCTCGCGCGACGACGAGCGCACGAGCAGCTTGAGCATGAAGCGATCGAGCTGCGCCTCGGGCAGGGGGTACGTGCCCTCCTGCTCCAGCGGATTCTGCGTCGCCATGACGAGGAACGGTGCGGGCAGCGGGTGCGTCTCGCCCGCGACGGTCACCGCCCGCTCCTGCATCGCCTCGAGCATCGCGGACTGCGTCTTGGGCGTCGCGCGGTTGATCTCGTCGGCCAAGACGAGCTGGGCGAAGATCGGCCCGGGCTGGAACCGGAACTCACGCCGCCCGCCCGAAGCGACGCCCGCCGGACCGCCCGCGTCGAGCTCGGTGATGACGACGGTGCCCGTGATGTCGCTCGGCATGAGGTCGGGCGTGAACTGGACGCGCCCGAAGGACAGGCTCAGAGCACGGGCTAACGTCCTGACCAGCAACGTTTTACCGATTCCTGGCACGCCTTCGAGCAGCGTGTGCCCGCCCGCGAACAGGCACGTCAGCACCCCCGCCACTACCTCGCCATGCCCCACCACCGACCGCCCGATCTGGGCCCGGACCGCCTCGTAGTCCGCCCGGAACCGTTCGGCGGCGGCGCGAGCCTCATCGGGGGTGCGAGGGGGCAAGCTGGGAAGGTCGGGCATGGGGGTCGTCCTGTGGGCGGGGCAAGTGGCCCGGGCGGGGAACCGATGGTAGTGGCGGACGGATGGATTCTCCGAGCGGCGGGCCCTCGCCCGACCACGGAGCGTCCATGCTCCTTCAATCCGTCGTGGTCGGCTGTTGTGGCCACTGCGTGGGCCCGGCAGAGCCCACGCGTTCCCGCTGAGAAGAGAGAGATCCATGCCCGGCACGAGCCCCACTCGTCATCCCCATCGCACGCCCGGGGCCCGATGGGCGGGCCCGCTCATCGCGTGCGTTCTCGCAGCAGTCGCTTCGGGATCGCTCGGCGCGGACCCGCCGCCCGACCTGCCCGTGGGCGTGCCGCGCGTGGTGTACGACTTCGCGGGCACGCTCCCGCCCGGGGCAAGCTTCTCGCGCGCGGGCGCGCGCATGAGCAGCACGGGCGTCGTGTTCGGCGATGGGCAGCCACGCTGGGTGGACACTGCGATCGGCGTGCCCGCGCGCATCGTGGGTCGCCCGAGCAACCTCTCCCCGCTGGGCGTCGGGATCCTCGAAGACGGCCGCGTCTTGACCGCGGTCGGCAAGGCGGGCGTGCGATACCCGATGCTGACCTTCGACACGCCCGGCGTTGATGCAAACCCCGTGCTCATCGCGCCCAGCATCCCGGACCAGGCCCGCTTCGACTACGACGCCGAGATCGGCGTCATCAGCGCCGCGAGCGTCACCCGCTCCGGTCTGGTCGTCTTCCACGGCACCGAGGGCTCAAGCAACAACAAGCAGACCATGGTCGTGTCGCACCCGGACACCATGCCGCTCGTGGGCGGCACCCCGCTGGTCTATACCGTGCCCGATCGCATCCTTCCCGAGTACGTGACGCAGACTCCCTTGACGTTCACGTCCCCCACGCACCTGCCGAACCTCAACATCGACGTCGTCACGGCGGTCGAGTACATGTCTCAGGGCCCGGACAGCGCGATCGCGTTCGGCGCGACCAGCGCCGACGGCTTCACCACCTGGACGCGCCTCATCCACTTCGAGAAGTTCCAGGGCCCGTGGACGCTCGACGACGGCACCGTCATTGCCTGGGCCAAGCACGTGCATCGCATCGTTCCCTTTGAGTTCTTTCGCGATGGATCGTGGCGCATCGGCGCGCTCGCGTTGCTCGGCGACGGGGGCAACCGCATCACCATCCGCATCGAGAGCTCGGGCGATCGATTTGAAGGCCCGGGCATCACGCTCCGCCGCAGCGCGATCAAGGAATACAACCGGTGCCAGCTCACCGACGCCTTCCTGTTCAGCCCGAGCGAGACGCCCGAGGAACCGCTGCGATTCCTCAACGGCATCGACGGAGCATCGAGCGGGATGGTCGTGACCGAGCTCTCGGGCGACGTCGCGCGCGATCGGTTCCTGTTCCGACCCATGTTCAACATCAGGGGCTCCACCCTCGCGGGCCTGCCCTACATCTATCGCATCATGCGCATGACCAACGGAACGATCATCGCCCCGGGCGGGCATGACGCAGCCTCCTATTCACCCGAGGGGATCTGGCAGGCCGATCCGAGCGGCGAACACTGGACCGTAGTGCATCAGGACGGCGCGACGTTCCGCGGCATCGGCGCAATCGATCAGGACCGCGCATGGATTCGGCGCGTTTCAAGCACCCAAAACAACCTCATGGAGTTCGGCCCCATCGTCGTGCGTCCCGCGCTGGAGCTTGCCGGGCCCGTAACGGACTACGACGTTCGACTCACTCCATACCAGGGCGCGTACACCACACCTTCGGACGAACCGCCGCCCGCGGGCGTCGATCCCACCACACGCGTGTTCCACCTCAACTCGACCTCGGTCGCCAAGGCCGTCACCCTGACCAGCGGCAGCGTCACCACGGCCTTACCCGAGGGCACGGGCGTGTTCGGAGTGTTCTGGATCAAGCCCGTTTCGCTCCGCTGCAACACGATCGATCTCGAACTCCTCTGGACGCAGACCTCGCCCGCCGGGCAGACCACCACGAGCCCGTACCGCTACCAGGTCGGGCCCGACTTCAATGACTGGACGCGCATCGTGCTCCCCGTCGTCGTACAGGCCGGCGGCGTGTCACGCATGGAGTTCCGCATCCGCACGTTCGACGCCGCGACGCCCGAACGCCCGCTCGATGTCTACATGACCGAGCCCCAGCTCATCGCGGCCGAGCAGATCGGCGTGCAGCCCGCCTTCAACGCGCAGGACACGCCCGCACTCACCCCCGGCGAGTCGCTCACCGTCGACCTGCCCGAGCTCGGCGATGAATGGACCATCCTCGTCTGGGGCGTCGAAGCGCCCGACCTCGCGTTCTCCCTCGCCGACGCGCAGGGCCAGGGCGTCGAGGTCTATCGCGCCAACCCCGACCAGTCCTCCAACCGCACCGGGTTCGACGTCAGCATGTTCGTCCGCACCAGCGCGGGCGCGCAGGCGATGAGCGTCGATCGCGACACCATCTTCCCCACCCAGACCTTCATCGCACTCACCCGCGATGCCTCCGGGCAACTCCACACCTATCTCGGACGCGGGATGGGCTCCGATCTCGTCCTGGGCGGGCTGACACGCACAGAAGCCCTCGCCCCGATCGCCTTCAACGGCACGCCCACAACCTTCCACGCCGCGACGCTCGACGGCTCGCGCACGCTCACAGGCCAGTTGCACCGTGTCGTGGTCTTCCCCGACGCCGCACTCACGCGCGAGCAGGTCGAGTCCGAGATGGCGGTCTTTGAGGCGTTCTGCGCCGCCGACTTCAACGGCGATCGCCTGGTCGATTCGAGCGACTTCCTCGCGTTCCTCAACGCGTGGGTCAAGTCGGACCCGCGGACCGACGTGCATACCGACGGATTCTTCAACAGCTCCGACTTCCTCACGTTCCTGGGCGCGTGGGCGGAGGGATGCCCGGAGTAGCACGGGCGCGTCGCGCGATCCCGCGTCGGAACGGGACCGCCCCGATCGGCGGCCCGCTCTCTCGGGATCAGTGCTGGAAAAGGCCGCGGTCGGATTCGAACCGACGACTGACTTTCGCCAAACGGATTTGCAATCCGCCCCCTTGGACCACTCGGGCACGCGGCCGATACGTTCGGCAACCCTCACGCTACGTGGTGTTTGGGCCCGCGTCAACGCAACTGCGCGCCCCGAGCCGAACTCGATTCCCCACGCCTTGCCGGAGCGACGCCCGCACGCCGATAAACTCCCGTGCGCGGGCGGGCGAACCGCCCCCACGCCCTCGCACTCGGAGACGCGCATGATCCGCCGGGCAGGAAGCCGCTGGTCGTTCTCGGTCCACCTGATCGGGGGATTCTGCACGCTCGCAAGCTCCACCGCCCGGGCCCAGGTGGACGATCCCGCGCTCGACGACGCGAGCGTCGACGAGGTGCAGGAGCAGATGCGCTCCCGCCCGCGAACGACGGAGGCGATCCCGTCGATCGCAAAGCCCGCCGTGCGTCCCGCGTCGAGCCTGCCGCCCGACCCCGAGCTCGCACGCTGGCTCAGCGACCGGGGCATCGGCGTGCCGATGGGACAGGTCCTCCCCGCGGGCACCTTCCTCTCGCGCCGCTCCGGCGTCGTGCTCCGCGCCCCGACGGGCGAGCGCATCATGGCCTTCGCACCCCACGAGGCCGACGACCCCAGCCTCCCCCCGATGGTGCTGCTCCCCTGCTCCACGCTCATGCGCATGGACGCCGTCACGCTCGAGGGCGAGGGCATGCTGCCCACCGTCATCAGCGGCGAGACCACCGTCTATCGCGGGCGGAACTACCTGCTGCCCACGGCGTTCGCCCCGCTCTCGGTGAACCAGTCGCCCGAGGCGACCGCTCCGAGCACGCGCCCCGCCACCGGAGCGAATCCGCCGACCGATGAGCCCGCCGACGGAAACCCCACCCCCGCGGGCCGAGCCACGGGCGAGATCGATCCCGACGAACTCGGCGCCGACCCGCGCGTGCGCGAACTCATGGAAGAACTGGCCCTGCGACGCGGCGGCCCGCGCGGCATCAGCGCGACCGAAGGGGGCGAGGGCGCACCCTCGCAGGCCGCGGGCCCCACGCCCTCGGCACAGCGCCAGACGCCGGGGCTCTTCCCCGAGGGCGAGTTCCTCTCACGCCGGCGTGCCCGCCTCGTGCGTCTGAACGCGAGCGCATGGGGCGTCGCGTTCGATTCGAGCGCGATGCCGCCCGGACGGAGCGACGCGCCGCTCACGCTGCTCCCGTGCGACACGCTCGAGCGTCTCGAACGCCTCGCGGAGCGGACCGAGCGGGACCTCGTCCTGGAAATCTCCGGACGGGTGTACACCTATGAGGGTGCGAACTACCTGCTGCCCGTGCTCGCGACGCTGCTGCCGCCGGACGACCTGCGCGGCATGCCCTGATCGTGTGCAACGCCGGAACGCAAGCGCTCAGGCCATCGCGCTGGGCTGCGCCGTGCCCTCGGCCGGACGGTCCTCGCGCGCCATCGGGTTCGTCGGATACGACAGCGCCGGATCGCCCTCGGCGGGGCTGAAACGCGAGCCGTAGAGCGCGATCCGCTTGTTCGACACCTGCTTGGGCAGGAGCGGCTGGAGCAGGATCAGCGCGAGGCCCAGCGCGAGATTCGCCATCAGCATCTCGGGCATGCTCGTCGCGCCGAGGTAGACCATGAACGACGTCACCACCACCACCGCGAGCGACACCGGGATCATGCCCTGCCAGCCCATCATCATGACCTGGTCATAGCGGAACCGAGGCAGGCTCCAGCGGATCAGCATCATGAAGCTGACCAGCAGGATCACCTTCCCGAAGAACACGCCGAACTTCGCCAGCACCACGACGATGCCCAGCAGGCCCGTCGCCTGCGCGGGCAGGTCGTCCATGAACGGCACCACGTCCCACCCGCCCAGGAAGAACATCGCGAAGAATGCGCTCGACGTCACCATGTGCGCGTACTCGGCGAGGAAGTACATCGCGAAACGCATCGCGGAGTACTCGGTGTGATACCCGCCGACCAGTTCCTGTTCCGCCTCGGCGTTGTCGAACGGCGCGCGGTTCGCCTCCGCCAGGATCGCCGTGAAGAACAGCACCGCCGCGATCGGCTGGCTGAAGATGAGCCACCCGTGCTCCGTCTGGTACCCGATGATCCGCTCGGGAACGAGGCTGCCCACGAGCAGCAGCGTCGCGAGGATCGACAGCCCCAGCGGGATCTCGTACGAGATCATCTGGGCCGTCGAACGCAGCCCGCCCAGGAACGAATACTTGTTGTTGCTCGCGTACCCGCCCAGCGTGATCCCGTACACGCCCAGCGACGCGACCGCGACCATGTACACGATGCCAACGTTGATGTTTGCGCCCGCGACCGTCACCAGCCCGCCGGGGATCTCGTACCCGAACGGCAGCGGGATCGTCGGGATCTCCCAGCGACCGCCCCACGGAATGACGGCAAACCCGATGAGCGCGGGGATGATGACGATGATCGGCGCGAGCGTGAACAGCACCTTGTCCACACGCGCGGGCGTGTAGTCCTCCTTCAGCACGAACTTGAGCCCGTCGGCCAGCGACTGCCCCAGCCCGAACAGCCCCTTCAAGAAAGAGAGCTGGGGAAAGCCGAAGTCGAAGCCCGTGCGGTTCGGACCGATGCGGTCCTGGATGTACGCCGAGATCTTCCGCTCGAGGTAGATCAGGTACGCGACCGTGACGAGGATGACGTGCACGACGATCACGAGCGTGAGGGCGCTCACCAGCGTCTGTGCGTCGATGAATCGGAGGATCGTGTCCATTCGCGTCCCACTTGATCGGCGCCCGCGGGGCACGAGGTCGAGCCCGCACGCGCGTGAGGCGGACTGTAGCCGATCAGACGGCGTACGACGGCGAGGGCTTGGCTTCCGTATGGGGCCCGGAATGGACCTCGTCGCCGCCCGCGACTCCCTCGGGCACGGGCTCGTACGCGGCGCGGACGCCCCATCGCTCGCCCCCGCCCCCACTGGGCCGAGCCACGTCGATCGAGGTGATGCTGACCGTGCGGGCCTCCGGGCGGGACATGAGCACCGACACGTGCCGCCGCTCGGGCCACGCATGGTGGTGGAACGCGTCCTGCGCCGCGCGAACTTCGGCGTCGTCCCCCGCCCGCGCCCCCACCATCTCCTCGAACAGCGGCAGGCGGACGTCGACGACATGATCGCCCAGCCCGCTGCTCGCCAGGCACGCCGGGGCGCCGAGCCAGACCCGCGTGAGCGAGCGTCCGTCCCACCTCGCCACACCGACGCGCGCGGGCCCGTCCGCCTCCGGTCGATCGACCGCGACGAGCCGGAACGGCGGCAGCCGCTCGAGCTCCAGCCCGTCCACGCCCGCGATCACGAGTGTCGCGTCCGCGCACGCGATCAGGCCCGGGATGATCGTGCCCCGCGACAGACGACGCTCCGCCGCGGGCAGCTCGGGCGGATGCTCCGGATTGCAGTTCAGGAGCGCGAGCGCGAGCCCGTGCTCCGCCGCGCCCACCCACGTCCCGCCCGCCTTCGGGTCGACCGGCATCAGCACCCGCGCGTGAGGCACGCCGCCATGCTCGCGCCACGCCGGGGCAAGCCCCGGGGCGCGCCCGCGGCTCTCGTCACGACTCGTGACGAGGCGGAAGCCGAGCGCGGTCGAGATGACGCTGACGGTGCACACGCTCAGGCCTTTCGCGCACCGCCCGTGCCGGGGCTGGTCGCCATCGGCCCGGCCTGCGCGTTGATCGTGGACGGCGCAACGCCGAACTCCGCGCCGCACGCGCACCCGAACTCGCCCGCGATCGCCTTGATCATCGCGTGGTGATGGATCGCGTGGTGGGCCGCGAAGAACAGCTCGCGCGCCAGCGTCGAGGTCAGCTCCGCCTCGTCGCCCGCGCCGCTGAGCATCACGCGCACCCGCACGGGCGTCGCGAGCTTCTCGCTATCGACCCGCCCCAGGCGACCCGCGAGCGTCGTGATCGCGCCCAGGGCCGCGGCACGGTCCGTCTCCATGGGCACCTCGCGCTGGCGGTGGTCGTAATCGATCGGCGCATCCCCATCGAGCCCCGCAAAGATCGCCGCGAAGTGGTCCACGCTGTGACGCACGTGCTTCCCGATCGTCCCGTCCTTGAGCACGCCCGACGTGCCGGCGTACGCGCGATCGTCCACGCTCGCGATGAACGCGGCGCACTGCTCGAGCACCGCCCGTGCCTGGAGCGCGACGGCGATCGCCGGCGCGCCCTGCGCGGGCTTGGACTCGATCGTTCGGACAGTGGTCATGCGTCTCCCTCCGTGGATCCTTGCGAAACAGTGGTCTATGCGACGGGCTGCGCGAACGAAACAATCGCGTCGAGGATCTCCCGATGATTGGCGCACCGCGGGCACTTGTGCTGCCCGCCCAGCTTCCCGCGCGACGCCATCCAGCGGTCGATCGTGCCCCGCGGCAGGGTCGTCACCGTCGGGATCGCCATGCCCAGGTCGTCCGTGCGTTTGGTCGTGTAATCCACGTTCTGGGCCTTGAGGGCGTCGTCGAACGCCCGGGCGAACGCCGCCGCATCCATCCCCGGCGCGTCCTCGGCCTCGATCGCCAGCTCCAGCCCGGCGTGCGTCGTCGTGCTCGGATATACCGGCGCCGCCGTGAACTCGCCCACGCGCCACCCGCACGCCCGTGCGGCGCTCGCGACGGCGTTCTCGATGTGCTCGCCGATCAGGTTCTCGCCGAACGCGTTGATGAAGTGCCGGTGCCGCCCGACGATGCGCATGCGGCAAGGCCCGTCACCCCCCCGCCCATCCAGCCCCGCGGGGATCGAGTCGAACTCCACGACGTCGCCGATGACGTACCGCCACAACCCCGCGCACGTCGACATCACGACGACGTACTTCTGCCCCTTCTCGACCTCGCTGCACGTAAACGCGCGAGCACTCGGATTGTCGATCTCCTCGAGCGGGACGAACTCGTAGAAGTTGCCGATGTCGCTCATCAGTCGCAGGCCCGGATCGCCCCGCGTGTCCTGCATCGCGATGAACCCCTCGCTCGCGGGGTACAGCTCAAGCCGCGTGCCGAAATCGCTCGCGTCGCTCCCCGTGAGCAGCTCGCCGAGGCGCGGGCGGAACGGGGCGTACTTCACCCCGCCGTGCACGAACACCTCAAGATGCGGCCAGACGTCCAGCACGCGCGAGGCATGCCGCCCCTTCGCGCGGGCCAGCTCGATCACCTTCTCGAACAGCGCGCTCGTCCACGACGGCATCCCGCTGATCATCCGCACGTCCTCATCGAGGCACGCGCTCGCCATCGCGTCGAGCTTGCTGGGCCAGTGGTCCATGAGCGCGATCTTCGGGCCCGGCAGATAAATCTCGCTGATGGGCCAGCGGATCAGCGGCACCACCAGCCCGGAGAGGTCCCCCGTCCGCACGCCGTGCGCGTTCTCGCTGAGATTCGTCGATCCCCCGAGGAACAGCGCCTTGCCCGTGGTCAGCCGCGGGAGCGCCACGCCGAAGCGCGCGAGGTGCGAGAAGATGTCGAGCGACGCGAGGAAGTTCGATCGCAGCATCTCCTTGGAGATGGGGATGAACTTGTCGCCCGCGGTGGTCCCGCTGGTCTGCGCGAAGTCGCGCACGAGCCCGGGCCAGAGGACGTCGTGCTCGCCCCGCTCGCGCATGCGCGCGATGCGATCCTTGAACGCGTACCAGTCCGCGATGGGGAGCGCATCGCGATACGCCCGCACCAGGTCCGCGTCGCGCCGGGCGGCGATCGACGCGAAGCCATTCTCACGCCCGATCTCGGCGCCCGCGGCGCGTTTGAGGTTCGTGCGGAGCTGCTCCACCTGCAGGCGCGCGGTGTCGCGTTTCCAGTAGGCGAGGTCGGAGAGCTGCCTCGTGCGCCGCGCGCGGTACACGCCGATGCCCGTGCCGACGAGGCCCGTCCATCGCCTGGCCGTCCGTCGTGCGGGTGGGTTCGTCGTTGCAAAGACCGTGCTGCTCATGGGCACACCGGGCGCGTCACGCCTCGCGCCGCTCCAGCTCGTCCGCGAAGTCGAGGAGCGCCTGCGCGAAGAGGTCGGGGCACTCGATCATCGGCGCATGCCCGCAGTGTTCAAACCAGGTGAGCCGCGCGTCGGGCAGCAGCTCCATGAACTCATGCGCCGCCTCGGGGGGTGTCACGATGTCCTCACGCCCCCAGATCAGCGACACCGGCACGCGGATCTCGCGGATCCGCTCGCCCAGATGGTTCCGCCGCGCCGTGCGCGACAGGCGCACCATCGCCCGCGCGCCCCCGCGGGCGGAGAGCTCGCGGTGCGCACGATCAAGGTCGCGCTCGCTCATCTTCGCGCGGTCGTAGAACAGCTCGCCGATCTTCTCCGCGAGCCACTCGCGGCTCGGGCGGATCTGCACCTCGCGCACCATCGACTTCTCGATCAGCCCGCTCGACCCCGCGAGCACCAGGCCCTGCACGAGGTCGGGATGCTCGATCGCGGTCCGCAGCGCCACGTGCCCGCCGAACGAATTGCCCACCAGCACGCTCGGCTCGTGGTACTCATTCTCAAGGAACCGGCTCGTCAGGTCCGTCACGCCGTCAATCGAGCAGTCGTCCCCGCGCAGGTCCAGCAGCGGGATCTCGAGCAGCACGCAGCGCACGCGATGCGACACGCGCCGCGCGACTTCCTCCCAATGCTCATTGAGTCCTACGAGCCCGTGCAGGAACACGAACCGACGCCCCGCACCAACCTCCGCGACCTGCGCCGGAACGCGATCACCCTCCGGCCCGACCAGTTCCACCCGCCGGCGTGGGAGCGGTTCGGCCGTCGGATGTGTGCTGCTTGCGTGGACGGTGCTCAACGCGTTGGCCTCGGGTCGACGGATCAAACCGGATGGTAACCACTTACTTGGCACTTGTCGCGCGGTTGGTTCACCCCGGCCCCGCACGCAGCCCCCAACGGGTGAGAATATCCCCCGAACACGGGGTTAGGCGCCCCCACACCTACATTGAAGCATCCGCCGCGACCCGCCCGTCCACCAGGCGCACCGTCCGGTCGGCCCGCTCGGCCACATTCCGGTCGTGCGTCACCATCACCATCGTCAGCCCCCGTGAACGCCGGATCTCGGCCAATTGCCCCAGCACCTGCTCGCCCGTCGCCCGGTCGAGATTGCCCGTGGGCTCGTCCGCCAGCAGCACCGCGGGGTCGTTGATGAGCGCCCGCGCGAGTGCGACGCGCTGGCGTTCGCCGCCCGAGAGCTCGCGGGGCCGATGCCGCAAACGGTGCGCAAGCCCTACGGAATCAAGCAGTTCCTTCGCTCGGGCCCGGGCCTCGCGGGCCCGCGTCGCGTATCCCAGACCGCGCCGGATCATCGCCGAGATCACGACGTTCTCCAGCACCGTCAGCTCGGGCATGAGGTGGTAAAACTGGAACACGAACCCCACGCTCGAACGCCGGTAGCGGTCCAGTTCCCGCTTCGAGGCCGACGTCAGCGAGCGCCCCTCGAACGCGATCTCCGCGGCTCGCTCCCGCGGGTCGAGGCGCCTCCCCCGGTCGGGGCGGTCCAGCCCGCCCAGGATGTGCAGCAGCGTGCTCTTTCCCGAGCCCGACGAGCCCAGCACCGCGACCCACTCCCCCCGCCCGACCTCGATCGACGCCCCGCGCAGCACGGGCACGTCCACCCGACCGAGGCGGTAGGTCTTCGACACGTCGCGAGCCTGGAGCAGGGGCGTCGTCACTCGAACCTCAGCGCGGCGACCGGGTCCATACGAGCCGCCCGGACCGCCGGGATCAGGGCGCCCACCACGCACGACACCACGCCCGCGACGAACACCATCGCGGCGTGCACGGGATCGACCTCGCTCGGAATGCGTGTGAACACGTAGATCGCGGGGTCCCAGATCACGATCCCCAGCGCCGAGCCGAGCCACTCGTGGATCGGATTGATGTTGTGCACGATGACGAACGCGAGCGCGAGCCCCAGCGCCGAGCCCACGAACCCGATCACGAGCCCATAGCTCAGCCAGAGCGACGCGACGCCAAGCCCGCTCGCACCGAGCGCGCGGAGCACGCCGATCTCCCGCGTCCGCTCGCTCACCATGCTCCAGAAGATCGCGAGCACAAGGAACACCGCGGTCAGCGAGATGAAGCTGAAGATGAACAGGACCAGCGACGTTTCCTTCTTGACCGCCGCGATCATCACGCGATTGAGGTCCGCCCACGAATTCACGCGTATCCGCGACGCGACGGGCACCTCCCCCGCGTGCGCCGCGACGAACCCGCCATAGATGATCCGGCACTGCGCCTTGAGCACCTCCGGATCAAGGTCCGGATCGTGCGCACGCACCAGGACGCTCGTCACCCGGGGCGGGTCCTCCACCACGACGTCCGGCGGCGTGAAGACCCATCGCTGCGCTGCCTCGTCCCAGTACGGCGCGAACGCCTCGCGCGGATCGCCCTGCTCGACGCGCCGCGCCCGGTCCATGCCCAGCATCTGCTGCAGCAGATCAAGCCGCACGAGCACCGTGCGCGAGTCGACGTCCCACACGCCCGTGTTAAACTCGTTCGCGACCGGGATCGACCGCGTCACCATGTCCACCACGCGCCCCTTGGAATCGAACGGCGCGACGCTCAGAATCACCTCGCCATTGACCGGCAGGAACGCGGGCACGTCCTCGACCGAGCCGTCCGCGAGCTGGCGCTGCGGATACGTCGGCACATACCCGCCCCAGATCTTGCGCCGGTTCAGCTCCGAGACATTGAGCCCCATGACCAGCGCGGGCTCGGGCGCGCCCGTCTCGGGGTCCACGCGCGACAGCGTCAGGCCCTGCCGCTCGACCTCGTTCCAGTCCACGCGCCGGTTGCCCACGCCGTCGTCGAACTGGAACGACGGGTTCAGGCGGATGTCCTCGCGCTCGCCGTCCTTGGGCATTGGCTCGGCGAGGGGCTTCCACCAGATCGTCTCGGCGTAGCGCGTCACCCGCGCGAAGCTCTCGGGGTCCACACCCTTCACCAGCACCAGCTCCACCCGATCGTCGGGCAGCGTGAGCGTGCCCGCCGTCTCGATGACCGGCGCCGCCGCCGCGATCATCGGATCGGCCTCCAGGCGGGCGACCAAGTCGTCGTAGTGCGCAAAGCCCCGGTTGGGCCAGTTGATCGTGACGTCCCCGATCATCGTCCGCCCCGTCGAGAGCAGCGAGTTCAGGAACCCCCCCATCACCGACCACGTGATCAGCACCATCGCCGTGCACAAGACCACCGCCAGCGACGCCAGCAGGGGCATCACCTTGCTGGTGAGGTATCGGCGGGTGATCAGGGCCTGGTACACGCGGGAGACTCTATCGCCCGGACGGACAGCGCCGGAGCAAAGACGGCCGCGTTTCGGGCGGGCGGGAACGCCCTTCTCAGGCCGCCTGCGGGCTTGACCCGCGCGGGGCGGAGGTCCACACTCCATCCGGCAGGACACCCCCTCCACAGGGCGTTCGGGCGAGGAGGCACCCATGGCGACCATCACAACTTCCCCCGCCGGCGGAATCGCCGAGCCCAAGCCCATCGCGAGCGTCCCGAGCGACGAGCAGCTCCAGCAGATCGCCCAGACCATCCGCCCGCACCTCAGCGTCAAGCGGGAGGACTTCCTCGACCTCGCCCGCGCGATCCGCGTCCACGCCCTCCTCAAGGGACGCACCGCCGTCGTCCTGGGCTATGGCGACATGGCCCTGCACCTCATCAACGCCTTCGAGGCCTGCGGCGGAATCGCCGCGATCGCCGAGACTGATCCCGCGAAGCACGGCTGGTCCTTCCGCGGCGTGCCCGTGGTGAGCGTCGACGAGGCGTTCGCCCGCCGCCCCGCGGTGATGGTCGTCGGGCACGAGCCGGACAACGTGCAGTGGCACCGCACCTTCGAGTTCCACCCCGGACGGAACGACGCGCGGCTTGTGCTGCATCCCAACCCCGACCGCACGAAGCAGTACTGGTACGACCTCCCGCGCCACGACCCGCTCTACCGCTCGATGTTCGCGCGGGCGGACAAGCCGCGCTCGATGCTCCGCCCGCCCAAGCTGCTGTTCCTGATGGAATCGCTCCGCCAGTCGCTCAAGCTGCCGGGCGACGTGATGGAGCTGGGCGTGTACCGCGGCGGGAGCGCGTGGTTCCTGGGGCGGATGCTCGAATCGCTCGCGCCCGAGCGCGACCTGTGGCTCTACGACCTCTTCGAGCTGATGCCGCCCGAGCAGCGTGACGGGATCATGTGCCTCGACGAGATCCGCACGTACATGTCGTTCTATCCGAAGGCGCACGTGATCCAGGACGACTTCTCGAAGCGCGTGGGCGAGGTGCGTGCGCGGAAGCACTGCTTCATCCACTTCGACCTGTGCTTCGGCGCGGAGTGGCTCGACGCGTGCTGGGCCTCGCTGGTGCCCGGCGGCTGCATCCTGTTCGACAACTTCGGGCTGATGGACCCGCGCAACCCCGTGAAGTTCGCGTCGTGGTTCGAGACGCGCGGATACCCGATCTCCTACGCCCCGCACCAGGAGCAGGCGTGGGTCATCAAGCGCTGAGCGTGCCCCACCCGTCCGATCCGAGCGTGATGATATGATCGGCGTCCCGCTCCAGGTCGGCCCCGTCACGCTCGAGACCAACCTCCTCCTCGCGCCCATCGCCGGGTGGTGCGACCTCGCGTGGCGCGTCACCGCGCGATCACTCGGAGGCGTCGGGCTCGCGTGCACCGACCTCCTGAGCCCCGCAGGGCTCATCTGCGGCAGCGAGGCCTCCAAAGACCTCGCACGCACCAACGACCTCGATAAGCCCATCGGCATGCAGCTCTACGGCTCGGACCCGCGCGTGCTCGCCGACGGCGCCCGCTGGTGCGTCGACCACGGCGCGACGCTCGTCGACATCAACATGGGCTGCCCGGTCGACAAGGTCACGAAGAAGGACGGCGGCTCGAAGCTCATGTGCGATGTCGATCGCGCCGCGCGGATCGCGGGCGAGGTGCGCAGGGCGCTCCCCGACCACGTGCCGCTTACGTGCAAGATGCGCCTCGGCTGGGACGAGACCGCATACGAAGACGGCTGCGCGCCGAGGCTTGCCGTCATGCTCGCGCGCGAGGGCGCCGCGGGCATCACGGTGCATGGTCGCACGACGGAGATGCGCTTCCGCGGGCAGTGCCGGCGCGAGGGCATCCGGCGCGTCGTCGAGGCGGTCGCCGACGCGACCGGCGTGTACGACCCGACGATCCCGCACCAAAGCGGCAGGCGCGTGCCCGTGATCGGCAACGGCGACGTCCGCACGCCCGACGACGCACTCTCCATGCTCCGCGAGACCGGGTGCGCGGGCGTCATGATCGGGCGCGGCGCGTTCGCCATGCCGTGGATCTTCCGCGCGTCCTGGGCGGCGCAGCTCGAAGCGCTCGATCGTGCGCAGAACGCGAACGCCACGCTCGACACGTTCGCCGCGCGCTGCGGCGTGACGGACTCGTTCGAGCCGACCGAGGAGCAGAAGCTCGATCTCGTGCTCGCCTACTTCGCACGCCTCCGCGAGTACAAGGACGATCGCGCCGCGATGCACACCATCCGCCTCAAGATCTCCTGGCTCGGCAAGACCATCAACGGGTCGCACTGCAAGGAGCTCAAGGACGCTGTGCGCGGAGCGCGCACGCCCGACGAGGTCATCGCCGCGGTCGAGGCCTGGCGCGAGCTGGTGCGGGCCGGGCGCACGCCCGCGCGAGGCACCGTCGCCGACCACGCCGAGGACGAGCCCGCGGGGGTGTAATCACCACCCGCGTCACGGGCCCCGCCCCGCGGCGTCCAACGCCGGGGCGCGCCGCGGTATCCTGCGCCAGCGCACGCCGATCGCGTGCCACGCGACCCCGCCCGCCTCGCACATCTGCCCGCCTCGCACATCTGCCCGCCTCGCACATCTGAATGGAGTGACGCATGTCCAGCGCGACCATGACTCCCCCCGCCGCCCCGACGCCCCGGCTCCGGCACGAGGCGTGGGAAGCGGGCGAGGCCCTCTACCGCTCCGCCCTGTCGCGCCTCGACCTCGCCTCGAAGCACTCCAAGGCAAAGCCCGAAACCCTCGACCGCCTCCGCTCCGCGAAGCAGTTCCTCGAGTTCCAGATCCCCGTCCGCATGGACGACGGCACCCTCCGCGTCTTCACCGGCTATCGCTGCCGATACGACGACACCCGCGGGCCCGCCAAGGGCGGCATCCGCTACCACCCCGACGTCTCGCCCGGCGAGGTCCGATCCCTCGCGTTCTGGATGGCGATCAAGTGCGCCACCGTCGGCATCCCCTTCGGCGGAGGCAAGGGCGGCATCATCATCGATCCAAAGGGCATGAGCACGCGCGAGCTCGAAGCCCTCAGCCGCGGATACGTCCGAGCCGTCGGTCGCAACATCGGCCCGCTCGTCGACGTCCCCGCCCCCGACGTCTACACCAACGCCCGGATCATGGCCTGGATGATGGACGAGTACTCCCGCCTCGTCGGCGAGCGCACGCCCGCCGTCATCACGGGCAAGCCCCTCGCCCTCGGGGGCAGCGTCGGGCGCGACGACGCCACCGCACGCGGCGGGTACTTCATCCTCAAGGACCTCGAGTCCACACGCGGATGGACGCCCGCCAAGACCCGCGTCGCCGTGCAGGGCTTCGGCAACGCCGGGCAGCACCTCGCGCGACTGCTCGCTTTGGACGGCTACCGCATCGTCGCGGTCAGCGACTCGCGCGGGGGCGTGTACGACCCCGACGGGCTCGACGTCGCCAAGCAGATCGAGGCGAAGGAATCCACGGGCCGCCTCGTCAAAGCGAAGAAGGACGTCAGCAACGAGGAACTCCTCGAGCTCGACGTCGACGTGCTTGCGCCCGCCGCGCTCGAGAACCAGATCACCGCGAAGAACGCCTCTCGCATCACCGCGCGCACCGTGCTCGAGCTCGCCAACGGCCCGACCACGCCCGAGGCCGACGAGATCCTCTTCAAGGACGGCGTGCTCGTGATCCCCGACGTGCTCGCCAACGCGGGCGGCGTGACGGTGAGCTACTTCGAATGGACCCAGAACCTGCGCGAGGAATACTGGGATCTCGAGACCGTGCACGCCCGCCTGCGCACCATCATGACCCGCGAGTTCCGCGCCATCGACCAGCGCCGCGAGCGGGCGAACGTTCCGATGCGGACCGCCGCGTACGCCCACGCGATCGACCGCATCGCCGAGGCGATGGAAGCGACGAGCTGAGCACTCCGTCAACGCGCCCGCTCAGGACCCGCAGCTCATTGCACGAGCGCCGCCGCGATACCCGCGACCAGCGGCGCCGCGAGGAGCATCGCGAGAAGCGTCGCGAACGCGCACGCGAGGCCGATGCGGCGGGCCCGGGTCGGCGCAATCCAAGGCACCACCCATAGCGACGCTTCGCACGCGCCCTCGTCTGGCGTCGTATCCACGCCGCACTCGGAACAGCGCCCGCCGCACGAACGCACGTCGTACCCGCACGTTCCGCACGCGCCGGGCTCGCCGCGGCCCCGATACCTCCCAAGCCCGCGAACGCCCAGGACGAGCGACACCCACATCGCCGACAGGCCCAGCCCCACACCGATCGCAGCGCGGGTCCAGAGCGTGTCCATGATCCAGGGCCACGCGTGGATCTCGGCGACCGTGTGGTACGCAGCGGTCCCCCACAGGCTGACCAGCGGCCAGAACGCGCCCGCGCACACGAAGAGCACGGGCGACGATCGCACGCCGATGTGCAGCGACTCACGCCACAGCGACGGGGCCCCGAACCGCGGCCCTCCCCAGCGCGCCCGCGGATACACCGCGGCGCGGGAGAGCAACGCCGCGAGCACCCCGTACACCGCGAGCAGGACGACGCCCCACCCATACGCCCGCGTATAGAGGGGATACCGCAGCCAGTGCAGCGCGATCACGTCCCAGCGAGCGCCATCCCGGAAAAAGGCGCTCGGCAGATCGGCACGCTCGATCACCGGCGAACTGACACACCCCTTCGTCAGCGGGCCCCCAAGCCCGCCCCCCAGCCCCGCAGAGACCAGCGCCCCCGCGGTCCAGCATCCGCCGACCTCCACCCGACGATCCACCCCGGGCAACCGCGACATCCACGTCGCGTTGACGATCATCCAGGCGATCAGCGGGAAGAGCAGGACATGGATCGCGGTGGAAATGCGCCCGTGCCGCGGAACGGGCACGACCGCCGTGGGAAGCATGTGATCATGGAAAACGCAGGTCGTCATGTCAGCACCCCGCCGGCGGCGCCTGCGGACAATCCGAGGGATCGCCCGGGCAGATGATGCTTCCAGGCGACGTGGTGGTGGTCGTCGTCGGCTGACCCAGCGTGCAATCCCAACTGCGATACGCGCACGTGCGGATCGTGCTGAAGTCGCATGTGTACTTGCACCCGGCGCAACTTCCATTCCCGAAACCGCCCGCCGATTGGCACCCGCCGCGCACCGTCACCGAGTAGCACACGTTCCCCGGAATGCACAGGCCGATCGCCGAGACGACAATCGGCTCGCCCGCCGCAAGACTCGCCTCGAAGTCCGCCGCCAGAGCCTCGTGCACCGCGGCCGAAAGCGTTATCGCCCCACCCTCACCCGCGACGCCCTCCACCTCAAGCGCCGACAGCGTGCTCGCGCCCGCCGCGCCCATCTCGATCACGATCTCCATCAGCTCGGGCGTGAGCAAGCCCGCGAGCGACTGCATCGGATCCGACGTGGAAAGCCCGAGCTCCACGGGATCGCCCGGTGTCAGCACGACGCCGCAGCCCCCGTTCGCCTCCGCGACCTCGACGCCGATCATGCTGTGCTCAAAGAGCGTGGGGTCGTTCTGTTCAGCGCAGACGAATTGCGCCGCGTCCACTGCGCCCGCGTCGGTCCATCCCAACGCGAGCGTGAACTGACCATTCACGCGTTCGTACCAGAGGACCGAGTACTCGCTCGGAGAAACGGGAGCTTCGGTCCGCTCGACGATGAACCCGACGACCTCGCCATCGTCGAACGCCGGGAAATACTCCCACCCCGCGTCGGCCCCGAAGCCGACCGTCACCCAATCCTGTGCGAATACCCTGTGATTCGTGACAGCCACGCACGCGAATGCGGCGAGCCACGCCAACGGCGCAAACCTGACCAGCATTGTGATGTCCCCCAGAACAGTGACCGAAGCCGAAACTTCGACCGGAAGGCTTCAGACTAATCGCGCATTCGCATCAATGCAACACGCGTCATGCATGAACTTCGACAAGACAACTGCGACAACAACACCCGAATGACCTCATTTTCTTAAGCCGCTCTCTCTCAAGTTGTTGTGCATCACCACTTCGAGAGCTGCCGACCGGCAAAGCGTCGCCCCCGCATGGGCAACCTCGCCCGCCCTGCGCAATTCGCGAACCCGAACCATCCACGAAGGAGTCGGGAGCATCCATCGAGCGGAGTGAGCCCGTGCCTCGCGCGGCGGACTCCCGCACGCGCTCCGGTGCGCTGCCGCAATCCCGTTCCCTGAACCCCGAGCCGACGCCCGCCCCGGGCCTCTCTCCCTTCCCACGCCGCACATTCGGACCCTGTTTGTAACGCCAGCGTGACAGCGACTGGCGGGCACCTCCCCAGCCCCTACGATCACCGAAGAGGGGTGTGCGTGGCACCAATGCCGCACCCCCGCCGCGACCGATGACGCAGTTGCGCAACCTGCCCAGGAGGACAACATGTCGAAGCACGCACGCCTGACCCTCGCATTCGCCGTGAGCGTCGTCGCCGGCCAGGTCGCCATCGCCCAGTACGCCCAGCCGCAGCCCCTCCAGCCCGCGGCGGGAGCCCCCGCCCCGTCGCCCAAGATCGCCGGAAAGGTGAAGGTCGAACCCTCCGAGATCGACCTGGGCCAGATTTCCAACGAGGAGCCGCAGAACCTGGAGTTCACGCTCACCAACGTCGGCGAGGGCGTCCTGACCATCCCCGAGGGCTACGCCGGGCTCCGCGCCTCCTGCGGGTGCACGCAGCCCTCCATCAACAAGAACGTGCTCCAGCCGGGCGAGTCGGCGACGATCGCCGTCGTCTTCAACCCCGCGAACAAGCGCGGCACCACCGACACGCGCGTCACCATCCTCAGCGACGATCCGACCCAGCCCCAGGCCGTCGTGCACGTGCGTTCGTTCGTCAAGGAAACCATGCGTGTCGAGCCGCGCATGCTCGGGTTCGGACGCCAGGACCACAAGAAGACCGCCGAGCAGACCTTCAAGGTGCTCAGCTCCAAGCCCGACTTCAAGGTCGAGGGCATCGACACCGGCGAGAACACCCCCTGGCTCAAGGGCGAGGTCATCGATCGCCAGACCGTCATGATCGAGGGCGAGGTCTGGCAGCAGACCCAGATCAAGATCGTCCTCGGCGCCAACGCGCCCGTCGGGCACCTCCGCGGCGGCACCGTCGCGGTGCTCACCAACGATCCCAAGAACCCCAAGATCGTCATCCCCGTCGCGGGCGAGATCCTGGGCGACCTCTCCGTCGGGCCCGAGCGCCTCTCCTTCGGGCTCGTCAACCCCGGCGAGGTCACCGAGCGCCTCATCAACATCTCCAGCCGCTCCGGCAAGAAGGTCGAGATCATCGAGGTCGAGCAGGAAATCAACCTCGACACGCCCCTGCACATCACGCAGGCGTACCCCAACCCCGAGCAGCCCTTCACCATCCAGATCAGCGTCGCGATGACCTCGCCCGAGCAGCCCGTGCCGATCCGCGGCAAGCTCATGGTGCACACGACCGATCCGGACCAGCCGATGCTCGAGATCCCGCTCTACGCGACGATGCGCACCCGCGCGACCCGCGTCGACCCGAACTCGCTCGAGCCGATGCGCGAGCAGACCCAGGCCCCGCGGACCGCTCCGGCGCCCGCGCGGACGGACAAGTCCGACAAGTAAGCAACACAGGACGCACGCGTGATGGGCATTGGACGCTTCATCATCCGAACGCTCGCGATCGTGGGCTTCGCCACGATCGGCGCGGGCGTGCACGCGCTGATCGTCCCGGTGCGCACGGGCATCGTGCTCCCGCCCCGCGCGGGAGGCACCGCACGCGCGCAGGAGAATCAGGCGCTCCCTACGGAGCAAACGCCCGACACCGCGCCGCTGAATGACGCGCCGCAGAACGACGCGGCGATCACGCCCCCCGCGGACACCGACGCGCCCGACCTTTCGCCGAGCCAGCCGCTGCCCGCCGGCGCGGCCCTCACGATCGACGTCGACGCGCTCGACGTGCACGTCTCCGTCCCCGAGGCGTTCGCGCTGTGGTCCGAGGGGCTCGCCGACTTCGTTGATACGCGCCCGCAGCCCGAGTTCGAGGCCGGCGCGATCCCCGGCGCGTTCCACATCACGCCCGAGGCGATCGCCAACGGGCTCGCCGAAGAGCAGTTGCAGTTCCTCGATCCCACGCGCCCGATCGTCGTCTACTGCGTGGGCGGAGACTGCCACGAGTCCGAGTACGTCGGCGTCCTCCTCCAGCAGCGGGGCTTCGAGCGCGTGCACATCCTCAGCGACGGCTTCCCCGGCTGGCACGCCGCGGGGCATGACGTACAGGTCGGGGGTGGGCAATGAGCACGAGCGCCCCCACCGCCGCCCGTCGCGTCCCGGGCCCGATCGAGTCGACCGCGATGCTCGCGCTCCGCGTGCTCCTCGCGGCCTTGTTCGGCTTCGCGGCCTGGGTCAAGCTCCGCGACCCCCAGTACTTCCTCACCTCCGTCAAGGGCTTCCGCCTGATCCCCGAGATCATGCAGGTCCAGGTCACCTACCTCGTTCCCTGGATCGAGGCCGCCTGCGCCGTCCTCCTGCTGCTGGGCCTCTGGACCCGCGCCGCGGCGGTGGTGCTCAGCCTCGCGATCGTGGGCTTCATCGCCGGGCTGTTCGAGGTCGTCCAGGCCGGACGCTCCGTCGAGTGCGGCTGCTTCGGCAAGTTCTCCTTCATCTGCGACAAGGGCCCCCTCGGCTGGTGCAACATCGCCCAGAACGCGGGCCTGCTCATCTGCGCCGTGGTGCTGGTCATCCGCGGGGGCGGGCGGGCCGCCCTCGACTGGGCGCTCGACCGCCCGGGGCACGCATCGGGCGAGAATGGGGACCTGCCCCTCGCGAAGGCGGTCGACCCCCGCTCCCGCCACGCCTGAGCCCCGAATCCGCCCTTCCCGCCCGCGAGCGCCCGTTCCCGGGAGACGCCACGCCCGGGCCGCGCCTAACATCCCCTCCGCCCGAGGGGCCCGCGTGGGCACGATCGGAGCGAACCGTCGCCCGGGCTTCCTCGGGCCGAAACAGACCAGGACGGAGCATCAGCATGAGCCGAGGTGGTGGCAAGTTTGGCGGACCCCAGCCCAAGATCAAGGCCCTGCGCAGCAGCGGCAAGGGTGTCGAGTTCGTCGACTACAAGGACATCGAGAACCTCCGCCGCATGATGAGCCCCAACGGCAAGCTCTACGGTCGCAAGCGCCTGAGCACCTCCCAGCAGGAGCAGAAGCTCATCGCGCAGGCCGTGAAGCGCGCCCGCTTCATGGGCCTCCTGCCGTACACCTCCGCGACGATCTGAGCGCGTTCTTTCGCTCACACTCAGTTCGCTCGATCCCCGATCGCGCACCCAATCTTCCGGAACACGACCCGGAGCACGCCATGAGCACCCCCACCGAGGGGACACGCCGGGAGTACGCGCCGCTCGCGCAGATCGCCATGCCCGATGGCGCGGACCGCGAGCAACGCATGCGCGCCGCGGCCGATGCGCTCTGGGACGCCTTCGGTACAGCCCACCCCGAAACGCCCGACCCCGCACGCGGCGTGTCATGGATCGGCTTCTACCTCCGCGTCCCGGGCGAGGACCGCGAGGGGCACGAGATGGTCCTGGGCCCGCGCCGCGACAAGCCCGCCTGCTCGCCCATCGGGCTCCACGGCATGTGCGGGCGCGGCTGGCAGGAGCGGGCCTCGATCGTGATCGACGACGTCCGCACGCTCGGCGAGGGCTACATCGCCTGCGACCCGCGCGACCAGAGCGAGCTCGTCGTGCCGCTGTTCGACTCCGTGGGCACGTGCTGGGGCGTGCTCGACGCGGACTCATACCAGACCCACGCCTTCTCCGAGCACGACGCACGCGAGCTGGCCTCGCTCATGGTCCGCTGGGGTCTCACCGACCCGCGCCGATCGCCCGCCGAGCGCATCCTCCGCCTCTAGGCCGGGGTACCCTCCGACGAGCGGGCCCCGCCCCGCGGAAGGAGCCGCCCATGCCCGCGCGCCGAACTCGTGCGAATCTCTCCCGCCTCGTCGCGATGCTCGTGCCCTTGGGCGCCGTGCCCGCCGTGGCCCAGCCCGCGAGCGAGCCCACGCTGGTGCACCCCGTGCAGCTCACCTTCCCCGAGCGGTTCGCGCGCGCAGGCGAGGCCTACTTCGACCCCACCGCCAACTGGATCATCTTCCAGGCGATCGAGCGCCCCGCGCCGGGCCAGGCGCCCAGCGAGCACTACGCGATGTACGTCGCGAAGCTCACGCGCGACAGCGCTGGCAACGTCACCGGGCTCGACGAGCCCGTGCAGATCAGCGCCCCGGGCTCCGCGAACACCTGCGGCTGGTTCCATCCCTCGCGCGTCGGGCACGTGCTCTGGGGCAGCACGACCACCCCGCCCGTGGAGGACGACGCGCCGGGCTACCAGCGCGGCACCGGGCGCTACCGCTGGCAGTTCCCGCGCGAGATGGAGGTCGTGCAGTACACCGTCCCCGCGATCTATCAGCAGGTGAAATCGCCGCGCCTCATGCCCGACTTCGCCCCGCCCACGCCGCTCTGGACGCACGACGGATACGACGCCGAGGCGTCGTGGTCGAAGGACGGCAGGTACGTCCTGTACACGCGCGTCGAGGGCGACGATCCCGACATCTGGCTCTACGACGAGACCACCGGCACGCACACGCCGCTCATCGTCGCGAAGGGCTACGACGGCGGGCCGTTCTTCTCGCCCGACGGAAACTGGATCTGCTACCGCTCCGATCGCGAGGGCAACAGCCTGCTCCAGCTCTATGTCGCGGAACTCGCGCGCGACGCGAGCGGCGCGATCACCGGCGTCAAACGCGAGGTCCAGCTCACCCAGAACGAGCACGTGAACTGGGCGCCCTTCTGGGACCCGCAGGGCGGCGGGCTGGTCTACGCCACGAGCGAGATCGGGCACGACAACTACGAGATCTTCCTGATCGAGTTCACGCCCGCGATGGCCGACCGCGCGCCCGACGGGCTCCGCAGGGCGCGCATCACCAACGCGCCGGGCTTCGACGGGCTGCCCGCGTTCAGCCCCGACGGCTCGCTCCTCATGTGGACCAGCCAGCGCGGTGCGAAGCTCCCCGACGAGCAGCGCCCGAGCAGCCAGCTCTGGATCGCGAGGTGGGATTCCACCCCGCTCGCGCAGACCGATTCGACGATCGAAGAAGCGCCGAGCGCCACGCACGAGGTCGCGCCGTGAAGCGCTCGCTCGAAGCCCTGACCGGCGGGCTGATCGACTACGCCGGGCTCTACCCGCCCGCGAAGCTCGACATGCAGGCGAGCGTCGAGAACTACGCGCGCTACGCGCAGAGCGAAGAACGGGCGATGCTCGGACGCTTCATCTGCCCCGCCTCGCGCCTGCGCGAGTTCTCCAAGGCCGCGGCACCGCTGCTCCCGGGCACGTTCGCCACCAGCGGCTACCGCGAGCACGCGGACCACATGGAGGCCTGGCCCGTCAGCGTCGTCGCGGACGTTTCGCTCGACGAGGCGATCGACCTCATCTCCCGCTTCAACGAGCACCACGACCGCGAGGAGCACGGGCTCGCGACCATCGACGCGATCGAGCTCCGCCCCATGCCCATCGAGGAGGTCGACGCGACGCTCGAAGCCCTCCCCGACGAACTCATGGCCTTCTTCGAGATCGACTGGCGCACCGATCCGCGCGGCGCCATCGCCTCGCTCTCCGGCACCGGGTGCGCCGCCAAGATCCGCACGGGCGGCGTCACGCCCGACGCCATCCCCCCCGCAAACGCCATCGCGCGATTCATCAATGCCTGCTCGCTCGCCGACGTCCCGCTCAAGGGCACCGCGGGCATGCACCACCCGCTCCGCTCCGAGCACGGGCTGACGTACGAGCCCGACGCGCCGCGCGGCGTGATGCACGGCTTCGTCAACTTCTTCCTCGCGTGCGCGCTCCTGCACGACCGCGCGATCGACGAGGACGCCGCCGCGCGAGTGCTGAGCGAGACCGACCCCGGCGCCTTCGACTTCGACGACGCCCGCGCGAGCTGGCGCGGGCGCTCCGCCAGCCTCGAAGCCCTCGCCCGCGCACGGCAGCACCTCGCGCTCTCCTACGGCTCATGCTCGTTCGAGGAGCCCGTCAGCGACCTGCGCGAGCTGGGGTGGCTCTAGCACGCCGCCGCAGCGCCCCGCATCACAGTCATCCGCTTCCTGACCACCCGGAGGACCGCATGCCCTACCGCATCGACGAGACGCACGACCCGAAGCTTGAGTCCTGGATCGAGAGCGCGAACGATCCGAACACCGATTTCCCGATCCAGAACCTGCCGCTGTGTCGATTCGCCCCGCCGCACGAACACGGGCTCTGCGACCATCTCGGCGTCCGCATCGGCGACACGATCCTCGACCTGCAGGAACTCGCATACACGCTGCCCATCGTCGGCGACACGCCCGGACCCGCAGAGGCGGACATGTTCGCCGGAGAGAACGAGCCCTCACTGCTTTCCAGCTTCAATGGGCCGCTCGGGCACGCCATCCGTGCTCGCCTGCAGCACGTCCTCGCAGCCACCAATCGCGGCAAGTTCGAATCTATTGTGCGGGAGAATCTGCACGCTGTCGAAGATTGTGAGTTCGACCCGCCCGCGGTGAGCCGCGACTACACCGACTTCTACGCCTCGCTCTTCCACGCCACCAACGTCGGCTCCATGTTCAGGCCCGACAACCCCATCCTCCCCAACTACAAGCACATCCCCATCGGATACCACGGACGCGCGTCCTCCATCGTCCCCAGCGGCACGCCCATCATCCGCCCGCTCGGCCAGAAGGCCCCGCCCGATGACCCCTCTTCAACCGGGTCCAGTGCAGGCCCGTCCTTCGGCCCCTGCTCCATGCTCGACTACGAGCTCGAAGTCGGCGCCGTCATCGCCCGCGGCAACGAGCTCGGCAACACCATCCCGCTCGCCGAAGCGGAAGACCACATACTGGGCCTCTGCCTCGTCAACGACTGGTCCGCGCGCGACCTCCAGAAGTGGGAATACCAGCCGCTCGGCCCGTTCCTCGCCAAGAACTTCGCGACCACCATCTCGCCGTACATCGTGACGATGGAGGCCCTCGCGCCGTTCCGCTGCCCCGCGTTCACGCGCGACCCCGCCGACCCGCGCCCGCTCCCCTACCTCTCCAACGAGAACAACGAACGCGCCGGCGGCTTCGACATCACCCTCGAGGTGTACCTTGCCTCCGAGCAGATGCGCACGCGCGGCATGTCGCCCATCCGACTCTCCCGCGGCGGCTTCAAGGACATGTACTGGACCCTCGCGCAGATGCTCACGCACCACGCCTCCAACGGCTGCAACATGCAGCCCGGCGACCTCATCGCCAGCGGCACCGTCAGCGGTCGCACCCGCGACGCGCGCGGATGCATGCTCGAACTCACCTGGAACGGCGACCCGTTCGCCAACCCGCCCGTCAAGGCGCCGGGCACCTCGCGCACGCCCATCGAGCTCCCCACAGGCGAAAAACGCGTCTTCCTCGCCGACGGCGACGAGGTCATCATCCGCGGCTACTGCGAGCGTGAGGGCTTCCGACGCATCGGCTTCGGCGAGTGCCGCGGGATCATCCAGCCCGCGCGTGCGTAGAGAAAACCATGTGCAGTCCGCCCGGCCCAAGGATCTCGATCTCGTTGGCCTTTGGATGCATCGTGCTGGGCGTCTCGGTCGCGTTCCTCATCGGCCAGCTCTTTGTTCCGCGAAAGCCGAACCCCGATAGCCCTTCGTCGGAACCTTCCAATCAGGATCCATCGCCCGCATTCGGGACGACCGCCGCCGACTCGCTGCGGGAGCGACGCGCATGGGGACTCATTTTCGCTGAAGCGTCGATCGTGATCATGCTCGCGTTCGAGCATGGACTGGAGCACATCGCGGACCCGATCTTCGAGCGTCTCTGGATCCTGCGCGGCGGCCATCCATCCCTCGCACAGAGCTTCGCGCTCGATCAGAATGGCTATCTCTCGAAAGCGCCGATGTGGTTTGCCCCTTTCTACATCGCCGCGGCATTGCTGCCGCTCGCGGCGATTGCTGAGAGCAAGCAGGGTCGATGGCGATTTGTAATGTTCCTGCTCGTTGCGGGCCTTGTCACGCAGCTCGTGCTCTTCTGGGTTCACACCAGGAATATCTGATGAAGCCGCGTGGGCATGCCGGATCACCCGCCCCGCGCGTGCGTAGAGATCGCTATGAGGTCCATGTTCGACCAGTTGGACGTCGATCGCATGGTCTTGCTCTGGATGCCCCTAGTTCTCGCGCTCCTCTTCGTATTTCTCAATGTCCTGCAGAAGCCGCCGGATGGATTGAGCCGCCCGCAAGAGAAAGCGACGGGCGATGACACGTTCGCCGGAGGCTGGCCGACCACGAGAGAGTGGACGTTCGTCCTGCGCGTGTTCCTTTCCTTTGTCGTGTGCTCGCTGCTGCTCCCGTTTGTTGCCGGATCAGTATTCCTCGCGATGGAACATGCCCGCGGCACGCACGTCACGTGGGCTCGATTGCACGCGTGGCGTCATCCCCTCACCCGATCGACCTCGTCGATCATCATCCTGCTGATCTCAGGCCTCATCGTCCCGTTTGTGTTCCTTCGGAGCGGCCGGCGCACCAGGCAGATCGGCGTCCTCGCCTGCCTCGGAGCGTTCTTCCTCGCCGCGGTGGCGTACCAGATCGACCAGTTCCGCTTCCCCGTGTAAGCGTTCGATTACGATCGGATCAGCCGCCCCACGCGTGCGTAGAGAAGTCCGATGGTCGCGTGCTACGGAACCTATATCGCTCCGAACCCCTGGGAGTTGCTTTCTGTTGCGCTCATCCCGTGGAGCGTCGCCTACGTATGGATGCTCCTGAGGACGATCCGATCCGTGTACCTTCCCGTGGGTGATCCGCATTGCGCGATGTGCAACTACGCGCTGCGAGGGCTCGCTCACGACGCGCCCTGCCCGGAGTGCGGCTCATCGGGACGCCGTGGCAGCCGACGCACGCTCGTCGGTCCTTCGCGGCGTGATGTCTTCGAGCCCCTAATCGCCCTGATGTTTGGTCTCGGGCTTTCGATCGCCGTAGATTGGTCAGCCTATGTGCTGACCGCGTGGTCCATTATCGCGGAAGGCTTCCATCCGCGCTCCGCGTGGATCGTCGCGTCACGCTCGCTCCGTGGTGCGTACGACAACCCGCCGCCGCAGATGTACCCTTTGCTGGCTTCCTGCTTCTCTCCATTGTTCGCGCGCATCGACGGCGTTCGCATGCGCTGGAGCGCGCTCGCTGCCCTTCTCCTCTCGGGGTTCGTCGTGGGCGTGCTGCGTGCTGCCGATCTGGCCTGACCGCGGCGTATGAGACTCTACTGCTCCCGAAACACCAGCGCGCTCACCGAGTGCCCGTGCAGGTAGCTCTCGCTCCCCACAGGCCCCACTCCCCCGCCGCGAACATACCGTCGATCGCCGGCGTCGGTGTAGCCTTCACTGCAAAGAGCTGTAAGCCCGAAACTGATCAGGAGCCAGACAAGGAACTTCGCACAGCTAACGGGGTCCGTCCTCGAGCTTCACGAGACGCCGCTCATGATCTTTGACGGCAACCTCAAGACCCATGATATCTGTCGCAAAACGATCCCTCTCGGCCTGGGCCCGCGGATTGATCTTGGACTCCACCTCGGAAGTCGCAACCGCCTTGTTGTGGAGTGACTGGAAGGATTGTGTCACCCGCTCGTCCCGACGAGCGGCTTCATGCTGCAACTTCTCGATGTCACGCCGGTTCTCGCCGATCTTGAAATCGTGAACCTTGTCCACGCTTTCCAGCCGCCCGATCTGCACTCGTGCCTCCTGGCTCTCGCTCGCGATCCGCCGGTCGATCTCGGTCCCCTTCGAGCGGGCCTCCTCGCGGAACTCCTCGGCCTTCTTCTCGATGCGGTCCATCCGAGCATCATCCTTCTTCCAACGCCAGGCGCCACCGACGAGGATGCCCGCGAACACCGTGGCTCCCAGCCCGCCCGCCTGCCAGAGCGTGGTCTCGCGGCTCTTGAGCTCGGCCTTAAGCGTGTCGACGGTTTCCTGCGCCCGAGCCTCCGCGCCGTCTCTCGCCCTCTGGATCGAGATTTCCAGCTTGCTGCGCACATCGGCGACGTGCTCGTACATCCTCGAACGATCCG
Source organism: Phycisphaerales bacterium (assembly GCA_034004365.1). Lineage (GTDB taxonomy): Bacteria > Planctomycetota > Phycisphaerae > Phycisphaerales > UBA1924 > JAVEWV01. The sequence goes on from JAVEWV010000001.1 coordinate 63,668, forward strand.
ATTCGAACTGCGCCGCCTGCACATCGTCCAAAGCCGAGATCCGATCGTCCACCTCGCGCCGGTTCATCGCGATGGACCTTAGCAGCTCCTTCTCCATTCCCGATTGTTCTTCCTTCGCGATGGTGACGCTCGCGCCCACGCTTTCGATCCGATCCGACAGTGCGGCGAAGCGTGCTGACAGATCCTCCTGCTCCAAACGCCGGTCCGCTTCTTCACGCCGCCGCTCCGCAGCGTAATTAATCATCTTCTCTGCGGATTCCTCGACTGTCTTCTGCAGCGACGCAACGCTCTGATTAATGAGTGCAGAGGCCTCTTGCTTCGCCGTCCGGATACCCTCGTCGATCACCGGATCGAACTCCCTGCGAGCTTCATCAACGGCGTCACGGATACCCTCACGGAACTTCTTGTCCGCACTCTCTGTTAATTGATCAATGGCTGATTCGATCTGCCGATCGTTCGTGCATCCCACCGTCAGGAGCGTGAGCCCCCCCGCGAGCACCAAAGCAAGACGTCGCATGCGACCCCCCTTCAATAAGTTCATGAAACTTATCGACCGGCATGCTTCGATGCAAGTTTCGGATCGGTCCAGTGTGTATGAACCGATTTCATATGCGATAATGAGTGTGATTGCAGCAATTCACAAAACACACTCCCGAAACACCAGCGCGCTCACCGAGTGCCCGTGCAGGTAGCTCTCGCCCCCCACGGGCCCGATCTCACCCGCCGCGAACATGCCGCCGATCGCCGGCGTCGCCCGCCCCGTATCGATCTCCCGCCCCACCCGCGCCATCTGGGGTCCGGGCGTTCCGACCGAGTCGAACAGGCGCGAGAGCGCCAGCGCATCATGGTCCAGACGATCGAAGAGTCGCGTCCCGCGACCATTGCACGTGAACGCCAGCACCCCCGCCGGCGGGCCGTGCAGCGTCTGCGCGTCGAGCAGCATCGCGAGGTCCTGGCTCGCGCTGTCCGCGTCGCGCACGTGCAACTGCACCGTCTGTCCCGTGCGCACGAGGTCGCCCACCGCGATCGCGCCCGTGTTCTCGTCCGCGTGGTTCACGCCGCGCACGAGGAAGTCCCCGCGCCCGAACCGATCCTGATACTCGTTGACCACGCGCCCCATGAACAGCCCGCGCGACAGCAGCTTCTTGTCGCGATCGGGCAGCTCCATGATCGTCTCCTGCACCACCTCGAGCGCCCGCCGCCCGCCGAGCGTGTACACCATGTTCTTCTGCGCCTTGGTGATGACGTGCGTCCGCCCGATCGGTCGGCATCCCTGCGACAAGATCGGATCGACGCGCACGCCCCCCGAAATCGCGACGCCCACGCCCCCCTCGTGCAGCACCTCGTCGTCGAGCACCATCACGTTCTCGCGCGGGTGTCGCCCCGCGCTCGCCATCCCACCCGCGATGAACCCGATGGGCACGCCGCTCGCATCACGCGCCCGCGCCGCGCACATCGCGGGCAGCAATCCAACGATCGGCACGCTGAACGGATCGCACACCACCACCAGCGCGCGAAGATCTTCCGCCGCGCCCATCGGCCCCGACAGCCCCGCCGGATCACCGGGCTCGCCCGACCACGCATCGACCAATTCGCCCACGCGCACCGGCGTCAATCGCGCGCCGGGCAGCCGCGCCGCCCACGCCACAATCGCGCCGTGCTCGCCGAGCGACTCGCGCGTCCCGCCCAGCACGCCCTCGGCCCCCGTGCCGATCGTCACGCCCGCATCGAACATCGCGCGCAGCGCGCCCGTCGCACGGGCCACCTCGCCCGCGTGCGCGCCGCTCGCAAACACGCACAAGAGGTCCGCCCCGCTCGCACGCACATCACCCGCGCGCTCATCGCCCGCGAGCTGCGCACCGAGCATCTCCGCGCACTGCTCGATCGCCGCGTCGATCCCTGTCCGGAACGAGATGCCCACGCCGCAGCGCACGCCCATGCTCGATCGTACACCCCCGCCGCCGTCCGCCCGCGCACGAAAACGCCCGCCTCCGCGGCGGGCGCTCGATCGCTCATCCATTCACGCCCGCGGCTCAGTTCGCGCCGTCGCCCGCGTCGGGCTGCACCACCGCCGTCTCGATCGGCTGGAGCAGGTCCACGCGCAGCGGACGCACGATGTTCAGGTTCAGCGACGGGTCGAGCGTCGCATCGCCCACGATCCCCACCACGCGATCGATCCGCGTGTGGAGCTGGAATTCCGGCTCCGGACGCACGTACGCGATCGTCCGCGAGACCGCCCCGCCCACCGACATCACGCGGTACATCAGCGGCAGGCTCTTCCCGTCGTACACCGTGCTCGGCGCGAGCCGCCCGATGATCGTGTACCCGCCCGCGCTGTACAGCGCCGCGAACGCCTTGTCGCTCTCGTTCATCGCGCCCGCGAGGCGGGCCTTGCTCTCCTGCAGCTCGCGCATCTGGCGCTGCCAGTCGATCTGCAGCTCGAGGAACTGCACGCGCTGATCGAGGCGCGCCACGAGCGACTCGCTATCCGACTGCTGCGACGCGGCCTCCCGCGCACGCTGATACTCAGTGAGCAGCTCGCTCAGCTCCGCCTCCATCGGCGGCTGGCGACGCACCTGATCGAGCTTCGAATCGAGCGCCTCGGGCGAACCGATCGCCCGAACCTCGGGCTGCGCGGGCGTCGCGACAGGCTCGTTCGTGACCGGCGCCGTCACGGGCGTGGTCGTTGGCTCACCATGCGCGACCTCGATCGGCTCGTTGCCCGTCGAAACACCCGTCGCCCCGCTCGAAGACCCGTTCGAGGGCCCACTCGAGGGAGTGGTCGTGCCCTCGGTATTCATGGGCTGGATCAGCGAGATCGGACGCTGCGGCTCGTCGTTCGACGCCACCCGCGTGTTCTCCTGCGTCGCGGGCTCGTTGCTAGTCGTGCCGCGCGCGGGCGTCGCGTTCCCGGTGTTCCCGGTCGCGACGGGCATCCCGCTCCCCGCGCCCGACTCGAACCGCGCCACCTCCGCGTCCGTCGCGCGGCGCAGCGCGCTGAGCTCGACATACCCGCGCGCCTCCTCGGGGGGCACCACGACGTACGCCTCGACGTTCCCCGAATCGTCCCGCGTCGTCTCGATGAGCGTCAGCTCAAGCCCGGGCTCGACCGTGTTGATCAGCAGCGAACGCCACGACCCCGCGAACCCGTGCGTCGCGTTCCGCGCACGAAGCTTCGTCGACTTCGTGATCCGCACGCTCTTCCCGCCCGCCGTCGGCGTCGCCTCGTCCGCACGCACGAACGCCGTCACACCCGCGGGGTATGTCACGCGGGCCCAGCGCTTGTCCTCGCCATCGACGACGACGACCTGCCCCTCCGACAGCTCGCCCACGCGATAGAACCCCTCGCGATCGCCGCACCGCAGCGGCGTCTGCCCCTGCGTCACCACCGCGTGGTACTTCTGCACGTTCTGGATCTGGGCCCGAGCGACGCCCGCGTGCCCCGCCGCCATCACAACCGCGCCAGCGCCCAGCGCCGGAACCATCGCGACCGCGCCACGGACCACCACCAAAGCTCCCACTCGAACCAGCCGTGCTGCCATCGTTGACGCTCCTTCGATTCCCCCGGCCGCTCCCTGCCATGCCCGCGCAACGCGTGCGCGACGGCACCCCCGGGCGCTCCGAAACCATCGGCGATCCCTCGCCGGAGCCGGGAGTTTACCGCCCGAACGCCCCCCCCGCGCGGGCCCTGCGCCATGACCCGCCATCCCCCCTCCTCCACGCCCTTGTTTGGTTTCACCCGTGAAACTTTGACCCGCACGAGCCCCGTCCCCTACCTTCTCCTCACATGAGCCCCTGCACACGGCGCCGCGCGCCGTCGGAGCCTCCCCCGATGCGTCCCTTCCCCTCGCTCCGCCCGCTCGTCGGGCCGGTCTTCGCGTCCGCCTCGCTCGCCCTCGTCCTCGCCGCGGGCGGGTGCTCGGCGCCCAGCCCCCTGACGGGCGAGCTGGAGATCCGCCGCGCCGTCGTCGAGGCCGCCGCACGCGAGCTCGCCGCCTCCGCCGACCAGACCAAGCTCCGCCAGCCCGATCCCCAGCCGGGCCCCGAGGTCCTGGGCATCGACAAATCGCGCATGCCCGAGCTCGAGTCCATGGCCGGGCCCGGCGCGTACGACACCTCGCGCGACGCGCTCGCCATGCCGCCCGACCTGCTCGGCATGCCCCAGCGCACCGTCTCGATCAGCCTCGAGCGCGCCATCCGCTCCGCGACCGAGCGGAATCTCGAGGTCCAGTTCGCCCGCCTCGCCCCCGCCATCAGCGGCGCGCAGCTCGTCTCCGCGCAGGCCGCCTTCGACTGGGTCTTCTTCTCCAACCTCCAGTGGAGCAGCACCGACGAACCCCGCCAGGGCAACACCTTCGGCGGCGCCGATTCCGACTCTCGCCAGTCCGTCCAGTCCACCACCGGGCTCCGCAAGCCGCTCGACACGGGCGGTACCTTCCTGCTCCAGCACGAGCTGACCTACCTCGACGTGCAGACGCCCGGCACCGAGGCCTCGGTCGTGCCCGATCCGTCCTCCGCCGTCGCGCTCGTCGCGCAGCTCGACCAGCCCCTGCTGCGAAACTTCGGCTCCGACGTCGCGCTCGCGCAGGTCCGCCTCCAGCGCAACGCCGAGCGTGAGCAGATCGAGTCCCTCCGCTCCGACCTCATCCGCACCATCACCGACACCGAGACCGCCTACTGGGAGCTCTGGCGCGCCCACCGCGACCTGCTCATCCTCCGCAAGAACCTCGCGCGCGGCGAGCAGACCTACCAGCAGGTCCTCGGACGCCGCAACCTCGACGCGACCGACGCCCAGACCGCTGACTCGCGCGCGAGCGTCGAGCAGCGCCGCTCGAACGTCCTCCGCGCGCAGAACGCGCTCAAGCAGGCCAGCAACCGCCTGAAGGTCCTGATCAACGACCCGCGCCTGACCATCGGCGACGAGGTTCTCCTCGTCCCCGTCGACTCGCCCATCTCCGACCCGATCGAGTTCTCACTCCCCGAGGTGATGGTCGACGCGGTCACGAGCCGCCCGGAGATCAACCAGGCCCTGCTGTCGATCGACGACACGAGCATCCGCCAGCAGGTCGCCGCGTCGGGTCGCCTCCCCCAGCTCGACCTCCGCCTCCAGGCCCGCCTCGCGACGCTTGAGGAGGATGCGTGGAACGCCTACGACGAAGTCTGGGACTCCAACTTCACCAGCTACCTCGTCGGGCTCTTCTTCGAGCAGCCCATCGGCAACCGCGCCTCCGAAGCGCAGTACCGCATCCGCCGCCTCGAGCGCATGCAGGCCGTCATCAGCTATCGCAACACCGTCCAGCAGGTCCTGCTCGAGGCGAAGAACGCGCTCGACTCCGTCGTGCTGAACCACGAGCTGATCTCGCAGACCACCGTCGCCCGCGTCGCCGCGTCGGAAGTCCTCCGCGCCCTGCTCGTCGAGAAGGACCTCATCCGAGGCTTCACGATCGAACGCCTCAACCTCGAGCTGACGCGTCAGGACTCGCTCGCCCAGCGCGAGCGTGAGGAGGTCCAGGCGATGGCCGACTACGCGACCGCCATCGCGCAGCTCTACCGCTCCACGGGCCGCTCGCTCGAACGCAACCGCATCAACTTCGTCGTGCCCGATCCCGACGAGGTCTTCCGCGTCTCCGGCATGGGCTGGACCGACGACGGCGGCGCACCCGACACGGGCTCCCCCGCCACGGAGTCCGATCCCGCCCCCGCGAGCCCCACCCCCGAAGCCCACGCCCCAGAGAGCCCCGCCGAAGTTCCGCCCGCGGACGCCAACAATCCCGCGTGACGCACGCCGATCCGCGCATCGACCTCGACCGCGCCGTCCAGCTCCTCCGCACGGGCGCCGTCGTCGCCTTCCCGACCGAGACCGTCTACGGGCTCGGCGCGCTCGCGCTCGATCCTGCCGCCGTCGCGCGCGTCTTTACCACGAAGGGCCGCCCCGCGCACAACCCGCTGATCGTCCACGTCGACTCGATCGACATGGCTAAAGCGCTCGTGCGTAAATGGCCCGACACCGCCGAACGCCTCGCCCGCGCGTTCTGGCCCGGCCCGCTCACGCTCGTCCTCCCCCGCGCACCGATCGTCCCCGACCTCGTCACCGCGGGGGGCAACACCGTCGCCCTCCGCTGCCCCAGCCATCCACTCGCGCTCGAGCTGCTCCACACGCTTAACGCTCCGCTCGTGGGCCCCAGCGCGAATCCCTCCGGCTCCGTCTCCCCCACCACCGCGCAGCACATCATCGACTCCTTCGCCGGGAGCGTCCCCGTCCTCGACGGCGGGCCCTGCACCCGCGGCATTGAGTCCACCGTCCTCGACCTCAGCACCGATCCACCCGCGATCCTCCGCCCGGGCAGCGTCTCCGCGGACGATCTCGACCGCGTGCTCGCGCCCGCGCGCGTCACGCCCTTCCACGCGCGAAGCGCATCACCCACATCGCACGACGCCGCCCCGCTCCGCTCGCCCGGCCTGCTCGCACGCCACTACGCGCCGCACGCGCCCGCACGCCTCGCGACGCGCGACGAGATCGCCGAAGCACTCGCGCGCGAACATCCCATCGCCGCGATCACGCTCGCACCGCTCGACGCGCCGCCCGCTGCATCCTCACCCGCGCACATCATCGCGCTCTCGCGCGATCCCGCGGCCTACGCCGCCCGCCTCTACGCCGCCCTGCGTGAGGCCGACGCGCACGACCCCACCGCCATCCTCATCGAGCCCGTGCCCGACGATCCCGCGTGGGACGCGGTCCGCGACCGCCTCGCCCGCGCGTGCACCCCCGCGTAGACGCCCTCGTCGCCGCCGCGTCCCCCGCCCCCCTAGGCTCCCTCCCCTCGGGCGACGCGACCCACGCCGCCCGGCTCGCACATCACCGCGGGAGCACCCATGAGCAAGCTGCGCATCGCCCTCGCCCCGGGCGACGGCATCGGACCCGAGATCACCGAGGCCGTCCTGACCATCCTCAAGCCCGCCGGCGTGCTCGACCTCATCGAGTTCGTCCCCGTCGAGATGGGCGAGCGCTTCTTCGCGACCGACTCGCGCGGGCTCACCGACACCGCCGTCGCCGCCATCGAAGAGACCGGCCTCCTCCTCAAGGGCCCCATGGGCACGCCCATCGGGGGCGGCGGCAAGTCCATCAACGTCACCCTCCGCAAGATGTACAACGCCTACGCCAACGTCAGGCACTTCCAGTCCCTCCCGGGCGTCGAGACCGTGTACTCAAAGGCCAAGATCCCCGTCGACTTCTACGTCATCCGCGAGAACATCGAGGACACCTACGGCGGCATCGAGCACCGCCTCACCAACGACGTCGTCGAGTGCAAGCGCCTCATCTCCGCGCCGGGGTCCGACCAGGTCCACCGCGCCGCCTTCGAGCTCGCCCGCCGGCTCAACATCACCAAGGTCCACTGCGGGCACAAGGCCAACATCATGAAGATGAGCGATGGCCTGTTCCTCGATCGCTTCCGCAAGCTCGGGCAGGACTATCCGAGCATCGAGACCGCCGACGTCATCATCGACGCGCTCTGCATGAACCTCGTCCTGAAGCCCCAGCAGTACCGCATGATCGTCCTTCCCAACCTCCAGGGCGACATCGTCTCCGACCTCGCCGCGGGGCTCGTCGGAGGGCTCGGCTTCGCGCCCAGCGCCAACATCGGAAACCACGTCAGCATCTTCGAGGCCGTCCACGGCACCGCGCCCGACATCGCGGGCAAGGGCATCGCGAACCCCACGAGCCTCCTGCTCTCGACGCTCATGATGCTCCGCCACGTCGGGCTCATGCGCCACGCAGCGATCATCGAGAACGCCCTGCTCGCGACGCTCGAATCGGGTGTCCACACGGGCGATTTCGGCACCCCCGGCACTCCCAGCGTGGGCACCCACGCCTACGCCGAGGCGATCGCGAAGCACATCGGGAAGAAGCCGAGCTCGCGCGAGCCCCTCGCCGAAACGGGCGGCGATGCCGTCTGCTTCGAGCGCCCGCCCCGCCCGCGCCACAACACGCTCATCCGCACGTACGAAACGCTCCGCAGCGTCTTCGTCGGCGCCGATGTCTATCTCGACACCGTCCTTGGCCCGCAGGAGATCGCCGAGAAGCTCCAGGCCATCTGCGCACCCACGCCCTTCAAGCTCGTGATGATGTCCAACCGCGGCACGCAGGTCTGGCCCTCGGGCAGCGTCTACACCGAGATCGTCGACTACTACCGCGCCCGCTTCCTCCTCCGCGACATGGGCAACGCCCCCTCGCTCGGGCAGGGACCGATCATCGCCCTCCTCGACAGGATCGCCGAGAAGTTCGAGATCACCGACTTCCAGCCCATCAAGCACTACGACGGCAAGCCCGGCTACTCGCTCGCGCAGGGGCAGTAGCGCGCACGACGCTGAGGCCACTCATTCCAGCACGCCGAACGGATTGAAGATCATCGAGATCTGCGACCCGTGGAACGGGTAATTGATCCGCGTGCGATAGCCCCGGAACGCCCGCGGGTCCCACCCGTGCAGCCCGCACACGTGTTCGAGCATGTCCCGATACTTCGGGGCCTCGGGCAGTCGCGCTGCGTACGCGGTGTTTCCCAGGGGTTCGATGCCCTCGCAGAGATCGAGCCGATCCCCATCCCGCGTCCGGTCCGTCGGATCGGCAACGCCCTTCACCACCGTGTCGTAGATCACGAGCGAGGGATCGATGCCCGGCCACGCGTCGCGGTGCATGAACACATCGAAGACCATCACCACCGCGGGCTGGTCGGCCGTTGCGAAGAACCAGCGCGTGGGCTTGATCCCTTCCCTGTACGCCCGAGGATGATTCTTGGGATAGAGCTCGTGCGTCACGATGTCGATCGCCGAGCTCTGCCCGATCCCCGTGTCCGTCAGCACATAGCGGATCTTGTCGCCGTCGCGGCTCACCGTAAGCGGAGGATCCTGCGGCGAGCAGAACCGCCTCAGGATCGAGCTCCGACCGAGCTCCTCGGCCTCGTGCCTGGGAAGCGCGTCCTGCCCGTACAGCGGCAGATCGAAGAGGTACGTCGCAAACTCGAAGTGCGCCCCGGGCCGCGTCCGACGTAGGCCGAGATACGAATTCACAACGGCAGTATCCAGCCGCTCCGCATCATCGCGCGACGGATGCACGAAGAACGTCACGAGCATCAGGTCCACGCTGACGCCCCGAATGCCCGCCGCGCCGCGATACGCGGCCTGCTTCGCGGTGGACTCGTGACGCTCGCGCGCCTCCGGGTGCGCGAACGAGATCGCCGCGTCAAAGTCGGCCCGCGCACCGAACTCCGACCGGATCAGATCGTCGAACGCCGCCACCGCCGTCGCCGCGCGATCGATCACCTGCGACGGCACGCCCGCCCCCGACGCCGAGCTCAGCACCCTCCGCAGAGGCCCGGGCCCGGGCATCACCTGCAGCGCCTGAACCGGATCGCTCGTCCGGAGCGCGCGGACCAGCCGGCTCGCGAGGTCCTTGTTCAGCGTCAGTTGCTTCGCGAGCTGCTGCGGGCGCGAGGGCGCCCCCGGAATGCCGGCGATCACGTGACCCAGCGAGTCCACAAGATCCAGGCCCACCCGGGTGATGGACTCTCCAAACAGCGAATGATCGGAATATGTTTGGGTATTTTCCCGCATCTGAGACATCTACTGGATCGTACTGCCCCTTCCCACGGGGTGCAATCTTCGCTCGGAAATTATCTCAGATAATCGTTGACAGAATTTTCGCCCCGCGATACCTTGACCCGAGAGCACGCGAACGGCTCGGGGTTTGACCGGATTCCAACGGCAGGCCCGTACGCAGGACTCGCGAGGCGCCAAAGAGAGAGACAGCATCGAGGGCGCCAGCGTCATTCACATGGGAGACAGGACATGTTGGGCAAGAAAGCCATACTCGCCTTCTTCGGAGCAGGCCCGCTGCTGGTCGGTGCCGCAAACGCACGCGCGGACGTGTTCGCGGACCGCACCGCGTTCGACGCCGCGAATCCCGGGCTGAACCTCATCGACTTCGAGGGCCTCGTCTCGGAGTTCGATTTCCTGCCCGTCGAGTCCGTCGGCCCGCTCAGCTTCGATGCCGACGGCATCCCCACCCCCAACATCGCGCTCCTGGGCTCGGGCATCGTCGGAACCACCAGCACCGTCCTTGCCCAGACCGTGTTCTTCGAGCCCCTTCGCATGGTGTTCGCGGAGCCCGTGCAGGCCGCCGGCTTCGACCTCTCCCTCTATCCCGCAGGATTCCCCGGCGTCACGCTCTCGGGCCAGCTCGTCGTGGACGTGTTCAGCGGCACAGACATCGTCGAGACCGTCGCGTACGACGCGGCGACGATGCCCGCGTATGAGTTGCTCGGCACGTTCGTGGGCTTCTCGAACCTCGGCGACATCACCGCGATCCGCATCACGCTCCCGTCCGAACAGGGGCCCCTCTTTGCGGCGCTCATCGATAACGTCTCGTTCGGCTCGGTCCCCGCGCCCGGGACGCTCGGCGTCCTCGCGGCGGGCGGCATCGCCGCGGCGCGCCGCAGGCGGAACACCCCCACCGCAAAGCCCCGCGCGAAGGCCGGGTCGAGCGCGGCCGTCATGTCAATCGCCGTCGCGGGCTCCATGCTCGCCGCCGCAAGCCCCGCGATGGCCCAGTGCGAGCCGAGCCTGCTCACTTCACCGAACCCCGGCAACCCGGGCCTCTTTCACAACGCCTCGAACAACGACGTCGTGTTCGCGCTCGAAGAGTTCAACGGCGAGCTCTACGCCGGCGGCATCTTCAACCGCGCCAACGGCGCCATCATCGGTGATGGCATCGCGCGATGGGATGGCACGACCTGGCGCTCGGTCGCCGGCGGCGCGTCCGCGCAGACCGGATCGAACCCCGCCCAGATCGATTCCATGATCGTCTGGGACGACGGCACCGGCCCCGCCCTGTACGTCGCGGGTGACTTCACCTTCATCGGGGGTGTGGAAGCCAACGGCATCGCCAAGTGGAACGGAACGTCCTGGCACGCGCTCGGCGACGGCATCAAGAACCTCCTCAGCGGAAACATCCACTGGGCCACCTTCGGGCTCGCGCTCGAAGTGTTTGACGATGGCAATGGCGAGCAGCTCTACGTCGCCGGACAGTTCAACACCGCGGGCGGCATCACGGCCAACCACATCGCCCGGTGGAACGGGAACGCATGGTCCACCGTCCCCGGCGCCGACCAGGTCTCCATGCTCAATCCCTTCCACCTCCTCGTCCACGACGACGGGTCGGGACCATCGCTCTACATGGCCGGCGTCATCAACTCCGTCGGGGGCACGCCCGCACGCAACATCGTCCGCTGGGACGGCGCCGTGTGGCATCCGCTCGGCGACGGAACCCTGCCCGGCCCCGGAGACGCCACCATCGAGGGCCTCACCTCCTTCGACGACGGCACCGGCCCCAAGCTCTACGCCGTCGGCTGGGCCAACGTGAACGGCGTCTCCCGCTGGGACGGCAGCTCATGGGAAGTGATCTACAACGTGCAGGACGCGTTCGTTCGAGCCGTCACCAAGTTCGACGACGGCAACGGAGAAGCCCTCTACTGCGTCGCGCCAAACAGGCGGCTCCTCCGCTGGAATGGCTCCGCGTGGGACACCCTCTACAACGGCATCGGCGGAACCTTCGGCGGTGAATACCTCGTCATGAAGGGACGCATCGACGTCAACGGCCCCCAGATGTTCGTCGGCGGCAACTTCACCGGAACATTCAGTGATGGCGTGGAGATCCCGACCGTGAACATCGCCTCGATCACGCTCTGCGTCGAGGACACGGGCTGCGCCGCCGACTGGGACGGCGACACCAACCTCAACAGCTCCGACTTCCTCGCCTATCTCAACGACTTCGCCTCGCAGGACCCCGCCGCCGACATCGCGCCCCCGGGCGGCGACGGCTCGTGGAACTCCTCCGACTTCCTCGCCTATCTGAACCTCTACGCGCAGGGCTGCTGAGCAGCACACGCTCCCGAGGCCATGCGTCCCGGGCGACGCCTCCGTCCATCACGCGAGGACCTTCTCCTCGTCTTCTTCCTCCCACCACGCCCGTCCCAGACGGGCGTGGTGGTTTTCTATGCACGCCGTGCTCTCCCAGGAACACTCATTCCTCAAGGTCGATCCACGTCCCGAGCGATTGGATGCGCGTCAACGGGAGCAACACCCGCCAAAGCCGGGTCGCCTCGTCGATCGCCCAAAGCTCGAACGGATTGAGGATCTCGCAGATGCCGATCCAATACCACGGCTCCTCACGCCATTTCTTCTTACTGCGCACGATCTGTGTGCTCGTGATCCCATAGAAGCAGTACGCATCATCCGTCGGCGAGAACTCGTGGTCCTTCGGGACTTCGCCACGCGCGAGCCCATCGAGCGCCCGCACGTAGCTGAGCTCCCAGCGTGACGATCGCGTCGCGACGTGAACCACCGAACACGGACGCTTCGAGTTCGTAGCCGAGCCGATGTGCCGCAGGATCCGCTTGGTTTCTGGGCCCAGAACGGGCTGCTTCTCCGTCGACACTGCCGCCCCCTCCAGCCGAGACCTTCGGCCTTCGGGCCATCCTACCGCGCGGCAACATCCCCACACGCTCCGGGGATGCCGACGCGCGAATCGCATCACCAACATTCGTACATGCGCGCACAAACCCGGCGTTGATGTTCCACGTGGAACATCAACACATCGGCTCGTTCCACGCGGAACACCCGATCAACCAGACCTGATCAGCCAAAGCCGAATCAGCCGAAGGTGGCAAGCTCCGTCAGGTTCTCATACCCCCAGGGCTGCCCGGCCCGCAGCCAGTAGCGCACAACGTCGCCGTCCTCGCCGCGCCCCACGAGGCTGATCGCCCCGGTCGGGGTGACGATGCCGGTGACGGCGGAGGTCATGAGCTGCGCGTCGGGATCGGTGTCGCGGACGATCGAGGTCATGTTCGACGCGCGCCACTGACCGCCCGGCGCCCACCACACCGCGAAGACGTTGCCCGAGTTGTCGAGCCCGACGATGTTGAGCGCGCCCCACGGCGCGACGAAGCTGCTGAGCGAGCTGGCGACCAGCGCGGGGCCCGACGAGGCCGTGGTCAGGTTGTTCACGCGCCACTGCCCGCCGAAGCCCGGGAGCCACCAGGTCGCCTGGATGTTGCCGCCCGCGTCGATGCCGACGATGTTGATCGCGTTCCAGCCGGTCTGGAAGACCGTGAGCCCGCCCGAGAGCGCGGGCGCGCCGGTGATGTCCGACAGGTTGCTCGAGTTCCAATCGGTCGTGCCGCTGGGCTTCCACACGGCCTGCAGCTTGCCCTGCGCATCGAGCCCGGCGATGTTGAACGCGCCCCACGACGTGACCCACGAGGTGAGCTCGCCGAAGAAGACCGGGACGGTCTTGTTCTGGTCGCGGAGGTTGTCGGAGAGATCGCGGAAGCCCCAGAGGCGTCCGTTCGCGCCGACGCTGGTCGACTGCGCGAAGAGCACGACGTCACCGTCGGGATCGAGCCCGGCGAGGTGCACGCGGTTGTCGCCCGACTGGAAGCTGGTGAGGTTGGAGATGACGATCGCGCCGCTGGTCTCGGAGGTCAGGTTGCGGCGTGACCAGGTGCCGTTGCCATTGTCGCGGTAGAGCATGACGCCCTGGTTGGTCGCGACGGCGGCGTAGGCGAGCCCGTCGTTGGGATCGAACCAGGCGATGGCCTCGGAGAGCGCGCGGGGGCCGCCGGCCTCGAGCACGAGGTCGGTGACGTGCCACTGCCCGAGCAGCCCGTCCTGGCGGAAGACGACGGGCTGGTTGAGCTGGTTGACGCCCGTGACGATCGTCGAGCCGCCCGCGCCCGCGAGGCCCGAGATGTTGTCGACCGAGACGTCGATCGAGCGGACGGGGTCGTAGATCAGTTCGGCGTCGTTGATGGTGACGAACCAGTTGCCGGCGGGCGTTCCGCCCTGCATGTAGTTGTTGGTGACGGGGGTGGTGTTGAAGATGCTGCCGCCGAAGTTGATGATCGGACCAGCCATGATCCCGGTGACGATCTCCCAGCCCTTGATGACGCTGCCGAAGACGGTGAAGCCGCCGTTCTGGTTGTCGAGGTTGCCAGCGTTGTTGCCGAGGTTGAAGAAGAACTGGCTCGTGGCGCTGTTGGGGTTATCGCCGAGCTTCGCCATCGCGATGGTGCGCTCGGTGTTGGAGAGGTTGAATTCGTTGAGTACCGGCGCGTCCTCGGGCGTCTCATCGAAGCGATTGGTCACGCTGTTCCACTCGTAGCCTCCGCCCTGGAGGACGAAGCCGGCGACGGCGCGGTGGAAGACGCTGCCGTCGTAGTCGCCGTCGTTGACGTAGTTGAGGAAGTTGGCGACGGTGAGCGGTGCGACGTCGGGGCGGAGCTCGATCCAGATCTCGCCGTAGGTGGTGTCGAACTGGACGACGGGGCGCGAGCCCTCGAGCAGGTCGGCGTTCAGGAGCTGGCGGCTCTCCAGGGCGAGGAACCAGTCACCGTCGCGGGTGCGGGTGGACATCTCTTTGTGACCTCCGATTGCCCCGCGGCGGTCTGGGCGCGGGGAGTGCATCTTTGTCCGACTGCGTGGTCGGGGCCCGGGCCGCTCGGCGGGCTTCCGGGCAGGGGCCGACGCGGCGGGGCCGCCCGCGTCGAGCGCGGGGGCTCGGCGGGCGGGGATGGGCGTCGGACACCGTCCCATACGGGGGTGGAAGCGTGTCGGATCGCGCGGCGCAGGTCGTTTCCAGACAAGGAGCTGCGCCGATTTATGCGGTCGTTGGGGGATGGGTCGCCCAATAAACAATGCTAATCCGCGTTCGGGCGGGGGTTTGCGCGATTCTTTGTGTATCAGAATTCGCCTCTTGCTTGAATGGCCCTCACAATCGTCATATCCCTAGTCACTGTATTTGCAGGGACTTGCGCTCCAATAACGCGCGCTCAGGTGTACGGCCTCGGGAAGGGGTGGCATGATGCTCCGCAGGATTTGTAAAGCGATGCTGGCGGTTGGACTCGCCGTGGCGACGCCGGCGTTCGGTCAGGTCACGATCGTTGAAGATCCAGGGACGCCCAACATCACAACCGTGCCCCTGAGCGGGTTCGCGACCACCGGCGAGCAGATGGCCGGGATGGTCGTTCGTGTTGTGTTTGGTGACGCCTCGAGCGAGACGGCGATGTGGGAGGCGACGGGCTCGGGCGCGGGCGGCGTGTTCGGCACGGGGTGGGAGATCACCCAGTCGGGCAACTCGTTCCTCGCGACCCGTCCCTGGACGCTCCTGAACAACTCGGGCAAGTCCATCGTCGAGCTCCACTTCGACGGCGGCCCGGGCGACACGCTGTTCGACCGCACGTTCGACGGGCTGATCGGGACAGAGGGCTCGGCGCTCGGGCGCGACTTCGCGCTGACGACCCCGGCGGGCGCGCTGGACATCCTCGTGACGTACCAGGACATCGTGGGCGTGCAGAACGCGGCGCCGGTAGGCGACATCTGGCGCCGCATGAACGTGCAGTTCCGCAACATGGGCGGGCTGGCGAACAGCTCGAGCGTGGCGTGGGCGTGCGATACGGACAACATCGAGTTCGGCGGCGACATCGTCCCCGACTCGTGCGTGTGGGAGAACGGCGACTGGGACGCGGTCAGCGGGCAGAGCAGCGAAGAGGGCACCGCCCTCGGCGCGCCGAGCGCGTCGGCGGATGACTTCCGCGTGTGCGAGGGCAAGGCCCTGCTGCTCACGCAGGTCAAGACCCAGATGCTGACCAACACGCAGAACAGCGGGTGGCTGCACCGGCGGGCCCGCCTCGACGTGTACGCGGACTGCAACGGCTGCCCGGGAGAACTGATCGCGTCGTACACGACCGATCAGTCCGAGGAACTCGGGCCGCAGGTCGGCACGCTCAAGCTCGTGGAGTTCACGTTCGACCTCGACGGGTTGTGGCTGTGCGGGCCGAACGCGTTCTGGATCAGCTCGGTCGGGCTGGGCGATGGCACGGGCCAGGACCGGTCATACTGGGCGACGGCGGGCGCGGGGAACGTGCAGCTCCACCAGGGCAAGTTCCGCACGGATAAGCAGGACATCGCGACGCACGGCTGGGTCGATGTCGGGAACACGGACGGGTGCCCGTCGTGCCTCGGCTGCACCGACTTCTCCTTCGAGCTCGATGGCGACCTGTGCGACATCCTCTGGGACAACGGCGACTACGACGGTGGCGCGGGCGGGCCCAGCGAGCTCAACACCGCGATCCCGATGGCGCGGACGGCGGACGACTTCCACCTCAAGGGCTGCCAGGACTACGACGTGTGCTTCATCAGCGGGTGCATCCTGACGAACTGCGATCCGAAGCGTGCGCTCCTTGAGATCTACGCGAACGATTGCGACTCGCCGAGCGAGCTGATCCGCACCTACTCGAACCCCGTGATCCGCCAGATCGACGCGGGCCCCTGCGCGGACGTGCAGGACCTGGGCGACCTGACGGCGTACGAGGTGTTCTACGAGGTGACGGACCTTCGCCTCTCGGGCGGGAAGAACTACTGGGTCTCGCTGGTGGGACGCGGCACGGGCGCGCTGCGCGAACGCTCGTACTTCTGCTCGAGCTTCCGCTGTGACGAGGCGTGCAACGTGAAGATCAACCCGGCGAGCGTTCGCTCGATGAGCCTGGGCGTGGCGGACTGGACGTCCATCAACGAGGTCGCGGGCGGCGAGGCCCGGGACATGACCTTCAAGGTCGCGGGGCGCGCGGTGCAGGTGCCGCAGCGTGGGCAGCGTGACGGTCGGATCATCGAGAAGCCGCAGAGCGGGAGCGGCCGCGTCGTGCAGGGGCTGGCGCCGAGCCAGTCCGGCGCACCGGTCTCCTTCCGACGCTGAACGCCCGAACAATTCCAGCCCGGTGGGGGTGGTCGGACGGGCCGGCGGGCGCACTTGAGCGTCCGTTCCGGCCCGTTGGACCTTTTGCGGAAGCGCAGACGCGAGACAAGCACGTTTCGGACATGAACGCGAGGCGCGTTATCCCGGCAGCGCGATGTCCGTGAGGTTCTCGAGCGACCAGTTGCTGTTGGGCTTCCAGAAGAGGCGGATGGTGTCGCCGGTGTCGTCGTCGACGCCGAAGATGTTGAGGCTCTGGTCGAGGCCCGTGGCGCTGGAGAGGCTGCTCTGCGGGCGTGCCTGCGACATGGGCAGGTTCTGGGTAAGGTTGGCGACGTTCCACGTGCCGCCCGGGACCCACCAGAAGACGTTGACGTTGCCCTGCGCATCGAGCCCGGCGATGTTGAGTGCGCGCCAGGGCGTGACCCAGGTGGTGACCTCGGTGCCGGCGAAGGGCTGGGCGCCGAACTGCGTGGTGAAGTTGTTCTGACGCCACGCGCCGCCGAAGGACGGGACCCACCACGAGACGATGACGTTGCCCGCGGCGTTGAGCCCGACGATGTTGATCGCGTTCCAGCTCGTGAGGAAGACGCTGAGCCCGCCGGCGAGCGTGGGCGCGCCGGTGATGTTGCTGAGGTTGGAGGTGAGCCAGGTGTCGAGGTTCTGCGCGGTCCAGACGGCCTCGAGCTGGCCCGCCGCGTTGAGCCCGGCGATGGTGCGCGCGTTCCACGACGTGGTGTAGCTGACGAGGGGGCCGGTGAAGGCGGGCATCGTGCGCCCGTTGGGGCGGAGGAACGTGTCGGCGAGATCGGTGAAGGTCCAGGTGTTATTCGCGCTGGGCTTCGCGGAGTAGACGATCAGGTCGCCGTCGGAATCGAGCCCGGCGATGTCGGTGTCGCCCGTGGAGCGTTGGAGGATGACGACGTTGGAAACGATCCCGCGCGAGCCGGTGAGCTCGCCCGTCAGGTTGCGGATGGACCACGTCGCGTCGCTGGAGTTGCGCTCGTAGAGGTACACGCGATCGCCCGTCGTGACGGCGGCGAAGAACGTGCCGTCGACCGCGTCGGTCCACGTCGCGATGCTGTCGGCGGGGTCGGCGTCGGGATCGTTCGAGCCCGCGGCGTCCACGAGATCGAGCACGTACCACACGTTGTCGTCGCGGAGCTCGTACACGAGCGGCGAGCCGTCGTCACCGATCGAGCCCGAGCCCACAACCAGAGCCGTCGCGGGCGCGAGGTCGGTCGCGCTGGTCTTGACCGCGAGGCCCATGACGTTGCTACCGCTGATGCTCTGCGCGAGGAGCGCGTTCCCGTTGTCGGCGATGGAGAGGACGATGGTCTGCCCGGTGCCGGCGCGGGTGAGGGTGAGCGTGCTGCCCGAGATCGACCAGGTTCCGGTGGAATCGATGTCGTCCGAGCCGGCGTCGTACCCCTTGAGCCCGGCGAGCGCGAACACGCCGTTGGATTGCAGCTCGAGCCAGCCGCCATCGGAGCTGCCCGCGAAAACGAAGCGGTATTGCCCGACGAGGTCCTGCGCGGCGGGCGTGGTGTCGGCGCGGAAGGCGATGCCGATCGCGACGCGACCGTCGGTGGTATCGAGCTCGGCGTGCAGCAGCATGCTGCCGTCCTTGCTCAGGTAGAACCAGTCGGTGTTGCCGTTGAGGTTGGTGGACGTGAATCGTCCCTGCGCGTTGGAGCCCGTGAAGGCGGCGGAGCGCGCGATGGGGAGTTCGCCGGGCGAGGTGGCGAAGAAGACGGCCTGCCCGTTCCCGATGTTGATCGAGCCGGAGTACGCGGCGAGCTCGTCGCCCGAGGTCGGCGCGACGATCGCGCGGTAGGACCAGGTGCCCGTGAGGTCGGCGATGGTCGCGTTGCTCGGACGCTGGAGGAGGAAGGTGATGTCCGCGGGGTCGGCGGAGTCGTCGTCGGGATCGTCGCCCGAGAGCAGGAAGCCGGCGGAATAGCCGCGGCCCTGGAGGAAGCTCGCGCCGTTGACGTACGCGTCGAGGGGCGCGCCGTTCGGGCCCAGCAGCGAGAAGCGTCCCGAGCCGAGGGAACGGAACCGGGTGGCGTTGAATGCGTCGGGGGAATTGTCGGGGCCGCCGCCGCCCGCTTCGCGGGTGGTTCCCGTGACGACGCCGCCCGAGTAGGAGCCCTCGAGGACCTCGACCTGCCAGGCGTTCGCGCCGCCGGCGTAGTCGAGCGTGATGCCCGCGAAGTCGAAGGGTGCGTCGGAGAGGAGCACGCGGGGCTCGAGGCGATCGAGGGCTTCGAACGCGCGCGGCGTGCGTGCGGTGCGGTGCGATGAACTGAAATCGCGCATGCGACGGACCTCCTGCATTCCGACGCGGTTCGGCTCCCACGGGTCATACGGGCGCGGCTTCGGAGCGGGTCGCGCCTTCGGCGCGTGCGTCCGTCGCTCCCTACTCGTGGGCAGGGCCTCGTGGCGGGGCTTCGTGGCGGGGCTTCGTGGCCCCGTGCGGGCTGCGGGGGGTGCCCGCTCGCGGCGTCGTGCGTGGCGCGTCGGGGCGACGCATGCCCACACGAGGGAGTATATGGGGACGTCGATCCCAAAACGAAACCCGGCCCCTTGCGGGGCCGGGCTCGGGTTCAGGTTGAGTCAAAGGACGTGCTCGATTCGGGTTCGAGCGATCCGGGCCGGGTCGTTGACCGGCGCGGAAACCTGCGTCATGCGCGGCTGATTAGCAGCCGGCCGAGTAGGCGTTGAGGAACGCCAGGAAGTCGGACGAGTTCCACGCGCTGTCGCCGCCAGCGGGGGCGAGGTCGGCGCAGGGGTCCTGGGCCGAGTAGTCGTTCAGGTACTCAAGGAAGTCGGACGAGTTGACGGCCGTGTCGTTGTTGTAGTCGGCGGTGCAAGCGGGGCAGTTGCTGCTCGCGGGGTTCAGGAAGTCGATGTACAGCGAGATGTAGGGGGTGATGGTGTTGAGGTCGGGGGTGCCATCGCAGGGATAGACCGACCAGGGGCCGTAGCTGCCGTTGAAGAGGATGTTGTCGTAGAGGAGGGTGCTGGGGTTCAGGCCGCCGCGGAGCTCGTCGGCGGTGATGATGCCGTCGTTGTTGCCGAGGGCGTCAACGCTGAACCAGCCCGCCGCGGTGGCGACGAGGTCGTTCCAGCAGCCCTGGGCGCGAGGGAGGGCGTCGCCCGAGCCGAGCTCGGGGAGGCCGCCGACGTTACCCGGGAGCGCGGCGCCGGGGCCGAACTCGGCGGTCGCGAGCGCGTTCCCCGGAGCGATCGCGGCGCCGCCCCAGGTGTAGCCCCAGCCGATGTCGGCGAGGCCGTCGCCGTCCTCGTCCAGGTCACCGACGAGGTAGCTGTCGGTGCCGGAGACGCCGGAGACGTCGATGGTCAGGATCCAGCCGTCGCCGCCGTCGCCGGCGTTCGTGGTGGTGTCGCCGCGGATGTTGCTAACGAGGAACGCGGACGAGGGGGTCACGTCGCCATCGGGGCCAGCGGTGGGATCGGAGTTGTCGTTGTCGTAGAAGGTCGCGAGGCTGTCGAAGCCGACCGCGCTGACGCCGTCGTCGGCGATGTCTTCGGCGACGTACAGCCAGACGTAGCAGTTGAACTCGGTGCCAGCGGGGGCGTCACCGTAGGAGAAGACCTCGCTGTCGAAGCCGTTGACGAGGTCGTAGATGCCGTTGCTGACCATGGGGGTGTAGAAGAACGAGTTGGTGCCGCCGCCGTTGCAGAACCAGTCGTTGTTGTTGTACTGAGTCACGCCCGTGCCGTCGCGCGCCACGCCGGGAACGGTGATGCGGTCGCCGGTGGCGTAGTTGATGTACACATTGCCAGTGATCTTGGTGTGGGCGGGGACGAGCGTGCGGTGCGGAACCGGCACGTTGTCATTCGCCACAGCGCAAGCAGCGAGGCCCGCGAGAGCCACGAGCCCAAAGCCCATCTTCGCCTTCATGGATGACTCCTCTTTCTCTTTGAACATGGAAACCCACACAAAACGGCCCGAGTGGGCCAATACAACGCATCTCACGGCGGCTCGAACACAGACCGCCTGTCCCCTCCACGAAGCCCGGCCGCGGAATGGCGGCGAGGCCGATCGAGCGCCAACGGCTCGGACCGCCCGAGGCGATCCCGCGCCGAGTCTGCGCACTTTCTTCAATATACTGGCCCGCAGGGGCATTGCAAGGGGTGATTCACGCATTTCGTACGCTGGCGCGAGGTTGCGATAACTCTTTGCATTTCAATAAGTTCGCGGCGTATTGATCCGCGGTTCCCCTGAACGCTTACACGGTGGCTGCGGCGCGGGTTTCCCCGCATTGACGCACCAGGTCCGCGAAGCGATCGAACAGCACTGCGGAGTCGTGCGGGCCCGGCGAGGCCTCGGGGTGGTACTGCACCGCGAAGACCGGACGTCCGGAAAGCTCGAAACCGGCGAGGGTTCCGTCGTTCAGGTGGACGTGCGTCGCCCGTCCACCCACCGCCCCGAGCGAGTCCGGATCGACCGCGAAGCCGTGGTTCTGGGACGTGATCTCGATCCGCCCCGTGTCGATTTCTCGGACGGGCTGATTCGCGCCGCGGTGCCCGAACTTGAGCTTGAACGTCTTCGCGCCCGCGGCGAGCGCCAGGAGCTGATGCCCCAGACAGATGCCGAAGACGGGGATCGGCGGCTCGGCGCGGATGACGTCGCGGAGCATCCCGATGACGGCCTCGACCGCGGCGGGGTCGCCCGGGCCGTTCGAGACGAAGAGCCCCTGGACCTCGCCCGCGCGGAAGGCGTCCACGATCTCGGCGGCGGGCGTGGTGTGCGGGACCACTCGGACCTCGAGCCCGCGGTCGGTGAGGTGGCGGAGGATGTTCCGCTTGGCCCCGCAATCGAGGGCGAGGACCACGGGACGGGGGCCGGCGTGCTCCGCGCGGTGGAGGCCCGTGATCGCCTCGGGCGACCAGTCGCCCAGGGTCTCGGACCAGGTCTGCCCGCTCGAGCAGCCGACCTTCGGAACGAGGTTCTGCCCGGACATATCGCTCCCCGCACGGGCGCGGGCGACGAGCTCGGCGTCGGTGAGGTCCGTGCGATCGGTGATGACGCCGGGCATGGCGCCGCGGGCGCGGATGCGCCGGGTGATGGCGCGGGTGTCGACGCCGGTGAGGGCAAGGACGCCCGCGTCGGCGAGGTAGTTCTCGAGGCTCGACGTGGCGCGGTAGTTGGAGTGCGAGCGGGCGAGCTCGCGGACGACGAATCCGGCGACCTGCACGCGGGCGGACTCGACGTCCTCCGCGTTCACGCCGGTGTTGCCGACGAGCGGGGCGGTCTCGACGAGGATCTGCCCGCAATAGCTCGGGTCGGTGAGCGATTCCTGATAGCCGCACATCGCGGTGTTGAAGACGACCTCGGCCTCTGCGACGATCCCGCGACCGACGGCGCCGAAGGCGTGGCCCGTGAAGATCGATCCGTCGGCGAGCGCGAGGCGTCCGATGGGACGCGGGCCAAGGGGCGCGTCCGGCGAGGCTCCGTACGATGCGTTGTTCGTCATCGGGGCGAACTCTAGCGCGACGCGGCGGCGTTTTCCGCACGCTCGGAGGCGGACGATCGGCACGCAGGGCGTCATGTTCGGATCCGGCCCGGCGCGGGCGCCGCTCGGCGAGCGTCGGTACGCGCGGGTCGCGGTGGAGCGTGCGATCGAGGGGCCCGGCGCGGGCGAGGGGCTGACGTACGAGTGCACGGGGCAGACGCTCGAGGTGGGCGAGCGGGTGGAGGTGCCGCTGGGGCGGGGCGATCGCGCGACGCCGGGCGTGGTGGTGCGCCTCGGCGGGAGCGAGCTGCTCGACGGATTCGATCCCGAGCGGGTGAAGGCGGTGCTGCGCTCGCACGGCGGCGGGCTACCGGGCGGGCTGGTGGAGCTTGCGCAGTGGATCGCGCAGTACTACGTGTGCCCGCTGGGAACGACGCTCTCGACGATGACGCCGGCGGCGGTGAAGAAGCGCGTCGGCGCGCGCACGCGGAAGGTGCTCGTACGCAACGGGAGCGAGGTCGAGGCGAAGCTGTCGGCGAAGGCGCGCGACGCGTGGAAACGGATCTCGGGGCTCGACGACGCGTCGTTCCCGATCGGTGCGCGCGATCTTGCCGCGAGGCTTGAGCTGGCGAGCGTGCGCGAGGTGAACGCGCTCGTGCGCGCGGGAATGCTGCGCGAGGTCGACGAGGCGCACGTGCGCGTGTTCGGGAACGCGGCGAGCGATCTGGACACGTCGTCCCTCGCGCCGGGCGCGGCGCCCGAGCCGACGCGGATGCAACGCTCCGTCATCGATGGCATCGGCGCAACGCTCGGCTCGTTCGCGGCGCACGTGCTGCTGGGCGTGACGGGCTCGGGCAAGACGGAGGTGTACCTGCGCCTGATCCGGCGGGTGCTGGACCGCGGCGAGAGCGCGATCGTGCTGGTGCCCGAGATCGCGCTGACGCCGCAGGCCTCGGCGCGTTTTCGCGGGCGTTTCGCGGGCGAGGGCGTTGCAGTGCTGCACTCGGGGCTGTCGGCAAGCGAGCGGCACGCGGAGTGGGAGCGGGTGCGGCGTGGCGGCGCGCGGGTGGTCGTCGGCGCTCGATCGGCGGTGTTCGCGCCGTGCGAGCGCGTGGGGCTCATCGTCGTCGACGAGGAGCACGACACGTCGTACAAGCAGGACCAGGCGCCGCGGTACCACGCGCGGGACGTTGCGATCAAACGCGCGCAGCTCGTGGGATGCCCCGTGGTCATGGGTTCGGCGACGCCCTCGCTCGAGAGCTTCGCGAATGGGATCTCCGGACGTGCGGGCTGGTCGCTCTGGCGGCTGAGCGAGCGGGTGGGCGGGGGCGCGATGCCGCGCGTGCGCGTGGTGGACATGGCGCGCGAGCGTGAGGCTCTGCGCGCGGCGAGCACGGGCGGATACGAGTCCTCGATCGGTCCGACGCTGCGCGGCGCGCTCGCGCGCACGCTGCGCGAGGGCGGGCAGGCGATCCTGCTGCTGAACCGGCGCGGGTTCGCGACGTACCTTGCGTGCCGTGGGAAGGACTGCGGGTGGCACCTTGCGTGCGATCACTGCGACGCGCGGATGGTGGTGCATCGCGACCGCACACTCCCGCGCGGGTCGATGGTCAAGTGCCACCACTGCCTCGCGGAGAAGCTCGTGCCGACGCGCTGCCCGGTGTGCGGCGGCGGGCTCATGGCGCAGGGCGCGGGGACGCAGCGCGTGGAGGACGAGCTGTCGTCGTGGCTCGGGCCTGAGTTCGGGCTGGAGGTCGGTCGCGAGGTGCTGCGGCTGGATTCCGACGCGATGCGCGGCGCGGCGGACTACTTCGCGGCGCTCGATGCGTTCGCACGCGGACGAGCACGGGTGCTGCTGGGCACGCAGATGATCGCGAAGGGGCTGGATTTTCCGGGCGTTCGCCTCGTCGGCGTGCTGAGCGCGGACACGAGCCTGCTCATGCCCGACTTCCGCGCGGTGGAGCGGACGTTCCAGCTCGTGGCGCAGGTCGCGGGACGCGCGGGACGAGCCTCCGCGGGCGGTGAGGTCATCGTGCAGACGTACGAGCCCGAGCTGCCCGCGATCCGGCACGCGGCGCGTCATGATTACGAGGGATTCGCGCGCGAGGAGCTCGCGGCACGCCGGGACGCGGGCCTGCCGCCCTCGACGCGGATGGCGCGGATCGTCGTGCGCGACGAGGACAGAGAGCGTGCGTGGTCGCGGGCGCGCGAGATCCACGCGCGGCTGGAGGGCGCGGGCGCGCGGGGCCTCACGCTCACGGGTCCGATGGACTGCGTGCTGGCGCGCGTGGCGGACCACTTCCGCGTGGGCATCGAGATCGTCGCGCCGAGCGCCGCGTCGCTCGTGGGCACGCTCTCGTCGCTCAGGAGCGAGGCGGGCGTGTCGAGCGACGCGCACACGGCGATCGACGTCGATCCGCTCTCGCTCCTTTGATTCATGGAAAGCAATCGCGGCGCGAGCGCTGCGAGATCGAACAAGCGGGGAGGCATTGCGTGGGTGAGTTCGACGGCGTGCGGGCGACGGTGATGGGGCTCGGACGCTTCGGCGGCGGGCTGGGCGTGACGCGCTTCCTGTGCGAACGCGGTGCACGTGTAACGCTCACCGACATTGCGAGCGAGCAGGAGCTGCGCGAGCCGCTGGGCGAGCTGCGACCACTGATCGATGCGGGGCGCGTCACGCTGCGTCTGGGCGGGCACGACGAGCGTGATTTCACGGGCGCGGACCTCGTGATCGCGAACCCCGCGGTCCCCAAGCCTTGGGAGAACGTGTACCTGCGTGCGGCGGATCGCGCGGGGGTGCGCGTGACGACGGAGATCGCGCTGGTGTGCGAGCGTCTGCCGGGCGGGTGCGTGAGCGTGGGCATCACGGGCAGCGTGGGCAAGAGCACGACGAGCGCGATGATCGCGCATGCACTGTCGTCGCTGGGTGTGGACGCGCCGCTGGGTGGGAACATCGGCGGATCGATGCTCTGCGAGGTCGAGGGATTCACCTCGCGCACGGCGCCCGTGCTCGAGCTGTCGAGCGCAATGCTGTACTGGATCGATCGGGCGCAGCTCGCGTGGTCGCCGCGGGTGGCGGTCGCGACGAATCTCAAGCCCAATCACATGGACTGGCACGGGACGATGGAGCACTACGCGTGGTCGAAGCAGCGACTGCTTACGAAGCAGCACGCGGGCGACGCGGCGGTGCTGGGCTTCGGCATCGCGGATTGGCCCACGCTCGATGGGGCCGAGCGGATCATCGTCGATGAAGACGCGCGGGTCCAGGGCCTGAACGTTCCCGGTCGGCACAACGCGTGGAACGGCGCGATGGCGCGTGAAGCAGTGCGTGCGGCACTGACGCGCATGGGAAAGCAGTTCGAGGATCGCGCGATCGAGGACGCGCTGCGCTCGTTCCCGGGGCTCCCCCACCGCCTGTGCCTCGTGCACGAAGCGGGCGGCGTGCGTTTCTATGACGATTCCAAGGCGACCACGCCCGAGGCGACGATCCTCGCGGTGCGTTCGCTCGTCGAGGCGGGCCTGCGTGTGCGGCTGATCGCGGGCGGGTACGACAAGAAGATCGACCTGTCCGCAGTGGGCGCGATGGCGCGCGACGACGCGAGCCCGCACGAGCGCGTGCACGGGCTGTACACGATCGGTGCAACCGGAGACGTGATCGCGGCGGCGGCGAACGGGCGGGGCGTGCAATGCAGGACGCTCGACGTCGCAGTCGCGCGAGCGATGGACGACTCGCACGCGGGCGACGCGGTGCTGCTCAGCCCCGCGTGCGCGTCGTGGGACCAGTTCACCAACTATGAGGAACGCGGGCGGATGTTCGCGGAGCTCGTGCGCGGCACACGGACGCCGCAGAAGGAGGCGATGTGACTGATCGAGCGTGGATGCATCGGGCGCGGGGTGGGACGCGCGTGTTTGGGCTCGCGCTCGCGTGCGCTCTCATGGCGTCGTGCGCCGCGCAGGACGATGCGAAGCAGCCGCGGCCCGACCGCGAGCAGAATCATGATCTCCGGGGGACGGAAGCGCCGACGCCGCGTCTGCTTGCGCCGACGCCCGAGCGCATGATCGAGGACGAGGCGTCGAACACGAGCGCGAGCGCGTGGATCGAAGCGTTCCCGTTCGTGCGCGTGGATCGCGAGCATCACGCCGTCGAGTTCGACGCAGCGGTCACGATCGACGTGACGGACCCCGATACGCCCGACGTGTACCTCGAGGTGCTCGTGTGCACGCCCGACAGCAAGGAGCACGAGTCGCTGCTCGTCACGCGGGCCCGACCCTCGCACGTGCACGCGGCGATGCTGCTCGCGGGCTTCGAGCCCGGCGCGCCGGGGCGGGTGGAGGTGCGCCGCTCGGCGTCGGGCGTGGAGGTTGATCGCGCCCAGCCGACGGGCGACGCGGTGCGCGTCGTGTTCATCATGCATGATGGCGAAAATGGCGAGCGGATGATCGATCCGCTGTCGTGGGTGCGCGATGCGCGGGACGGCGGCACGCTCGATCGCCCGATTGCAGAGGGGCAAGGAGAAGAGCAACCCGCGCCGGCGTTCGTCTTCGCGGGCTCGCGGATCGTGCAGTGGCAGGGGCGCGAGTTCTACGACGCCGACGGAACGGGCACGCTCATCGGGCTCACGACGTTCGGGTCGGAGGTGGTCGCGCTCTCACGCGTGGTGAGCCCCGAGTCGGCGATCGATGAGCCCGAACTGCTCGCGGCGAACGAGCGCGTGCCCGCGTTCGGCACGCCGGTCGTGGTGCGCATCACCGCCGCGGGCTGATGCCCTACTCCGGACGCCCGACGCTGAGCACGACCTCGCGGGTCTCGTCCGAATCCGCGGCACGCACGAGCAATCGGGCCGAATGGCCGAGGTGCACGCCCGCCTCGGCGAGCGCGTTCAGGCAGGCCTCGGCGTCCGGAACGTCCACACCCTCAACCTGCAGGATCACCTGCCCATTGCGGAACCCGTCGCGGAAGGCGCGGGAGAATTGAACGAGGATCACTGCGCCCCCGCCCTGCGCATCCTGCAAGTCCGCAATCCCGAAGTTTCGAAGGCGTTGCTCGACGAGCAGCGGCGGCGGGAACTCGGTGAGCGCGACCTTGAGGTTGACGATCCCGCCATCGCGCCAGACGCGGAGGTCGATGGGCTCTCCCGGAACGGCGGTGGCAACGGTCGAACTGAAGACGCCCATGTCATCGGCGTCGCGGATGAGGTGCCCCGCGACCTCGAAGATGACATCGCTCACCATGAGCCCGGCGCGCTCGGCGGGCGTGCCCTCCGTCACGGCCGTCACGAGGATCCCCCGGGCGTAGAACGAGCCGTCCTCGGACTCGACCTCGACGAGCCCGCGATCGCCGATCTGCGAGGCGGAGTACGTGATGCCGAGGAACCCGCGTGCGATGGGACGACCATCGATGAGCTGTCGCACGGTTGTCTCGATGGTCGCGAGGGGGATGGCGAAGCCGATGCCCGCGTTCTGGCCCTCGGTCGCAACGTCGCCCCCGGTGCTCGCCGCGTTGGCGATCGCGACGCACATGCCGATGACCTCGCCACGCGCGTTGATGAGCGGGCCGCCCGAGTTTCCGGGATTGATCGCGGCGTCGGTCTGGATGAAGTTGGTGTACCCGCCGAAGTTGCCGAACTGGCTGGGGTCGCGCCCGAGCCCGGAGATGATGCCCTCGCTCATGGAGAACTTGAAGCCGAAGGGCGAGCCGAAGGTGTAGACGCGCTCGCCCTGCCCCGGGATGACGCCCGTCGCGCGACGCGCCGGCACCGCGCCCGCCGCGCGCTCGAGGCGGAGGACAGCGATGTCGGTGAACACGTCGGTGCCGAGCACCTCGCCCGTCACCACGCGCCCGCTCTCGAGCTGCACGCGGACGGTGCGAGCGCCGTCGACGACGTGCGCGTTGGTGATGACGTGACCGGCGTCGTCCCACACCCAGCCCGCGCCGGCGCTCGCGCGGAACTGCCCGTCGCGAGCGCCGTTGACGTCGATGTGCACGACGCTGGGGCGGACGGCGTCCGCCACGGCGCGGGTCGCGGCGCTGATGCGTTCGAGGATGTCGTCCTGCTCGATCGCCTGGCGCGCGAGCATCACACGGGCGCGGGTGCGGGCCTCGCCCGTCACGCGCACGAGCGCGGGGAACCCGACCAGCCCGGCAACAAGAGCGCCCATGACGACGACCGACGGCGCGTGCGAAACGAAGCGTCTCATGCGTGCTCCCGACTGCGGGCGGGCCCGCGGGTCAAGCGTACTTCCGGAGCGTCCCAACCCAGCAATCCCAACGGGCACTCCCAACCGGGCAACGCATCGGCTCCGGGCCCGGGCTTCATTGGGATACCGCCCGGGAACGATTCGGGACGCGGACGATCGCGGATGCCCGCAGATCTCGCGGGATCGTGACGCCCGAGAACGGGCACGAGCGCCGGGCCCACTCGCCAACCCGCACTTCGCCCGAACACCGCGTCATCGCTCACGCCTCGCGCGGCGTCGGGTTCGCGGCGAGCTCGTTGAGGCGGGCCCGCTCCTCGGGCGGCATGTCGTAGCGCCGCCCGCCGATCTCGCGCCGCGCGACGCGCGCGACCCACTCGCCCGCGCCGTTGCGGATGCGATCGCCGAGCTGGTCCACACGCTCCGCGAAGCGCGGGGGCGCGTCGGTCATGCCCAGCAGGTCGTGCAGCACGAGCACCTGCCCGTGGCACGCGGTGCCCGCACCGATGCCGATCAGCGGCGCGCGGGTGTGCTTCATCACGAGCTCGGTCACCTCGTCGGGCACCGCCTCGATGAGGAGCATGACCGCGCCCGCGCGCTCGAGCGCGACAGCGTCCTGCACGATGCGCCATGCTTCGTCGGCGGTGCGCCCCGCGGAGCCATAGCCGCCGGACATCGCCGCGTGCTGGGGCAGGCTGCCGACGTGCGCACAGACGGGGATGCCCGCGCGGCTCATGCGTTCGACGAGCGGCGCGAAGCTCGCGTCGGCCTCGAGCTTCACGATGTCCGCCAGGCCCTCGGTCATGAAGCGACCGGCGTTGCGGACCGCGTCGTCCACGCCGCAGTGGTACGACATGAAGGGCATGTCGCCCATGATGACGGTATTGGGCGCGCCGCGCTTGACGCCCGCGGTGAGCGCGATCGCGACATCCAACGGCATCTGGCGCGTCCAGTCGAACCCGAGCACGATCTCGGCGGCGCTGTCGCCCACGATGATGAGGTGGATGCCGCCCCGCTCGCACCATCGCGCGGTGGTGGCGTCGTACGCGGCGACGCACGCGAAGGGCTCGGCGCGGGAGGACATCCGGGCGAGCGTGCGGAGCGTGACCTTGCCGCCCGGACGCTGCTCAACGATCGGAGCGTCGTACTTCACGGGCGGGATGGTAGGGCGGGAGATCGCGGGCGCGTCATCGCCGGGCGCGTCATCACCCGGAGTGGGACGGGCGCGTCGTGTCCACGCCGCGCTCGCGCCAGAACGCCCGGTGGCGCTCGATGATCTGGCGGCAGAAGGCCTCGTCGGGGTGCTCGGTCCAGTCGTCGGGGAGGAAGCACCCGCCCAGCACGAGGCTCTGCTCGCGGGGGAACATGTAGAAGTACTCGTCGTGCAGGATGTAGCCGACGGGCTGAGGGCGCATGCGGACGAGCATGCCGCGGGCGGGATAGATGCTTTCGTCTCCGAAGAGATCGCGCGAGCCCAGGGCGAGGCAGTTGATCAGCGCCGCGTGCCCACCCTCGCGCGGGAGCGCGGCGATCTCACGCAGGGACGCGAACCGGCGCGGCGTGATCGTGCCGCCGAGCCGCGTGATCTCGTCCTGGAGCACGCGGAGGAAGCGCGGCGTCTGGATGAACGGCTGCTCGTAGGCCCACCCGCCGGGCTCGCGCTGCGTGCCCTCGAGCGGGAGGCGCTCGACACGCTTCGGCGTCGGGATCGTTCCGGGCACGAAGTACTCCGGGTGCGCCGTCGCGCCGTCGGGCTCGAACACGGGCAGCACGTCGACGCCCCAGTGCGCACGATCGAGCGCCATGAACGCGTCGAACGCGCGCTTGATGACGTCGCGCGTGAAGGCCTGCCGCTCGGGCGTGTCGCCGAAATCCAGCCCGGTCGGGAGCCACGACGCGCCGGCGAGGCCCGAGGTGGTCCGCTCCCCCACCTTCTCGGCGTACACGCTCACGCGCCAGCCGCGCGAGAGGAGCGCGTGCGCCGTGGTGAGCCCGGCGACGCCCGCGCCGAGCACGCCGATCGATGCGCGCCCATCAGGCTCCGATCCCATCGCGTCGCGCACGAGCTCGGACGCGACCTGCGCGGTGCCCCATCCGATGGTGACGCCGCACCCGCCGTGCCCGTAGTTGTGCACGATGGTCGCGGGCTCGCCGCCCGTCGTCAGGCGCTCGACCTCGAGGCGGAGCCCGCCGTGTCGGCAGGGGCGGAGCCCGCTGACGAACTCGAGGATCGCGTCGTCGGACAGGTCGGGTGCGGGGAAGTCCATCGAGCGAGAGCGTAGTCCGCGGGCGATCCGCCACGCGAGGGGCCTCAGCCCAGCGCCTTCGCCGCGGCGAGCACCTCGTCCACGTGCGCGTCGACGTCCGCCTCGATCGTGCGCTTGTCCCACTTCGCTGCGATCTTCCCGCGCGGGTCGATCAGGAACGTCGTGCGCTCGATCGCCACGTAGGGCTTGCCGTACATCGACTTCTGCACCCACACGCCAAAGGCCCGGGCGGCGTGGGGAACGGGCTTCTTGTCGGGCCCGAGGGCGTCGTCGGCCAGGAGCGGGAGCGAGATCGCGTTCGCGTCGGCGAACTTCTTCTTGCTCCGCGGCTTCAGGATCGAGATGCCCAGCACCCTCACGCCCGCACGCGAAAACCGCCCCAGCCCGCCCTGGAACGCGCACGCCTGCTGCGTGCACATGGGCGTCGCGTCCTTCGGATAGAAGAACAGCACCACCGGCGCGCCCCGCAGCGCCGAGAGCGTCACCAATTCGCCCGATTGGTCGTGCAGCGCGAAGTCCGGGGCCGCCTCACCAACCGAGAGCCCCACGTCCGCGGCGGGAGCGGGCTGCTTTGTCGGCTTCTTCTTTGCGGGAGTGCTGGGCACGGCGCGGCTCCGTCGCGTGGATGCGGACATCGAGCCCCGTCGAATGTGCGTGGTTCCGAGGGACCGATCGGAGTCTATGGCCCTCAGCCGCCCATCACCCAGCGCGCGAGCGTCATCGCGAGCAGCCCGCCCGCGATGCCCGCGCAGAACAGCGCGATGAGCAGGCGCCGCGCCGCGAATCGCTCGCGCGACAGCGCGACGTCCTCCTGCGGATCGCGCACCATCGCGACGCGCTCGACGACGCTCGCCGAGAGCACGCCCTCGCCCGAGCGGGCCCCGTCCTGCACGATCGCGATCACCAGCGCCGCGTCGAACGCCCGCAGCCCCAGCGTGCTCGACAGCTTCATCAGACGCTCACGCCGCTCGGGGGGCAGGATCGCGGCACGCCCGCCGTCGAGCGACGACGCGGTCCGCACCGCGAGGGCCCAGCGCGCGTCGGTCGCGTGCATCAGGGCGGCGGACTTGTTCTCGCGGGCGACCTCACGCTCGGCGGGCGTCGGGGCGGTTCGCGGCTCGTCACGGGCGAGGCGGAGCGGGGACGGGCGAGAGGCCCGGTCGGTCGGCGAGGAGGGCGAGGGCTCGATCGAAGAGGCCCTTCGCGGCGCGTCGCCCCCACCCCGATGGGGCGGGGTGGTGCGGACGTCGGAGCGGGCCGGCTCGCCCAAGCGTTCGAGGTGCGCGATCAGCGTGCCGCTGCCGCGGGCGGGCGTGATGTTTCTCGGACGCAACGGCGATGCGTCCACGCCACGCTCGGCGTTGACCAGACGCAGCGCGGGGCGTGCGGATTCGGTTCTCTTCGTGCCGTCCATGGATGTTGGTGGAGCGGGGCAATCCGCGTGCCACGCGTCCCGGGCGACAGGTCCGCGCCGCGACGGCCGATAGACTCCGTGCCCGCGGGCGACCCGCGCGGCGAGCACCCCTCGCGACGAATACCCCCCACGACACGCAGCATGCCCGGCGACACCCCCTCGCACACCCCGACTCCCCCGCTGCCCGCGATCGAGTCGCCGCTCGCGCCGGACGCGGTGATGGGCGCGCTCCAGGCGCTCTCGGAGCGGGGCAAGCTCGCGGGCTTCGAACGGCTCGGGGATCGCGCGTTCTCGTGCGACGCGTTCGGCTCGCCCTTCGATCGCTCGCTCGTCGGCACGCTCGAACCGGCTGCTTCTGGGGGCGGGGGAGATTCCGGGGGAGGGACGCGGATCACGCTCGTGAGCAGGCTCAAGCCGAAGCTGCCCGCGGTGTTCGCGGCCGTGCTGGCGAGCACGGTGTGGCCAGGCGTGTGGCTCACCGACCGGATGCTCAACCTCTACTTCTCGTGGTACGACTTCGCGACGTGGATGTGGTACCTCCCGCTCACCATCCTGCCGCTGCCGTGGGCATGGGTGAAGATGATGCGCCGCTCGAACGGTGCGGCGCACGCGTCGGCGCTCGAGACGATCGAGAAGCTGTCAAAGGCGGTGTCGGGGCGGGTCGAGGGCGCGTGAGGCGAGTTGCTGACGAGATCTGTCGCGATCGCTGAGCCCGCGTCGTACCCGTTCGCGTCGATCACTATCCACGTCAATGAATTGCTGGACATCAAAGAAAACGCCCCGCTCAAGGCGGGGCGTGGTGGACATTCTGTAATTCACTCTCGGGCGTGCTACTCGACGTCCTTGCCCTCAACCACGTCGGTCACCTTTGGGTAGGCGTGCCCCTTCATCTCGCCGCGCTTCAGGCGGCCCATGTAGTTGTGGTACTCCTTCATCGCCATGGGCCCGAAGATGAGCATGATGGGGATGTTGGCCCAGAGCATGACGCCCGTGCCGAGGGTGGAGATGTCCTCGATCGTCTTCGAGTTAATCAGGGCCGACGAGGAAACGAGCACGAGCAGGCAGTACACAATCCGATAGGGCAACACCGAGCCCTGCCCGAAGAGGTAGGTCACGCCCTGCTCGCCGTAGTACGACCACGAGATGATGGTCGAGAACGCGAAGAGGAAGGCGACGATGGGCACGACCCATAGTCCGAGGCCCGGCAGGACCCGGTCGTACGCCTTGGCCGTCAGCGTCGCGCCGTTGAAGTCAAAATACACGCCTTCGATGGCGATCGTGGGAGCCTCGGGAAGCTTGACGGCATCCCACAAGGCGACGAAGCCGGCGTCGGGATCGCCGCTGAGCTTGCCCTTGATCTTGTGACGCTTCCCTCCGGTCTCCTCGTTCGCGCCCGCCTCGACAACGAGGTAGACCTCGTTCCCCGTGCGCAACTGGCCGGCGGCCTCGTTCTCGTCCTGGGCGTAGACCGCGGTGGGCGGGAACTCCCACTTCCCCTCGGCGTCGAGCACGGCAATCGGCGGCTCGCCCTTGAACGCGAGCGCGGGCGCACGGTTCCACGCCCCGCTCAGCAGGATCACCATCGCGGTGATGGTGCAGACCACGAGCGTGTCGATGAACGGCTCGAGCCCCGCGACAACGCCCTCACGCACGGGCTCGTCGGTCTTCGCGGCCGCGTGCGCGATCGGGGCCGAGCCCTGCCCGGCCTCGTTGCTGAACAGCGCCCGCTGCATGCCCTTGAGGAACCCGTAGCCCATCGCGCCGCCCAGGAACGCGCCCGACGCCTCGCTCGGGTTGAACGCCTCCCTGAAGATCAGGGCGAACATGGCGGGGATCTCGCCCGCGTTCGTCACGATGACATACAGGCCCGCGAGAACGTACGCGACGCACATGAAGGGCACGATGCGCCCGGCGACATCGCCGATCCGCTTGATGCCGCCGACGATCACGACGCCCACGCCGAGCGTGAGCACGAGGGTCGAGACGAACTTGGGGATGCCGAAGTAGGCGAACCCGATGTCGGCGACGTTCCACGCCTGGAAGATGTTGCCGCCCGTGACGGTCGAGATCAGGAGCGTGATGCAGAAGATCGCCCCGGCCGCCACGCCCAACGGGGCGAGGGCGGGATTGATCTTCGCGAAGCCCTTCTTGCAGACCCACATCGCGCCGCCGCGCGGGTTCTCGGGGTCGGTGGTGTCGCGGAACATCATGGCCTGCGTGACCTCGGTGAGCTTGAGGCACATGCCCACGAGCCCCGTGACCCACATCCAGAAGACCGCGCCGGGCCCGCCGACGGAGATCGCGATCGCGACGCCCGCGATGTTGCCGAGGCCCACGGTCGCGGAGAGCGCGGTGGAGAGGGCCTGGAAGTGGTTGATGGCGCCGGGGTCGTCCTTGTCGTCGTACTTCCCGCGGACGACCGCCGTGCCGTGCGTGATCGCCCGGTACTGTCCGAACCCGGACCAGACCGTGAACAGGATGCCCACGCCCAGGAGCACGTAGAGCACGTACGTGTGCCACAGCACGCCATTGATCGCGTTCAGCACGTCGAGAAGTGCCTGCATATCGGATGCTTCCTCTACACTCGGCGCGTCCGCTCACGAGATCGAGTCGCCCGCGCGTCGCGCCGTCGCACGCCGCGCCCGACCGGAAGCCGCACACACTACCACGGAACGCATCGGCATGCGACCCGGGCACGATGCAGAACGGATCGACCCCGCGCGGAGCCTCCTCTCGGGCGACGAAGCCGCGCACACCGACCCCGCGCGCGTGCTCGGCGCGATGCTCCTCGGACTGCAACAGGCCGAGGCGGAGCGGCACGCCGAGCAGTCGCCGCTCGGGCTCGACGCGCTCGACGAGACGGACCTGCACGCCCTGCTCGCCCAGGGGGCCCGGGACGCGGGCTGGGGCTGCTTCCGCGAAGTGTTCTATCCGTCTGTGGCAGAAGCGTTTACTGCGATGGACGCACCCCGCCTCCCGCGGGATTCCGAGCGCCTCCGGGCCGACCTCGTGCTGACCCCCTCGCCTGATCTCCCCCCGCTCGACCCGCTGCTCCCGAGGCGTGCCGCCCGCGCGGCCGAGGGCACGCTCTTCGCCGATCTCGCCCGCCAGGAACTCGCCCACCAGGAGCTCGCGAGCGGCCCGCCCGCCGCTCTGTGCCCGCCGCGCGACGCCACATGGCTCGAGGTGAAGTGCACCGGGCAGGTCGCGTACGCGGACGGCGTGCCCCGCCCGAACCCGCGCTATGCGAGCGAGCTGGTCGCGGGCCCGGCGCAGGACCTCGCGAAGCTCGCGGGCGACCCGCTGATCGTGCACGGCATGGGCGTGCTCGTCGCGTTCGTGCGTGACGAGCGCACCGCGGCGCACGACCTCGGCGTCTTCACGCACCGATTGCTGGATCGCGGGCTGGACATCGCCGCGCCCGTGATCGGCGGCATTCCCATTCCGGACCGCGTGGGCAACGCGTGGTGCGCCGTCGCGCTCGTTCCGCTCCGCCTCGCGTCACGCCTGGGCGGGTGAGCGGGCGGGCGCTCCGCTGGCCTCGCGCTCGATCTCGACGAGCATGTCCTCGATCGCGTCGGCCGAGGCGCGGGCCGCGTTGTGACCGGCGAACTTCGCGCAGACCTCTCCGAGCGCCTCGCTCTGCCGCTCACGGACGCGCGGATCGTCGAGCAGCACGCGCACCTCACGGAGCAGGTCGCGCTCATCGCCGAAGTGCGGCACCATCTCCGGCACGATCTGGCGTCCCGCAACGAGGTTCGGGAGCGTCAGGAACTCGGTCGTGAGCAGCCATCGCGCCAGCAGCATGTAGAACAGCGGGCTGGACTTGTACACGATCGCCATGGGCCTGCGCTGGCGCGCGATCTGCAGCGTGACCGTGCCGCTCACGACGAGCGCCACCTCGCACCACCTCACGACGGCGTCGGTCTCGCGGACCGCGACGTGCAGCCCGTCGGGCCAGCCGCCTGTCGATTGCGCGATCGCGCGGATCGTGCGTTCGACGGGCTCGCCCGTCACCGCGACGACTCCGACCAGCCCGGGACGCTCGCGCCGCAGCGTGCGGAACGTCGCGAGCAGCAGCGGAAAGTTCTTGCGGATCTCCGCGGGGCGCGAGCCGGGCATGAGCGCGAGCTTTGCGTCGCCCGTCGGGTAGGTGCGCACGCTCGCGTCGAGCGCGGCCTCGTCGAGCGGATGGTCGAACAGCGGGTGCCCGACGAACGTCGCGCGCACGTCCCGCTCGAGGAACCAGGCCTGCTCGAACGGAAGCAGGCAGAGCACGTGGTTGCTCAGTCGCCTGAGTTTGCCGATGCGCCACTGGCCCCACGCCCACACCTGCGGCGCGACAAGGTGCACCACCCGCGCGCCGTGCCGGCGGGCGATCGCGCAGATGGGAAAGTTCGCGGCGGGCGAGTCGACGGGCACGTGCAGCGCGACGGGATTGGCCCGGAGCCATGCCTCGACGCGCCGGTTGATCCGCCGGTGCTCCATGATCTTGTCGAGCCCGGGCATGCCCATGACCGCGTTGTCGCCCGTGCGCTCGACGATCGTCGCGCCCGCCCGCTCCATCTTGGGCCCGCCCCACGCGAACATCTTGAGATCGGGATGCCGCGCGCGAAGCTCGGCGATCACGGCCGAGGCGTGGTCGTCGCCGCTGGGCTCGAACCCCGTGAACAGGATCGGCCCGCGCAGGTCGCGGGGGACGGCTCGCGCGGGCGTCCCCGAATCAGGCGTGCTGAGCGTCTGCTGCCCCACGGCCCGGAGTGAAGGTGCGCGGGCGGGAGGTGTCAAACACGATGCCCCAAACGGGACACCCTCAACATGGCATACCGACCCTCAGAAGCCCGACTCGCCCAGCCAGGCGGAGGCCTTCTGCTCGAACGCCTCGGCGATCGAGACCAGCGACTCCAGCGAGGGGAGGTGCGCCCCGCGCTCGATGGCGCTGAGCTGGCTGATGCTCACGCCCGAGGCCTCGCTCAGTTCCTTGAGCGTCCAGCCGCGGTCCGTGCGCGCCATGCGGATCTGGCGCCCGAGCTGGGCCCGGAGCTTGTCCTGCGGGCTCTGCCCGAGCCCGTACGCCGCCGCGGCCTGCGCCAGGGCGCGGTGCAGGTCGTTCGCACTGAACGGCTTGGCGAGGTAGTCGAACACGTCACGCTTGAACGTCGAACGCATCGAGTCCAGCGACGGATAGCCCGTCACCACGATCACGCACAGGCGCGGCCAGCGCCGGCGCAGCTCGGCGAGCACCTCCTCGCCCGAGTCGTGCCCCATCTTCATGTCGAGCAAGACCACGTCGGGCAGGCGATGCCCGCACGCCGCGAAGAACTCCTCGGACGTGCCCACCGTGCGCACGTCGTGCCCCGCCGAGCCGAGCAGCCCGCGGAGGTACTCGCGGAAGTCCTCGTCGTCGTCGAGCGAGACGATCGCGAGCGGGGGTGCGGGCGCGACCTCCTCGCGCCCCTCGGTCGTTTCATGTTCGGGCGCGGGCATGCTCGTCCTCCTTCCGCTCGGACACGTCCCCGGTTCCCGCGGCGGCGCTCCGCGGGAGCATGATCTCAAACACCGCGCCGCGCCGGTCCGGATTGTTCCGCGCCAGCAGCACCCCGCCATGCTCCCGGACGATCCCCTCCGCGACCGCGAGCCCCAGGCCCGTGCCATGGCTGTCGAGGCGGGTCGAGACGAACGGCTCGAACAGGTGCGAGATCACGCTGGGCTCGATGCCCGGGCCATTATCGCTCACGGTAATCGAAACCCAGCCCGCCCCGTCGCGCGTCGCGTGCTCCGCCCGGACCTCGACCCGCCCCGCCGGCGCGTCCCCACGCCGGGCGCCGAGGATCGCGTCCGCGGCGTTCCGCGTGAGGTTGACCAGGACCTGCACCATCCGGTCGGGGTCGCACTCGACGATGACGCCCTCGGGCACGTCGTTGACGAGCGTCACGCCGAGGCGTCGCGCGTCGAGCCCGACGAGCGTGAGCGCGTCGCCCACGATCTCGCGCACGCTCGCGGGGCGGGCCTGGGCGGGGCGAGCGCGGGCGAAGTCGAGCAGGCTCTCCCCCAACTTCTCGAGGCGGCGGACGACGCGGAGCATCAGGGCGGCGCGGTCCGCGTCCATGCCGCGCGCAGGGTCGCGGTGCAGTTCCTCGACCAGCCCCTTGAGGACCGCGAGCGGCGTATTCAACTCGTGCGCGATGCCGGCGGACATCATGCCCAGCGACGCGAGGCGATCCGCGTCCGCGAGATTCCGCCGGGCGTTCTCGAGCAAATGGTTCTTCCGCTTGAGGTCCGTCGCGACGGTTTCCAGGTCCTCGAGCGCGCGCGCAAGGGCGGACTCGTGGCGACGCAGCGACGACACGCTCTCGTTGCGCGATCGCATGATCTCGCCCAGCTCGTCGGCAGGGATCGCCGACTCGGGCACCAGCTCGTCCTCGCGGCGTCCCTCGCGCAGGGCCTCGTCCGCATCAAACATGCTGCGGATCGGGCCATACACGTGCTGAGGGAGCACCATCGTCTCGAGCGCGACCACGACGAGCGCGTACGTCGCCAGCACCGCGGCGATGCCCAGCGCGTACAGGCTCCAGACCGCGCGCCGGGCCTCGGGGATGCGGAGCGTCGCGACCGCGAAGAGCTCCTCATAACGCGGGCCCTCAAGCGTCTCGTCCGCGGGCCCGTCCGGCGCGAGCAACAGGAGCGCACGGGCGCTGCCGTCGAGCGGGGGCAGGTCCACCGGCTCGCCCGGGCGTGCGCGGGCGAGGGCGGTGTGGTCGGGGTTGAGCCCGAGCTCGCCCTCGCGCCCGACGAACACGCGCGCCGCGCTGGGAACGCCGGGCAGGGACGACATGTCCCGCGCTCCCGCCCCCGATTCAGACGCCGCTCCCTCCGAGCCCCGCTCGCCCAGGCGCGCGGGATCGAGCGACGCGAGCAGCACCCGTGCCTCGCTCGACTCCGCCCGCAGCAGCACCCTGCCGATGCCCGGACCGAGCGCCAGCAACAGGATCACCGCGAGCGAGATCGAGAACAGCGTGTGCAGAAACAGCAGCTTCTTGCGGACGCGCATCGACGCCAGCAGCCCCCGCCGCTTGCGACGCCCGCCCGAGCCTCCGCGTGCTGTCAGGTATCCCCGCATGACCCTTCCCGCCCAGCGGCGTACCTTCCATCCGAGGAAGCCCGCCCCTGACGAACCCCGATCCATCGTCCACGCCCGCCGCCCCCGTGGCAAGCCCCACGCCGGGATCGGTCTCGCCCGCGCGGGCCCGGGCCGTCGCGGCGATCGAGCGGGCTTCGGCGCGATTCCCCGACCTCTTGCCCATCGAGATCGACGAGGACGGGCTCGACCCGCGCGACGCGGCCCTCGCGCACGCGATCGGCGACGGGGTCGCGCGGCGATGGCTCACGCTCGAGCACCTGCTCTCGCGCGGGATGCGCCAGCCCGCGTCGCGGTGCGAGCCGCTCGTGCGCGCGACGCTGCTCTGCGCCGCGGCGCAGATCGTGCTGCTCGATCGCATCCCGCGACACGCCGCGGTGCATGAGGCGGTCGAGCAGGCCAAGCCCGCGGGCGCGCGTGCGGCGGGCATGGTCAACGCGGCGCTGCGCAGGCTGTGCGAGCTCGTGCCCGACGACAAGGCCCGCGCGAGGCGGGAGCGATATACCGGCGCGACGGACGAGATCCCGCTCGCCGCGGGCGGTGCGCTCGCGCTGCGCGAGGCGTGCCTCCCGCACGATCCGATGGAGCGGATGTCGATCGCGACGAGCGTGCCCTCGAACCTGCTCGCCCGCTGGTCGGAGTGCTACGGCGAGGTCGGCGCGCGGGGCCTCTCGCTGCACGCGCTCGTGCACGCGCCGACGATCGTGAACATCGGGAACGGCCCGCCGCCCGAGGACGCGTCGCTCTGGGCCGCGCACGAAGAGCCGGGCTTCGTCGTGTGGACGGGCCCGCGCTCCGATCTCGGCTCGTGGGTTGCATCGCATCCGCACGCGTGGGCCCAGGACCCGGCGAGCGCACGCTGCGTCGGGCTCGCGCGCGAGCTGCGTCCACCCACGATCCTCGATCTGTGCGCCGGTCAGGGCGGCAAGACGCGCCTGCTCGCGCGCGCGTTCCCCGACGCGCGCCTCATCGCGAGCGACGCCGACACCGCCCGCCTCGTGCACCTGCGTTCCGCGTTCCGCGGGCGCACGGGCGTCGAGGTCCGCGCACCGCACGAGCTCGACGCGCTCCGAGGGAGCGTGGACCTCGCGCTGCTCGACGTGCCGTGCTCGAACACGGGCGTGCTGGCGCGTCGTCCCGAGGCGCGGTACCGCTGGGGGCGCGCCCAGCGCCGACGCCTCGCGGAGGTGCAGCGGTCGATCCTCGAGCGGGCGCGGGAGCTGCTCGCGCCCAGCGGCTCGATCCTGTACTCGACGTGCAGCATCGAGCCCGAGGAGAACGAGCGGATGGTCGCGTGGGCGTGCGATCGCCTCTCGATGCGCGTCGTGCGCGACGCGCTGCACCTGCCCCGCGGGCTGCCCGGGGATCCGCCCGCGCGGTATACAGATGCGTCGTACGCCGCGCTGTTGTCCCCGCGGGCCTGAGCACGATCCCGCCCGTCGTGCGAGGCTGTCGAGCCGAATGCCGAGAGAGTGAGGCGTGGGCCGCCGCGCCCCCGCCCGGCTAAACTCCGCCCCACCCCGGCGTGCACGGGGGGTGCTGGAACGCCCCATGAACCTGCTCGAGATCCTGACGCCCGAGTCCATCCGTGCCCCGCTGCTGGCGGAGGGGAAGCGGGGCGTCATCGACGAGCTGGTCGATCTTCTGGCGGCGTCGGGGCGCGTCTCGCAGCCCGAGGCGCTCAAAGAGGCCGTCTGGGTCCGCGAGCAGACCCGCACCACCGGCATCGGGCACGGGCTGGCGATCCCGCACGGGAAGAGCGCGGGGATGGGCTCGCTGGCGATGGCGATCGGCAAACCCGCCGAGCCCATGGACTTCGAGGCGATCGATGGGCGCCCCGTGCGTCTGATCGTGCTGCTCGCGAGCCCGCCCGACAAGACCAGCGACCACATCCAGGCCCTGGCCCGGATCAGCCGGCTGATGACGATGGACTCGTTCCGCGAGCGGATCTACGCCGCCGAGACGCCCGAGGAGATCTACGCCCTCGTCGCGGAGCAGGAGCGCGGGGCCTAAGGCCCGCTCAATCGGGCGATTTCACGCCCGCGTCCTTCCCGTCCGACCAGCACGCCGCGACCAGCGCCACCAGCGATTCCAGTCGCCCCGTCGCCCGATCCGCCATCGCGCGGAACGCCACGAAGGGCAGCAGCGCGAGCAGCGCCACGACCAGCCCGAACACCGTCGTGTACAGCGCCTTGGCGATGCCCCCCGCGACCGCGGTGGGATCCGTGACAGGCCCGCTCGAGCCGAGCAGTTGGAAGCTCTCGATGATGCCCAGGACCGTGCCGAGGATGCCCAGCATGGGCGCCGCGGTGATGACGGCGCTGAGCGTGCTGGAGAACCGCTCGAGCGCGGGGCGGGCCTCCTCGACCAGTTCATCCCCGATCGCGACGATCGCCGCACCGTCGCGCACGTCCGAGACGCGTGCCATGAACTCCGCCGCGAACCGCTGGGCGAAGGACCGCTCGGCCCGTGCGAGGGCGATCGCGCCGGGGCGGTCCCCCGCGCGGACGCGGGCGGTGAGCGCCCGCCACCTGCGCGCCGCGCCCCCACCGCTGGTCGCGAGCCAGAACATCGCCCGCTCCGCGCACAACGTGCTCGCGACGATGCTCACGCCCAGCAGCACGAACATGACCGCGCCGCCGTCCCGGAACACCTGCACCAGCAGTTCCCATGTCGATCCCATGCGGCGGGATGGTACCCCCCCGCGGCGTCACGCCCCGCAACGACTAGCATCGGGCATGGGCACGCGGGCGGCGGGCGCACATGTGGACGCGAGTGTCGCGGACGAGGCCTCGGCCCGCACGCGGATCGAGGGCGAGCTGCGCCGATTCGTCGAGCGTCTCGACACCCCGGCATCCCTCCGCGACGCGATCGCCTACGCGCTCCTCGGCGGCGGCAAGCGGGTCCGCCCGATGCTCGCGTGGCGCGCGTGCGAGGCGATGGGCGCCGCGGGCGAGCACGCCCTGCCCGCGTGCCTGAGCGTCGAGCTCATCCACGCCTTCAGCCTCGTGCACGACGACCTGCCCGCGATCGACAACGACGACCTCCGGCGTGGACGCCCCACGCTGCACCGCCACGCGGGCGAGGCGATGGCGATCCTCGCGGGCGACGCGATGCTGACGCTCGCCGTCGCGCCGCTGGTGGACGAGGGCATCCCCGCGGCGCTCTCGGCCCGGCTCGTGCGCGAGGTGGTGTCGGGCACGATGGGGATGATCGAGGGGCAGGTGTACGACACACTGGGCGGGCTCGACGAGGCGGACCCCGGGCGGGCGGTGGAGCTGATCCATGCTCGCAAGACGGGGGCGCTGATCGTCGCGTCCGTGCGCATGGGGGCGATGCTCGCGGGGCGCGCGGGCGTGGAGGTCCGAGAACCCGATCTTGACGCTCTCACACGGTTCGGGCGCGACCTCGGGCTGCTCTTCCAGATCGTCGACGACCTGATCGACGTGCAGCAGCACCCCGAGCACGCGGGCAAGGCGACGGGCAAGGACGCCGCAGCGGGCAAGCGGACGTTTCCCTCGACGTTCGGCGTCGAAACGAGCCGGGCGCGTGCGGCGGAGCTGGAGGCTTCGGCGCTGTCGGCGATCGCGGGGTTCGGGTCGGGCGCGGACGGGCTGCGCGCGATGGCGCGGGGGATGTCGGCGCGGACGAGGTAGGTCTCCCGCGTGAAGTTCTCTCGATGCGAACCCGCGGGGGCCCGGCTCCGAATGAGTGCGGCGTCGAAGGACCGAGCGTCGGGATGGCGTTTGCCGGCGGGATGGCGTTCGCTGGCGGGATGGCGTTTGGGTGTGGGCTGGCGTATCGTTTGTTTCAGAAGGATTTGAAAACGCGCCCGCCACGCTGTCGGAAGCGTGCGGGGCGAACGCGGGCAAGGAACACGCATGGCGATCCTCGAGACGATCACCGGGCCCGCGGACCTCAGGTCCATGCCCATCGAACGCCTTGAGGCCCTCGCGGCGGAGATCCGTGCGGCGATCGTCGCGCAGGTCTCCAAGGCCGGCGGGCACCTCGCGCCGAACCTGGGCGTCGTCGAGCTCACGCTCGCGATGCACTACGTGTTCGACTTCCCGCACGACCGCCTGCTGTTCGACGTGGGGCACCAGTGCTACCCGCACAAGCTCGTGACGGGGCGGTACCCGCTGCTCTCGAAGCTGCGCACTCGCGAGGGCATGTCGGGCTTTCCCGAGCCCAACGAGGG
The DNA here is from genome assembly GCA_034004365.1 of Phycisphaerales bacterium. Classification (GTDB taxonomy): domain Bacteria; phylum Planctomycetota; class Phycisphaerae; order Phycisphaerales; family UBA1924; genus JAVEWV01. The sequence continues at coordinate 107,167 of JAVEWV010000001.1, forward strand.
ACCGCACGATCTCTTCCGCGTCGGGCACGCGGGCACGGGCATCTCAACCGCCGTCGGCGTGGCGCGGGGCGACACGCTGCGCGGGGAGGCGTTCGATCCGCGCACGAACACCGCTGGGCGGCGCGTCGCGACGATCATCGGGGACGCTTCGATCGTCAACGGCGTGGCGATGGAGGGGCTCAACAACGCGGGCACGCTCAACCGCCAGTTCCTCGTCGTGCTGAACGACAATGGGATGAGCATCTCGAAGCCGCAGGGCGCGCTGGCGGGCTACTTCGATCGCCTCCGCCTGAGCGGGCTGTACTCGGACTTCAAGAAGGGCGCGCACCGGGTGCTGTCGCGCATGCCGGGCGGGGCGGCGCTGGAAGAGGCGTACCACAAGACGGGCGAGGCGATGAAGGCCACGCTCAACGATGGCGCGTGGTTCGAGCACTTCGGGCTCGTGACGGTGGGCCCGGTCGATGGACACGACCTTCGGGCGCTGATCGAGGTGCTGGCCGAGGCGCGGGACTTCGATCGCCCGATGGTGCTGCACGTCAAGACGATCAAGGGCAAGGGGCTGGAGTTCGCGGAGAAGGACGCGACGCGGTTCCACTCGCCCAAGGCGTTCCGCGTGGTCGCGGGCGATGGCGATCCGGACAGCGAACGCGAGTCGGGAAAGCTCGTCGCGACGGGATGCCGCGTGGAGATGGCCGGCGGCGGGCGCTCGTTCACGACGGCGTTCGGCGACGCGCTGGCATCGCTCATGGAGCGCGACCCCGAGGTCGTGTGTTGCACCGCCGCGATGCCGGACGGCACGGGCGTGACGCGGGCGCTCGAGCGGTTCCCGGATCGCGCGTGGGACACGGGCATCTGCGAGAGCCACGCGATGGACATGATGGCGGGGCTCGCGAAGACGGGCTTCAAGCCGTTCTTCGCGGTGTACTCGACGTTCGTGCAGCGCGCGTTCGACCAGGCGTTCCAGGAGGTCGCGCTGCAGGGGCTGGCGGTGCGACTGTGCCTCGATCGCGCGGGGCTGGTGGGCGGCGACGGGTCGGTGCACCACGGGTTCTGCGACGTGTCGATCCTGCGCACGCTGCCCGGCGCGTGCCTGCTGGCGGCGATCGACGAGCCCTCGCTCGTCGCGGCGCTGGAGTTCATGCGCACGCACGACGCGGGCCTGAGCGCCGTGCGCTACCCGCGCGACGACGTGAGCCCTCGCTTCGCGGGCGAGGCGTGCCCGGCGTTCGAGCTCGGGCGCGCGCGATGCCTCACGCCCGAGATGGACGTTTCGCTGGGCGATCGGTGCGAGCGGGTGCCGGACGTCGCGGTGCTGGCCTTCGGCACGCCCGCGATCGCGGCGATGGAGGCGCGGGACGCGCTCGCGGGCGAGTACGGCGTGTGCGTGTACGACGCGCGGTTCGCCAAGCCCGTCGATGCGCACCTCGTGCGGACGCTGCTTGAGCGACGCATCCCCGTGCTCACGCTCGAGGACCACTCGATCGTCGGCGGGTTCGGGAGCGCGGTCGTCGAGTGCGCGCAGGAGCACGGGCTCGACGCGTCGCTCCTGACGCGCCACGGGCTGCCCGACCACTGGATCGCGCAGGACCCGCGACGCAAGCAGCTCGCCGAGGTGGGGCTGGACGCGGCGGGCATCGCGAGAGAGATCCGCAGGTGCGCCGATCGCTCGCGGGCCGCGGGGACGAGCGGTCGCGGCGTGATCGAGCCCCGCGCCGGACGCCCCGAAACCACCCCGGGCCCGGCCCGGTAGACTCGACACATGCCGCGGCGCGTCGCGCTCCTCTACAACCCGGAGAAGGTCGAGGGCAACAGCTCGCTGGAGCTGGTCCGCGCGGCGATCGAATCGCACGGCACGCTGCTCGGCGCGCACGCGATCCGGGCCAGCGGCGCGCTCCCGCACCTTGAGAACGCGGACGTCGTCGTCGTGCTGGGGGGCGATGGCACGCTCCTCTCGGTCGCCCGGCGCGCCACGGGGAGCGTCGCGCCGCTGCTGGGCGTGAACATGGGGAAGGTCGGCTTCCTCGCGGCGTTCGAGGTTTCGAGCGTGCGGGCGCAGGCGGAGCACCTGTTCGGCGGGGGTGAGCTCGCGACGCGCGAGCTGCCCCTGCTCGAGACGCGGGTGCGGCGCGGGCCGCGCGAGGTGTTCCGCGACCTTGCGCTCAACGAGTGCCTGCTCACGGCGGGCCCTCCCTTCCGCATGATCCGGTTCTCCCTTCGGATCGACGACGAGCCCGGGCCCACGGTGCACGGGGACGGGCTGATCGTGAGCACGGCGACGGGCTCGACGGCGTACAACCTCTCGGCGGGCGGACCGATCATCTCGCCGATCGCGGGCGCGCTGGCGATCACGCCGATCGCGGCGCAGTCGCTGAGCTTCCGCCCGGTGGTGGTGTCGGACCGCAGCCGCGTGACGATCGTGATGGAGAGCGTCAACAGCGACCAGCACGGCGGGACCACGCTCGTGCTCGACGGGCAGACGCAGCAGCGGCTCGCCAATGGCGACGAGGTGCTGATCCGGCGGTTCGACCTGCCCGTGCGGTTCGTGGTCGATCCGAAGCGTTCCTACTGGGCGACGCTGATCGAGAAGATGCACTGGGCCGCGGCGCCACGGTTCCGGGGCGAGGACGCGGGCGGGGTGTGACCCGATCGGGGTGAGGTGCGCTCGGGAGCGGCGCAGGCCCCGCTACGATCGGCGTCCCGCAGGGGCTTGGGCGCGTGATGCCGCCCGCTCGGGAGGTCTCGGGAGGTCGGCATGGCGTGGCTGAAGGTTCGTGAGGCGGTGCGGGCGACGCCCGGCACGCGGGCGACAATCAAGGGCTGGGTGCGGACGCGGCGGGACAGCAAGGCCGAGGGTGGGCTGTCGTTCATCGCGGTGTCGGACGGGACGACGTTCGACCCGATCCAGGTGGTGGCGCGCTCGGAGCTCTCCAACTACGCGGGCGAGATCGCGCACCTGAACACGGGCTGCTCGGTCGAGGTCGATGGCGAGATCGTCGAGAGCCAGGGCAAGGGCCAGTCGGTCGAGATCCGGGCCGACGCGGTGCGCGTGATCGGCTGGGTGGAGAACCCGGACACGTACCCCGTCTCGAACAAGCGGCACTCATTCGAGTACCTCCGCGAGCAGGCGCACCTGCGCGTGCGGACGAACACGTTCGGCGCGGTGGCGCGGGTGCGGCACGCGCTCGCGTGCGGGATCCACCGGTTCTTCGACGAGCGCGACTTCTTCTACGTGCACACGCCGATCGTGACGGGCTCGGACTGCGAGGGCGCGGGGAACATGTTCCGCGTGTCGACGCTCGACGGCGTGAACACGCCGCGCGGGAGCGACGGAAGCGCGGACTACGAGCGTGACTTCTTCGGCAAGGAGACGCACCTGACGGTGTCGGGGCAGCTCAACGTCGAGACGTACTGCATGGCGCTGTCGCGGGTGTACACGTTCGGGCCGACGTTCCGGGCGGAGAACAGCAACACGAGCCGGCACCTGGCCGAGTTCTGGATGATCGAGCCCGAGATCGCCTTCGCCGACCTGCGAGACGACGCGAAGCTCGCGGAGGAGATGCTCAAGTACCTGCTCGACGACCTGCTGACCCGCCGCGAGGACGACATGAAGTTCTTCGACGAGCGGATCGAGAACGGGCTGATCGCCCGCCTGCGCTCGGTGGTCGAGAAGCCCTTCCGCCACGTGCCGTACACGGAGGCGATCGCGATCCTGGAGAAGGCGCCGAAGAAGTTCGAGTTCCCGGTCAAGTGGGGGCTCGACATGCAGAGCGAGCACGAGCGTTACCTCACCGAGGAGCACTTCAAGCAGCCCATCGTCGTCATCAACTACCCGAAGCAGATCAAGGCGTTCTACATGCGCATGAACGACCCCGGCACCGACGGCGCGCCGGGCGACACCGTCGCGGCGATGGACGTGCTCGTGCCGGGCATCGGCGAGATCATCGGCGGCAGCCAGCGCGAGGAACGTCTCGAGGTCCTCGACGCGCGCATCCGCGAGATGGGCCTGCCGTTCGAGGAATACTGGTGGTACCGCGACCTGCGCCGCTACGGCACCGTGCCGCACGCGGGCTTCGGGCTCGGCTTCGAGCGCATGATGCTGTTCTGCACGGGCATGCAGAACATCCGCGACGTGATCCCCTTCCCGCGCGCCCCGCGGCAGTGTGAGTTCTGAGCATGAGAGCGAATCCGCGCGTTCGAATCATGGCCGTTGCGTCGCTCCTCATGGCGATGGGCGCGGGCGGCGCGTTCGCACAGGCCGCGCCCGAGGGCGGTTCACCGAAGGGGGTGAGTATCGTCGGGGTCGCGTTCGCCGAGATGGAACTCGGCGCGCTCGCGGATCGCATGGGCGCCGCGTGCAGCGCGGGCGATGCGGACGCGTACCTCGCGTGCGTCGACCTGACCGACCCCGTGTGGGCGACGGAGCAGCGGACCTGGGCCGCGGACTTTGCGCGCCAGAAGCCCGGGGACGTCGGCATCGCGATCGAGACGGCGAGCGTCCGCCTCGGCCCGGCCGAGTGGGACGGGCACACGCTCAAGGCGGGCGACGCCGCGGCGAACGTGACGTGGTCGTGGTCGATGCCCGGGCGGGACGAGATGCGGAGCGTGTCGTACGTCGCGCGCTTCACGCGGAGCGCGAACGAGCCCGACGCGTGGCGCTACGCCGGCCCGCTGTGGGAGCACCTCGCGGGCGAGGGCGTGGACGTCATGTTCATCTCGCCCTCTCGCGCGATGGCGGAGCAGGTGATCGACGTGTGGCACGAGGTGCGGACGCGCGTGCACGAGGACATGCAGCTCGTCGTGCCCGGCGCGCAGCAGGTCAAGATCTATCCCGACATGGGCCTGCTCCAGCACTCGATCTACCTGTCGTACGCCGACCCGCTGAGCGGGTGGAACGAGCCGGGCGAGAGCATCAAGCTGCTGATGTCGCAGGGTCGCAAGGCGGACGGGCTCAAGGGCCTGCTCGCGCACGAGTACGGGCACGCGGCGAACTTCGCGATGGGCCCGCAGGCGAACGAATCGCCCTGGTGGGTGCTCGAGGGGATCGCGGAGGTGATGGCCGATCCGTTCCAGGGGACGGTGAAGCGTTCGCGCGATCGCGTGCTGAAGTGGCACGACGCGGACGAGCTCGCGCCGTGGAGCGCCCTGGCCGATTTCTACGACTTCGATCGCAAGTACTACGGGCACGTGTACGCGCAGGGCTGCGACATGGTCGCGTTCGTCGCGACGCTCCGCGGGCGCGACGCCCGCAACGCGTGGCTCCGCGCCATGGCGCAGGGCAAGAGCATCGACGAGGCATCCGTCGAGGCGCTCGGCATCCCGTGGGAGGGCGTGCAGAAGGCGTGGCTCGCGAACGTGCGGAGCGAGTCCCTCCGCCAGCGCGTGGGAGACGAGGCGCCCGCGGGCCAGCCCGGAACGTAACACGCCGCGATCGTGCGCTACGCGAGCAGCAGGTCCTCGGGATCGACGAGCGCGATGATCGTGCTGCCGGACGGCGGCGCGAGGCTCGCGTTGTTCTCTACCACCTGGAGTTTTCCTCCGGGCAGCTCCACGAACAGCACGAGCGCGCGCGGGCCGTAGAGCGTGCGCCATTCCTTGTAGCCGAACTCGCTCGTGAGGGTAGTCGCCTTGACGACGCTCCCGGTGGAGAAGCGTGAGGCGAGGAAGGCGAAGGTCGCGCGGGGATCGAACAGGTCGCGTGCACGGAGCTCGCGGGAGACCTCGTCCTTCGCGAGGCTCCCGCCCTTGCGCGCGAGCTGGAAGGTGTGGTTCTTGCCCAGCGTGCGACCGATGCGCTGCGACGCGAGCGCGTTGACCTCATCGTTGGGCGTCAACGCGATGGCGTGCCCGATGCCGGTGAGGTCGAGCTCGTCGAGCGTGCGCTCGCCCAGCACGTTGCCCTGGTAGGTGGGCAGCCCCGCCATGCGCGACGCGACGATGTTGTCCTGATTCGCGTCGATCAGCACCACGCGGAACCCGTGGTCGGCGATCGCACGCGCGATGTCGCGGGCCCACGCGTGCGCGCCGATGAAGACCACGCCCTGCGGGTTGCGGTCGGACAGCCCGATCGCACGCGCGATCGGCCCGGTCGCGACGGCGTAGAACAGCACCGTCCCGATGATCACCGCGAACATGAGCGGCACGAGCAACGCCGCCTGCTCGGGGTTCGCATACTCGGCCGAGCGGCGCAGTTCGAGGGCGAACACGCTCGCGACCGCCGCGGCGACGATCCCGCGCGGCGCGAGGCTTGAGAGCATCACCTTCTCCTTCCACCCGAGCCCGGAGGCGATGGTGGAGGCGAAGATGCACGCCGGGCGGACGAGGAAGATGAGCGCGAGCACGAACAGCGTGGGCCCGAGGATGCCGATCTGCCTTAGGCTCTCGGGCTGGAGGCGGGCGCCGAGGACGATGAACAGGCTCGAGATGAGCAGGACGCGCAGGTTCTCCTTGAACTCGAGGATGTGACGCACGTCGGCCCGCTTCTGGTTCGCGAGCACGATGCCCATCACCGTGGTCGCGAGCAGCCCGCTCTCGTGCTGCGCCATGTCGCTGAGCGTGTACGCGAGGACGACGAGCAGCAGCGAGATGGGGTTCTGGAGGAACTCGGGCGCGAGGTGCCTGCGGATGATCTCCATGAGCACGCACGCCGCGCCGACCCCCAGCGCGCCGCCCACGAGGACGGTGACGAACAGGCTCTGCGCCACATCCCCGATCGCGCCGATGTGGTCCGCCGTCGAGACGACCTCGAACACGAGCACGGCGAGGATCGCGCCGATCGGATCGACAACGATGCCCTCCCAGCGCAGGATCGGTCCTGTGCTGCCCTTGGGGCGGATGTGCGCCAGCATCGGGCCCACGACCGTCGGGCCGGTGACGGTCAGGATCGCGCCCATCAGGATGCACAGGTCCCAGGGCAGCCCGAGCAGGAACCTCGCCGCGATCGCCGCGAGCACCCACGTCACGAACGCGCCGATCGTGCAGAGGTTGCGCACGACGGCGCGGACCTTCGAGATCTCCGACAGGCGCAAGGTCAGCCCGCCCTCGTACAGGATCAGCCCGACCGCGAGCCCCACCACCGGCCCCAGGATGTCCCCGAACATCGCGTCGGGATCGAGCAGCGGCTTGCCATCCGCGCGCAGCACCCGGCTGATCGGCCCCAGCGCCAGCCCCGCGCCCAGCAGCAGCAGGATCGAGGGCACCTTGAGACGCCACGCCAGCCACTGCGCGCCGACGCCCATGCACACGACCAGCGCGATCGCGACGAGGTGCGACGTGAGCAGCAAGTCTTCCGGCACGCCCCACTCCATGCACGCGCGCACGGCGCGATCAAACAACCCCCCACGCACAAACAGTCTACCGGGAAGAAAAACCCCGCGCGGGCCTCACCCCGCCGCCAGGGCCGTGAGGCGTTCGGCGGTCTGCTTCTCGATCAGCGCGTGCATGAGCGGGGCAAGGTCGCCCGTGAGCACCTGCTGGAGCTGGAACTTCTGGTCGAGCCGCTCGTCCGCGACGATCCCGTCCTGGTACCGGTACACGCGGATCTTCTCGCTCCGCTCGCCCGTCCCGATCTGCCCGCGCCGGGCCGCGGCCCGCTCGGCCTCGGCCTTCCGGCGCTCCACCTCGTACACCCGCGCCATGAGCAGCCTTCGCGCCTTCTCCCGGTTCTGCTGCAGGCTCTTGGACTCCTGCATGCGAACCTCGATGCCCGTCGGCTTGTGCACGAGGTGGCACGCCGTCGTCACCTTGTTCACGTTCTGCCCGCCCGGGCCCTGCGCCGTGGTCAGGTGCTCGTCCACGTCGTTCGCCCAGTCGATCCGGACCTCGACCTCCTCCGGCTCGGGCAGCACGGCGACGGTCGCGGTCGAGGTGTGCACGCGCCCCTGGGCCTCGGTCGCGGGCACGCGCTTGACCGAGTGCACGCCCGACTCGAACGACAGCTCGCTCCACACGCCCTCGCCCGAGAAGTTGACCACCGCGGATCGCACGCCGCCGAGCGAGGCGTCGCCCGTCAGCTCCATCGTCTCGACGTTCCAGCCGCGCTTCGCCGCGTAGCGCGTGTACACGTCGAGCAGGTCGCGGGCCCAGAGCCCGGCCTCGTCACCGCCCGCCCCCGCGCGGATCTCGAGGATCACGCTCCCGACGCGCTGGTCGTCCGCGTTGACGAGCGCCGCCTTCACGCCGCCGAGCGTGTCGCGGATCGCGTCCTCCACGCGCGGAAGGTCCTCCGCCGCCATCGCTTCGAGGTCGGCATCTCCCGAGGTCGCCGCGGCGTGCAGCTCGTCCAGCTCGCGAGCGAGCGCGACGTACGCGCGATACCCCTCCACCGCGGGCTGGAGGGCCCGCTTGCGGACCGACAGGTCGCGGACCTTGCGATGGTCGGACAGCACGTCCGGATCGGCGAGCTGCTCGTCGAGGCGGGCGTACGCCGCGTCCATCTCCGCGAGGCGCTGGAGCACGATCTCGTCCGTGGGCGACAGGCGGAGGGCCATGGGGCGAAGGGTAGAACCGCCGGGCGGCGATACCAGCGTCCGCCCCTTCGGACGGGTGGCGTGCGATTCAGGAGCGGTGTTCCGGGGCGTCGCGCGAAAGAACCCGCCCCCGACGCCGAACGCTTCCCTGCAAGGGGGTAGACTGCTCACCATTCGCACACCCGCGGCCCCACGAAGGGAGCATGCCTTGGGCGACGCCATCGTGCTCGAGAACGTCCGCAAGACCTTCGGCGACAAGGTCGCGGTGGAGGGCATGGACCTCCGCGTGCCCCAAGGCTCGCTCTATGGGTTCATCGGTCCCAACGGCGCGGGCAAGACGACGACGATCCGCATGATCATGTCGATCATCTTCCCCGACGCGGGACGCCTCAGCGTGCTCGGCAAGGCCTCCGCGGTCGAGAGCAAGGACCGCATCGGCTACCTGCCCGAGGAACGCGGCGTCTATCGCAAGATGAAGGTCGGCGCGTTCCTCCGCCATATGGCGGCGCTCAAGGGCGTGTCGGGCCCCGCCGCGGGCGGCAAGGTGCGAGACTGGCTCGAGCGCGTCGCGCTGGGCGAGGTCGAGAGGAAGAAGTGCGAGGAACTATCCAAGGGCATGCAGCAGAAGGTGCAGTTCGTCGCGAGCATCATCCACGAGCCCGAGCTGGTGATCCTCGACGAGCCCTTCAGCGGGCTCGACCCCGTGAACCGCCGCCTGATGCGCGACCTGTTCCTCGAGCAGCACAAGCGGGGCGCAACGGTGATCTTCTCGACGCACCAGATGCACCAGGCCGAGGAATTGTGCGACCACATCGTCATGATCCACCGCGGGCGGAAAGTGCTCGACGACACGCTCGACGCGATCCGGAGCCAAAGCGACTCGCGCATCGTCGCGGTGCGCCTCGCGCGGGGCGGGGTCGATCCGGGCCCGCTCTCAGCAATCGCGGGCGTGCGCCACACGGGCGGCGCGGGGCTGGAGCTGGAGGTGTCGCTCTCGCCCGAGGCCGACGCGCCGCGAGTGATCGCGGAAGTCGCGCAGCGGGTGCCCGTTGAGTCGATCGCGCTGCGTCGCCCGAACCTGGAGGACATCTTCGTGGAGATCGCGACCGACGCGGGGGACGCCTCGGTCCGCGAGGCGCTCGCGGGCGTCGGCGCGGGCGAGATCGAGGGGGAGGCCTGAGATGGGCGCGAACAAGATCCTCCGGATCGCACGGCGTGAGTACGTCTCGACCGCGATGACCAAGGGCTTCATCATCGGCGCGTTCATCGTGCCGCTGATCATCATGGCGATCATCCCCGTCATCATCTGGCTCACGATGCGGGCCAAGGGGCCGGCGGTCGAGGGCGAGGTCGCGATCATCGACCGCTCGGGCGTGGTCGCGAGCGCGATCGCCGAGAACCTCACGCCCGAGTCCATCGCGCGCAGGCAGGCCGAGGACGTGCTGCGGGCTCAAGAGAAGATCAGCGAAGAGTTCGCGGTTCCCGCGCAGAGCACTGACCAGAAGGCGCTCGTCGAGACGACCACGAACCTTGCTCTGGGGAGCGCGCCGAACCTGAGGGTCGTCACGCTTGATAGTGCGGACGATCCCGAGGCGGAGAAGGCCCCGATCCTTGAGGCCGCGAAGCGTCGCGTCGCCGACGGAGATCAGACCACGCGGGTCGCGCTCATCGTCGTCTCGCCCGACGCGGTCCATCGGGACGACGCCGCGCCCGGCAACCCGTTCGGCGGCTACGAGCTGTTCGTGCGAACGAAGCTCGACGACCGCGTGATCGACGCCATCCGCTACGCCGCGTCGGAGGCGATCCGCGAGGCGCGGTACGCGTCGAGCGGGCTGAACCGCGCCGAGCTCGACGCGCTGTGGAAGGTCGAGCAGCACACGCGCGAGGTCACGGAGCAGGGCGAGCGCGCGTCGAGCGAGGCGGTCACGCAGATGCTCCCGCTCGGGTTCATGATCCTGATGATGATCTCGGTCATGGTGGGCGGGCAGTACCTGCTCACGACCACGATCGAGGAGAAGTCCAGCCGCGTGATCGAGGTGCTGCTCAGCGCCGTGTCGCCCATGCAGCTCATGGCGGGCAAGATCTTCGGGCAGATGTGCGTGGGGCTCACGCTGCTCGTGGTCTACAGCGGGCTGGGCATCTTCGGGCTGATCTCCGCAGCGCGGGCCGACCTCGTCGAGCCCCGCGCGGTCGTGCTGCTCCTGATCTTCTTCCTGCTCGCGTACCTCATGATCGCGTCGCTGCTGGCGGCGGTGGGCAGCGCGGTCAACGAGCTGCGCGAGGCGCAGTCGCTCCAGACGCCCGTGATGATGCTCATCATGCTGCCCTACATGCTCTGGCTCCCGATCAGCCGGGATCCGAACTCGGGGCTCGCGCTGGTGCTCTCGTTCGTCCCGCCCGCGGGCCCGTTCGTGATGATGATGCGCGTCGCGTCGACCGATCCGCCACCGGCGCTCCAGATCCTGCTGTGCATCGCCGTCAACGCGATCGGCGCGTACGCGTGCCTCTGGGCCGCGGCGAAGATCTTCCGCGTGGGCCTGCTGATGCACGGCAAGGCGCCGAATTACAAGACGCTGCTGACGTGGATCCGGATGGCCTGACGGAACGCGCGTCGGCGCTCTCGGCCCGCGCGGCGCAACGCCCCTCACACGCATGGACCGCCACGACCTCTACAACGCGTGCGTGCAATCGCCGACCCAACTGGTCCCGTTCCTGCGCGCCATCGCGGGCGAGGGTGCGCACGCCCTGGGTGAGGACTTCTGCGCCACGGGCGAGATCGCGAAAGAGTGGGTCCGCGTCGTGCCGGGCGGGCGGGGCGTGGGCGTGGACCACGACGCGGCGCTCATCGAGCGGGCGCGACGCGACGCGCCGAGGAACGCCGTGTTCGAGTGCGCGGACGTCATGGACGCGCGCGAGCCGGTCGATCTCGTCTTCGTCGGGAACTTCTCGATCGGTGAGATCCACGAGCGCGACGCGCTCGTCGCCTACCTCCGCCACGCGCGAGGCAGGCTCGACGCCTCGCCCGCGGGCCTGTTCGTCTGCGACACCTACGGCGGCGAGAGTGCGTATTGCATCGGGAGCGTCGAGCGCATGCACCCCGCGCCGGCTGACAGGTCGGGCAACAGGCCGGGCGTCCCTCCCGCGGGCGCCCGCATCCGCTACACGTGGGAGCAGCGCGAAGCCGACCCGCTGACCGGGCGCGTCGTCAACGCGCTGCACTTCCGCGTCGAGCACGGGCGCGACGTGCTCGAGGAGCACACCGACGCGTTCGTCTACCACTGGCGCCTGTGGAGCGTGCCCGAGCTGCGCGACGCGATGCGCGACGCCGGCTTCGTCCGGACGGCGGTGTACGCGAAGCTCGCCGACGCGGTGGACGCGGACGGCAACGCGTACGTCTCGCCCGTGGAATCGCCCGACGAGCTGGACGAGAGCTTCATCGTGTGCGTCGCGGCGTGGGCGCACTGAGCGGGCGGATGCGCATCGCCCCGTGAAAAGGCCGCGGGCCCGGGGAATTTCCCGGGCCCACGCCACAGAAGCGGTCGGACGCGGCGGTAAGCCGAGTTCTGTCGGTCGCGCCGGTTTCGTCCCATTCCCGCGAGGGGCAGGACGACCTGTCGCGCCGGGCGGCCATTTCTCTGCCCGCGCGATTGCTCGCGCGATGGGGACTCTCGTCCCAGCACCCGACCCGCCCCCGCGCGGACCACGCGTCGCCGGCGGAACACAACCGGCTCGGGGCTGCTTGGGCTTGCACGCGGTGGGGTTTGGCATGCCCCGCCTGTCGCCAGGCGGGCGGTGCGCTCTTACCGCACCATTTCACCCTTGCCTGAGCCGCGCGGGTCGCCCCGCGAGGCCATCGGCGGTGTGCTTTCTGTTCCACTTTCCCTCGCCCGCGACCGCGGGGATCGCTCCCCGTGATTCGGACGGGTGGGCGTTACCCACCACCGTGTCCTTTCGTGCTCGGACTTTCCTCACGCGGGGCGAACCCCGCGTGCGGCCGCCTTGCCGCGTCAACCGCTGGTATCGTAGGCGTTTGGGCGATGGATATGCTCGGGGAACGCGGAGGGGCGGAGGCGTGGCAGGATCGCACGACGTGTCTGTTGCGGGCTCGCCCGGCGCTCGCGCGATCGTGTGGCTCCGTCCGGACCAGGCCGGGCTCGTGCGTGCGGCGTGCGCCAGCGCGGGGCTCCAGGTCGTGGGCGCGGGCGGACCGGGGCGCTCGGGCGTGGAGTCGAGCGCGGCGCTCGACGTTCCCGTCGTTTCGAGCCTGCGCGACGCGCTGCTGGAGGGCGCGTGCGACGTGCTCTGGCTCCACGCGCCGGACACGAACGACGACGCCCTCGACCACGCGCACGAGTCGATGCTCGCGCGAGCCGTCGCCCGCGGCGTGCGCGTCGCAACCACCGAGCCCTTGCCCACCTCGCTGCTCGATTCCGACGCGCCCGCGCTCTTCGCGGGCGAGCCCGGCGCACCGAGGCTGGCCCGCGTGCCCGGCGCATGGAGCGACGACCTCGCACGCGACCTGGGCGAATCGTTGGGCGCGTTCGGACGCGCCCGCGCGGGCTCGATCGAGTCGCTCTGCGCGCCGCGCCATGGCAGCCTCGCGCTGGCGCTGATGCACGCGATCGAGCTCGCGCTCGCGCTGGTCGGCCCGCCCGAGGCGATCGACGCCGTGTACACGCAGGGCGACGCGCCCGCGGGCCTGCACACGCTGCCCAGCGAGACGCTCGCGGACCTCTCGGGCACGATCAGCGCGGTCCTGCGCTACGCCGACGGGCGGGGGCTCACCCTGCTCGCGAGCGACGCGTCGGGCGCGTGGTCACGCCGCGTGGAGCTGATCGGCCCCGCCGGGGTGCTGCGCCACACGGGCGACGCCTGGTCGTGGACGGATCGCGAGGGAAGGACCGTCGATTCCTCGACGCCCGAGCACGAGCCGCCCGAACCAGTCGCGAAGCCATCGCTCGCGAAGAAGGGGCGCCGCCCGGCGGACGATGGCCTGTTCGACGCGCGCACCAGCGCGACAGAAACCAGCACGACGAAAGCTGGCACGACGGAGGCCGGCGCGACTCCCCCACCGCTCGACACCGCGCACGCGCTCTTCGCCGAGGCGCTCCGCTTGCTTGTGCGGGGCGCGTGGCCCCTGCCCGTGACGGACCGCGTCACGCCGCTGGCGGTGGCGCAGGCGGCGCTCCTGAGCGCGCGGACGGGCAATGCGGAATCGCCCGAGACGATGCGCCGCCTGTCGCGCCGCTGACGCTCAACGCGCGAGACGCTCACCCAACACTCGCGATCACGCACCCGCTCAGCCCTGCGCGATGTACGCCTCGAGCGAGGTGATGGTCTCGGCCAGTTCCGCGTGCACGTGCGCGTTGAGGTCACCGATCGAGACCATGCCGACGAGCTGACCGTTCTCCACGATCGGCACGTGGCGGATCCGGCGATTCCGCATCGCGGCGCGGAGGTCCTCGATGGTGTGCCCGGGCTCGGCGGCGTACACGTCGCGCGTCATCACAACCGAGACGGGCGTCGACGCGGGGTCGCGCTGCATCGCAACCACGCGCGTCAGGATGTCGCGCTCCGTGACGATGCCCGCGATCTTGTGCTCGTGCATCACCACGAGCGAGCCGATCCGGCGCTCGTTCATGAGGCGCGCCGCCTCCAGCACGCTGTCCGTCGGACGGATCGTTTCGACGCACGACTTGCCGCAGGCGTTCTTGGAGCAGATGACGCTCGACGCGGTGCCCATGACGACTCTCCTGCGCGACGTTGCATCGCGCGCCGGGCCGGATGGGGAGCGATCGACGGAGCGGCTCCGACCACGCGGCCCGCGGTTGGGGGCATGGATCGGGCGCCGGCGCACGCACGCGCGAGCCCGATCGGGCCCGGTGCGGGTTGACATCCCCATTGTCTTGATTCGCAGCGGGTTATGCAAGTGTTCATCGCCCGCGTCAGGGAAAACACGGCGGTGCGATCAGCGCGTGCCGCTCTCCGCGGGCGAAGCCGCACCGTCCGGGCCCGCCCGCGGCGTGGGCGTCAGGAGTTTGAGTCCGAGAATCCCCGCGGCGATCAGCGCGATGCACACACCCTGCGCGGGGGAGAGCCGCTCGCCCATCACCAGCCAGCCGACCAGCGCCGCGCCCACCGCGCCGATGCCCACCCACACGCCGTACGCGACGCCCAGCGGCAGGTGCTTCATCGCGATCGCGAGCAGGCCGAAGCTCGCGAGCATCGCGACGATGGTCAGCACGCTCGGGCCCACGCGCGTGAACCCGTGGCTCGCCTTCATCGCGCTCGCCCAGACGACCTCGAGCAACCCGGCGACGATCAGCATGGCCCAGACCATGGTGATTCCTTCCCCACGCCAGCAACGGCTCACGCCCAGCGCGTGACGTGCTGCAGCTTCTTGCCGCGCTTCAGGACGATGATCGAACCGTGCAGCAGGTCGTCGGGCGTGACGCGCGCGTCGATGCCCTGCCGCACCTCGCCGTTCACGCGCACCGCGCCCGCCTGCAGGAACTCCCGCGCCTCGCGCTTGCTCGTGGCGAGCGAGGTCTGCGGCAGGAGGTCCACCAGCGCGATGCCCGCCGAAAGGTCGGCCCGATCGTGCTCCGTGTGCGGGGCCTCGCTGAGCGACTGCTCGAGCGCCTCGCGCGAGAGCGAGCGCAGATCGCCCGAGAACAGGGCCTTCGCCGCGTCCTCGGCCTGCGCACACGCCTCGGGCCCGTGGATGAGCGTGGTCATGTGTCGCGCAAGCGTGCGCTGCAGCGTGCGGGCGCCGGGGTCCTTCTCGTGCTGGGCGCGGAGGGATTCGACCTCCTCGCGCGGCAGGATCGTGAACAGCGCGATCCACTTCTGCGCGTCGGCATCCTGCGCGTTGAGCCAGAACTGGTAGAAGTCGTACGGGCTCGTCCGCTCGGGCGTGAGCCAGATCGCGCCGGTCTCGGTCTTGCCGAACTTTCCGCCGTCGGCCTTGGTGACGAGCGGCGCGGTGAGGACGTGGGCGTAGCTATTCCAGAGCTTGATATCCGGCGATTCCCGCATGTACTGATCAAAGAGCTCTTCTTGAAAACTCGAGACGCCAAGAAACTCATTGAACCCCTTCGGACTCAGGAGCCCACCAGACGCCAACTGAGCAATCGATGTGAGTCTGTCGTACGAAGCACGGGCGTTCGTCTTTCCGGCCTCTCGGTCTTCGGAGTACCAGTCCGCACCAAAGGCGCCGAAGTAGAAGACTGCATCATGCCAAATTTGCGCAGACACTCTACGAATCAACTCAATCCCCGCGACCATGTTCCCCCACTGGTCGCTGCCGCCCACCTGAAGCGTGACGGGCCCGGCGATCCCGTGCCGCGCGAAGTTCTCGAACAGGTGCAGGAAGTCGTACGCCTGAAGGATCATGTAGCTGAACTCGGTGTACGAGATGCCCTGCTCGCGGTTCTCGAGGCGGTCGCGCACCGAGTCCCGCTTGATCATCTCGTTGATCGAGAAGTGCTTGCCCACGTCGCGCAGCACCTCGATGTAGCCCAGCCTCGCGAGCCAGTCCGCGTTGTTCACGATCGGCGGCGT
Organism: Phycisphaerales bacterium; assembly: GCA_034004365.1. Classification (GTDB taxonomy): domain Bacteria; phylum Planctomycetota; class Phycisphaerae; order Phycisphaerales; family UBA1924; genus JAVEWV01. The sequence continues at coordinate 123,195 of JAVEWV010000001.1, forward strand.
GCGCATCGCCTTCCCGCCCGGCAGCCCCCCCGCCCCGCCCGACATCTGCTCCGCGTGCGCGAACACACGCTCAAAGATCGGGCGCTGCGCGCGGACGTTGCCCTCGACCTCCGCCGTCGTGCGAAGCGAGCGTTCGGCCGACTTGCCCGACGGATCGCCGATCAGCCCCGTCCCGCCGCCCATCAGCACCACCGGCTCGTGCCCCCAGCGCGCGAGGTGCACCAGCAGCATGATCGGCACGAGGTTGCCGATGGTCAGCGAGTCGGCGGTCGGGTCGAAGCCGCAGTACGCGCGCACGGGACGTGCCGCGGGCTCGGCTAGGTGCGTGCGGAGCGCGTCCTCACCCGTGGTCTGGTGCAGCAGGCCGCGGAAGGCGAGCTCGTCGATCAGGCTGTTGAATGGTTCGTGGGGCATGGCGAAGGCTCTGGCTATGGGAGGATGGGACCGCGGGGCAATGGACCGATGCGCGACGCATTATTCATCGACGTTCTGGCCGTCCGGCTCCCCCTCAATACACCAGCACCGCGTGCACCGGCGCGTGTCGCTCGACCTTCTGACGCCCCTTCAGGAACGCGAGCTCGATCAGCACCGTCATGCCCACGATCTCCGCCCCGCAGCGCGACATCAGCTCGCCGCACGCCTGCAGCGTGCCCCCCGTCGCGAGGAGGTCGTCGACGAGCAGCACCCGCTGCCCCTTCGCGACCGCGTCGGAGTGGATCTCCAGACGGTCCGTCCCGTACTCGAGCGCGTAGTCCACCCCGTGCACCGAGCGCGGCAGCTTGCCCGGCTTGCGGATCGGGACGAACCCCGCGGAGAGCGCCTGGGCGATCGCGGTGCCGAAGATGAATCCGCGGCTCTCGGCCCCGATCACCAGGTCGATCCGCTTCCCGCGGAACGCGTTCGCCATCAGCTCCACCGCGAGCGCGAGCCCCGACGGATCGGCGAGCAGCGGCGTGAAGTCCTTGAACGAGATGCCGGGCTTGGGGAAGTCGGGCACCTCGCGGATCAGCCCGCGGAGGCGTTCGAGTCCGGCGTGATCGACGCTGCTGGGCATCTGCGGCTCCTGGCCCCCACGCCGGGCCGCGGACCGGCCCGATGCGACGGGGCGAATACAGTACGTCCGATGGGCACGACACCAAAGCCGCCGAACCGAACGCCCGCGCCCGTCCTCGAAACGGTCGAGCCGATCGGCAAGCGCGTGCTGATCCGCAAGGACGAGGACAAGAAGCAGACCAAGAGCGGCATCCACCTGCCCGACAAGGTGGAGATCCCGACGCTCACCGGGCGGGTGGTCGCGATCAGCGCGCTGGTCGAGCGCGACGCGGACTACCCCGTCCGCCAGTACGACCGCGTGCTGTTCAACCCCAAGCACGCGATCCCGGTCGACTTCGAGGGGGACAACCGCCTGTTCGTCGTGCCGATCGAGGACATCGTCGCGGTGTTCCGGCGCGACGGCGCCGACTGAGCGCGGAAGGGGACGAGCCTTGGACAGCCCGTCCGATCCGGCCCCGCGCCCCGGCGTGCCCGCGGGGCTCCTCGCGCTGCCCGACCCGCTCCCGGTCCAGTGGCTGGGACGGACGCTCGCGCACCGCCCGCGCCGCGTCGCGCTCCGCCCGCCGGGGTCCAAGAGCATCACGAACCGCGCCCTCCTGCTCGCCGGGCTGGCGCGGGGCGAGAGCCTGCTCCGCGGCGCGCTCGTCGAGGCCGACGACGCGCAGCGCATGCTCGCCGCGCTTACCGCGCTCGGCGCATCGGTGGGCGTCGAGGACGGCGTGAACGTCCGGATCGTGGGCGTGGGCGGACGCTGGAAGCCGAGCGGCGACGAGGCACGCCTCGAGCTGGGCAACGCGGGCACCGCGACGCGCTTCCTCGCCGCCGGCGCGATGCTCTCGCCCGTGCCGATCGTCATCGACGGCACGAAGCGCATGCGCGAACGCCCCATCGGCGAGCTCTCCGCGGCGCTCATCGACCTGGGCGCGCGCATCGAATCGCTCGGCACGCCGGGATATCCGCCCATCCGCATCGTCCCGCCGCCCACGCTCCCCGACGCGCCCGTGCTGACGATGGGACGCACGGCGTCGGGCCAGTTCCTGAGCGCCCTGCTCATGCTGGGTGCGTTCCTCCCCGCGGGAATCACGCTCGAACTGACCGAGCCGCCCACGAGCGCGTCGTACGTCCGCATGACCCTCGCGCTGCTCGACCAGCTCGGCGCACACGTGCGCGAGAGCGAGGACACGCGGCTCCTCCGCGTCGGGGGAACGTCGAGCAGCGGGACCGCGAGCGCCGGCTCGATCACGCCGCGCGGGCTCGAAGCGTTCACGCTCGACATCGAGCCCGACGCCTCGGGCGCGACGTACCTCTGGGCCGCGGGCGCGCTGATCCCCGGGCTGGAGGTCGTCGTCGAGGGGCTGGGCCCGGCGTCCCTTCAGGGCGACGCGGACTTCCCCGAGCTGCTCACGCGCGCGGGGGCGCACGTGTCGGTGCGCGACGACCCGCCCGCGATGGCATGCCGCGCGGGAGAGCTCCGCCCCCTGCTCGCCGACATGCGCGACATGCCCGACGCCACCATGACCATCGCCTGCGTCTGCGCGTTCGCGCCGGGCACGAGCATCCTCCGCGGCGTGCGCACGCTCCGCGTGAAGGAGACCGACCGCATCGCCGCGCTGCAGAACGAGCTCGCCAAGATCGGCGTCCGCGTCGACACCAACGCGAGCGACGACGACGTCATCACGATCACGCCGCCGAGTGACGGCGTGGACGTCTCGCCCGATGCGCCGCGCGTCGAGTTCGACACGTACGACGACCATCGCATGGCGATGTCGCTCGCGCTCGTCGGGCTCCGCCGCCCCAACGTCTGGATCCGCGATCCGGCGTGCGTCGCCAAGACCTACCCGACGTTCTGGCGCGACCTCGCCTCGCTCTCCGGCGCCTGACGCCGGACTTCACTTATGGATACTTGATCTCGTACTCCAGCTCGCCGGGGAACCGCTCGCCCTCGATCAGCACGCCCACGCAGTGCGTCGTGTACTCGAACGGATCGCCGTCGTACATCGCGAGGTCGCCGTCCTTGCCAACTTCGATCGATCCCACGCGGTCCGCGATGCCCAGAATGTCCGCCGGGATGATCGTCACCGCGGCGAGCGCACGCTCGAAGCCCAGCCCGCCGTAGCCCGCCGCGGCCGCGGCCTCGAACAGCACCACGCGCACCTTGGGCACATACCCCTCGTACCCGCTCTCGATGGCGAAGGTGATGCCCGCATCGGCGAGGATCTTCGCGGTCTCGAGGCTGAGGTTCGACGTCTCGCCCCACGCGCGGTACATCGTCGGATGCAGCAGCACGGGGCCGCCATCGCTGCGAAGCTCGTCGAGCAGCAGGTACGCCTCGCTCGCCATGTCGAGCCACACCGTGATCCCGAACTCCCGCCCCAGCGCGAGCGCCGAAGCGATGTCCTGCGCGCGATTCGCCGTGATGATCAGGGGCTTCGTGTTCGGGCCCTTGAGCACGTCAACGAGCGCCTCCATCGCAAGGTCGCGGGCCGGCGGCTTCGCGTCCTTCCCCTCGCCCTCCTCGCTCGCGTCGTCCGCCTTCGCCGCGTCCTTGCGCGCGAACTCCTGCGCCTTGATGAGCTTCTCGCGCAGCATCTCGACCTGCTTCGCCCGCGTGCCCGGGCTCTTGTCACCGCCCGCCATCGCCCCGCCGCCGAGCGTCGCGGTCACGGCGAAGTCGCGCTTCACGAGCGCCGCGTCCACCGTATCGCCACGGGTTTTGAAGATCGCCGTCTGCCCGCTGATGAGCGCCCCCGGCGCATGCCCGGTGTGCACCGTCGTCACGCCGAAAGAGCGGATATAGCCCACCAGCGGCTCGCGCGGGTTGTACGCATCGACCGCGCGCAGCTCGGGCTGCATCGGCGCTCCGGGCTCGAGCACGTCCTGGTCCTGATCGACGTTGTACATCCCCGTCAGGCCCACCGTCGTGCGCACGTCAACCAGCCCCGGCGTGAGCACCGCGCACTCGATCACCTCGTATCCCTCGGGGATCGTGACGCTCGCGCCCGCGCCCACACGCTCGATCTTCCCGTCCGCGCCCACGAGCACCACGCCGTCGCGCACCGGCGTTCCCGCCATCGTGTGGATGATCCGCGCACGAACCGCGACCTGCGCCTCCGCCCCCGCGCCCAGCCACGCCATCGCGCCCCACGCCGTGGCGCACGCCATCGCCCGCACACCCACGCTCGAAAGTCCCATGCTCATTGCCCACCCCCGCTCTGCGCGAGCCCCGCCGCGTGCTTCATCTCCGCGTCGTAGCAGCAGAAGTACGGCTCGGTATCCGTCGCCGCGTTGTACCCGCCCATCGCGTGCAGGCGATCGTCGGGACGCGAGCGATCGAACGCGAGCCTGCCCTCGACGTACGTCTGCTCAACGACCGTGTACACGCTCAGCGGATCGCCCGACAGAATGATGAGGTCCGCGTCCTTGCCCGGCGTCAGCGAGCCAACGCGATCCTCCAGATCGAGCAGCTTCGCGCCCGCGATCGTCACGCTCTCGAGCGCGCCCTGCCGCGTCATGCCCCCGCGCACCGCCAGCCCCGCCATGCGCAGGAGCAGGCGGCTGTCCGTGATCCAGTCGTCCGTGTGCAGCGCGGTCACCGCACCCGCCCGCTCCAGCACGCCCGGCGTCTCGAATCGCAGCCCCACCGCCTCGTGCTTCCCGCCCGGGGAATCGACGAGGATCGCGCTCACGCCCGCGTGCGCGCTCGCGATCTCGTCCGCGACCAGCCACCCGTCGCTCACGTGGTGCAGCACGACGCGGAACCCGAACTCGTCCGCCAAGCGCAGCACCGTCATGATGTCGTCGTGGCGGTGCGTGTGGTGGTGCACCACGCGCTTGCCCTCGAGCACCTCGACCAGCACTTCCATGTCGAGGTCCCGCTCGGGCAGCTTGGACTCGTCGACGCTCCCGTCCTCACGCCGCGCCGCGTCGAGCTTCTGCTTGTACTCCTGCGCCTTGATGAACGCATTGCGCACGAGGAACGCGCTCCGCCCGCGCGTGCCCGGGAACGCGCCGCCGCCCCCGCGCTGGCTGTTCGTGCCGTTCGCCATCTTCAGCCCGCCCGCGGGCGTGTGCCCCTCGTTCCAGATCGTGATGTCGTCGATCGTCCGCACCTCATCGCCGAAGCGCAGCTTCGCGTACACCGTCTGCCCGCTCGAGAGGTGCCCCGAGCCCGGCATGATGTTGACCGTCGTCAGCCCGCCCGCGAGCGCACGCCGAAAGCCAGAGTCGCGCACGTTGATCGAGTCGCGCACTCGCACGCCGGGCTGGATCGGCCCGCTCCCGTCCGCGCCGCCAATCCCGCCGATGTGCGAGTGCGTGTCCACCAGCCCGGGCATGACCACCTTGCCCGCACAGTCGACCTCTGCACGCTCGGCGCGTCCCTGCCCCGGCGCATCGCCCGCCCCCACCGCGACGATCTTCCCATCCCGCACGATCACGTACCCGCGATCGATCTCCGCCCCGTCGATCGGGATCACGCGCGCGTTGATGAACGCCGTCGGCGTTTCCTGCGCGCGAGCCGCGCTCGTGCACAGCGCCACGCCCCCCGCGATCGCGAGCCCGACCCACCACCCGCCCGAACCGATCGTCCTCATCACGAGCCGACCTCCTGCCCCGCGATCAGCGTCGCGCCGGGCACGAGAGGCTACCGCACGACGCCCGCACACGCGCGCCGAAGGTCCTCCGCCCACATTGGGTCATGCCACCCCCCGCGCCCACCCGATCAGTCCAAGGACGACCGCGGGCCGGGCGAACACCCCGCCGGGCCATCGCCGATACGCTCCCCACCTCGTGAAGAACCTCGCCCGATTCATCACGTCGCACCTGTCCCGACGGACCTCGGGGAGGCAGCTCATCCCCGAGATCGACGGGCTGCGATCCATTGCGATCCTCTCGGTCGTCTTCTTCCACGCCGCCGCCAACTTCGCCTTCTATGCCAACCAGGGCACGGACGGCACGCTCCTTGACACGTGGCTGCTGCGCATGCTCCCCACGGGCGAGTACGGCGTCCCCCTCTTCTTCGCCATCTCGGGATTCATCCTCGCCGTTCCCTTCGCGAGCCACCACCTGCTCGGCGAGCGCAAGCCCTCGCTCAAGAAATACTTCATCCGCCGCATCACGCGCCTCGAACCGCCCTACATCTTCGCGCTCACCATCTTCATGCTCAAGCAGGTGGTCGAGCGCGTCGTCATCGCCCACGAGGCCGGCACGCTCCCCGAAATCCTCAGCCACTTCGGCGCTTCATGCGTCTACCTGCACAACGCGATCTACCACGGCCCAAGCACCATCCTCGTCGTTGCGTGGTCGCTCGAGGTCGAGGTGCAGTTCTACATCCTCGCACCGATCATCACCCGGGTCTTCGCCATCAAGTCCGCCGCGGCGCGCCGCGCCATCCTCGCGCTCGGCATGGTCACGCTGAGCTGGTTCTTCGGCGTCGAGAAGCCCATCGCCGGGCTCACCATCCTGAACCAAGGCGCCTACTTCCTCGCCGGGCTCTTCCTCGCGGACGTCTACCTCACGCACCTCCGCGACGACGCCCGGCGCCCGCACTGGGCCGCCGACCTCATCGCCATCATCACCCTCGCTGGCGTCTTCGTCGCCAAGGCCTTCGACTTCCACCCCGTGCTCCTCACGCCCTGGCTCATCCTCGCGGGGTACATCGCCGTCTTCCGCGCGGGCCCCGTCCGAAGGCTCTTCCGCGCAACCCCCGTCGTCATCCTGGGCGGCATGTGCTACACCATTTACCTCTGGCACTTCATCGTGATCGCCACCTTCCGCCATCCCTTCTTCAAGATCCTCCATCCCGAGCCGACCTGGTACTGGCGCGTCGCGTACATACTCATCGCCAGCGCCGTCGCGATCTCGGTCAGCGCCGTCCTCTTCGCACTCATCGAGCGCCCCACCATGAATCCCCGCTGGCCGCAGGACCTGTGGGCACGCGTGCGCCGCCTGCTCGGACGCTCACCCGCGCAACCCTGATCCATCCGCGAGCATGACGCACCATCCGCACGCCCGCGCGATCACGGCATCGCCCGCGCGCCAACACCCTCGCGCGTGATCCGCACCGGCGCGATCGATCCGTCCTCCCGAAACTCCAGCCGATCGATGCACACCACGCGATGGTTGCGGTCCGTCTCCCCCAGCGGCCTGCGGTGATACACGATCACCCACTCCTCATCATCCCCCGGCACACGCAACACGCTGTGGTGCCCCGCGCCCGTCGCGACCCCCGCATCCTGTTCCAGGATCACCCCCGCACGCTCGAACGGCCCCAGCGGGGAGTCCGCCACCGCGTACGCCACGCGATAGTCCGGGCCCGTCCAGCCGCCCTCCGACCACATGAAGTAGTACCGACCGCCCCGCGCCACCATCGTCGGGCCCTCGACATAGCCCTCCGGCGTCACTTCCTTGAACACCGCCCCATCCTCGAACGGAACGAACCCCGTGAAGTCGTCGTTCAGCCGCGCCACATTGCAGTGACGCCAGCCGCCGTAGAACATGTACCACCGACCGTCCGCCGGATCGCGAAACACCGCCTGATCGATCGGCTGCGCACCGCTATGAAACTTCTCGATCAGCGGCCTGCCCAGCAGGTCCGCGTACGGCCCCTCCGGCGCATCCGCCATCGCGACGCCGATGCCACCCACTTCCTCATCGTTCTGGATGTCGTTCGCGCCGAAGAACAGGTAGTACTTCCCATCCTTCTCCGCGATGCACGGCGCCCACATCGCGCGACGCGCCCACGCGACGTCCTCCGCCGTCAGGATCCGCTCGTGCTTCGTCCACGCGACGAGATCCTTCGACGAGAACGCGTCGAAGTGAGTCTGCTCGTCGTACGGCGCCGAGAACGTCGGGAAGATCCAGTACCGCGCGTCGTCACCCTCACCGAACACCGCCGAGTCCGGGTCCGCGTACCAACCCGCAATCACCGGGTTCCCGCCCTCGCACGCCGGGCCTGGCCCCAGACCGAGAGCCAGCCCGATCAATCCAATCGTTCCCGCCGCGGCACACACGCCCGCAACTCGCCACGCGTTTCGCTGAATCATCCGCGCAGCCTACCCGCTCCGCCCGTCTTCAAGCCCGCCCCAACCCCGCCAGCACACGCCCCCCGATCGCCCACGCGCCGACCACGCCAACGCCCGCAACCGCCAGCAGCACAGCGATCGCCGCGATCCGCTCGCCATCGCTCGGCGTCACAAAGAAATGCCAGTCCGCAGGCGAGCGGCACGCGTTCCACATCGCCACGCTCGCCACCATGCACCCGACCAGCAGCGCCACCGGCGTCACGCACCGCAGCACGCACGCGCCCGCCCGAGCCATCCCGATCTCAACGCGCCGCCCCCGCGCCTCGTCCGGCCCCATCCGCGCCGCGCTCGTCACGCCCGTGTGTATGAGCACCACCCCCGCCCCGACCAGCACGCACAGCACGCCCGCGAACACGCCGAACACATCACCGCACTCCCGCACGAACGAACCAAACCCCGCGTACGGCTCCGCCGCCGCCGCGCCCCACACCGCCACGGGCATCATCGCGCTCGCCGTCAGCAGCACCGCCGCCGCCAGCTACACCAGACACCCCCGCGCAAACCAGTCCCGCGCCATCCCCCGAGCGTACCAGCCGCCCGACCCCCTCTCCTACACTCTCACGCGCAACAACCGCCCGGCCCGCGACTCACGCGGCCGGCGTCATCACAAACCCCGGAGAGGCCCCAACATGCCCTCACCCATCACCATGACCCCCGCCGGCCTCAGCGTCCCCTCCGACCCCATCATCCCCTTCATCGAGGGCGACGGCACCGGCCCCGACATCTGGCGAGCCTCCGTCCGAGTCTTCGACGCTGCCGTCCAGAAGGCCTACAACGGCTCCCGCAAGATCCACTGGCACGAGGTCCTCGCCGGCGAAAAGGCCCACACCACCACCGGCTCCTGGCTCCCCGACGCCACCCTCGACGCCTTCAAGAAGTACCTCGTCGGCATCAAGGGACCCCTCACCACCCCCACCGGCGGCGGCATCCGCTCCATCAACGTCGCCCTCCGCCAGATCCTCGATCTCTACACCTGCCTCCGCCCCGTGCGTTACTTCACGGGCGTCCCCAGCCCCGTCAAGCGCCCCGAAGACACCGACATGGTCATCTTCCGTGAGAACACCGAGGACATCTACGCCGGCATCGAGTTCGAGCACGCCACCGAAGACGCCAACAAGTTCAAGCAGCTCTTCGCCCAGGCCTTCCCCGACCGCTTCAAGAAGATCCGCTTCCCCGAGACCAGCGGCATCGGCATCAAGCCCGTCTCGCAGGAGGGCACCGAGCGCCTCGTCAAGGCCGCCATCCAGTACGCCATCGACCACAACAAGCCCTCGGTCACCCTCGTCCACAAGGGCAACATCATGAAGTTCACCGAGGGAGCCTTCATGAAGTGGGGCTACGAGGTCGCCGCCAAGCACTTCGGCGCCACCCCCCTCGACGGCGGCCCCTGGCACGTCATCAAGAAGGGCACCAAGCTCCCCTCTTCCCTGATGGCTGATGGCAAGTCCCAAGTGGCTCACGACATTGTCGTGAAGGACGTCATCGCCGACGCCTTCCTCCAGCAGATCCTGACCCGCCCCGCCGAGTACTCCGTCATCGCCACCATGAACCTCAACGGCGATTACATCTCCGACGCCCTCGCCGCACAGGTCGGCGGCATCGGCATCGCCCCCGGCGCCAACATCAACTACGACACCGGGCACGCCGTCTTCGAGGCCACCCACGGCACCGCCCCCAAGTACGCCGGCAAGGACCAGGTCAACCCCGGATCGGTTATCCTCTCCGGCGTGCTCATGCTCGAGCACATGGGCTGGCAGGAAGCCGCGGATTTGATCGTCAAGGGCATCGAGGGGGCCATCAGCGCGAAGACGGTCACCTATGACTTCCACAGGCTGATGGAGGGGGCCAAGCTCCTGAAGTGCTCCGAGTTCGGCGAGGCGATCGTGAAGCATATGGGGTGACAATGCCGTAGTCTCGTGGCTCACTCAGCCAAACCAAAGGCCCACCGATGCCCAACCATATCTTGCCATATTCTGAAGCCGATCCGCCTTCGGGCTCACCCGTCACATTAATCGATATCGAGAAACTTCTTCTCGATCCAGATAATCCACGCCTATCGCTTCCGAGCAATCCATCACAGCTTCGCATTCTGAGGGAACTGTATCAAGAGCACCGCCTTGAAGAGTTGATGTCTTCCCTCTTGTCGAACGGATATTTTCACGAAGAGCCGCTTGTCGCGATTCCCGCTTCTCGCAACGGCTATTTCACAGTCGTCGAAGGAAATCGCAGACTTGCCGCGCTCAAGCTGCTTCTGCAACCCGAGATGCGAGCCCGCATCAAAGCCACCCATATTCCTGACGCCACTTCGAATCAATTAAATCGCCTCAAGAAAGTTCCTGTAAAGGTATACGACAATCGGCAGCAGGTGTTGCCGTACTTGGGCTTCAGACACATCACTGGCGTTAAGGAATGGGACGCGGCGTCAAAAGCCAAGTATATTCACCAACTAAAAAATGAAACGCAGTATACTCTAGAAGATATTGCCAAGATGATTGGCGACACCTACAACATGACTGAACGATTGTATCTCGGGTGGAATTTGCTTAAACAAGCCGAAGACAGCTTGGGTATTGACACGAATGATTTTTATAAGTTTCCATTCTCCTACATGTACGATGCCGTGCGCATGCCGGAGATTCGCGCCTTCCTGGGCGTAGATGCTGGCAAGTATGTGGCCCCCAAGTCCCACTCCGCACAACTCAAGGAACTAATTGAATGGCTGTTCGGCTCGAAGCCGCACGAGAAACGTCCGGTCGTCGATCGGAAAGATCAGCTTAAGAAGCTAGCAGCTATCGTGTCGGACAAGAAGGCGACAACGGCAATTCGGCAGGGCGTATCAATCGATGATGCGTTTCAAGAGACGATTGGCGAGGAGAATCTGCTTATAGAATGGCTGACCCGCGCGAGCCGCGAACTCGATCGATCTAAAGGCGTAATTCATCGCCATCACGAGTCTGTCGATGTCAAAGAGCTTGTCGATCGCTGCTATGATACGATTCGTCGGCTTGATAAAGAGATGAAGATTTGATACGCGACCCATCGACATCAGATCTACACGAGCTTTGCGATTGGGCGGAGCTGCTTGCCGTTTCGAATTCTCGCCACTTGGCTTCGCGAGGCGACATCATCAAATTACTTCAGCCCGACGATTTACTAGCTGATGACCTGCTGCGGATTGATGGCGATGATTCTGAACGAGACGAGACTACTGCTGACGACGTGATCGGACTAGCTCTCAACCGGAAGAGGATGCTCGGAAAGGCTTATCCATTTGAGATTGCCGATTCGAGCATCCGATTTTTGGACGCCAATGCCCAAACTTTTGGATCGGCGTATCTTTTTTACTTGTTGTTTTGCTCGATCAAACCGGACTTTATCACTCCGGAAGCTCGCCACTTCTTTGAGCTTGAGTCGATGGACGTTGTACATAGTTTCTTTGGAGGCTATGCATTTCATTTTGGATGGACCCAGTTGAACGCTGGACGTGGCAAAATCCACAGTCGAATTCAGCAGTTCTGCGACGAATCCAACCTTGGCTGGCGACCGAGAAACCCACACTTGGTTTCGTCCAGTATGAATGATATCGGGATAGACGTGATCGTTTGGAACGTGTCGAATGACAATCGAGGCAACGCCTTTGTTGTAGTTGCCCAGTGTGCCACAGGACACAATTGGGATCAAAAATTGGTCTCGTCTGCGAGAACTCATCTAGAAGATTGCTTGGATGCCAGCCGGGACGGGCCTTGGATTAATAGCTTTTGCACGCCATTTGAGATACCGGATAGAATTTGGCGACAATCAGCTCGATCTCATGATGGCTACATTTTTGATCGATTGAGGTTGGTTCTTGAGAGTCGGGGCAAGGGTGGAGCCAAGTGCGGGTGCCTTGCGTCTCAAGGAAGCAAGAAATGGGTGAAATCAATGCTTCGAGAGCTGGCTAACAATCGGTACGGCCAGGCAATTGGATAGATTCAGTGCCAATGAACTCATGAACCGTCATAGGTGCGGTCGATCTCGCCGAATGTGCGCACAAACCCGGCGTTGATGTTCCACGTGGAACATCTCCTCCGCCCCCGCGCGCACAAACCCGTCCCCCACCCCTACCCCCAAAACAAACAAGGCCGGAGCCCCTCGGCCCCGGCCTCGCATGATCTCAGTTCCACCGGCCCCCTGCGGGGCCGACTGACCTCAGCCCCTTCCGGAGCCTGAAGTCGCAGCCGTCCGGGTGATCCGGGGGGGCTTACCAGCCGCCGCGACCGCCGCCGCCACCGCTGCGGCCGCCGCCACCGCCGCCGTAGCCACCGCGGCCACCACCGCCGCCGCCGAAGCCGCCGCGGCCGCCGCCACCACCACCGCCGAACCCGCCGCGACCGCCGCCGCGATCCTCGCGGGGCTTCGCCTCATTGACGTTCAGCGCGCGGCCGCCGAACTCCTGGCCGTTGGTCGCCTCGATCGCCCGACGGCCGCTCTCGGCGTCGGCGAACTCGACGAAGCCGAACCCGCGGGGGCGGCCCGTCTCGCGATCCATCACGATGGTCGCGCTGGTGACCTCGCCGTGCTGGCTGAACAGCTCGCGCAGGTCGGCCTCGGTGGTCTGGAACGACATATTTCCGACGTAGAGCTTCATGTGCTCTCCCAATCTTGTGCCCAAAGGAAATCTACCGGCGGCTTCTTCGGGCAGGAGAGAGCGGACGGGAGCAACCGGGACAGTGCCGACGATCGGCCCCGCCCCGGTCCTGAACACGAATATTAGCCCCTTCCCCAGCCCCGGGCGATCAGCCCCCCGGACGATCGCGCCCCAGCCCGTCCTCCACGGACTGACGCATCTGCCGCATCTGGTCCCCCGCCAGCCGCTGGCCCGCGCCGCTGACGCCCCACATCGCCGCGAGCGCGACCCCGCACGCCGGGATGGCCCACATCCCCCGCGGGGGCGCCCCGATGGTGAGCTCCGCGAGCCCCCACATCGCCCCGCCCGCGGCGATCGTGAGCAGCGCCAGCGACGCGAGCATGTAGCCGGTCCAGATCGCGGGGCTCGGGTTGAACCGCCCGAAGACCTCCGAGCCGCCCTCGACGCCGCGGACCTCGAGCGTCAGCCAGGGCGACCAGAACCGGCGTCGCTCGCGCGGGATCGCGATCTGGAAGTGCTCCCCCACTTGGGTGAGGTCGTACCCCGCGCCGTCCGCCCACGTGACGAGGCGTGCGGAGATCTCGGGCGGCTCGTCATTCGAACGGATCAGCATGGTCGGCCCGAGGATGAGCGTGCGCATCGCACGCGCAGCCTACCGGCCCGTGGCGGGCGGCTCTCGGCCCGTGCGGCGACGCTCGGACGGCGCGGCATATTCGTGCGTCATGCACGGCGCTCCGCGCGGCGTGATGCGCGACGTGATGCGCGACGTGATGCGCGACGCGTGTCGCGCTCGGCAGTCATGCGCACACGTGCATCGACGCGCGCTCGATACATCGAATCTCGCATAAACGAGTGCGTTATAGCAATTCACTCCGTACATCATTTGTGTTGCGATCGCGCCGATCATTTTTGAACATAGTGTGTGCGCGTGCACGAACAGTGCTATAGCATGGACTCGCCGCGTGGTTTCAACGCGGACACCTCCTCGGGGTGCGCACGCTCGCAAGGGCGATCGCAAGGGGTGGCATATGGACGAGCAGAACGGGCGTGGATACGCCGTGCAGACTGATCCGTCGAGCCGCTGGATTGAGGCGGGATTCTCTCAGAACGTACGCCTTGAGCGGTCGCTCGCGGCGCTCCACGAGGCGATCGAGTTGGCCGGGAGTGCGTCGCCGCGGCGTTTCCTGCTCGATATGACGCATGTGGGAACGGACGACTCGCACGGGCAGATGCTCGTGTTCGCGCAGCGTGCGCACGAGACGGGCCTTCGCCTGACGGACCGCGTTGCGGTGATCGTTTCGCCCAGCTCGACGGCGCATGACTTCGCGGAGCAGGCGATGCAGGACCGCGGGTACCAGTACTACCGCGCGTTCCGCTCACGCGAGTGCGCGGTGAAGTGGCTGCTGGGCGAGTAGGCGTTCGTGCGATCGGCGCGGCACTGAGCGACGCAACACGGCGCGAACACAGCGCAACGCGGTGAGCGTGAGAACAGCGCAACGAAAAGGCCCGCGCCGGAGCGTGGGCCTCGTGTAACTCAGTCAGTTGGATACGGGGTTGGATGCCGGGCGTGGTTTACCAGCCGGAGTCGCGGCGACCGCCGCCACCACCACCGCCGCCGTACCCGCCGCGACCACCGCCGCCGCCACCACCGAAGCCGCCGCGACCACCGCCGCCGCCGCCACCGAAGCCGCCGCGACCGCCGCCGCCACCACCACCGCCGCCGCCGAAGCCGCCGCGGCTCTCGCGCGGGCGGGCCTCGTTGACGGTGAGGTCACGACCATCGACGTTCTGGCCGTGCAGGCCCTCGATCGCGGCCTCGCCGGCGGCGCGATCTGCAAACTCAACGAACCCGAATCCACGGGGACGACCGGTCTCGCGATCCATCACGAGCGACGCGCTGACGACCTGTCCATACTGCTCGAAGATCTCGCGCAGGCGGGACTCGGAGGTCTGGAACGACAGATTACCGACGTAAAGCTTCATCTCGACGCTTTTCCATTTCCTGCCCTTGAAACCATGAACCGCTGCTTGAACTCGGGCAGGAGAAAGCGTCGGTGAACCCGGACGAGCCCGCCCCCATGGGCGGGGCGCTGTCAGAGGACTCCTAAGTATACACCAAATGACCCCATCGGGTTCAATCCCGTGTCCGGGGTGGGTCCCGGCGGATTCGGGCTGCGCGGGCTCGCGAACGGGCTCCCCTCTCCGGGGCAGGCCTGAAATCCGCCCGATTCGGGGGTGTATAGGAACGCATCTTCGTGCGTCCGGCGAGGTAGCCTTCGGGCATGGAAACGAAGTCGGGCTCTCGGCGGCTGCTGGTCCTTTCACTCCTCGTCCTGGCGATCGACCGCGGGGCGGCGTTGGCTCAGGTCGGGCTGGGCGGGGGCGGGGCGGCGAAGATCTGGGAGCAGAACTGCCGGAACTGCCACGGCGAGCGGGGTCAGGGCGGCGGCGCGGGCACGAGCAGCCTGCTCGACGACGACTGGCTCGCGGGCGGGAGTGACTGGGACCTCTTCCAATCCATCACCAAGGGGCTCCCCGACCAAGGCATGGACCCGTTCGGCGAGACGCTCAGCGAGGCGGAGGTCTGGTCGCAGGTCGTGTTCATCCGCGAGCTGCGATACACGGACCGGCGCAAGCGGCTCGGCTCGCCGAAGGCGGATGCGTCGGGCGTGTACGCGAGCACGCACGCGAAGTTCCGCGTCGAGACGGTCACCGAGGATGGGCTGAGCCTGCCCTGGGCGCTCGACTTCCTGCCCGCGTCGCGCGGTCATGGCGAGCGGATGCTCGTGACCAACCGCAACGGCGAGCTGCGGATCTTCGAGGATGGACGCATGTCGGCGCCCGTGCGCGGCACGCCCAGCGTGCGCAATCGAGGGCAGGGCGGGCTGATGGAGGTCGCGGCGCATCCGAGGTACGAAGAGAACGGCTGGATCTATCTTGCGTTCGCGGATCGCATCACGCAGGACGGCAAGGACCTGGGCATGACGAAGATCGTGCGCGGACGCATCGAGAAGGATCGATGGACGGACGAGCAGACGATCTTCGCCGCGGACCCGGATTCGTACCTGCCCACGGATATCCACTTCGGCTCCCGGATCGCGTTCGATCCGAAGGACTCATCGATCCTGTTCTTCTCGATCGGCGAGCGCGGGCGCGGCGAGCGGGCGCAGGACCTCTCGCTCCCCAACGGCAAGATCCACCGCGTGCACGACAACGGGCGCATCCCCAATGACAATCCGTTCGTCGGGCGCGAGGGCGCGCTCGCCACGGTGTGGTCGTATGGGCACCGCAACCCGCAGGGGCTCGTGTTCGACGCCGAAGGAAGGTTGTGGGACACCGAGCACGGGCCGCGCGGGGGTGACGAGGTGAATCGCATCGAGCGGGGCGCGAACTATGGCTGGCCCGTCGTGTCGTTCGGCATCAATTACAACGGCGCGCCGTACGCGACGCCGTGGCCCAGGCAGGGGCAGGACTTCGCGATGCCCACGTTCGTGTGGCTGCCTTCGATGGGCGTGTGCGGGCTGGACGTGGCGCGCGGGGGATGGGCGGGGGAGATGTTCCCGGCGTGGCGGGGCGACCTGCTCGCGGGCGGGCTGTCAGGAGAGAACCTCGATCGCTTCCGCATCGACGCGTCGGGCAACGTCGTGGAGCATGAGGAGCTGCTGCAGGGCATGGGGCGCGTGCGGGACGTGAGCGTCGGGCCGAACGGGTCGGTGTACGTCGTGCTCAATGGGCCGGACAGGATCGTGCGGCTGGTGCGGGCGGAGTGAGCGTGCACCGTCGAACACCGTTCGCATGTGGAGTGAATGCCGCGGGGTGTGTTTGCGGATAGAATTGTGCGAATTCAGGCCTTCTTGCGAGGACGCACATGAGCCACAAGCCCGAGCGGACGCTGGACGCACTCTTCGCGCACCCCATTCCCATGAACATCCACTGGAACGACGTCACGCACCTGCTGACGCACCTCGGGGCCGAGGTTGAGGTGGTGCAGGGCGGGCGGGAGAAGGTGCGCCTCAACGGGCAGGAACGCACGTTCCACATCCCCCACTCGCGCGTGCTCGACAGCAAGGACGAGGTCGTCGCGCTGCGCCACTTCCTCGAATCGTGCGGCGTGAAGCACTGAGCGGGCGCGTCAGTTCCCGCCTTCCTTCTTCTTGCCGGGCAGCAGGCCCTTGATGCCGTCGTCGATCTTCTTGGTCGCGTCGTCGATGGCCTTGCCGGCCTCGTCGGCGGCCTTCTCGACGGCCTCGCCCGCTTCCTTGCTGACCCCGCCGATCGCGCCCGCGGCCTGCGCACCGACGTCCCCCACCACGTTCTTCAGGCCCTCGCCGGCATCAACGGCCATGTTCACGCCGAGGTCGGAGAGCGAGCCGAGGTCCGCGAGGCCCGCGGTGAGTTCGCCCAGGATCGCCTCGGGGAGCTGCCCGTTGAGCGCGATCGATTCGAGCACGGCCTGCGTGATGATCTTGACGAGTTCGCCGAACTCGACGCCCGAGCCGTCGGAGCCCACGTCGGTAAGGAGGATCTCGGGCACGGCGACGTTGACGGTGGAGGCCTCGCCGCCGAGCGGGAGGAGCTCGACGCTCGCGCGGACGTTCCGGATCTCGATGTTGCGGACGATGAGCTTCTTGCTCGCGCCCTCGGGCTTGGGCTCGCTCGCGGGCTTCTCGCCCGAGTCGAAACGCTTGAGATTGTCGAGGATGACCTGGTAGTTCGCCTTGTCGCCCTGCTTCTGGAGGTGGACGCTGATGTCGGTGAGCCGGAGCGTGGGGAGCTCGATGATGTCGCTCTGGAGGCTGTCGTATGACACCGCGACGCCCGTGTCGCCCAGCGCGAAGAAGTGCGGCGCGCTGAAGCCCTGCGGGTTCGCGACCTTGAACCCGGTCATGTCGAACGTGCCCTTCATCAGCCCGATGTCGACCTTCTCGACAGTGACGGGCACGGCGAGGGCGTAGGTGCCGCCCTCCTCGATGCCCTTCTTCGCGAGGGTGTCGATCTGCGACAGGACGAACAGGATGACGCCCGCGATCGCCAGCACGATGACGACGACGATCGAGAGCAGGATAAGGATGATCTTCTTCATGGCGTCCTCCTCGGAAGACTCGGCACGGGCGGATTCCCGCGCCGCGCACGGCGATCGCCGCGCGACCATGAACAGTAAGCGCCCCCCGGTCTCCCGGGGGGACGCCCGCTCCCCGCGGCGTGGGGGGGAATTGCCGCGAGGAATCGCCTTCGCGCGTCAGGGAGGAGTGCGAGGTCCCGCGCGCGAAGCCCGTCAATCGCCCGGCGGGGCGCCGGTCGGTTCGTTCGAGGCGTCTTCGTGCGTGGGGCGACGGCGTCGGCCCACGCCCCATCCCGCCGCGACGGCGATCGCGCTCGCCGCGCCGGGCGAGGGGAGGAGGCTCGCCATCGCGATGGCGTCCTGCGCGTCGGTGGGCTGGAAGGTTGTGCCGACGATGCTGGTGAACGCGATGTGCTCGCTCACGCTCGGCCCGAGCAACGAGAGCGGGATGGAGAAGCGGACCGCGTACGGCGAGTAGACCACGGGCACGCTGAACTGCCCGAGCCCGACGCGCGTGACGGTGACGCGTCCCGGCGTGTTGCGCTCGCTGAACAGGTCGATGCGCGCGTCGATCCCGAGCAGCGCGGGCTCGAACGCGGCGAAGTCGTTGAGGATGGGCGCGGTGCCGGTGGAGCGGGAGTTGTCGAGGTCGAGCTCGAGATAGCCCGTGAGTGATGCGTTGACGCCCGCCGACGCGGGCGCGATGCCCGTGTAGAAACTCAGGATCGCGTTGATGCTGTGCGCGTCACGCTCGACGCTGACCGACTTCAGGTCGACGAGGATGCCGCCGCGATTGAGCGCGCGGACGGCGTCGCCCTCGGCATCGATCGCGGGGCTGACGGGCTGGGCCCGCGCCTCGCCCCCGAGCAATGCCGACCCGAGCCCGGCGATGGTCACGAGGCCCATCGACGGACCCACGATGAACGCGGCCCCCGGCCCCATCGGAGGGGGCGCCACCCGGAAGAACGCACGGACGGATTCCATTCTGTGATTCCCTCGGCTCACGCCCGTTCGCGCCGGCGTGCCGCGATCCCCCAGAAGAGGGTATGAAACCCGGGAGTCTGGGTGAAGCCGGAGGCTGGGGAATCCGGGTGGATCGGGGAATCTGGGGCGTCACAAGCCGCACAGGTTCGCATCCGCCGCGGAGTTCTCGGAACTCCGCGGGGCGAAAATCGGCGCGAGGGGTGTGTGAGACGTTGGGCGCGCTACTGGCCGCGTCGGATCGGCGTGTACTGGGGCGAGGTCAGCCCCATCGATGGCAATCCGGTCGGCATGGAGTTCGGCAGGGGTGCGGCGTTCGGGATGCCGGTCGGCATGCGATCGACGTACGTCGGCGCGGCGAGCGGGTTGTACGTGGGTGAGGAGAGCGCGTAGCCCGTGGTGTTGAGCCCGGCGCCGCCCACGGTTGCGTAGGAACCGCCGTAGGTGATCGCGCCGCTCTGATAACTGCTGCGATTGACCGCGCGTGTGGGCGTGTAGTGCTGGGTGGTGTAGTTCTGTCGGCGTGCGCCGGTGGCGTCGTAGCGATAGACGGGGCTCTGGAGCCCGGGGGCGCGGGTGCTGACGCGGGTGTTGAATCCGCCGCTGCCGACGCGGAGGTTCGAGTCGAGCGCGTGCCCGCCCACGATGCGGTACTGGGCGATCGCGCCGCTCGTCGCGAACATCGTGACGAGCCCGACAAGGACGAGCAGGAGCCCGCGGGTGCTCAACGCTCGACCTCCAGCAGTTCGGCCGTGATGATGAGCGTCTCGTTGGGGCCGATCTGATCGTGCCCGGCGAGGCCGAAGGCCAGCTCGGGCGGCACGACCATGACGCGCTTCTCGCCGACGCGCATGGACTTGGCGGCCTCGCGGACGGCGGGCAGCAGGGACGCGACTTCGACGCGGGCGGCCTGACCCTCGACGTATCGCACGCCGGCGGCGGTCGCGCCCGTGAAGGTGACGGTGATGAACTTCGCGTCGGTGACGGGGTCGCCCGTGCCCTCCTTGGCGACCTCGTACATGAGCCCGCTGGGGAGCTTCACGACGTCCTGACGGCGTGCGAAGGACTGCTGCAGCGCCGTGCCACGCTGGGCGTTGTCCTCGGCGGCCTGGGCGAAGAGCGGGTCGGAGCGGAGACGCTCCTGGGCGAGGTATGTGCCCACGGCGACCTCGAGATCGATGAGCACGCGCCGGACCTCGCCCTCGGTCATGTCGGGCTGGGCGCCCGAGAGCGCGTCGGCGAAGCCCTTGGCGAGGGCGGCCTTGTCGAACGTGACGCCGTCGGACTCGAGTCGCTCGGCGATCGAGCGGGCGGCGTCGAAGCCGATGGCGTAGCCGACGGCCTTGGGATTCGGGGGCTTGACATCGCCCGTGGCGGCGGCGCGTGCGGTCGTCGGCTGGGCGGTGGTGGGCTGGGCGGCCCAGAGCACGGCGGAAACCGCGACGAGGGCGGAAGCGGCGGCGATGACCGCCGGGATGGTCGAGCGGGGTCGGTGCATGGCGTTCTCCGGGAATGACGCGTACGGGCGCGGGCCCTTCCGGGAAGTCTATCGGGCATGGTGCGCGATGTAGACCCTGGCGTTCGGGGACACTGCCCGCAGCGGAACCTACAGTTCGTCGCTGGTCGAACGCGGCGATCGCTCGCGTGCCGGCGACGTGCCGACAGGGTGTGCGGGTCGGGCCGAGGCGCCGCGGACGCGGGGCATCGGGCTCGGGGATCGTGCGGGCGGCCCGCACGGGTGTGTGCGGGGTGGGTCCGGCCCGACTGGGGCCGGCGAGGGAGGTTTGATGTCTGGGGACGGGATCCATCTCCGCAACGTCGCGATCATCGCGCACGTCGACCATGGCAAGACGAGCCTCGTCGACAAGCTGCTGATGCAGTCGGGCAACTTCCGCACGGGCGAGCTGGAGAAGCTCGCGGGCGGGCAGCACGACCTCATCATGGACTCGAACCCGCTCGAGCGCGAGCGTGGGATCACGATCCTCTCGAAGAACTGCGCGGTGAACTACGCCGCGGTGGACGGGCGCCCGTTCCGGATCAACATCATCGACACGCCGGGGCACGCGGACTTCGGCGGCGAGGTGGAGCGTGTGCTGCGGATGGCGGACGGGTGCCTGCTGCTGGTGGACTCGTTCGACGGGCCGATGCCTCAGACAAAGTTCGTGCTGCGGAAGGCACTCGAGGCGGGGCTGAAGCCGGTGGTGGTGATCAACAAGTGCGATCGCCCGGACGGTCGTCCGGACGAGGTGCTCGACGAGGTGTTCGACCTGCTCGTAGAGCTTGGTGCGGACGATCACGCGCTGGACTTCCGCACGGTGTACGCGAGCGGGCGCGACGGGTGGGCGAGCGACGACATCGACCGCCCGCTCGAGGAGCTGCGCGCGGGGAACCTGCGCCCGATCTTTGAGGCGATCGTGCAGGAGGTACCCGAGCCCAAGAACGACGCGAGCGCGCCGCTGCAGATGCTCGTGACGACGCTGGATTACAGCGACTACGTGGGTCGGATCGGCATCGGGCGCGTGTTCGCGGGCACGCTGCGCCAGGGGCAGACGGTCGCGCTGGTGAAGCGCGATGGTCGCGTGACGCAGGCGAAGGTGCAGGGGCTGCACCGGTTCGTCGGGCTGTCGCGCGAGGCGGCGACGGAGATCGTCGCGGGCGACCTGTGCGCGATCTCGGGCGTGGACGGGATCGAGATCGGCGACACCGTGGCCGATCCGGGCAAGCCCGTCGCGCTCCCGGCGGTGACGGTCGATGAGCCCACGATCAGCATGACGTTCCGCATCAACGACTCCCCCTTCGCGGGGCAGGAGGGCGACTACGTCACAAGCCGCCAGATCCGCGATCGATTGAACAAGGAGCTGGAGAAGAACGTCGCGCTCCGCGTCGCGCCGGGGCGCGGTGCGGAGGAGTTCCTGGTCTCGGGGCGCGGCATCCTGCACCTGGGCATCCTGCTCGAGACCATGCGGCGCGAGGGCTTCGAGATGTCCATCGGACGCCCCGAGGTCATCATGCGTGAGATCGACGGCGTGCTGCACGAGCCGCTCGAGACGCTGGTGGTCGACACGCCCAACGAGAGCGTGGGCGGGGTGATGGAGCTGGTGGGCGGGCGCAAGGGCGAGCTCAAGACGATGGAGCCTCGCGGCGACACGGTCACGCACATGCTGTTCGAGATCACGAGCCGGGCGCTGATCGGGCTGCGCGGTCGCATCCTGACGGCGACGCAGGGCGAGGCGCTGATGCACCACCGGTTCGAGCGCTGGGTGCCCGAGACGGGCGAGCGGCCCGAGCGGTCGGCGGGCGTGATGATCGCGACGGAGACCGGACAGGTCACGTTCTTCGCGTGCGAGGGCCTGCACGACCGGGGCGTGCTGTTCGTGACGCCGGGCGACAAGGTGTTCGCCGGGCAGGTGGTGGGCGAGCACAACCGCGACAATGACATCCCGGTGAACATCACGCGTGAGAAGCCGCTGACGAACATCCGTGCGGCGAGCAAGGAAGCGACGGTGACGCTCAAGCCCGCGCGGAAGATGTCGCTCGAGCAGTGCATCGAGTACATCGAGGACGACGAGCTGGTGGAGCTGACGCCCACGAGCATCCGCCTGCGCAAGCGGATCCTCGACGAGGGCGCACGGCGCCGATCGGAGCGTCAGGCGAAGGACAAGGCCGCGGCAGGGGTGTAGGCGGGAAATCACCCGTTCGTCACAACGGCGCGAACCGGATGGCGGGTCGGGCGGTCCAACTCCGTGTACGGAGGCCGCGTGACGACGACCCGCAACCACGTGCAGGACGAGGATGGTGATCTGCTCCGGCGATTCGCGCGGGGCGATCGCGACGCGCTCGGCGAACTGGCGGCACGCTACGAGGCGCCGCTCCTGGGGCTCGCGACGGGCCTGCTGGGCGGGCGGGGCGACCTGGCCCGCGAGGCGGTGCAGGACGCGTGGACGAAGGTGATCCGGTACGCCGGCTCGTTCGAAGGGCGATCGAGCGTTCGCACGTGGCTCTATCGGATCGTCATCAACCGGTGCCACGACCTGCGGGCGAGGCGCGAGCCGGTCATGGGCGTCAACGGCACGCTGGATGGCGTGGAACGATCGAGCGATCCGGGGTTGTCGCCCGGCGGAACGAGGGGGCTTGATGAGGACGGGCGCGTTCGTGACGCGCTCGAGGCGCTCAGCGATGCGCAGCGACTGATCGTCCTGCTCTGCTACCACCGGGGGCTGTCGCACGAGCAGGCGGCCCGGGTGCTCGACATCCCGATGGGCACGCTGAAGTCACGCCTGCACGCGGCGCTCGTTGTGCTGCGCTCCCGACTCGGAGAGGAGGAAACGCCATGACAGGGCCGACGCACGAACTCGACGCGGTGCTTGCCTCGCTCACGGCGCCCTCCGCGACGGCGAGCGATCTCTGGCGCGCGGCGCTGGAGGGACGCGACACGACGCACGGTCGATCCGTGCCGCGCGACGGGGTCGCCCCGCGCGCAAAGAGAAGGTCACTGCGTCGTTCCATCATCGAGGTGGGCGTGGTCTCGACCGTCCTTTGGGTCTTCCTTGTCATGCTGTTGCCCTCCCTTGGCAGCGCTCGGAACGTGAGCCGCGGGATACGCGTGCAAGAATCGATGCGGGAACCACCGGTTGCTTCCGCGCCCGCTTCCGAACGCCTTCCCGTCGCGGGAGTGGACCTGCAATGGGTATCCGGCCCTGCTTTCGAAGCGCAGCCTGCCGAGATCTCAGGCGAGGGTGGTTTCGATGCTGCCGCCACTCCGAATGCGAGCGATGCACGGCAGATCGTGCGTCGCGCGACGATGACGCTCCGCTCGGACGACGTGCGTTCGTCGTTCCTGTCCGCGTCGATGCTCGTGACCGAGGCGCTGGGCGAGTTCGTGCAGGACTCGTCGCTGCGCGGTTCGGGCGAGAATGCGGAGGCGGAGCTGATCCTGCGTGTGGCGGCGGGTCGGCTCGGCGAGGCGATGAACGCGCTGCGCACGCTGGGCGAGGTGGAAAGCGAGGCCGTCACGGGGACCGACGTCACCGATCAGCTCTTCGACCTTGACGCGCGGTTGCGCAACGAAACCCGCATTGAGGAGGAGCTCCTCCGCCTGCTCCGCGAGCGATCGGACGCCGACCTGGGCGACGTGCTCACGCTGCGCCGCTCGCTCGACGGCGTTCGTGAGCGGATCGAGCGACTCGCGGCACAGCGCGACCGGGCGACGCGCGAGGTCTCGCTCGCGACGATCGCGGTGACGATCCGGCCTGTCGGTCGGGAGACCAACCCCAAGAGCACGCCGGGCACGCTCGCGCTCATGAACGAAGCGCTGCATGACGGCATCGACACCCTCGTCCGCTCGCTCGCGTGGATGCTGCGCATCCTCGTGGGCGGGGCCGCGGTGTGGGCGATCGCGATCGTTGCCGGCCTCATCGCGATCCTCGTGCACACACGCGCGAAGCGGGCCGCATCGCGCGAGCCGGTGCCGCCGAGCGCATAAGCGTCACGCGAACGACCGGGGTGTGGATCGGTGCGGATCAGTGGTTGAAGGCGGCGTTGGTCGTCGTGAAGGCACCCGAGGACTCCGCCAGAATGCTGCCGAACTTGCCGCCCGAGGGAAAGTAGTTCGAGAAATTGTTCAGGCGGGAAACAGAATTCGTGACCACGGCGCTGCTGTCCACGTCGATGCCGGTCGTGTTGAGCCAGGCTCGCACACCGGACGCGGGCCCGGACGTCTGGAGTCCGATGGTGTTCTGCGTCGCGACCATGCCGTCCACGCTCGCGTAGATGCTCGAGTACACCCCGACCTGGTTCTGGAACGCCGCGAGCAGCTCGCCACAGCTGTGTTCCAGGCCGATTCCGTACGTCTGGTTGTTGGACGCCGACGATGCGAAGACGACGCCTCGGAGCATCGCGATGCCCTGCAGGCTTCCCTCCGCGGCGCCCGAGAAGGCGACGACGCTGCCCTCATGAGCCTCGATGTTGTTGGACTGGTTCCCGCGGGTCACGACGTGGCTGACGACCGCGTTGGCCCGCACGAGAACTCCGTTGGCTCCGTTGCCCGAGGCGACGCTGTCGAGCACCAGCGCCGTCGAGAGGGCGTCGATGCCGGGACCGGCGTTGCCCGAGGCGATGCAGCGCTCGATGATCGAGTCCGTGCCGGTCGAGATGCCGCCGACCGTGTTCGCTGTGGCCGTGCACCGCGAAGCACGCGAGGACGGGCCAAGCAGCATGCCCCAGCCGCCATTGCCACGGAGGATGCAATCTTCGGCGATGACCGACCGGCTTGAGAAGATGCCATGGCGCACGTTCGTCTCGATGATCAGGCCGTCCGCGCGAGCGGAGAGAGCGTCGACGAGGACAATCCCATCACCAAAGTTGCGGACGATGCCGTTGCGGATCGTGATCGCGGACCGCACGCCCACGACGGAGATGCCCGGCGCGGCGCCCCGGGTGCCAACGATGACGTAGCCGTTGAGGTCAAGCGTGACGTTGGCCCTCTCGATCAGGAGCGCGGACGCGTCGCCCGCCATCACGATGTTGCCCGCGAGGCGGTAGAGGCCCGAGGCCTCGATGCGGATGG
This sequence comes from Phycisphaerales bacterium, assembly GCA_034004365.1. Classification (GTDB taxonomy): domain Bacteria; phylum Planctomycetota; class Phycisphaerae; order Phycisphaerales; family UBA1924; genus JAVEWV01. The sequence continues at coordinate 148,565 of JAVEWV010000001.1, forward strand.
GCTGCACCATCGGCTCGATCGGGGGGACGATGAGCATCGCCCCGTCGGGCGCGGCCTCGAACCGTGCGGGGGGAGCGGCCGCCTCGCTGGCGGGGCCCAGCGCGGGCTGGCAGGGCGCGACGCTCGCCAGGCATCCGACCACGGCGGCAACAACGAACGAACTCAGTCTCGCGAGCATGGGCGGCCTCCAGCGCGGGGCGGACCGATCACGCCGGACGCCCTCGCGTTGGCAACTCCGTCGGCCCATCCACGCCGAGCGAACCAGAAATGGCGCCCGGATCTGTTCCGTGCGGACGCCTTGAGCGGGCCTACTCGTGGTTGAACGCGGGGTTGGTGGTGCTGAACGAGCCGGGAGAGAATGTCAGGACCGTTCCGATTCTGCCCTGGTCGACCTCGTAGTTCGGCGAGTTGAATCGAGCGATGCTGTTGGTGACGATGCCGCCGGACGTGGCGAGGATGCCGCTCCCGTTATTGTTGTACGAACTGAGGTCCTTTCCCGAGCCAGCGACGAATACCCCGAGTGTGCTGGAAGTGGCGAGCGCATTCTGAGCGCGGCTCCGTCCATCGGCCCCGACCCCGATGCCGCACGAGCTCGCCTCGACGGCCGAGCCCAGCGAGTTGACGAGCGCGATGCCCGCGCCACCGACCGACGCTGCGGACGACGCCCAGACCACGCCGGAATCGCAATAGATGCCGAACGACTGAGCTGTGTGAATCGAGGACTCGGCGATCACGCTCGCCGGTCCCGCGTTGATGCCGCGGATCGTGTTGCTGTTCGCCGCGGCTCGGCTCACAACGACGTTGTCGTCGCTGAAGATGCCCGCGTTGCCGTTCCGTGATGCGACGCTGTCGAGCACGAGCACGCCGGGCCCGCACGCGATGCCGTAGATGGTGTTGTCATTCGCCACGCAGTCTTTGACGATGCTGTCCGACGCCGCGGCGATCCCGCCGATCTTGTTGAAGATCGCGATGCAGTCCGAGACGCGAGACGACGGTCCGACGCTCGCACCGTACCCCTGATTGTTCCGGAACGTGCATCCCTTCACGCTGACCGAGTCGGTGGATTCAACGCCATCGCCGTTGCAGGTCTCGATGATCAGGTCGGAGAGCTGGGCGCTCAGGCAGTTCGTCAGATTGATGCCATCGGCAAAGTCGCGGATGACGCCGTTGCGAATCGCGATGGCCGAGCGCACGCCCGAGACGCGGATGCCGTGCTGGGTCTGGCGCTTGCCGACGATGACGAAGCCGTTGAGGTCGAGCGTGACGTTCGCACGATCGATGACGAAGGCGGAAGCGTCGCCCGTCATGACGACGTTCCCGGTCAGGCGATACAGCCCCGAGGCCTGGATGACGATTGGAGCGGCCATCTGCGCCATGGGTGGGACCACGATCAGCGTCGCGCCGTCCTCGGCACGCTCGAAGCTGACCTGCGGGGCCTGCCCGACCGAGCCGGGGCTCAGGGGGACGTTCGGCGGAGACCCGGGCTGGGCCGAGGCGAGCTGGGCGGCGAGCGGCACAAGGCAAAGCGGGGAAAGGCGGCGCATGGAACGTCTCCGGAGATCGGCCCCGGCTGATCGTTCGATCGGACGCCATCGAACCGATCCGCATCGGCCTCGGGGCTGGATCAGGACAGAGCGTACCGCCCGGATGCGTGCGTCCAAAGGCGACTCTGGCCGGGTGAGGCCTCGGGCATGCGCCTTTGCCCACCGCGTCAGTCGCCCGGGTATCCGTCCTCGATGGGCAGCACCGGCTCGCCCTGCATGTTCGTCATGACGACGTCGAACTGGTCGACGAGGAAGAGCGGCTTCGCGGCCTCGCGGGCGAGGGATTCGATCCGCGCCTGGAGCCGCGCGACCACGTCGGGGTGCTCGCCCGCGACGTCATGCTGCTCGGAGGGATCGCTCTTGACGTTGAAGAGTTCGACGCCCGACGGCAGCATGGTGCGCCAGATGAGCTTCCAATCGCCCCGCCGGACCGCGCCGCGGAACGGCTCGATGTTGTACACGATCTCATCCCGCGGCGAAGCATCCCCGCGCGAGAGCACGCCCCACACATTGTGCCCGTCGAGCGGCTTGCACTCTGACGTCGGAGCGCCCGCCAGCGCGGCGAGGGTCGGGTAGACGTCCACGGCGTGGATCAGCCCGTCCACGTTCTGCGCTCGGATGTGTCCGGGCCAGTTCGCGAACGCCGCGACGCGGGTGCCCCCCTCGTAGAGCGAGCCCTTCCCGTCGCGGTACGGCCCATTGTCGCAGGGAATCCTGACGTTCGACATGTCGGCCATCACGCCCGCGAACATCGCGTTGTGGGTTCCGCCGTTGTCGCTGTGGAACAGGATGATGGTGTTCTCACGCATGCCGCGTGCCTCGAGCGCGGCGATGACGCGCCCCACCTCGTCGTCGAGGCAGGTCACCATCGCGGCGTACGTGCGGCGCGTGGGATCGCTGATGCCGGAGTACCGGTCGATGTACTCCTGCGGCGCCTGGTAGGGCGTGTGTGGGGCGTTGAATGCGAGGTACAGGTAGAGCGGCGTAGCGGTGTCGTGGTGCTCGATGAGCCTCACGGCGTCCGCGCCGAGCAGGGTCGTCGTGTACCCCTCCTCGACAACGGGCTCGTTGTCGCGGTACCAGTCGAGCACGCCGTGCTCGGAGTGCGTGAAGTAGTCGAGCTCGCCGATCATGGCGCCGTACTGGTAATCGAACCCGCGCTGGCGGGGCCAGTACGTCTTGTCCGCGTGGCCCAGGTGCCACTTGCCGATGATCGCGGTCGTGTACCCCGCCGCCTTGAGGCATTGCGGCATGAGCCACTCGTCCGTCGCGAGCCCGTAGCTCGAGACCGAGGGGATCACCGCGGTCTGCAGCCCGTAGCGGAACGGGTATCGCCCGGTCATCAGGGCCGCACGCGTCGGCGTGCACATCGGCTGCACGTAGAAATGCGTGAGTCGTGCGCCGCCCGCGGCGAGCGCGTCGAGGTTCGGCGTCTTGATGTCCGAGCAGCCGTTGAAGCCGACGTCCTCCCAGCCCAGGTCGTCCGCGACGATGTGGACGATGTTGGGCCTGGGCGTCTGGGCGTGCGCCCGGCTCGTGATCCAAGAGACGCATCCGACGACGCAGGCGAGAACGACGGGCCACGGGATCGAGCGGTTCAAAGTGGACACTCCTGCCCAAGGTTCGACGGCCGCGATCGGAAACACGCCGGCGCGCCATCGTGGGCGGGGATGGTAATGGCGGAGTACGCCGCGCAGTCGCCAGTGGGCGGTGCCGGGGCTGGAAGCGAGGACCATCGTTCGGGATCCGATCAGATCCCGCCGCCATGAACAGTGGGAAACGTCGCGGGGGCGGTCTACCATCACGACCCCACCGCCGGACGGGTTCAAGCCGGGCCTCCGGGCCCGCCCCGACGCACTCCCGGCGTGGCGCCCCGCACCCTGGGGCATGGAGCGAGCATGTACGCCATCATCGAAGAGTCGGGCGGTCAGCGCCGTGTGGAGCAGGGCGAGGTCATCCTCGTCGACCTGATCGAGGGCGGCGGCGCCGAGGCGGGCAAGGCGATCACGTTCGACCGCGTGCTCGTGGTCGGGCCCGAGGGCGGGAGCGCCAAGGTCGGGACGCCGTTCGTCAAGGGCGCGAAGGTCACGGGCGAGATCGTCGAGCCGGTGGTGATGGGCGACAAGGTGCACATCTTCAAGTTCCGCCCGAAGAAGGGCTACCAGCGGAAGACGGGCCACCGCCAGCGCTACACGAGCGTGAAGATCACGTCGATCGCCGGCTGATCGGGCCCGAATCGTCAATAGCAATCGAAGCGCTCACGGCTGATGCGGTGAGCGTTTTTCGTTTTGGCCTGGCGATTCATCTTGGCCGGATACTTGCCTGGCTTCGCCGATTACTTGGTTTCACCGGTTACTTGGCTTCGCCGGCGCGCACGAACGTCCCGCGCTCGCGGTCCTTCACCACGCCCGGGAACTGGAGCGCCCGCCCGTGCGCGACGCAGTAAACGCCCGGCGTCAGCGTACCAGCGGCGAAGATGGACTCGGTGAGGTTCTGCAGCGCGTCGGACCGCTTCATCTCATACGGACGGAGCGCCCCGGTCAGGACGATCGGCACGCGCGGGGTGGGAAACTCCTTCGCGAGGCTCTCACCGGTGCGTTCGAGCGTGTCGGTCCCGTGCAGGATGACGATGCCCGCACAGTCGGCGGGGTATTCGGGCGAGCCGCCAAAGGTGCGGACCGCCTCGACGATCCGTGCCCGGTCCGCCTCGGTGAGGTGGAGCGAGTCCTTCGACATCAGCTCGACGATCGACACGCTGGTGTCCGTCAGGCGGAGGCGGGCGAGCATGCGCCGCACGATCGAGCGGCGGTTCTCGAGCGAGCCGGTCCGCTCGTCGTAGACCTTCTCGATCGTTCCGCCGGTGGTGATAAGCGTGACCTGACGCATCGGGGGATGGTATCGCTCACGCGACGATCCGCACCACCGCGAGCGTGACATCATCGCTCTGCGGCACCTCGCCCCGCCAGGCCTCGACCGCCGCGTGCACCGCGCCCACGATGCTCGCCGCGGGCTCGTGCGCGTGGGCCCGGATGACCTCGCGCAGGCGGTTCTTGGTGAACATCTCGCCCGCGGCGTTGCGCTGCTCCCAGATGCCGTCGGTGCCGATGACGACGACCTCCCCCGGGCGGAGCGGCTCGCGCTGGTGGTCGGTGAACTTCCATCCGGGCTCGATGCCGAGGGGGACGTCGGTCCCGCCCAGCTCGCCGAACTGGCCGGTGGAGGGATCGAAGGTGATCGCGGGATCGTGCCCGGCGCTGGACCAGCGCGGCACGCGGGTGCTCGCGTCGATCGAGAGGTAGTAGAGCGTCATGAACCGCCCGGCCTCGGTGTCGGCGACCATGCCCTCGTTGAGGCGCGCGAGCAGCCCGGCGGGATCATGCTCGGTGGTGCTCAGGACGCGCATCATGGCGCGAGCGCCCGCCATGAGCAGCGCCGCCGCGATCCCGTGCCCGGTGACGTCCCCCACTGCGAGCGCGATGCCGCCCGGATCGACCTGCGCGACGCGGAGGAAGTCGTAGTAATCGCCCCCGGTCTCGTCGCAGTACCTGCTGCTGGCCGCGACGTCGATCCCACTCAAAGCCGGGGCGCTGGAGGGGAGCAGGTGCTGCTGGACCTCGCGGGCCATCTGCAGCGAATCGACGAGCTTCACCCGCTCCTGCAGCTTGGGGATCATCTCGTCGATCGCACGGGAGAGCACGCCCAGCTCGTCGCGCGACTGCACGTCGGAGCGCGCTTCGAGGTCGCCCTCGGCGACGCGCTGCGCCGCACGCGTGATCCGACGCACCGGGCCCGTCACGCGCCCGCCCGCGACCACGGCAACGACCGCCGAAACGATCAGCACGCCCGCCGCAACGCTCGCGAGCGTGACGACCTTGCGCTGGAACGCCTCGTCGACCTGCTGGCGTGCGATGTCCGCCGCGGCGACGACGACCCGCTCGGGCACGATGACGATCAGGCACGTGCGCCCGCTGTCGGCGGGCGCGTAGGCCCACAGCGTCCGCTCGCCCTTGTCGGTGATGGTGCGCACGCCCGCACGCCCGTCGGTGAGGTCGTTCACGAGCGACGCGAAGCCCGCGTCCTCGCTCCCAAGCAGGGCGAGGGTGATGGGCGTGTCCCACGTCGCGCCGCCGGTCGTGTAATCGCGCGAGGCGAGGATCGGTAGCGCGTTCACCTCGGACAGCTTGTTCGGATGCGTGACGAGGAGCACGCGGGCCGCCTCGGCGAGGTTCGCGGGCAGGTCCACGTGGCGAACGATGTCCACCACCGGGATGTCCATGCCCGTCGCGCCCACGATCTCGCCCGGATCGCCCTCGATCGGCGCGGACACGGTGATCACGAGCTGCCCCGTCGCGGCGTCGATGATCGGCACATTCCACTGCACGTCCCGCTGCTCGACCGCGGCCCGATACCACGGACGCTCGCGCGCGTCGAACCCGGGCGGATACCCGCCGTGCCCCGGATACACCGCGTGCACGCCCGTCGCGAGCGTCGCGTATTGCCATGTGACGAGGTCGTTCACGCCCGAGCGCACCCGCGCAAACGCGGCCCCGAGCCCCGTCAAGCGCTGCGCGTCGCGGCGGGCGTCATCGCCCGCGCCCGGGCAGAACGCGATGCTGTGGCGCGCGAGGCTGATGGGGCGGGGGTGCATCTTGCCGTCGTCGCCCACCCGCTCGAAGCGCGGATCGAAGGTGATCTGCGTCTCGGGCACGCGCCCCGCGTCGAAGTCGTCCGCTGTGAGGAGCGGGACGTCGGAGCGCGATGGTCGCAGGAGCGCACGCGCGACCTGCTCGGCCTGGAAGCGGATCGCCAGATCGACCCGGCGCGCCGCGTCGGAGAGCAGCCCGCTCTGATCCACGACCAGACGCTCGAGCTGCGCGGAAGCGTTCCGGCGGAGCGTCTCCTCGAGACGCACCGCGACCTGCTCGCCGAAGCGGCGCGTCGCGCGGATCTCCAGCCACGCGACGACGACGAGCGGCGCGGAGGCCAGGCACACCAGGAGGATCGTGAGCTTCTGACGGATCGACATGCACGCGCAGTCTACGTCAAGGCGCGAACTCAGCGCGCCGGCGAGAACTCGCCCCGGGCCTCGATGCGCACGACGCCCTCGCCCGACGCCGTCACCTCCCACGAGACCCGCTCGAAGGGTCGGAGCAGGCCGAGCGAGGCGCCCGGCCCGGCGAAGTCGCGGGCAAGCCGCGCGGGCTCCGCGAAGCCTCGCATGAGCACGCCGGAATCCGCGGCGACGGTCGGCGTCGTCCACGCGAGCGCGCGGGCCATCCGCTCACGGGCCCACGCCGCGACGGGCGGGGCGCCGTCCTGCTCGATGACCGGGGACTCAATCGACCCGAACCACCAGGCCTCGCGTCCGGTCGGGGCGGGCTCGAGGCCCCATGCGGTGCTGCGGCGTCCGCGCGAGCGAGGATCGTTCGGATCGCGCGCGCCCCAGACGCCGCGATCCGTGATCGTCGCGACATTCATCCCCGCGACCTCGCACGCACCGACACGCGGGCGATCCCCGGCGACCCGTGGCCAGAACGCGATCTCCGCCGACGACGCGATCCACTCGCTGTACGCGTTGAGCCATTCGGGCTCGAGCGTGTCGACCCAGCAGGCGAACGCGATCCCGCGCGGTGCGTGTGCGGGCTCGCCGCCCTCACGCGGAGGATCCACGCACGCGACCAGGAGAGGGCCCGACCATGCGGCCCAGCCGCTCATGAGCCGCTCGACGGCGCGACCATCGATCACACGCAGCGTGTCGGGCCCGGGACAGAGGCCGAGGCGGGCGACGACGTCGCCACGGGTCGCGATCGCCATGGCACACGACGCGTCGCGTTCGAGCGACGAGAGCACGAGCAGCGCCTGCGCATCGAGCGGGCGTCGCGCCGCATCCATGCGCGGAGCCTCGATCGCCGCACGCAGCTCGAGCCCGTCCTGGAGGGTTCGGACCTCGGCGATCATGGGCGTGCCCGTTCCCCGCACGAAGACGGAGGCGAGCGGTGCCCCCTGCGCGTTCGCCGCACCGTGCAGACGCGGAGGGTTCACCGGCGCACGCTCGGTGCGGCGATCCTCCAGCACTTCGCGCGAGAGCGAGCGTGCGCCCGAGGGCGCGATGAGCATCACCACGCCCGACTCGTCGGGCATCGGGACCAGCTCCACGCGTCCGGCGCCCACGGCGAGCACCGGATATCCCTGCACGCGATCGCGGAGCGCGGGGCGGAGGCGTTCGCGGATGCGCGACTCGATCGCGCGGTCGATCCGCGTGAGCAGGGCCCACTGGCCTGAGTCGCGCACGTAGAGGGTCGCCTCGTCGCCGAGGACGCGGTCGAAGGCCTCGTGCGGATCGAGCTCGAGGGCGCGCGCGAGCTCAAGCCACGCGTCACGCAGCGCCGCGGCGTCGGGGATCTCTCCGAGCGCGCCCATGAACGCGCGTTCGAGATCGGGCGTGCGCTCGCGGGCGAGGCCCCGGGCGTGGACCGCCGCGTGCGCGGAGGCGGGGATGCACGCGAGCCACGCGTCGTCCGGGGCGGCGTCATTGGAAGGGGCGTCCCCGTGGCGGGCGTCGTGCGAATCGTGCGCGCGAGGCGCAACGCCGAGCAGCATGAACGCCATGGCGACGCACGCCGGGATCCAGGATGCTCGGAGGAAATAACGCACGTACACCCCACGCGGCGCGGTGCCGCCGCGGTTCAAGAACGGACCGATCCGAGTGCGAACCCCGAAGACGAGGACCGATGCCAGATCCTAACGGCGCGGCGCCTCGCTACGGGGGCGAAGGATGCCGTGCCGCCAGGCGTCGTCCGCACTGAACCAGACGCCCCCGACCTGCCCGAGGACGGGCATGAGCTGGGGCTCAACGCTGAGATCGACCGGCGGGACGGCGCTCGGCGAGGAGGTCGACAGCACGGGCGTCCATGAGTCCGGCGTCGGGGCGGCCCACGCCAAGGGCGCGCCCGCCGCACGCTCGATGCGCCAGTCGGGCGGGATCGGCGCTGAGCCCGTGCCGCTCGGGGTTGCGAGGGAGCGGTCCACGTCGATCGTGCGGACCAGGCGGTCCGCGGGAAGGCGGGAGGCCAGCACCGCGCGCTCCGGCGGCACGATCGACTTGCGCTCGGACACACGCTCCGAAGAACGCTCATTCGACACCCGCGCCACGACGCTCCCGATCGCGCCGGCGGCGCTCGCGCCGACCTGCTCGCCCGCGTCCGCGACGCCCGCGAGCGGTGCGCCGGGCGAGCGGATGCCGACGGCGTCGGGCGCGGTGCGCTGGATCATCGCGATCGTCACCGCCGCGCCGCCCAGGGCCACGACCGCGGCGGCGCGCCACATCGTGACGGAGCGTCGCGTGCGACGCGAAACGATCACGCCTGAACGCTCAAGGCGATCGAGGATCGGGCTCGACAGGTCGGGGCCCGGCACCGGGCCCGCGAGGAGCGAGAGCACGCGCTGCGTGCGGGCCGCCTCGTGCGCCGCGCCGGGATCGTGCTCGAGCGTTTCAAAGAGATGATCGCGTACATCCAATGGCAGATCGCGATCGAACATGGACTGGATCAATTGATCCAGCGGGACGTCGTCCCCACGCGCCTTTCCCCGGTCCGTGCTCACGATTCGTCCCCCCCGAAATCGTCCTCGCCATTCTCCCCCACCATCCCGACGGCAAGCCCCATCGCATCGCCGACGACGCGCGAAGAACGCTCGTCCGCCTCGATGATCGCGCGAAGACGCCGGCGCCCGCGGTGCAGGTGGCTCTTGACCGTTCCCTCGGGGATGTCGACGTGGCGGGCGATGAGCGCGATGGGCCAGTTGAGCTGGTGGAACAGCACGAGCACCTCGCGCTGCTCCTCGCTCAGACGCATCATCGCGCGCTGCAGGACGTCGCGGACCTCGGGCTCGGTCTCGCTCGAGGGAGACCACGACTCGAAGCTGCCGCGGCGTGACGACGCCGACCAGCCCTCCGTCGCGTCGCCCGCGGACGAGGGCTTGTGCTTCTGCATCGCGTTGATGTAGAGGCGGCGCGCAATCGTGAACAGCCACGTGCTGAAGCGGTACTGCGTGTCGAACCGGTCGAGGTTCGACAGCACGCGCACGAACGCCTCCTGCACGATGTCCTCGGCGACCTCGGGGCGACCCGACATCCGCAGGATGTACGCGTACAGCGAGCGCTGGTGGGCCCGGATGAAGAGCTCGGCCGAGTGCCGATCGCCCGCGCAGGCAAGCTCGATGTGGATGGCTTCTTCCTCGCGGGTCATCCGGACTCCTGAGTACCGCCCCATGGGGGGCTCCACGTGCGAGTCTACCGCACCCCCGGTGTGGCGTTGCAGTGAAATCACGCCCAAACACACCACGAACACGCGGTGCGCGCGACAACGCCCGCGGAATGGTCCGCGGGCGCTGCCCGGTGGGTTGCAGTGGTCCGATCAGGCGGCGAGCCGCTTGCCCCGCGAGCGGGTGTTGCGGGCGTGCCGCTGGGCGGGCTTGGCGGTCATGAGGTCGACCAGCTCCAGCGGGTTGCTGGCCCAGAGGTCGGCGCCGATCTCCTCGGCCAGGCCCTCGGCCCGGTTGAAGACGCCCCCGCCCACGACGACCTGCGTGCCCTCGCACGCGCCGATCTCGCGGAGCGAGTCGATGATCTGGCGGATGCCCGGAAGGTCGCCCGGGGCCGAGGCGAACATCACGAGCGACGCGGGCTGGTCGGTCTGCACGCGGGAGACGATCTCGTCGGCCGCGATGCCGCCGCCCGCGAAGCACACGGTGTACCCCGCGCTCTCAAGCAGGTCGACGGCCATCTGTGCGCCGAGCTCGTCGGCGTCGCTGGGGCCGCAGCAGGCGAAGACGGTCTTGCGGAGGCGTCCGTCGCGCTCGAAGCGGGCGGCCTGCTGGTCGACGAGCACGCGGAGCATGCGGGTCGCCATCTGATAGTTCAGGCGCTCGATCTGGTCCTGGCGGTGCAGTCGCTCCACCATCTCATAGACGGGCCAGAAGAGGTCGGTGACCACGCGTTCGGGCTCGACCTCTTCGGCCTGGCGCGTCGCGTCGTCCACCACGCGCCGGGCGGTTGTGCGGTCGCCCGTGATCAGTGCCTCGTAGAGGCGTTCGATGAGGATGTCCTGATTCATTGCTGTGCGTCTCCCACTGCACGTCGTTCGGCTGTCAGCCCACCTGGGGGCGGCCGCCCGCCACCACGGCGAACGCGGGGTGTCTATCGAGCCCGCCCGCTCGGATGCACGCAAAACGGGGGCGGTGCGTTTTTCGCACGATGGTGGGTGTTTTCGCGGGGGGATCGGCGTGGTTACGCGGACGCGCGGTCCGTGCGCACGCCCGAATAACACGCGCAGATGCCGAGCGAGAGCGAGCGTGATCGGACCTGCGCAAAGCCCGCGCGGGCCATTTCGGCCTCGAGCGCGTCGCGGGACATGAATCCCGACACGGACCTTGGCAGATAGCGGTACGCGCCGCTGGTGTCGCGGGCGATCAGCGTCGCGGTCACGGGCATGATCCGCTCGCAATAGAGCGCATTGAACGCGCGGACGACCGGATTGGCGGGCCGCGTGAATTCCAGGATCACCAGCCGCCCGCCCGGGCGGAGCACCCGCGCGAACTCCGCGACCGCCCGCGCGGGCTCCTTGACGTTGCGGATGCCGAACGCGATCGAGACCACGTCGAACGACGCGTCGTCGAAGGGCAGGCTCATCGCGTCACCCTGCACGTACGTGATCCGGGACGCCTGCTCGTCAGTCAGCCCCTGCGAGCGCGGGCGCGTCTGCTTGGCCCGCGCGAGGTCGAGCATCTCAGGCGTGAAGTCGAGCCCGACGACCTCGCCCGCGCCGCGCCGGGCGAACCATTGCGTCAGGTCGCCCGTGCCGCAGGCGCAGTCCAGGACGCGCTCGCCCCCGCGCAGGCCCGCCGCCTTCACCGCCGTGCGGCGCCAGGCCTGGTCGCGCCAGAGCGAGTGCACGCGGTTGTTCAGGTCGTAGGAGCGCGCGATCGCCGCGAACATGCGGCGCACGCGCTCGTCCTTGTCCGCCGCGGCGTGCGGATCGGCGAGGTCTCGCGCGCTCCACGCGGGGGCGTTGGCGCTCGCGGCGGCTCCTGCGGGCGTCGATCTGTGCTTGGTCGTGGGCTCGGGCATGGTGCGGGAATAATCGTCTGTTGCGGGACGCGCGCGCCCGGCACACGCGTGCCCGTGCTCCGGGCCGCTGATCCTAGGAGTTCGAACGATGCGACAGATGTTCCGACCGCTCGCCTCGCGTTGGCTCGTTCGACTCGCGGCGATCGCCCCGCTCGCCCTGGCATCGCTCGTGCTGCCGGCGTGCTCGACCAACCCGGCGACGGGCAGGCAGAGCCTGACCGCCTTCGGCTGGGACTGGGACAAGCAGGTCGGGCTGGAGTCGGGCCCGCAGATGACCGCGGAGTTCGGCGGCGCGACGCCCGATCCGGTCGCGCAAGCCTATGTGCAGGAGGTCGGGCGCAAGCTCACCGACGCCGCGATCAAGCAGGCCTACGCGAAGGTCCCCGACATGCAGTGGAACTACACGCTGCTGGATTCGCAGGTGCTCAACGCCTTCGCGCTCCCGGGCGGGCAGGTCTACTTCTCGCGCGGGCTGGCCGACAAGCTCGAGAACGAGGCGCAGATGGCGGGCGTGCTGGGGCACGAGGTCGGGCACGTCATCGCGCGCCACGGCGCGCAACGCATGACGCAGCAGCTCGGATTGAACGCGCTCGTGATCGCGGGCACCGTCGCAGTGGGCGTGGCGGATGAGGACTCGACCTTCCGCAAGTACGGCCAGTACGGCGTGCCCGCGCTGGCGGTGGGCGGGAACGTCGTCATGCTGAGCTACGGGCGCGATGAGGAGATGGAGGCCGACGCGCTCGGTATGCAATACATGGCCGAATCGGGCTGGAACCCCGCCGCGCAGCGCCGCGTGATGCAGATCCTGGGCGAGTTGTCCGGGGCCGGATCGACGCCCGAGTGGCTCAGCACGCATCCCACCAGCGAGACGCGCATCCGGCGCATCGACGAGCTGCTCCGCGGCGTGTTCGCGGGCACGCAGAACAATCCGGACTTCGTGCTCAACGCGCCGGCGTACAAGACGCGCATGCTCGATCGGCTCGCGAAGCTGCCGCCAGCGCGGCACGGCGTGAGCGGGGCGCGGCTCGACACGCCCGGAACGGAGCCGATGGTCGCCGCGGGCGCGTTCGAGCTGTCCAACCCCGTGACGTGGTGCGGTCACTGCCGCGCGGAGGCGGCCCGTCGCGCCGCGCACTGACCCCCGTCAGAGCTTCCGCGAGAGCCCCCAGAACCGCGCCCAGTTGTCGTACGCGAAGCCGCGCACGTCGGCGTCGGACCAGCCCCGCGTGCGGAGCGCGTCGGCGATGCGGTCCAGGTCGCTCGGCGTGTCGATGCCCACGGGCAGGCGGTCCGCGGTGAACCCGCCGTCCATGTCGGACCCGAGCCCGACGTGCGCCCGCGAGCCGGCGATCTCGCACACGTGCTCGACGTGCGCGCACACCTTATCGATCGTGGAGCGCTGACCCTGGCGGATCCGCGGGTCGAGGAAGTCCGAGAGCAGGTTGATGCCGACGACGCCGCCGCGCCGCGCGATCTCGCGGATGGTCGCGTCGTCGAGGTGCCGCTGGGCGGCCCGCGCGTCCTGTCCTGCCATCAAAGCCCGGCAGTTCGAGTGCGACGCGATCACCGACGTATCGGTCGCTTCAAGCAGTTGCAGCGTTGCGCGGGGAGAGAGGTGCGAGAGGTCATGCACCACGCCCCGCGCGTCCATGCGCTTCGCGAGCTCGCGCCCCATATCCGTCAGGCCCGCGCCCGCGTCATCCGGATCGGCGCCGTTGCCCGCCGCGTAGCGCGAGCCGCGCCACCACGCCATGCCGATCGCGACCACGCCCGCGTCGGCCCACGCGTCCAATTCGTCGGGCGTGCGGATCGGATCGGCGCATTCCATCAGCACGCCCGCAACGATCGCCCCGCCCGCGCGCGGCAGCTCACGCGAACGCGCGTCCCCACGCATCGGCATCGGGTCGATCGCATTGCCCGCGGCCCACGCCTGGTAGAGTTTCAACTGGCGCATGCCGCAGACGTACGCACGCCCCGCGTCGCCCAGCGGATACGCGAACGCGCCGCTCTCGGCGTCGGGCGCGTTCGGATCGGGGATGGCTTCGGTGAAGATCGTCGCGAGGCACGCGCGCACGCCCCCGTCACGCAGCGAGGGCAGCGTCACCGCGGCGGGCAGGTACCGCCCGCGGCAGTCGTCGAGATCGGCGTGCATGTCGCGCCCGCACTCGGCGAGGTAGGCGAGGTCAAGGTGCGCATCGAACCAGTGCATGGGCGTGCCCTCCCGCGCGAGCGCCGATCACTCCGTTCGAGTCTTTCAGCCCCGCGCGCGTCACGCAGCCTAGACGCCCCGCCCGTTGTCCGCCCCCTCCGTGGTGATGGGACCCGTGGGGATCGGCGGCGTGGGCGTGCCTCGTGTGGGCGCACGCTCGCCCAGCACGCCCGTGGGCCTGCGCGAGGGCGTCGGGCAGGCCATCGTCTTGACGAGCCCTACCGCCTCGGCGGGGTCGTCGGTGATGCGGATCAGGTCCACATCGTCCGGGCTGATCGTGCCCTCGCGGACCATCACGTCGCGCATCATCGAGATCGTGGGCTGCCAGTAGGACCGCCCCATGAGCACGATGGGGAACTGCTCGATCTTCTTGGTCTGCACGAGGGTCGCGGTCTCGAACAATTCGTCGAGCGTGCCGAACCCGCCCGGGAGCACGACGAACGCGCACGAGTACTTCACGAGCATGACCTTGCGCACGAAGAAGTACTTGAAGTCTACGAAGTGGTCGAGGTAGGGGTTGGGGCGCTGCTCCATCGGGAGCTCGATGTTGCACCCGAGCGAGAGCCCGCCCGCCTCCTTCGCGCCGCGGTTGGCCGCTTCCATGATTCCGGGGCCGCCGCCGGTCATGACCGCGAAGCCCTCGTGCGCGAGGCGGCGTCCGACGTCGCGGGCGAGCTCGTAGTACGGGTGGTCTTCCTTGAAGCGGGCGGAGCCGAAGACGGTCACGCAGGGGCCGATGAAGTGCAGACGCCGGAACCCGCGGATGAACTCTCGCGCGATCCGCCCCACACGCAGGGCTTCCTCGACGCGTCCGCCCGGGCCGAACAGCAGCCCGCGCTCCTCGCGCGACGCGGCCCGGGGCCAGCCGGGGCGCACCCCGTTGGCGTGGCGGGCGTGCGAACCGTTGCCATGCCGGTCATCGAATCCCGGCCCCGACCCGTTCTGCGTCCGTTCGTCGTCTGGCACGAGAGACACTATCGGCACGACGCCCCATCCGTTCCACGCGCAACGCGATAACCTGATCCCGCCGCACGCCCACACGGAGCCCCGCATGGACACCGACCCGCGCATCGCCTGCCCCAACGACGGCGTCACGATGGACCGCCTCGCGATCGCCGGGATCGCGATCGACCGCTGCCCGTCCTGCGGCGGGATCTGGCTGGACTCGGGCGAGCTGGCCCGCGTCCGTGAGGCGAGCAAGGCCCAGGGCCTGCTGCTCCGCGAACTGGACCGCGGGCCGACCGATCCGGACGCCACGCCCCTGCACGCGCGCCCGCAGCCGCTGGACTGCCCGCGCGACGGCGCGCACATGAGCGTGCACCGCGACCCGACGCAGAAGCACGTGGAGTTCGACGTGTGCCCCAAGTGCGCCGGGCTGTTCTTCGACGCGGGCGAGCTGAGCGATCTCAATGAGCTGACGCTCAAGGAGCGGCTGAGGTCGATGCTGGGATAGTCCTTACCGGGTGCCGAGCAGGAGTCCGCCCACAAAGATCACGAACATCAGCCACAGGGCAAACACAAAGATCGCCCACAGGAGCAGCCCGAGGAACACGCCCTTCGCGATCGTCCATACGGGCGCATCACGCAGCGGGTCGTACGCCGCTGGCCGACGCGTCGCATGCGTGGGCCTCGGCACGCGGACCACCGCGTCCTCGTCGGGCGCGATGCTGAGCACGTCGACGCGCGTGGTGTTCACGAGCCCCTGGCGCACCGCCTCGCTCCGCGCGACCGCCTCCGACGCCGCTTCCACAACGATGCTCGCAACCTCGCCCTGCGCGTTGTAACCCGACACCCGAAAGATCGCCATGCTCGCCCCCTACGCGTTGTTCGCCTTCTTCCAGTGCCCGTAGCGGGCGGAGTCCACGAGCGAGCCGATGACGAGCACCAGCAGCGACGCGGGCACGAGCACCAGCACCGCCAGACCGAGCGTCGGGCCCGCGTGGAAGCCGTCCCCGCGCGCGATCGATCCGGTCTTGAACCATTGGACCACCAGCACGCCGCACACGCTCAGGATGCCGAGCAGCAGCATCACGAGTCCGACCTTCGTGACCACGCACCTTCCGGGACGGCTGGATTCCTTCGCCATAATCTACGCCCCCACCACCTTCGGCTCGCGATCCACGATGATCTCCGCCTCGGTCTTCTGGCGAACCTCGTCGGGCGTCACGCCCGGCGCGACCTCCGCGAGGCGGAACCGGCGCTTGTCGTAATCCATCTGCAGCACGCACAGGTCGGTGATGACCATGTCGATGCACCGGCGCCCGGTCAGGGGCAGCGAGCACTCGCGCACGATCTTCGCGCTCCCGTCCTTGGCGTTGTGCTCCATCGTGACGACGACCTTCTTGACGCCCGCGACGAGGTCCATCGCCCCGCCCATGCCCTTGACCATCTTGCCGGGGATCATCCAGTTCGCGATGTCGCCCTCCTGGCTGATCTGCATCGCGCCCAGGATGCACATGTCGATGTGCCCGCCGCGGATCATCGCGAACGAGTCCGCCGAGCTGAAGAAGCTGGCGCCGGTGCGTGCGGTGACGGTCTGCTTGCCCGCGTTGATGAGGTCGGCGTCGACCTCCGCGTCGGTCGGAAACGGGCCGATGCCCAGGAGCCCGTTCTCCGACTGGAGCCACACGTCCATGCCCCTGGGGATGTGGTTCGCCACGAGCGTGGGCATCCCGATCCCCAGGTTCACGACGTACCCGTCCCGCAGCTCGCGGGCCGCCCGAACAGTGATCTCGTCACGCGTCAGTGCCATATCGCATCAGTCTAGCGGGGAATACGCGGATGCCGCGCCGGGTTGGTCCGGGCACGGAACCGCAGCGAGTGGAGCCCGCGATGGCGACACGCCCACCGCTCCAAACCCGGGCACAGGGAGCATTTGAATGACACGCCGGAGAGTCGCGCACCGCGCGGCGGCCGCCACGTTCCTCGCCGCGCTGGTCCTCCCGGCGTTCACCGGGATCGCGCTCGCGCAGGACGACTCGCGGCCCGTCGAGAAGTACCACCTCGCCGACGCGGGCGTCGCGATCGCTGGGTATGACCCCGTCTCGTACTTCCCCGAGGGCGGCGGAACCCCCGCGATCGGCTCGGGAGCGCACGCGGTCGAACGCGGCGGCGTCACGTACCACTTCGCCTCCGCGGAGCACGCGGAGTTGTTCGAGAAAGATCCCGCCCGCTACGAGCCCGTATTTGGCGGTTGGTGCGCGCGGGCCATGGCCCGGGACCAGCGCGTGGAGATCGACCCGAAGTCGTACTCCATCGTTGCGGGGCGGCTCTTCCTCTTCGCGAGCAACGACGCGCGCGACGAGTGGTTCGCGCAGGTCGATCGTGACGTGCCCGATGCGATCAAGAACTGGCGTGCCTTCTCCGGCGAGGACGAGAACGCACGCCTTACTGGCGCCTTCTCGCGCAGCACCGGCACGTACAACCTCGAGTCCAAACGCCTCGCGCTCAAGGGCTACGACCCCGTCGCCTACTTCCCCGAGGGCGGCTCCAGGCCCGCCAAGGGCGACAAGAAACGCACGGTCGCCTTCCGCGGCGTCGACTACCGATTCGCCAGCGCGCAGAACGCCGAACGATTCCGCCAGAACCCGACGCGATACGAGCCCGCGTACGGCGGCTGGTGCGCCTGGGCGATGGCGGAGAACGACCTCACCGACATCGATCCCAAGAGCTACATCGTGACCGACGACGGACGCCTGTACGTCTTCTACGACGGCCTCTTCGGCGACACCCGCAAGCAATGGCTCAATTCCAGCACCGACCGCACGCCCGAGGCCGACGCCAACTGGTCGAAGCGCACGGGCGAAACGCCGCGGCACTGAAATGCAGCACGGGTCGATCGCACGGGCTCCACCCCGAAATCGCTGATTCCTCACCGCGTGCGGTGCGCCCCGTGCGCGGTTATCTTCTTTGCTCCGCACGTCCACGAGACAGGCCGCGGAGGGCGACACGCATCGAGCTGCTCCTGACCATCGTGATCGCGATCTTCATGCTCGCGCTGCCCCCGCTCGTGCCGGCGTGGACGCCGCCCGCGACCATGACCGTCCTCACGCTCGAGGTCCTCTGCCTCGCGGTGATCGTCGCGCTGTGGTCGCGCCGCCTGATGGAGCCCGCGCTCCGCACCGCCGCGGGAATCGTCTTCGCGATCTTCCTCCTCGCGGCGATCGACCAGCTCCGCGCGGCGATCACGAACGCAACGCCCATCGTTGGCGGACGCACTCCGATCGTGGGCCTGTTCGTCATCGGCGTGCCGTGCGCGGTGTTCGCGCTGCGGGGCTTCCGTTCGAACGACGAGGACGCCATCGACGAGAGCGACCTGAACGGCGAAGACCTTGACGAGTTCGATGGCGAGGAATCGGCGGAAGAGAGCGATCTCAAGGACGATCCGGCCCGCGATCCTTCGCGCCCGCGCTGATCGTCAGTTGCGTCCGCACCCTGCGCTTCTTCTTCCGCGGGAGCACCGCACGCAGGAACAGCGCGACCGCCCCCACCGCCGCGAGCGACACGAGCCAGAACTGCCAGTCGCGCCACGGCATCACGCGCCCGCCCCGCCGAGCAGCGCCGACGCGATCTCGTACGCAAGCAGCGCGCCCACGTACGCCACGATCGTCATCCACGCGAACTGCACGCCAGCCCACTTCCACCCGCCCGACTCGCGGGCCGTCACCACCAGCGTGGGCAAGCACTGCATCGCCAGCACGAAATAGACCAGCATCGACCAGCTCGCCGCCGGCGTGAACAGGGGCGAGCCGTCGTCCCGCGTCGCGCGCCCCAACGCGGCGAACGTTCCCTCGCCCTCGGCGTCGTCGCGCCCGAGCACCTGCACCGCCATCGTCGCCGCGAACACCTCGCGTGCCGCGAAGCTCGCGAGGATGCCGACGGTCAACTGGCGGTCCGCACCGATCGGCTCGAACACGGGCTCGACGAAGACGCCGAGCCGCCCGAGGAAGCTCGCCCGTGCGGCGTGCGACGCCTCCCGCGCGTCCGCCTCCGCGCGGATCCCTTCTGCGTCCATGCTCGCACGTTCTTCGAGCGGCGCGTCCGATTGCTCGAGCAGGACGATCTCACCCGCTTCCACGCGGTCCGCGACCTCGCGCAGCTCCGTCGCTTCCGCCGGCGGGTCCACCTTCGGGAACGTCCCGAGCCACCACAGCACCACCGAGATCGCGAGGATCACCGTTCCCGCCTTGCGGAGGAAGATCCACCCGCGGTCGATCGTCGTCAGGATCGCCGTCCGCGCGTCGGGCACGCGATACGCGGGCAGCTCGAGCGCCATCCCGCGGCTCTTCCCGCGCAGGATCGTCCGGCGCGCCACGAGCGCGCTCAACAGCCCCGCGCACACCCCGAGCACGTAGCACCCCGTGAACGCGAGCGCCTGCATCCCCGGGCGATCCGGGAAGAGCAGCGCCGTGAGCAGCACGTACACCGGAATGCGTGCGGTGCAGCTCATGAACGGGATCACGAGGATCGTCGCGAGCCGATCGCGCCGGTCCGGCACGCCCCGCGCCGACATGATCGCCGGCAAGGCACACGCGTGCGCGCTCAGCAGCGGCACGAACGCGTGCCCCGGCAGCCCGAACGGACGCAGCACCCGATCGATCACGAACGCCGCCCGCGCGAGGTACCCCGTCTGCTCCAGCAGCGTGATGAGCAGCGAGAGCAGCATGATCTGCGGCAGGAACACGAGCGTCGCGCCCACGCCCGCGACTACGCCATCGATGAGCAGTTCTGACAGCAATCCCCCGGGCAGCGTGCCCGTGAGCCATGCGCCGAGCGAGCCGAACGCGCCGTCGATCCAGTCCATCGGATATGCCGCGAGGCGGAAGATCGCCCAGAACAGCGCGGTCATGACGACCGTGAACGATGCGAGCCCGAGCAGCGGGTGCGTGAAGGCGCGATCGAGGCGATCGGTGATCGTGTCGCGCGAGCGGTCCTCGCGGGCCGAGGCGACCCGCGCGTAGACGTCGTCCGCCCAACCGGCCTCGTCGCCCACGCCCGCGGGGCGCGCCGCGTCCTCAGTTGAAAGCAGCTCGCGCAGCGTGCCCAGCCCCTCGCCCGTGCGCGCACTCACGAGCACCACCGGCGCACCGATCAGGCTTGCGAACAGTTCGGCGTCCACGTGGATCGTTTGGCGCCGCGCCGCGTCGATCAGGTTCACCGCGACGACCACCGGGCGTCCGAACCGCGACGCCTCGCGCACGAGTTCGAGATTGCGGCGCAGGTTCGTCGCGTCGAGCACGATCAGCACCGCGTCCGGGAGCGCCGCCGGCTCGCCCGACGGCGCGAGCGTGCCCTCCAGCACCCCGCGGCACACGCGGCTCTCCGACGTGTCCAGCCCGAGCCCGTACACGCCCGGCAGATCAATCAATCGGACGTGCGCCGCGTCCTCACGCCCCGAGCGCGACAGCACCCCGACGTGCGCCTCCTGCGTCGTTCCCGGAAAGTTGCTCGTCTTCTGGCGCAGCCCGGACAGCCGGTTGAACAGCGTCGTCTTGCCCACGTTGGGGTTGCCGACGAGCGCGATCGTGCGCACGCTCGCGAGCGTTCCAGCCGCGCCGCCCATCCACGCGACCTCCGCTCAGACGCCCGTGCCGTCCGTCAGCACCCGATCCGCGAGACGACGCGACAGCCCGATCCGGCACCCGCCCCCGCAGCCCTCGCGCACCTCGAGGATGCACGGCTCGCCGACGCGGCAGACCTCGACGACGCACTCGGGGCGCAGGCCCATCGCCCGCAGCAGCTCGCGGTCGTCCGACTCCAGCCCCGCGAGGTCCACCCGCACCCGCGAACCCCGCGACACCTCGGTGAGCGGGACGCGGCGGGTCGTGATTTCGGGGATCGAGTCGGGCATGGAAGCGAGCATTGCCAAGCGGACGCTCCTCGGCGTCGCCCGGGCCGGGTCCGCACCCGCCCGCCGCGACGAGGGAGCGTAGCACTATTGAGACTGAGTCTCAATTTCGGCCCCGTCGGGCGGATTTCGAGGGCGAATTCCCGGGCCTACCGACCGCCCCGTCCCACACGGCTCACCCCGGCCAGCCCGAGCACGACCAGACTCCCCGCCGCGAGGCCAACCGCCAGCGGCGACTCGCGGAACGCCCGGACCGTCCGCGGCACGACGCCCTGTGCCGCGACGCCCGCGGCGAGCTTCTGGACGGCGGGCGTGCGTTCGCCCACGCCCGTCGCGACAACGCCGATCGACGCGCACAGCAGGACCAGCGCGAGCAGCGCCATCACCCGCGATCGGTTGTGCTTCCGGCGCGCCATGCGCCGAGTGTACGAGCCCGGGCGATTGCTTCCGGCGCCTTACGCCAGCGGCACGCGCTCGAGTTCCTCGCGCGTCACGGGATCCATGCGCAGGCAGTAGCCCGCGCGCCACACCGGGAAGCGCACCGCGCAGCGATACCCGACGAACTCGCTCGGGCTCCAGCCCATGCGATCGAACATCGTGCGCGTCATCTCGACGTGGCGCGGGCTCCCGGGGTGCGCGGCGCGATCGATGCCCGTGCCCATCGCCTCGAGCGCGGGCTGCGAGGGCGTGCGCCGGATCCAACGCTCCGCGGGGTCGATCTGAAGATCGGGCGCCCAGAGCAGCGCGTCGAGCCCGACGCGGAACGCCCGCTCGATGCGCTTGTGCAGGTACAGGTCGAGCACGAGGTCCGCCGCGGGGCAGTTCATGAGCGCCCACACGCCGTCGAGGCCGGGCCCGCCGGTGCGCGCGTCGATGAACGGATGTCGAGAGTGATCGATCATCGCGAAATCGCACGGCGACGCGGCGGGATCGATCACCTGCTGGATGCGTCCGCGTGCGCTGAACGAGGTGATCATGGGGAGCGGATGGGTCGTGAATTCCCGGAGAAAAACGTCGGGCGTGCTGCCGCGCGCGGGGCGATCGTCGAGCGTGTGCGGGTCGTGGAGTTCGGAGTCCTCACCCACCACGCCCGTGCTGATGACCATGGGCATGCCGCCCTCGTGGCTCGACGAGGAGAGCATGCCGTGGACGATCACGCGCTCGAGCATGGAGGGATCCTCGGGCGCGAGCCGGTAGGCGTTGATCGAGAACTGCGTGGCGCAGCGGCGTCCGGTGACGCGTGAGGCGCACTCGAAGAGTGCCGCGCGATCACGCTCGTCGCCCGCGCCGCCCGGTGCGCTGGGCGTGGGCGCCGGCGCGGCGGCCTCGATCCGCGCGATCAGCCTCGCGTGGCTCCCGCCCAGGTCGGAGACCACTCCGGCAAAGAGGTTGACCGCGGCGTCGAGCAGCTCCGCGTCGGTGCTCGCCATGCCCCGGGCGATCATCGCGCCGGCGAACTGTCGCAGGCCCTCGACGCCCGGCGCGCGGGCGAGGACCGCGGGGTCCTGGTCGGACAGTTGCAGGGCCAGGATGATCCGCTGGCAGGTGTTGCGCGCGATCGAGAGCGTCCGCGCCATCGCGCTGGGCGAGCGGGCGGCCTCGGGCAGCAGGCGCACGGCACGCGAGAGTTCCGCGTGCAGGCGCGCGCTGACCTGCACCGCCCGGGCACGCTCCTGGGGGCTCAACGGACGGGCGTCACTCGCTCGGACCACGACGGGCACGCGCGGCACGATACCACGCGTGAACGCGGCGGAGGGGCCGGACGGGCGGGGCGGCTGCACGGCGGAACCTTTCTCTCTAAATACCCCAGAATCGGGGTGGATCTGACGGGACCCCTGCAGCATAATAGATTTGAAGCATGATTTCAAATCATACTTGAAACCGATTCGAGCCCTTGGTAGTCTCGCGCCGTGGACCTTCCGGCTCGGGAGGCACCCGGGCAGCGCGGAACGCGCCTGGTGCCTGTGCAGCGCCCGAGATCCGAGGCCCAAAGAGGGAGAACGGCACGATGGCAAGACACGAGAGGTACATGGGCGTCGGCATTGCGATCGCGGCGTGGGCCGGGATCGCTGGCGCACAGCAGGTAGTCCCCCTGCCCGCGATCGGCGGGAGCGAGTCGCTCGCGTGGGGGATCAACGAGGCGCGGCAGATCGTGGGCGAATCGCTCCTCGCGGGCGATACCCAGGCGCACGCCACGATCTGGGAATCGGAATCGCCTCGCGACCTCACCTCCGCCAGCGGCGGCGGGTACTCGGTCGCGTACGCGATCAACAACCGGGGCGATGCGGCGGGCCTGACGACGCTCGGGAGCGGGCTGAACACGGCGACGCTCTGGGGCGGGGGCGGCGCGCCCACGGACCTCGGCGCGCTGATGGGCGCCGTGGGTGATTCGCTCGCGTGGGCGATCAACGACCAGGGCGTCGTCGCGGGGCAAGCGCAGCTCGGCCCGGGCTTCTCGAAGGGCTACGTCTATGACAGCGCGGGCGGACGCGTCGTCAACCTCAGTGGATACATGGGCGGGGCGAACCGCGGGATCAACAACGACGGCGTCGTTGTCGGCAGCAGCTTCTTCTTCGGCGATCCCGACGACGCGCACATCGGCACGCCCGACGGACGCGGCGGCTACAACGTCGAGCAGATCGGCCCGCAGGGGTTCTCGTTCGAGATCGCCTCGGACATCAACAACAACGGCACGATCGTGGGCTGGACCAATAACGGCTCGGGGCCTTGGCAGGCGTGCGTGTTCACGCCGGGCGAGCGTGACTCGTTTATGACGCTGGGCTCGCTGCCCGACTTTGAGACGAGCGAGGCGTACGCGATCAACGACCTGGGCGATATCGTCGGCTCGACCCTCGACGACGACTTCCTGCTCGACTCGCACGCCTGGGTCTGGCACGCGGGCGAGATGTACGACCTCAACGACTTCCTTCGCCCCGGGCAGACCGAGTGGCAGGTGCTGCTCTCCGCGACGGGCATCAACAACCGCGGTGACATCGTCGGCTACGGCGTCAACGCGGACGGGTTCCTCCAGGGATTCGTGATTTATGGCGCCGTGCCGGCCCCGGGCGGGCTCGCGGCGATGGCGATGGGCATGGTGTGCGTGACGCGGCGCCGCCGCTGATATGGATCGAATGGACCAAACAGGATCGGAAGACCAAGCGGGGCGAGCGTGCCCCACCACAGGAGATCGGACATGAAGAAGATTGCTTTCACGATGGGCATCGCGATGATCGCGGGCCTGGCACATGCGCAGTCCGCGAACTTCGACGCGGAGACCGAGGGTTTCCAGGGCACCAGCTTCACGACCAACGGGCTCACGTTCTTCGACGTGAACAACGTCACGGGCATCAACCCGGACGGCAGCCCGTTCGGCCCGGGCGACTATGGCGACCAGGTCACGGTTGAGCGGGCCGTGTTCCTCGCGAACGACTTCCCCGAGGTGACCTCGCCGAACGTGCTGGGCGTGGGCGGCTCGTTCATCCCGGGCGACAACCTCACCATCAACCTGTTCTCGTCGCTGCGCATCACGAATGGCTCGACGGCGACGGGCGCGACGCTCGACCTGTTCCACTTCGAGAACGGGCCGTGGGGCGGGATCGAGATCCGCCTCGATGCGCTGCGCAACGGGCAGGTCGTCGCGACGGACCTGCACGTGATCTCCGACCTGGGCGGGCGCGACAACGTGGTGCGCACGCCGCTGGTGATCTCGGGCGTCGAGTTCGACGAGCTGTTCGTGCATGCGACGTTCGACGACGGGACGACCACGGTGTTCTCGGGCGTCGTGGACAACGTCGTGTTCGAGACGGGCCCGTTGTGCCCCGAGTGCATCGCGGACTGGGACAACTCCACGACCGCGCCCGACTCGAGCGACTTCCTCGCGTACCTGAACTCGTACGCCTCGCAGGACCCGTGCGCCGACCTCGCGCCCGCGGGCGGCGATGGCAGCTTCGACAGCTCCGACTTCCTCGCGTTCCTCAACGCCTACGTCGAGGGCTGCCGCTAACTCGCACTCCCGCGGCACCCCGCCGCGAATGATCCCTGTCTCTTCTCCGGTTCGGGCCCGCTTCATCGCGGGCCCGTTCCATTTGCACACGTGGGCGTGCGCTCCGCTGGAGCGATCGATCGCGATTGCTCGCGCAATGAAAACGGGGCCGAGCCCTTTCAGGCCCGACCCCGACTCTCTTTATGTCCGCGGCGGGTGCGCTCTCGCGTCCGTCGCGTGCGTGGCTTCGATCAGCAGCCCTGCGAGTACCAGTTCAGGAACTGGAGGAAGTCGGAGGAGTTCCACTGCCCGTCGCCGCTCGGGAAGGGCGCGATGTCAGCGCGGCTGTCGCTCGAGCTGTACCAGTTGAGGAACAGGAGGAAGTCGGAGGAGTTGAGGGTGCCGAAGGGAGCGGCGACGTCGGCGGGGTTGAGGTTGTAGTAGCCGGAGTTGCTCGGGCTGTAGGAAGCGCTGCTGCCGCAGCCGTTGCTGGGACGGACCCAGTAGTAGTAGACCTGTCCGGGGGTTCCGGTGGAGTCGTAGTAGAAGCTGCTGGCGGTGGAGCCGATGAAGCTGGCAAAGGCGGTGCTGTTGATGGTCGAGCGGTAGACGCTGTAGCTCGTCGCGCCCGAGACGTTGGGCCAGTCGACGAGGACCTCGCCGCAGATCGTGCCGTCGGTCGCGGTGAGCGAGGCGGGCGCTGCGGGCACGGAGGCGCGGTAGCCGGCGTTGCTCGAGCTGTAGGAGCTCAGGCTCCCGCAGCCGTTCTCAGCACGGACGAAGTAGTAGTAGGTCTGGCCTGCGGTGGCGGTGGAGTCGAGGTAGGGGCTCGCGGAGTCGGACGCGATCTGCGACGCGCCGGCGGTGGAGTTGCTGGTGTTGCGATAGATGCGGTAGGTGCTTGCGCCGCTCACGCTGTTCCAGGACACGCTGACGCCGCTGCACAGCGTGCCGTCGGTCGCGGCGACGCCGCTGGGCGTGGAGACGCTGGGGCAGCTCACGGTGATGGTGCGTTCGGCAAAGCTGCTCGCGGAGCTGTACCGCATGATGCCGGTGTTGTTGCCGGTGGAGATCTCGTCCTCGCTGGTGCTCACGATCCAGCCGACGTAGTAGGTGCCCGGGGCGATGCTGTTCGGGATGTTGAGCGTGAGCGAGCCGTTGGACCAGCGTCCCTGGGCGCCGAAGCTGCCCCAGCCGCCCGACCAGACGAGGGTGTCGCCCGAGGAGATGACGTTGTTGGTCGAGAGGTAGATGTCGAGGTCGACGGCGCCGGTGTACGCCTGGTTGCCGCGGTTCTCGACGTGCATGCCATTGATCTGGATGCTGTCGCCCGGGAAGACGGAGTAGTCGCTCAGCGTGGTCATGACGTAATCGCTGGACGAGCCGACGCTCGGGTGGGTCTGGGAGAAGGTCGCCATGTCCTTGCGGCCCGTGAGGACCCAGCTCCCGGGATCGAGGTTGGCGTTGACGTCCTGCAGCATGGCGCGGACGCCCGCGTAATCGTCCATGCGGTCGTAGGCGTTGCTGTTGTAGTTCGGGGGCACGCGCCAGGTGCCGCTGACCATGATGCCGTAGGTGGTGTCGGTGTGCCCGAGGGCGAGGGCGTGCCCGAGCTCGTGCACGATGGTCTTGCGGAACTGGAGCTCGTCGTTGGTGTTGACGGGGTTGACGACGACGTCGGTCTCGGTGTGGCGCCCGCAGTTGCCGGTCCACCAGGTGAAGCAGATGCCGTTGGGATCGCCGTTGGCGGCCCACGAGCCGTACCCGCCGTTGATCATCTGGGTGTTGCTGGGATAGCCCGCGTTGTTGGCGCCGTTGTTCGCGACGGGGTTGACGTTGCGGGTGTTGAAGTGACCGATGAGCCAGTCGGAGCCGGAGGCGTTGTTCCCGACGAGCTCGTTCCAGTCGACGCCCGCGGTGTTGAACCAGCCCCACTGGTCATCGCCCGGGAACCAGCCCTGATAGTTCAGCGAGTCGTTGATCCAGCCGCACCAGTTGTAGCGGGCGGTGTTGTCGCTCTCGGCGTCGATGATCGGCGCGGCGAAGGTCGCGCCGCTCGCGGGCGAGGAGCCCGCCGACAGCGTGCGGAGCTGTCCGAGCAGCGCGCTCGCCTCGGGGGCCTTCCCGAACTGGGGGATCTCGGGCTGGAGCGGAAGCGGCGTGTCGCTCCAGTCGGGCGGGGGCATCTCGACGACGTCGGATTCGAGCGTGCCCACCGCGCCGTAGCGCAGCGTGCCGAAGCGGCGCGGGCCGCCGAAGATCATCGTGTCGCCGTCCATCGCGACGAGCGAGCGGCCCTGCTCGTCCGCGAGCGAGCCGTCCTCAACGACCTGCAGCACGCGGTTGAACGGGAGCACCAGCTCGCCCGCGGCGGGGCGGGCGAACACGACGTACCGCTCGCCCGTGCGGAGGCGGTGCGACTGGCAGGTGCGCATGCCCGATCCGTCGGGCAGCTCGCCGCCGGTCTCGCGGACGACGAAGGTGTCGCCAGGGGCCATGCCCTTGAACCACTCGGTGACCGCGAAGGTGTACTCGGTCACGAGCACCTTCATGCCGGGCACGTTGACGAGCTGCTTGTCGATGAGCACGGCGTCAACGATGCTCTCCGAGGCGTTGGCGAGCTCATCGAGGTTGTTGGACATGACGTCGTGGTCGCCCGCGTGCTCGCGCTGCACCACACCGCGGCGCCACTCCTGCCCGTTGTCCTCGGGCGCGAGGCCCGCGTCAATGGGAGCGCTGCACGCGACGGGCGCCGCCTCCGGCGCACTCGCCGTGGCCTGCTGGACCTGCGCGATCGCCGGCATTGCGCCACAGGCCGCGAGGCCTGCGATCGCCAGGATGGACTTCTTGCTGCACATATCTTCCGCTCCGTAACTGGTCGCGTCGGGCTTGGCGGCCCGGCCGGAACTCCCGGCCGTCGACCGCGGGCGCCGCCGCGAGACGTTTCGATCCGGGCCAAGCGACGCACCATCACGACGCTCACGCGGAATTGCAATTTCCCGGACGGACACCCGTACAAACCCAGATCGACGATTGAGCGTGCGGGCGGACGCGGCGGTTGCAGGAGAGCGGAGCTCAGTGTTTCACGTCTCGTAAATATCTGTGATCCAAAGCGATATGAATCTCGTTTGGATATCACCAAACGCTGCGTTAGCGTTTGATGAAGCGCGTGTGTTCTCGGACCCGCGCATCGCCACTCTCGTGGGGAAATGCCATGTCACACGCCCTCGCGCGCGGATCCATCGCCCTGTGGGCCATGGGCGCGTCCATCGTCCTCGCCGCGCCCCCGTGCGACGAGATCGACTTCGACGATCGTCCCGCCAACGAGATCATCTCGCCGAACCAGCCCTACCTCGCGAGCAAGGGCGTGCAGTTCGGGGTGTTCTGCCCCGGCGCGACCGGACCCGCGGACATGACCATCTCCAGCAGCCCCTCCGGCACGATCCCCAACCCGCCGTCGGGCCCGAACTGCCTCGCCAGCCCGTTCGGTGATTTTCTCGGCGACTGCTGCATCATCATCGATTTCGCGCAGCCCCAGCGGTTCGTGCGCCTCCAGGTCGCTGCGGAGGTGTTCCCGTCCAACACGCCCGGCAACGCCCTGACGGTCCAGGCCTGCGACGCACTGGGCAACATGCTGATCACCAAGACGGTCGCGCTCACCCAGCTCAGCGGATCGATCGTGCCGAACCCGAAGCTCATGTGGGACACCGCGGCGTTCGACGCCGGCAACTGCATCATCAAGCAGATCAAGGTCTGCACGGTCCCGGGCGTCGCGCTCACGCGGTTCTACATCGACGACGTCGGCTGGGGAGGCGACACGACCGAGCCCGCCGTCGCGATCGACCAGCCCGCGGAGAAGGCGTGCGTGTGCAATGGCAACCTGACCGTCACGGGCACGATGTGCGACACCGACAGTTGCGGCACCCTCACCGGAGAGCTGCGCATCCGACCCATCGTCTCGGGCGCCACGAACACCGCCGGCAGCCCGCCCTGGTCCACCCTCGGCACCTTCACGGGCAACATCTGCTCGACATCCAGCCTCTTCTCGGGCGTGCTCAACTCCGCGCAGTATCCCGAGGGTGAGTACCTCCTGAAGCTCGAGGCCACTAACGCGTGCGGGCTCGACGAGTCCGACGAGCGCGTGATCTACATCGATCGCAACCCGCCGACCGCAACGATCAACTGTCCCACACCGGGGCAGATCATCCGCGGGCTCGTGCCGGTGCTCGGCGTCGTGAATGATCCGTGCATCGACAACTGGGACCTCTACTGGGCCAACGCCTCCGGCGTGCTCACCCTCATCGGCACCAGCCAGAACAACGCCGGCGGAACCCTCGGCAGCATCGACACGCGCCTGTGGCCCGACGGGAACTACCACTTCGAGCTGCTCGCCGTCGATGAGTGCCTGCACTTCACGACCGCGAACCCCAGCGTCATCGTCGACAACACGCCCCCCATCGCGACGATCGTCGATCCCGTCCCGTGCGAGTACGAATGCCCGAGCGCGACGAAGCAGGTCCGCGGGATCATCGCCGACACGCACCTCGCCGGGTGGCGTCTCGAGTACAAGCTGGGCACGCAATCGGCGTGGACGACGATCGCGACCGGGACGAACCCGGTCGGCAACCCGGGCACGGGCACGCCGGGCGTCATCGCCACGTGGGACCAGTGCGGGCTGCCCCGCTGCTGCTACATCCTGCGCCTCACCGCGTGGGACGCGGCCGGGGGATGCCCCGCCCCGGGCATTCCGAACTCCACGGAGTTCGAGATGTGCGCCAGCCTGGGGCTCGAGGCCGACATCAACGGCGACGGTGTGCTCAACAGCTCGGACTTCCTCGCGTTCCTGAACATCTACGCCACCGCCTGCCCGCCCTGCCCGTAGCCCGCCGCGGTAAGGCAGGTGGTGCGGGCTGGAGGCCCCTTGCTCAGTGGCCCGATGACGTGGGCATGCCCACGCACCTCGCCCGTCCCACCCCGGAACGGCCCGCGCTCGCCATCGCCACGTCGCTCGGCCCGCTGTGTGCCGCGCTGGGCGCTCCGCCCGACGAACGCGCGATCGCTTCCGTAATCGGCTGGTACGCCCCGCCGGAGTGGGTGCGCGCGTGCGTCCCACCTGCGCCCTGAGCGAGGCGATCCGCATCCTCCGACCCGCCCGCGTCGTCGAGATCGGCGTCGCGTCCGGCGCTTCGTCGGCCGTGATGCTGCACGCCATGCGCGCGCACGCCATCGACGGGCGCATCGACGCCTTCGACATCCACCACCAGTGCTACTGGGACCGCTCCCGCGCGGTGGGCTCGGCGGTTGAGGAGATGGTCCCCGACATGGCGGACCGCTTCACGCTGCATAAAGGCGATTCGCGCCTGGCGCGGGAAACGCTCGCGCACGGCTCGATCGACCTCGCGTTCATCGACGGCGACCACGCGCACCCCTCGGCGACGCTCGACCTCCTGAACCTCGCGCCCCTGCTGCGCCCGGGCGCGTGGGTGCTGCTGCACGACGTGCTGCTCGACAAGATCCTGCGGGAGCGCGAGCCGGGCACGGAGCGACGCTCGTACGGGCCCGCGGTGCTGCTGGAGCACTGGGCGGGCGTCAAGACGCAGCCATTGGGAAGCGTCGGGGACGTCGTGCGCGGAACGAGCGCCGCGAACGTCGCCGCGCTGCGCGTGGACGACCCGGCGCGGATCGACGCGGCCTTCCTCGACGCGGCCCTCGCGGTCGAGCATGAGCCGGGCGCAGCTCCAACGCCGCACACGCAGGCCGCGTGAGCATCGCGCCGCGTGCGTCCTTCCGTTACGGCGAGCGTCGGCGGCGTCAGACCTGCACGAACACCAGCACCGGCGCACTCACTCGTGCGGATTGAATCGCTGATGTCCCGACTTGCGCGCCTCGAGCAGCGGGCCGGACACGAGCTTCCACGCCAGCTCACGGTCGCCGTCGATCAGCGCGATCTCAACCTGGGCGAGCGTGGCGAGCGCTTCCGCCTGCGCACGCTTGTACGCGAGCAGCTCGGCACGCTGCGCATCGGGCGGCAGCTCCGTGATGGGCGCTGGCGTCATCGCCTTGCACTCGATCAGCACCCGCTCCATGCTTGCACACCGCTCGATCGCGTCGTCCAGCGGCGCATCGGGCGAGCGGACCGCGCTCGCGATCGCCTTCAGGTCGTCCTTGAGCGATTCCATGCCCGCGTGCAGTTCGGGCACGCGGGGTGGCGCCTCGGCACGCTCGCCGCCGCGCGGCCCGCGGGGCCCCTCGCCGCGGCGTGGCGCCTCGGGCTGCGCCCAGGCGAACCCCGCGATCGCGACGCACGCGATCGCCATGACAACCGAACCCGCGCCCCTGGGGGCCCGACCGAACACTCCTGAGCCCATCCGATCCCTCCTGCGGCGTGCTACTTCCGCACCGTCCGCTGCTCGATCCGCTTCTCGCTCGTGGTCTTCACCACGCGATCCACGTAGCTCCCCGGCGTGTGCACGTGGTCGGGGTCGATCCCGCCCAGCGGCACGACCTCCTCGACCTCCGCGACGACGAACGCCGCGGCCTGCGCCATCATCGGATTGAAGTTCCGCGCGGTCATGCGGTACGCGAGGTTGCCGAACTCGTCGGCGGTGCGGGCCTTGACGAGCGCGAGGTCCGCGTACAGCCCGGTCTCCATCACGAACTCACGCTCGCGCGTGCTCGGATCCTTCTCGAACACGCCCGCCCGGTGGCGCGGTGGACGCATCGTGCGCGTCTCCTTGCCCTTGGCGATGTCCGTGCCCGCGCCGGTCGCGGTGAAGAACGCGGGCACGCCCGCGCCGCCCGCGCGGATGCGCTCGGCGAGCGTGCCCTGCGGGTTGAACTCGACCTCGAGCTCGCCCGAGAGGAACTGCTTCTCGAACGTCGCGTTCTCGCCCACGTAGCTCGACACCATCTTCCTGATCTGGCGCGTCTGGAGCAGCAGGCCCAGGCCCCAGTCGTCCACGCCCGCGTTGTTGCTGATGCAGGTGAGATCCTTCACGCCCGTGTCACGGAGCGCGAGGATGAGCTGCTCGGGGATGCCGCAGAGCCCGAAGCCCCCCACCATCACCGTCGCGCCGTCGTACAGGATGCCGCGCTCTTTCAAGTCGGCGAGCGCCTCGCGTGCCGCGGAAAAGACCTTGCCTGCCATCGATCACCTCGCTCGCTGCGTCGCACGGATCGGCGGTCGCAACGCTGACACATCACTGCTCGTTCGCGTTCGCCGTCATCATCACGTACGCCCTGAACCACCCGGTGGGCAGGCGTTCGACGTGCGTCAGCAGCACGCTGCTGTCGCGCGGATCGAAGCCCAGCGACGCCCGCAGACGCGCCACGCCCGCATCGACCGCCGCGGCCCGGGCCTCGCGCGCGGTGCGTGCGGACGCGTCGGCGGAGAGCGTGAGGCGACCATCCTCGAGCACGGGCGTCGAGGTGAACCACTCGGGCGGGCCCGCGCGCGGATCGTCGTCGATCCGGGTGAACTCGCCGGGCTGCGACTGGGGCTGGGATTGAGCGGAGGGCTGGGCCGCGGGCTTCGCGGCCTGGGCTGATGGTTGGGCCGACGGTTGGGCCGGGGGCTGGGCTGGCGATTGGGCCGCCTGGGTCGCGGACGATCCCGCGGCGGGTGGATCGTTCGTCGCTCCGACTTCCCGCTGGCCCGCTTGCTCATTCCGCGCGGGCTGCTGCGCTCCGTCGTTCGTCGCGCAGCCGACCAGCGCACCAGCCAGCGCGCCAATCGAGGCGAACAGAATCGGGGTCCCCACCTTCTCGAACATCGCGTCCTCCCGAGCGGGCCTGCGTGCTACGCGCCCGTGCCGAACAGGCCCTGCTGATCCTTGACATCCTTGGGGCGGTTCATCATCTCGCGCAGCTCGACCATCAGCTCGTCGAGCGTGCGGAACTGGTGGTACTCGCTCGCATAGCGAATGTACGCCACCTCGTCGAGCTCCCGCAGCTTCGCCATGAGTCGTTCGCCGATCGCCAGCGTCTCGACCTCCCGGTCGTGCTCGCGGTGCAGCTCGTCCTCGACCTCCTCGACGAGCGCCTGGAGGCGTTCCTCGCTGATGGGCCTCTTCCCGCACGCCGCCTGGATGCCCTTGAGCATGTTCTCGCGGTTGAACGGCTCGCGCGTGCCATCCCGCTTGATGACCATGAGGCGTGCGGTCTGCTCGACCCGCTCGTAGGTGGTGAACCGCTTCTCGCACCCGAGGCACTCGCGCCGGCGACGGATGACCTTCCCCCCCT
Source organism: Phycisphaerales bacterium (assembly GCA_034004365.1). Lineage (GTDB taxonomy): Bacteria > Planctomycetota > Phycisphaerae > Phycisphaerales > UBA1924 > JAVEWV01. The sequence goes on from JAVEWV010000001.1 coordinate 181,514, forward strand.
CGCTGGCGCGGGAGTCGATGACCTTGTCGTCGTCCTTGCCGCAGTAGGGACAGATCATGGCTCGTGCGCACTGATGGGCCCGGGACGCGTGCCCGGGCGGAGGGTCCGGGGGGATCGGGCGATCCGTCGCCCGGCGACTCCCAAACGAGGTCCATCATGCCGCCCCGGGCCCGAAACGTCAAAGGGAGCCCCTGAACGCCGCGGCACACCCGCCCGGGGCCCGTACCATCCGCCATGCCCCGGATCACGCTGCCCGACAACTCCACCCGCGACTTCCCCGCCCCCGTCACCGCGCGAGAGGTCGCCGAGTCCATCGGCCCCCGCCTCGCCCAGGCCGCGGTGGGCTGCACCATCGATGGCGAGCTGGCCGACCTCTCGACCACGATCGAGTGGGACGTGCGCCTCGCGATCCTCACGCCGACCCGTCGCGAGCAGTTCGGGGACGGCACCCGCAACGTGCCGGACGCGCAGGCGCTGTACCTGCTGCGTCACTCGACGGCGCACGTGATGGCCGAGGCGATCCAGCGGATCGTGCCGGGGGCGCAGCTCGTGTACGGCCCGCCGCTCGAGACGGGCTTCTACTACGACATCCGCTTCCCGGAGGACCGCCCGCTGCGCGAGGGCGACTTCGCGGCGATCGAGGCGGAGATGGCGAAGATCGTGAAGGAGGATCGACCGTTCACGCGCTACGAGGTCGCGACTACCGAAGGCATGAAGAAACTTGCCAACGAGGGCAACAAATACAAGGTCGACAACGCGGAGCGTGCGCTCAAGGCCAACCCCGGCGCGGCGCTGTCGTTCTACGCCACCGGCGCGCCAGGCAAGAACTGGGAGGACCTCTGCCGCGGCCCGCACGTGCCCAGCACCGGACGCATCGGCGCGTTCAAGATCATGAACCTCGCCAGCAGCTACTGGCACGGTGACGAGAACTCCGACCGCCTCACGCGCGTCTACGGCACCGCGTTCTTCTCGCAGAAGGAGCTCGACGAGCACCTCGATCGCATGGAGCAGGCCAAGGCCCGCGACCATCGCGTGATCGGCCGCCAGCAGCGCCTGTTCCACATCGACGAGACGGTCGGGCAGGGGCTCATCCTCTGGACGCCCGCGGGCTCGATCATCCGGCGTGAGCTGCAGAACTTCATCGGCGCCGAGCTGCGCAAGCAGGGATACACCGAGGTATTCACGCCGCACATCGGCTCGCTCGACCTGTACAAGACCTCCGGGCACTTCCCGTACTACAAGGACTCGCAGTTCGCCCCGATCATCGAGCGGAACACGCTCGATGAATTGTGCGCCTCGGGGTGCTCGTGCGCTGACATGATGCGCCGCGTCGAGGGCGTGTCCGCGAAGCTGGCCCAGGGCATCAACGAGCGCACCGGCGCGACGACCATCGCACCCGATCGCGTCCTGCCCGACGACCAGCTCCTCGAGGGCTTCATGCTCAAGCCCATGAACTGCCCGCACCACGCGAAGGTCTTCGCGAGCGCGCCGCACTCGTACCGCGACATGCCCGTCCGCCTCGCCGAGTTCGGCACCGTCTACCGCTGGGAGCAGTCGGGCGAGCTCAACGGCATGACCCGCGTCCGCGGCTTCACGCAGGACGACGCGCACCTCTTCTGCACCGAGGACCAGATCCCCAATGAAATCCAGGGCTGCCTCAGCCTCGTCAAGACCATCTTCTCGACCCTCGGCATGACCGACTACCGCGTGCGCGTGGGCCTGCGCGATCCCGACGCCAGCAAGTTCACCGGCTCGCCCGAGTCGTGGGACAAGGCCGAGGCCGCGTGCATCGACGCCGCGCGATCCCTCGGCGTCGCCTTCAGCAAGGAGCCGGGCGAGGCGGCGTTCTACGGGCCCAAGATCGACTTCGTCGTGAAGGACGTCATCGGGCGCGAGTGGCAGCTCGGCACCGTGCAGGTCGATTACCAGATGGGCAACCGCTTCGACCTCTCCTACATCGGGCCCGACAACAAGCCGCACCGCCCCGTCGTCATCCACCGCGCGCCCTTCGGCTCGATGGAACGCTTCTGCGGCGTGCTCATCGAGCACTTCGCCGGCGCGTTCCCGCTGTGGCTCAGCCCCGAGCAGGTCCGCGTGCTGCCCATCAGCGACAAGAGCAGCGAGTATGCGCAGCGCGTGCTCGCCGCGCTCGCGGAGGTCGGCGTGCGCGCGACGTGCGACGACGGGAACGACCGCGTGCAGGCGAAGATCAAGCTCGCCGCCGACGAGAAGGTCCCGTACATGGCGATCGTCGGCCCGCGCGACGCCGAGCAGGGGCAGGTGTCGGTCCGGGCCCGCGGCGTGGCGAGCGACCTCGGCGCGATCGGGCTCGCGGACTTCGTGGAGGCGATCCGGGCGGAGGTCCAGGGCAAGACGCTCCCCGGCGCGACCGGCTCGCTCCTGAAGAGGATGCAGGAAAAGGCCTGAGCCGGCACACCGAGCACGAGTTACATTGGTGCGATGGTCGGTGAACCCCTCGGCACGATCGCGCTCGTCAGCGCCGTCACGCTTCTCGGCTTGATCGCCGGCGCGATGGGCGTGCGTGCGATCCTCCTGCCGCCGGGGCGCCTGATCCCGAAGCGGCGATCCCCCAAGCCCGGGCCCGATGCGAAGGCGGCCGCACCGCATCGCGTCATGCCGCTGGCGCGTGCGGCGTACGCGTCATTGGGCTTCGTGCTGATCGCGGGCGCGGCGCCGCTCATGGCGTACGTCGTCGAAGCGCCCGCGATGCTCGCACACGTCGCGCCGCGGCGTTCGCTCGCCTACGCCGCCTACGCCTTCATGCTGGTCCTGCTCACGCTCACCATCGCCACGGGGTGCATGTGGTGGTTCGTCACGCGCTCGCGCCGAGGCGACACGCCTCCCGCCCCGCGATCGCGTGCCCGGCGCGTCTCGCGGGTGTTCCTCGCGTTCCTGCTCGCGGTCGGGCTTGGTGCGCTGGGGTGGGGTGCGGTCGAGGGCGCGCACGCCCGGTGGGATCGCGTTCAGCGTGAGTGGCAGTACTGGGACACCGAGCCGTGGATGTTCCTCGCATGGGAGGCAATCGCACTCTGGCTCGCGCTCAGCGCGTGCGCGTTCTTCGTGGTCGCGTGGCGCGCCTACCCCTCGCGCGGACGCCCACGCTGCCCGAAGTGCTGGTACGACATGTCCGGCGCGACGGGCCTGCTCTGCCCCGAGTGCGGGCGCACGGCCAAGAGCCCGCGTGCGCTGCACCGCACACGCCGGAGCGGCGCGTTGTTCGTGCTGGGGGTGCTGCTCGCGGGAGTCGCCTACGGCGCGTGGGCGACGCCGCGGATCTCGCGGGGCGGCGTGGTCGCGATCGTGCCGACGTGGGCGCTGATCCAGTGGTGGGAGCACATCCCGGACAACCGGTTCGAGGGCGGGACGGGAAAGATCGTGGATCTGTCGCTGCGAGATCGACCGTACCGCGACTTTGGCTCGCTCGCACGCGGCACGCTCCGATGGGCACGCGCCCGCGCAATGAACGACGCGCGGCTCACGCAAGACACCGACAGGTTCGGACGCGCGTTCTGGATCATCCTCCACAAACAAGCAGCGTTCTTTGATGAAGTACCCGAGCCGAGCTTCACGAGGGACGAATTGGATGCGTTCCTGAGCGCACGCGCACAACAGATGTTCACACAAACACCCATTGGAGGTAAGTTGCGCGAAGTTCTGGGAATGCTCGAGATCGCTGAGGTCGGTAGATTTGAGCAGGCCGTGGTTTCGCAGAAGGCCACGCTCGTTCCGCTTGCGCTGGACTGGCTCCACTCCGGCACAACCGAGCGATACCTCGCGGCGCGCATCTGCGCGTTTGCTCGTCCCGAGGGGGATGAGGTCTATCAGATGGCGGTGCAATGGGCGTCGTCCAGTCCTGGCAAGACGGCGTTTGATGGTATATACGCGCTCAGTTGGAACCTGACGACCTACCGGCCGTGCTTCGATGCGTGGCTCACGCTCGCACGCTCGTCGAACCCGCGCGAGCAGTTGATGGCACTCAACGCCGCCCGAACCGCGAGCACGAGTCTATTTGCGGCCTTGGGCCATTCTCCGGACCATGATGACGCGATTCTTGAAGATCTCCGGTCCGAACTCCGTCGCATCGCCACCAGCACCAACGCTCAGAGTGCCGGTCTCGCGACCCGCCTCATCACGAAGTACGAGCCGCGCACGCAATCAACGTTTGATGGATTGCTCGCCCACGCACGAGCGGCGGGCTGGGCGTCAGGCGAGTACGCCGCGGCGATCCTCGAATTCTCTTACCTCTACGAGGAGGACGGACGCGCACAAACAGAATGGAGTTACCCGATCCTCCTCGCGCTCATCGAGGGCGTGCGAGCCAGCGACGTGACCGCTTCGGAGGTCGGCAATTGGGATGATTACGCACTCCCCTTCGACAGTCTCAAGCCCGAAGAGACCGAGCGTGTGCTCGCCGAACTCCACGCGATCCTTGAGCCCGACTCCGGCGCGAGCGAGCAGGCGCGCAAGACGGCACAATGGATGCTCTCCTCCCAGGCGTCTTCGTGCGAAACGAACGAGGCCGAACTCCCCGACCCGGACTGAGCCTCCCCACCGCCGCTCCTCCCCCCTCTACACTCGCCCGTTTGGCACGGACGCCTCCAGCCCGACGCTTCCTCCCGCCCGCCACGCCGCGGCGCGGGCCCATCCGGCGTGACCTCGTCCTCTCCGCCACTGACGGCGCCGCGTTCAGCGTCATGGTCGGCGCGGGCGAGACCTACTTCGTCGCCTTCGCACTCGCCGCGGGCATGAGCGAGACCTTCGGCGGCCTCCTCGCGAGCATCCCGCTCTTCCTGGGCTCGCTGCTCCAGCTCTCCTCGATGCGCATGACCCGCCTGCTCGGCTCGCTCCAGCGATGGGTCGTGCTGTGCGCGAGCGTGCAGGCGATCAGCTTCCTGCCGCTGGCGATCGGCGCGATGCGCGGCTCGATCGATCCGTGGCTGATCTATCTGTGCGTCTCGATCTACTGGGGCTCAAACCTCGCGGCCGGGCCCGCGTGGAACACGTGGATCGGGACCATCGTGCCCGGCTCCATCCGCGCGCGGTACTTCTCCAACCGCGCCCGCTTCGCGCACATGGGCATCCTCGCCGGGCTCGCGGGCGGCGGGATGACGCTCCACGCCCTGCGCGGCGACGACACGTCCCGCCTGTGGCCCTTCGCGATCCTGTTCTTCGGCGCGTGCATGATGCGCCTCGTCTCGGTCGTGCTGCTCGCGAAGCACTCCGAGCCCGTGCCCATCCCGGGCGATCACCGCGACGTCCCCGTCCGCAGCCTCGTCGGACGCCTGCACTCCTGGCGCGGCGGGCGCCTCATCCTCTTCATGCTCGCGATGCAGTTCTGCGTGCACATCTCCGCGTCGTTCTTCGCGCCATACATGCTCAAGAAGCTCGATCTGCCCTACCACGTCTACATGATGCTGCTCAGCGCCGCGTACATCGGGCGCACCCTGTCCCTCGGCGCGATCGGACGCCTCGCCAAGCGGTTCGGAGCGCACGCCATCCTCTGGATCGGCGGCATCGGCATCATGCCGCTCTCCGCCGCGTGGCTCGTCTCCGACTCGGTCTGGTACCTCCTCCCGCTCCAGCTCCTGACCGGCGTGCTCTGGGGCTGCTACGAGATTGGCACCTTCCTCATCCTCCTCGAATCCGTCCCCGAGAACGAACGCACCAGCATCCTCACCACGCAGAACCTGCTCAACTCCTGCGCCGTCATCCTCGGCGCAGCCATCGGCGGGGTCATCATGCGACTCGGGCACGAGCAGGTCAGCGCCTACTTCACGGTCTTCGCCCTCTCCGGCGTCGCACGCGTGCTCACGCTCCCGCTCCTCGCGCGCGTCCACCCCATCACCACGCCAACGGGACGCGTGCCCACCCTCATCTTCCGCACGCTCGGCGTTCGCCCGAACTTCGGCGCCGTCGATCGCCCGTACATCGCGTCGGCGGAGGGGGGCGAAGCCACCGAGCCCGCGCCCGCCGCGCGCGTCCGGTAACCATGTCCCCCGCGCCCCGAATTGTGTCGTGACGCACATTCGGGCCCACTCCGCGACGGAACCCTCCACCCCGCCGCATCCACGCCCGATGACACGAACGATCGTCGGCCCCGCACAGGGGATCGATCGCATCCGTTCGGGCTCGCGGACTGAACCCGCGAATACCGAGCAACAATCGCGCGTTCACGAAGGACGCACCGCCCTTCCGACGGAGAGACCGACCATGATCCGCACCGCCCTCGTCCTCGCCTCGCTCGCCGCCCTCCCCGCTGCTGCGCAGGAGCGGACCGACTTCACGATCAAGGGCTACGCGGAGCGTGAGTATCCCGTGCTCATCGAGACGCCCGCGCCGAGCATCGCCAACGGGTGGGCGATCGTCCTGCTGGGCAACGCCGCCCGCGACGACGCCGACTGGTTCCAGCACAGCTCGTGGATGGTCAACCGCAAGGACGCGCGCGACGCCGTCACGCTCGCCGACGATCTCGTCTCCCGCGGGTACACCGTCGTCCGCATCAGCGGCATCGCGAACGACGACCCCGAGCGGGCCAAGAGCCCCACCCGCAGCACGCCCTACCCGTACGAGGATTACCTCGATCAGGTGCGCGCCGCGCTCACCGAGTTCCGTACGCGGGACATCGTCGCCGACGATCACATCATCCTGGTCGGGCGTGCGCTGGGCGGGGCCGCCGCGGTGCACCTGCTGGGCAGCGATCCCCAGGTCGCGGGCGCGGCGCTCATCTCGCCCGCGCGCACCTGCCGCTTGATCCTCGATCAGTCCGAACTCTCCTTCGCCAAGCTGACCATCGCGACCCAGATGGACGCCGACGAGGACGGCAAGCGCACCCATCGCGAGTACGACGCGTGGCAGATCCTCAACGAGGAGAACCCGATCAAGGGCATCACCTTCGACGAGATCGACATCGACAACGACGACTTTGTCTCGCCCTGGGAGATCGCGGCGAAGCTCCTCGCCAAGCCCCGCGCCGATTTCGACTTCGCGGGCGACGACTCCAAGGACACCTTCGACCAGACCTGGGGCGAGGACATCCTGCTCAAGACCACGAAGCCGGTCCTCGCGATCTGGGGCGGCACCGACGAGGCCGCGATCAATCTGCCGCTGCTCAAGGACCGCTTCGAGGGCGTGGATCGCGCGAACATCGAGCTCGCCGTCTTCCCGCGCCACGCCGCGACGCTCGGCATCGCCGCGGGCCCGAACGTGATCGGCCCGATCAACTCCTCCGCCGTGCAGCGCATCGGGACCTGGCTCGACGAGAACTTCGCGGACGCCCCCGCGGCGAAGCCCGACGCCGCGAAGACGGACGCCGCGGACTGAGCGCACGATCGGCTCATCCGTGAATAAGCCTTACGCCGCGCCGCCCCGCGCTGCGCCGAGGCCCGATCCGAGCCACCAGCCCAGCGCCGCGGCGCCGAGCCCGACGCCCACGTTGACGCCGATGTTGAGGAGCGCGAGCAGCCATGCGCCCTCGCGGAGCATGCGGAGCGTGTCGTAGCCGAACGCGCTGAACGTCGTCAGCCCGCCCATGAGCCCGACGCCCAGCAACAGGTGCAGGCGTCCGCCGTGCGCGCCGCGGGCCTCGACCAAGGACATCAGGACGCCGATCGCGAAGCAGCCCACGACGTTCACCGCGAGCGTCGCGTAGGGGAACCGCCCCATCGACGCGAGGGCCAGCCCCGCGCCGTGGCGCGCCATCGCGCCCAGCGCGCCGCCCAGCCCGACGATCAGGAAGTCCACCGCGACGAGAACGCGCGCCATGCCAAAGCTCCCGACGTCGAGCGGAACGCGTCAGCCCCGCAGCAGCTCGCACAGCACGCTGAGCCCGCGCTCGAGCTTGTCCTCACGCACCGCGTAGCTCAGACGGATGTGCGTATCGCGCGACGAGAACGCCCCGCCCGGGACCACAAGAACCTCACGCTCCACGCAGCGCTCGACGAACGCCGTCGCGCTGAGCCCAAGCCGCTCGGGCACCTTCGCGAACGCGTAGAACGCGCCGCCCGGCTCGGGGACTTCCGTCACCTCGCGCAGACGCGACACCACCATGTCACGCCGCTTCTGGTACGCGAGCACCACCGGGTCCATGTCCACGTCGTACGCGCACGCCACGCCCGCCTGCAGCGGCGTGGGCGGGCACACGAACGTGAACTGCTGCATCTTCGCCATCGCCTCGATCAGGTCGCGCGGGCCCGCGGCGTAACCAAGGCGCCAGCCCGTCACGCCGTACGTCTTGCCGAAGCCGCGGATCAGCAGCACGTCGCGCGAGTCGTCGCCCGTCCGCGCCGGGCTCGGGCAGCGTGCACGGAACGCGCCGTCCACTTCACGCGACGTCCGCTCCGTCCGGAACGCGGGGTACGTGAACTCGTCGTAGATCTCGTCCGAGATCAGCACGATCCCCCGCGCGCGGCACAGGTCCAGCATGTCGCGGCACTCGCGCGACGACGCGACCACGCCGCCCGGATTGCTCGGCGTGTTGAACAGCACCGCCTTCGTCCTGGGCGTGATCAGCTTCTCCACACGCTCCGCGGTCATGCGGAAGTCGGGGTACGTGTCGCAGTACACCGGCTTCGCGCCGCACAGGAGCGCCATCGGCGGATACGCGACGAAGTACGGATCGGGCAGGATCACCTCGTCGCCCGGCGCGAGCATCGCCATGAACGCCAGGTAGATCGCCCCCGACGTCCCGCTCGTGATGATGACGCGCCGGCTCCCCGCGCCCACGCCGTCGATCGCCACGTCGTCCCAGCCCAGGTCCGCGCCGAGCCACTGCGCGACGCGCGTCCGCAGCGCGGGGACGCCCAGCGTGTTCGAGTATCCGTTGTCGTTCCCGGAGATCGCCTCGATCGCGCCCCGCTTGATCGCCTCGGGCACCGGAAAGTCGGGCTGCCCGATCGACAGGTTCACCGGATCGCGCATCCGCGTCGCGAGGTCGAAGATGCGGCGCACGCCCGAGCCCGGCAGCGTGTCCACCCGATCCGCGATGACACGCCGCCAGTCCATGCCCCCACCTCCGCCGCGCGCCCGCCGAAGCGAATCCGAGGAAATCCCACCCCCACCAACGAACAGGCCCGCCAGCGGGCGGGCCCATGCGAACAAGGTCACGCCGAACCGCCCGCGTGGGGCGAAACAATCAGGAAACGCTCACCCGCGTCTTCGCGAGCCCGAGCGCCTTCTTCCCGTCGTGCTTCTTGTCCGCCGTCAGCTTGGCGATCCGCTCGGAACGCTTCATCACGCTCCGCTTGCCGCCCATGCCCGCCTTCACGCGGAGCGATCGATCAAGGCTCATCGTCCAACTCCTTCGCCGCGACGCCGGGCTTTGCCCCGACTTACGGCTTGAAACGTTCCCACGACGGCTCGATGAACTTCATCGCCCCGCCCGTCGCCCGCCAGCGTTCCCCGGCCTCGATGATCCGGAGCGTGTACCGCTCGCGTTCGTCGGCCATCGCCGAGTACCGATCGCTCGGAATCCCGAAGAGCCCGAACAGGTCGTACCGGGGGGGATTGTTCTTCGGAGCGCCCCTCGAATCAAGTTGCGGGGTCGCAAGGGCCTCGATGCCCTGGGCCTTCAGGAAGTCCACCGCCGCCCGGGCGTCCGCCGCCGAGACCCCGGTCGCGAGGCGGAGGTAGTTCGTCCGGTCCTGCCGCGGGTCCGTGCCCCGGGAACCGCCCGAGACCAGGTACAGCCCGCTGCCCGTGGCTCCGTCGGTCCGGCTCCCCCCCGCGGGGTTCGGACGGGCCGGAGCCGAAGCGTCTTCCCCCCGAGCGGTCCGGGGCGTGTCGGTTCCGGTCGCGGGCGGGTTGGTCGTGGCGTTCCCCGAGGCGAGCGGGTCGCGGATGCCCGCGTTCGAGCCGCCGATCTCGGGGAGCTGCGGGCCGGAGAGCAGGTCCTTCTCGCGGCTGCTTCCTCCCAGATTCCACGCGATCGCCCAGATCGCCACCACGAGCGCGAGCAGCACCGCCACGCCCACGTACACCTGGTTCATGGTGATCGTGAGGCGACGGGCCGCGGGCGTGTCGGGCCCCTGGAGCCCAGCGAGGACGCCCGCGTCCGGGGCGCGGGGCGAGGTCGACCGCACCGGCTCGACTGCCGCAGCGTGCCCAGCACCGCTCGCGGCGGGGCGATCGGTTCCATGCGAAGGCCGCACCTCCGCGCGCAGGGCGGCTTCCGGAGCCGCGCCCGAGGGGGCGGGGTGCCCGACCCGGGCGGCGCGGGTCTCGCGGGCAGCGTCGTCACGGCGCGCGTCGCGCTCGGCGGGCGGATCGTCCACGTCGTCCGACGCGACGACCATCGCCCGGTCGGGCTTCTCCGGGGCGACGGGCTTGGGCTCCACGCCCGAGGGAACCCCGGACCGCATCCGATCCACGTAATCGTGGCCCAAGAGTTCGAACAGCGGTGGCTGTCTCCGACGTGCCATGCGGGGATTCTAGAGGAAACGCGCCGCCCCGGTTCACAGCCCGGCGAATCCGCGCCGCGACCGACGTTCCACGCCGCGAGATCGTTCCCTACACTCCCGGCGCATGGCGATCCGCGAAGACGACATCGTGCGCATCGAGCCCCCGCCGCTCTCACGCCTCGAGGCCCTCTATGTGCCCGAGATCGTCAAGGGCTTCGGCACCACGCTCCGCCACTTCTTCACCAGCTTCGGGCAGGGCAAGACCACCCGCGCGATGCAGTATCCCGAGCAGCGCCGCGACAATCTCCCCGTCGAGCAGGGCGGTATCAACGTCTCGAACTTCCGCGGCGTGCACCGCCTGAACAAGGACGAGGCGGGCCGCGTCAAGTGCGTCGCGTGCATGATGTGCCCGACCATCTGCCCGGCGAACTGCATCCATATCGAGGCCGCCGAGAGCCCCTGGACCGACCGCGAGAAGTACCCCAAGAAGTTCGAGATCGACATGCTCCGCTGCATCTTCTGCGGCATGTGCGAGGAGGCGTGCCCGGTGGACGCCATCGAGCTGACCCCGGAGTACGACCTCACGGGCCTGTCGCGCCGGGAGATGGTCTTCGACAAGGAGAAGCTCCTGTCGATGTTCGACCTGACCGTCGAGCGCAAGCCCATGTGATGCGCCGCGGGCGCTTCCGAGCGTCCCGCCCGGCACACCCCCCGACATCGGTGGTTCGCACGCCCCCAACCTGCAACGGGTTGCTGGTTTGCCCGCGCCCGCGTGGCACCTTCTCGGACGAGAGGAGAGGGGTCGGGCGGCGCGGAGGGTCCGCGGGCGCACGCCCCCACTCATGGAGAGAGAGCAGGACGGGGAGATCCCGTCATGCCACGCACATTCGTTCCCGCGCTGCTGGCCCCCGCCATGCTCGCGCTCGCCGCTGGGCACGCCGCTGCGGAGCTCGTCATTTTCTCGTCCGACCTCGACGGCCAGGGCCGCACCCCGCAGTTCATCCGCGGGCTGGGCAGCGGCGTCATCGGCTCGGGACGCTGCACCCTCACGCTGTCGGACGGCCCGCAGGGCGGGTTCACGCAGCAGTTTGAGGCCGATTTCTTCGCCGACCTCGACATCACGCCCGCCAGCTCCGTCGAGGCGGGCGGCGTGACCGTGCACACGTATCACGTCAGCGGCACGTACGGCTTCCGCAACGCGGGCACCGTCGACGTGCTGCTCTCCGCCGAGGTTTCCGACGCGAACTGGGTCGTGCTGGGCACGCCGGACCGCTGGGGCTCGACGGGCACAGTGCAGGGCTCGTCGCCCTTCAACCAGATCGCCTTCACCTGGGGCGGGCCCAATGTGCCCGAACTGGGGCTGGCTCAGGGCGCGCTCTTCGACGATCAGGAGTTCACGCTCGGGCTCGATCTCGTCCGCACGGGCGTCGGGCTCAACCCGCCCAACCTGGGCGTCGCCCTCGACGACCTGCACCTGCCCGAGCAGTTCTGGTACTCGAACGTCGCGTTCACGGGCGTCGCGAACAACGTGCCCGCGCCCGCGTCGCTCACGCTGCTGGGCGTCGGCGGGCTTCTCGCTTCCCGCCGCAGGCGCTGAGGCTCGTCCCGCGCATCGAATCCGGCCTTCTCCTCACACCGCCCGCGCATGTCGCGGGCGGTGTGCTGCGCGCGGGTTGGGCCAGCCGGACCGGCCTCCGAGCGCCTCTCACCACTTTTTCTCGCCCCTTGGGTGGCACGTCCGCAAACGCGCTGTACCTATCTGATCGAGAGACGCTCGCACGCGGAGTCGCGCGGGCGATCCGTCCCGGCTTCCCCCGGACGGTCATAGGTAGAGAGCAGAGACGCGGCCTCAATGGAGGATTGCCGTGTCTCGACAGACCATTACCCTCGCCGCGCTCGCCGGAATGAGCGCGTGCGCGCACGCCAGCCTCGTCAGCTTCGCGTCCGATCGCGACAGCGGAAGCTACACATTCACCGGCAGCGGGCGCCAGATCCATGACGCCGCGGACCAGCTCGACCCGCTGCTGCTGCTCGTCGACGACGACAACGGGCCGCTGCAGACGCTCGTGTTCGAGACGGAGTTCGACGCGGACTTCCTGATCTCGGGCTACCAGTCCGTGAACGTCGGCGGCGGCGTGCTGCACGTCTACAACATCTCGGGCAGCTTCGCGTTCCTCGATCGCAACACCGGCGCGCCGCTCATGACCGCGTCGTTCACGGAGGGCTCGCTCACCGTGCTCGGCACGCAGGGCGCATGGGCCTCAACCGCGACCATCCAGGTCGGCGATGGTGCGCCCAACGCGAGCATCGCGTACACCTGGCTCGGGCAGAACCTGCCGGGCTACGGCCTGTTCACCGGGCAGGAGTCGGTCGGGCTCGACGACGCCGCGTTCACGCTGACGTTCCTGCAGAGCGCTCAGGGCTTCGGCGTGCCGATCGACCAGAGCGGCCTCCCGCTCGACACCTGGCTCAGCGAGGGCTCGTTCAGCGGCTCGGCGTTCTTCGCGCCCGCGCCGAGCTCCGTCGCCCTGCTGGCGCTCGGCGGGCTCGTCGCGAACCGTCGCAAGCGCTGAACGCTTCGCCCCAATCGCCGAAGTGATTGATCCATCTCGCCGCGGGCCTCGCTCCTACGAAAGCGTTCCTCTCCCGTGGCGAAGTGTTCGATGGACGCCCCGCTGATCCGGCGGGGCGTTCTCTTTGGCAACTGCACTTCATTGAAGTTTCGCGGCTTCAGCCCAGCCCGGCGCGGAGTTCGTCGGCAAACGAGCGTGCCGCACGCGCGATCGCGTCGCGCCATCCCGCGCCGCTCGAATCGAGATCGCTCGGATAGATCACGCTCCGGCTCGCGTTGACGACGACGCCCAGCATCCCCGCACTCGACGCGTGTGCACGCACCATCGTGCGCACGTCCGCGATCGAGCCGCCCTGCGCACCCACGCCCGGCACGAGGAACATCTGATCGGGCATGCGCGCACGCAGGCGCGACCCCGCATCGCCCGCCTTCGTCGCCCCCACCACCGCGCCGACGCTCGACAGGCCCGAGACCCCGCGCGATCGCTCGCCCAGGCGCGCGACCATCTGCGCCACGCGCTCCGCGACGCTCTCGCCGCCCTCGAGGCGCGCCTCCTGCAATTCGTCCGAGTCCGGATTGCTCGTGCGCACGAGCAGGAACACGCCGAGCCCCGCGTCGATGAACGGCTCGATCCCGCTCGCGCCGAGGTACGGGCTCAGCGTCACCCAGTCCGCCCCGATCGCCGAGACCGCCGCGGCGTAGTGCTCGCTCGTCGAGCCGATGTCGCCGCGCTTCGCGTCGAGGATCACGACCAGCCCGCTCCGGCGCGCGTGTTCAATGACGCGCTCGAGCGCGCGCCAGCCCGCGCTGGCGTACCGCTCGAACATCGCGGCCTGGGGCTTGACGACGGGCGCGATGCCGGCCACTGCATCGATGATCCCGATCGAGAACCGTTCGATCGCGTCCGCGGGCGAAACGCCTTGCAGTTCGCGCGGGAGACGCTCCAGCACCGGGTCGATCCCCACGCACGCGGGCGTGCCGAGGGCGTCCACGCGCTCGACCAGTCGATCCACGGTGCCTGCCCCGCGTGCGTACGTCGCGTCGTTCATGCTCGCTCCCGTGCGCGCGGCCGCGCGTTGCAACCATACCATCCCGCATGGCCGCGAGCGCCAACACGCCCCACCGCCTCGACCTGAAGAAGGACCGCGGGCTGACCATCGAGTGGGCCGACGGGTCGACGTCGTACTTCACCATCGCCTACCTCCGGCGGATGAGCCCCTCGGCGGACATGATCGAGCTGCGCGAGCAGATGCGGAAGAACCCGCTCACGGTGCTGCCGTCCGGGGGTGGAGGCAGCTCCGGGGGCGGGGGCGGTTCCGGGGGCGAGCTGGTCGCGATGGACGCCGAGCTGGTCGGGAACTACGCGATCCGCATCCGCTTCAGCGATGGGCACTCCACCGGGATCTACTCGTGGGACTACCTCCGCGAGATCGATCCCGCCCGGGAGGGCGCGGCGGGTGATCCCCGGAGCGGGTGAGTGCCGAGCGCCATTTGCGCAACATTCGTCCCGCGGGCGTCGCAATCCGAGGCCGCTTACGCCTAAGCAATAGCCCGCACGCCCCCGTTGGCCGGTGGCGATCGCGGACGCACGGACTCGAACGGGATCGGGCTCCGTCGGCGCAAGATTCAACCAGGATTCCACGGGGAGAGGAGCGGCAGCATGGATCGGGCATTCACCTCACGCCGGGCTTCGCGGGCGGGGCTCTTGTTGTCGGCGGCGGCGCTGGGCGCGAGCGCCCTGGCGCTGCCCGCGTGCGTCGTCGTCGTGGGCAACGAGAGCAAGACCTACGTCTCGGGTGATGAGGTCCAGCTCTCGCGGGCGCGGATCGGCGTCTCGCTCTCCGACGTCGGGCCCGCCAGCGCCGCGCAGCTCGGCATCGACCGGGAGCGCAGCAGCCTCGTGACGCAGGTCGCCTCGGGCAAGCCCGCCGACCTCGCAGGGCTCGAGAAGTGGGACATCATCACCGCGGTCAACGGCGACCCTGAAGCCGGGCCGAGCGACGTCGCGAACGCCGTCCGCAAGCTTGGCAAGGGCGACGAGATCACGTTCACGGTGCTCCGCGGGGGTGAGAGCCGCGAGATGACGGTGACGATCGGGGGATAGCGCCCCCGCGTACGGCCCAACCAGAATCTGATCGCGGCGCGGGCCCGACGCTCGCGCCGCGTTATTGTTTGGACGATGTCCGGTCCGATCCGATTCGTGACACCCCTTGCCGAGATCGAGGGCATCCCCGCGCGCACGCGCGAGGGGCTCGCGGCGCTCGGGGTGCGCAGCGTCGGCGAGCTGCTCGTGCACTTCCCGACGCGCCACGAAACGCAGGAGGCCGAGTCGCCCATCGGCGCGCTCGTCGCGGACCGCATCGGCTCGGCCCGGGGCGAGGTCGCCGCGTCGCGCGTCGTCGGGCGCGGGCGCAGCACGCGGGCCGAGGTGGTGCTGCAGGACGGCACGGGGCGCCTCGACCTCGTGTTCTTCAACCAGCCGTACCGCGTGAACATGCTCCGCCCGGGCGTGCGGGTGCGCGTGCAGGGGCACGCGCGGGCGCGCGGGTATGGGTTGCAGATGGCGAACCCGCGGGTCGAGATCATCCGGGGCGAGGGCGAGCCGGCGCGGTGGGAATCGCGCCTGCGCCCGGTCTACCCCGCGAGCGAGCGGGTGTCGAGCGAGGACATCGAGCGTGCGGCCCGGATCGTGGTGCCGCTCGCGCTGGACATCATCGAGGACCACCTTCCCGAGGCCTATCGCAAGGAGCGCGAGATGCCGGAGCTGCGCGACGCGTACCGCATGGTGCACATGCCCGGGGACGAGCAGGAGGCGATCGAGGGCAGGCGTCGCCTCGCGTACGACGAGCTGCTGCTCTTGCAACTGGGCGTGCAGATGAAGCGGCACCACCGGCGCGCGACGCTCCACGCGCCCGCCCTCCGCACCGATGGCGAGATCGACGCGCGCATCCGCGCCCGCTTCCCCTTCACGCTCACGCCCGGGCAGGAGAAGGTGATCGAGCACGTCCGCAAGGACCTCGCGAGCACGACGCCCGCGAGCCGCCTCATCCAGGGCGACGTGGGCTCGGGCAAGACACTGGTCGCGCTCTACGCGATGCTCGCCGCGGCGGCGTCGGGGCACCAGGCGGCGCTGATGGCCCCGACCGAATTGCTCGCGGAGCAGCACCACGCGTCGATCTCCGAGATGCTCAAGGGCTCGCGCCTGCGCGTCGAGCTGCTCACCGGGAGCCTCCCGCGCGCGGAGCGGGAGTCCGTCCTCGCACGCATCGCGGCGGGCGAGGTCGACCTCGTCATCGGCACGCACGCGCTCACCACCGAGGGCGTCCGCTTCGCGAGCCTCGGCGTTGCGATCATCGACGAGCAGCACCGCTTCGGCGTGCACCAGCGCGCGGCGCTGCGCAGCAAGGTGGACGATCCGGGATCGACGCCGCACGTGCTCGTCATGACCGCGACGCCCATCCCGCGCACGATGGCGATCGCGCTGTTCGGGGACCTCGACGTCTCGACCATCGAGGGCATGCCCCCCGGGCGGAGCCCCGTGCGCACCCGCGTCGTTGATCCGGGCAAGCGCGAGGTCGTGTACCGCTGGCTCGCGACGCAGGTGGGCAGGAAACGCCAAGCGTATGTCGTTGTGCCGACGATCGAATCGGGCTCGACGCGCGGCACGGGCGCGATGCGCGACCTGCGCGGCGTGGTGAAGTATCTCGAGGAGCACGCGCTGCCGGGACGGCGCATCGCCGCGGTGCACGGCAGGCTCAAGCGCGAGACCCGCGAGCGGATCATGCATCGCTTCCGGTCCGGGCAGATCGACGTGCTGGTCGCGACGACGGTGATCGAGGTGGGCGTGGACGTGCCCGGCGCGAGCGTGATGATCGTCGAGCACGCCGAGCGATTCGGGCTTGCGCAGCTCCACCAGCTCCGCGGGCGCGTCGGACGCGGGAGCGTGCGGTCCGACTGCGTGCTCATCGGCGAGGCGACCACGCCCGACGCGCAGCAGCGCCTCGAAGCGATCGCGAGCATCTCCGATGGATTCGCGCTCGCCGAAAAGGACTTTGACATCCGCGGGCCGGGCGAGCTGTTCGGCGTGCGCCAGTCTGGCATGCCCCCGTTCCGCATCGCCGACATGGCGCGGGACATCGACCTGCTCCGCATGGCGTCACGCGACGCCGCGGCGTGGATCGAGCGCTCGCCGAGGCTCGATGCGCCGGAGGAATCGCGATTGTCGAGCCGTCTGCATCGCGCGCACGGAAAGTGGCTCGGGCTCGGCGACGTTGCTTAATAAACACAAATTTGTGGATGTGTTGATATGGGTCGTGCGCGTGCTCGGTTGCGCGGCTCAAGACTCGAACACATCTTGCATCAGTGTTATGATTTATGGATGGAGCTTTCGCCTTTGCACGAGCGACTGCTGTCCGCCACCGGGGGACGCACGTACAAACATCTCGCCGACCTGACCGGCACGCACCCTGAAACGGTGCGACGCTATATGCAGGGCCAGTCGATGAGCGTGGAGTTCATCACGGGCCTGTGCCAGGCGTTGCAGCTCAATCCGCAGTGGGTGCTGACCGGGCACGGGCCGATGCACCTCGACGACGTCAAGAGCCACGCGCTCAAAACGGCGGATCCATCCGAGCTGCTCGCCGCGGTCGCCGCGACGCTTGAGTCGCTCCTGGACCGCGTCGACCGCCTCGAAGTGTTCGTCCAGTCGCTCGAAGCCCGGATGCGTACGCTCTCCGCACGGGGCACCGACGGGCTCGTGCCCACAGATCTGGGTGATTCGCACCCCTACGGACACGATCATGCCCTGACGATCCGGGGAGAGCGCACGGGTGGGAAAGCGAGCGACCAAGGGCAGCCACCCATCGTCCAGACCGGCACCCGCGCCGGGACGGGAGGCGACGCCTCCGGAAGCGAAGTCGGGAGCGGGGCCGGGGCGTCCGGGGACGGCGGAGCGGGAGCCGCTGCTCACGCCGCCCGGGCCCGACGCGTCGGGGACGCTCTCCCCCAACGACCACGTCCGACTGCTGATTGAGATGCTCCGCCCGGGCACGGCGGAGCTCGCACGTCGCTGGCTCGCCGCGCTGCTGATGGTCGACCCGGCGGAGCGGGGCGCGGTGGTCGACGCGATCGAGCGTCGCATCGTCGAGGAGTACGCGGGCGGCTCGCGCGAGGGTGCTCGGGAGGACGGGGCTCGCGAGATGGACGTGGCGCACCCGCCCGTGCAGCGCGAGGGATACGTCGAGCAGACGTTCACGACCTACGAGGCGGCGGACCCCGCGCACGAGCGTCGCGGGGGCGGGCGGGGCGGGGCCGATCGGGGACTGAGCGATCGGGGGGTCGGCGACGCGTCGGCCTGAGCGGGCCAACCATCGGGCATGGGCGCCAACGAGAAGATCGCCTCGCTGCTGGAACAGATGGCCGAGATGCTCGAGCTCCTCGGCGAGGACAAGTTCCGCGTGAACGCGCACGCGCGGGCCGCACGAGCCATCGAGTCACTCGGCCCGGACGTCACGACCATGTCGCGCGGGGACGTGCTGGCGCTCGACGGCATCGGCGCGAAGATGGCCGACAAGATCGAGGAGTTCGCGAAGCGTGGCGCGATCGCCGAGCACGAGGAGCTGGCGGCGCGTGTGCCCGCGGGGCTGCTCGAGGTGCTGCGTGTGCCGGGGCTGGGGCCCAAGACGGTCAAGCTGATGTGGGAGGAGAAGGGCGTCGAATCGATCGCGGACCTGAAGCGGATCATCGACGATGGGACCATTCTTGAGCTGCCCCGCATGGGCGCGAAGACGGTCGAGAACATCAAGAAATCGCTGGCGTTCGCGGAGGGCTCGGGGCAGCGACTGCCGCTGGGGCTCGCGATGCCGATCGCCGAGGCGGTCGTCGCGCACATGGAGAAGGTCAAGGGCGTGGAGCGGGTCGCGTTCGCGGGCTCGCTCCGGCGCGGCAGGGAGACCATCGGCGACATCGACATCCTCGTGTGCGCGAAGGACCCGAAGAAGGCGCACGAGGCGTTCACGAGCATGCCCGGCGTGCGCGAGGTGCTCGCGAGCGGCGAGACCAAGAGCAGTGTCCGCATGGACCTCTCCACCGACGGCGGGCGCTGGGGCGCGCTCGGCGCGGGCGGCGTGCAGGTCGACCTGCGCACGCTCCCGATCGCGAGCTGGGGCGCGGCGCTCATGTACTTCACCGGCTCGAAGGAGCACAACGTCCGGCTCCGCGAGCGGGCACTCAAGAAGGGGCTGACGCTCAACGAGTACGGGCTCTTCCCGGAGGACGATGACAAGACGCCGCCGCAGCACCGCGGCGTGAAGCCCGTCGCGTCGAAGACGGAGGAAGAGGTCTACGCCGCGCTGGGTCAGGCGTTCGTGCCGCCCGAGGCCCGCGAGGACCGGGGCGAGTTCGATCGCGAGGGCTGGGACGACCTCGTCACGATCGACGACATCCGCGCCGAGCTGCACGCGCACACCACGGCGAGCGACGGGCTCATGTCCATCGAAGAGCTCGCGCGGCGTGCGAAGGAGCGCGGCTTCCACACCATCGTCGTGACCGACCACTCCCGCGCGAGCGCGCAGGCCAACGGCCTCTCGATCGACCGGCTCATGGAGCAGATCGAGGACGTCGCGCGGGCGCGGAGCGTCGTCAAGGGCATCCAGATCCTGACGGGCTCGGAGGTGGACATCCTCGCCGACGGCACGCTCGACTATCCCGACGACGTGCTCAGGAAGCTCGACGTGGTCGTTGCGAGCCCGCACGTCTCGACGAACCAGGAGCCCGACGTCGCAACGAAGCGCCTGCTCAGCGCGGTGTCGCACCCGATGGTGCACGTGCTCGGGCACCCGACGGCGCGCCTTATCAACAGGCGCCCCGGGCTGTCGCCCGACATGGGCGCGATCATCGCCGCGGCGAAGGAGAACAGCGTCGCGCTCGAGGTCAACGCGCACTGGATGCGGCTCGACCTGCGCGACGCGCACGTGCGGATGGCGGTCGATGCGGGGTGCCTCGTTGCGATCGACTGCGACGACCACGCGCCCGAGGACTTCGACAACCTGCGCTATGGCGTCATGACCGCCCGACGCGGGTGGCTGACCAAGGCCCTGTGCGTCAACACCTGGACGCAGAAGAAGCTCACGGAGTGGCTGAGGTCCAAGCGTTAGAAGTTCGAGCGTCAAAGGATCGCGCGGGCCGCATCGCACCGGCGTGATCTCGGTATGCTCCGGGCATGAGCCACAACCGCCGCGGTTTTACGCTGATCGAGCTGCTGGTCGTCATCGCGATCATCGCGCTGCTGATCGGGATCCTGCTGCCCGCGCTGGGCAAGGCGCGGGCCTCGGGGCGGGCCACGGTGTGCCTGGCGAACCTGCGCGGGCTGGGTCAGGGGCTGGTGACGTACGCGAACGACAACGACGAGGGGGTCGTGCCGTCGTACAACATGACGGGCACGACGGGGAGCGATCCCCTCGATGGGTGGGGCCCGATCCTCGATCGCGACGGGCACGCCGACGGATCGCGCGAGCCGCGCGGCAACCCCTACTACTGCCCCGAGACGAAGGACATCGCGGGCGTCGCGTCGGGGCAGACGGGCACCGACCTGGAGAACCCCAAGGGCTGGCTCGACTGGCCCTTCGTCCGCACCGGCACCAGCAACGACCCGGTGCTGATCCCCGAGCACGGGTTCAACGAGATCATCCGCGTGTCGTACTGGATCAACGCGGACAACCCGATCGGGAGCGTCGCGAGCGTCACGCCCGACGTGTTCTACACGGGCAGCGTGGGCTACGGCCCCAGCTCCGAAGGGCTGCTCATCAAGCAGACGAAGATGCGGGCGTTCGTGCGCCCCCACCGCCTGATCGCGCTCGCCGACGGCCTGTACGCGGGTCGCCAGCGGAACAACCAGTTCGGGCAGACGAACAGCCGCATCGGGTACCGCCATCCGGGATCGGTGTATGTCGCGAACACGGCGTTCGGCGACGGGCACGCCGAGCCGATCGCGGGGAACAAGTTCCCCCGCGCCCTCGGCACGGGCAACGACCCGCAGGAAGTGAAGGCGGAGAACGCGGGCGACCAGCCCAGCATCTACGCGAACCCCGAGAAGTCGCTGCGGGGGATTTAGGCCCCGCGATCCTGGCATTTCGGCGAGCGCCCGGCGGCGCGTAGGATCCCCGCACGCCATGCGCGGGCCCGTGCGCCCCGCCGGAGGATCGGATGTTCAACCGCCTGACCGAATCGTTCCAGGGCATGTACCGGCGTCTGTCGGGCAGCGGCTCGATCAGCGAGGGCAACGTCCGCGAGGCGATGCAGGACGTGCGTACGGCCTTGCTCGAGGCCGACGTGCACTACGACGTGGTGCAGCGGTTCTGCGACACGGTGCTCGAGGACGCGATCGGGCAGGACGTCGTCAAGAGCGTCAAGCCGGGCGAGCAGATGGTCGCGATCGTGCACGATCGCCTCGTCGAGCTTTTGGGCGGCGACCCCGAGGAGGCCCGCAAGGGCCCGAAGCTCTCGACGGGCGACGCGATCATGCGCATGACCCCGGGGCCCACCATCGTCATGATGTGCGGGCTCCAGGGCTCGGGCAAAACGACGACCTGCGGGAAGCTCGCGGCGTACCTCAAGAAGCGCGGGCGGAGCGTCATGCTCGCCGCGGCCGACCTGCAGCGCCCCGCCGCGGTCGAGCAGCTCGAGACCGTCGCGACGGGCGTGCGCGACCACGCGCCGGGCAGCGCGAAGGTGCTGTTCTATTCCGAGCCGGACAAGTGCGCGGAGTACGGCAAGGCGGTGGGTGTCGCGGTGGGCGTGTGCCAGCGTGCACTCGCAGCGGCGCGGCGCGAGGGCGTCGACACGCTGATCCTCGACACCGCGGGACGACTGCACGTCTCCGACGAGCTGATGGGCGAGCTGGCGCAGGTCAACGCGACGCTCGCGCCGCAGCACATCTTCCTCGTCGTCGACGCCATGACGGGCCAGGACGCCGTCAACAGCGCGAAGGCCTTCCACCAGCGGCTCGAGGTCGACGGGGTCATCCTGACGAAGCTCGATTCCGACACGCGCGGCGGTGCGGCGATCAGCGTGCGCGAGGTCACGGGCGCGCCCATCAAGTTCCTCGGCGTGGGCGAGAAGTTCGACGCGCTCGAGGAGTTCCACGCCGACCGCATGGCGCAGCGGATCCTCGGCATGGGCGACGTCGTGTCGCTCGTCGAGAAGGCGCAGGAAGCGGTCAGCGAGGAAGAGGCCAAGCGCCTCGAAGAGAAGCTCGCCCGCGGCGAGATGACCATGGACGACTTCCTCAAGCAGCTCAAGACGCTGCGGAGGATGGGCCCGCTCAAGCAGCTCCTCGGGCTGCTGCCGGGCGTGGGCGGCATGCTCAAGGACGTGCACGTCGACGACAACCAGCTCGACAGCGTCGAGGCGATCATCAACTCCATGACGCGCAAGGAGCGCGAGAAGCCCGAGCTCCTCAACATCTCGCGCAAGAAGCGCGTCGCACGCGGCTCGGGCCAGCCCGTCGACGCCGTCAACCAGCTCACCAAGCAGTTCGGCATGATGAACCGCCTCGCGAAGGAGATGTCGAGCATGAGCGCGGCGTCGAAGGTGAAGGCGGTGAAGGAGATGGGCGCCGCGGGCGGGATGGGCGCGATGGTCCCGGGCCTCAAGGGCATGCCGGGGCTCGGGGGCAAGGGGTCGACGGCGACGAGTGCCGGCCGCTTCAAGAAGCGGAAGAAGCGGTAAGCCGGCTCGCGACCACGTTCACATCTTCTGCCCGGCGATCGCGTCGACCTTCGTCAGATTGACGATGCCGCAGACCAGCCCCGCGATGTTCCCGACGAGGATCGTCAGGATCTCGAAGATCGCGATCGTGCGCAGCTGCGCCGCGGCGGCGTACGACTCGTGCGGCGAGGCGAGGCGCGTGCGAGCCGAGAGCTCGAACACGCCAAGGATGCCCTGCGCAATGATGATGACGCCCATGCAGGGCAGCGCGATGATGCCCACGATCGAGATCAGCAGGAACAGCGCCGCGAGCACGCCCGACGCGCACGCGATGAAGTTGAAGATCGCCGAGACCAGAAGCGCGAGGCGTGCGGTCTCGATGGCGCTCGCCCGCTCGGCGACCGCCCACGCGTCACGCCCTCCATCGGGATCGAGGTACGCCATCGCCTATCGCTCCAGCGGCAGGAAGTCCTTCGATCGCCCCTCCGCCCACGCGTGGAAGCGGGGCCAGAACAGCTCCTCCATCGCGATCTTGAGGCATGCGGCGATCGGGATTGCGATGAGCAGTCCGAACACGCCGAAGAGCACGCCGCCCGCGAGCGACGCGGCCAGGATCGCGGGCGTGGACATGCCCGTCTCCTTGCCCTGGATCATGGGCGTCCAGACGTAGTCGTCGAGCGCCTGCGCGAAGAAGTAGAACCCCACCGGCAGGCCCACGACCCACCACCACTGCCCCCGCACGCCCGTGTGGCTCTCCAGCCAGAGCAGCCCGATCGAGATGGGCACGCCCACGAGCGCCATGTACGGCACGATCGACAGCAGCGCCACGATCGGCCCGAGGATGAACGCCGCGGGCACGCCGATGATGAAGTACCCGATCGTGAACACCACCGCCTGGATGAACGCGATGGTGAGGCGTCCGCGGATGAACGCGCTGATGACGTTGTCGAACTTGCCCGCGAGGCTCAGGACCGTGCCCTTCTCCTTATCGGGGATCAGCGAGGTCAGGAAGTCCTTGACGCCCTGCCAGCCCGTCGAGATGAAGTAGAAGAAGAACGCGGTCAGGAAGCCCATGAACAGCAGCGCGAACACGCTCCCGAAGAAGCTCGCCGCGCGACGCATCGCGTCAAGCCCCACCCCCGCGGCGCTCGCGGCGATGTCCTCCGCGTTGCGTGCCGCCCAGTCGCGGATGGTCGAGAACGCCATCGAGAGCGACGAGTCCTCCGCGCGCGCCTCGGCGACCTTGTCGCGTATCCACACCCAGCCCGCCCCGCTCTCCTGGCGGAGGCGCTCGCGTGCTTCGACGAGCTTGTCGCCCTCCAGCGACGGGTCCGCGCTCGCGTCGACGAGCGCGATGTTGTCGACCGTCTCGGCCGCGAAGACCACGAGCTGCCCGACGCCGAAGATCGTCCCGACGATGGAGGGGATGGCGACGAGCAGGACGAACGCGCCGATGATCGCGCTCACCGCGCCCTGACGCTTCCATCCCGTGCGCCGGATGAGCCACGCGATCACGGGCTCAAGCAGGTACGCCAGCAGCATCGCGAGCAGGATCGGCACCGTGACGATGCTGACCTTCTGCCCGAGCCAGAGCAGGAGCAGGATCGCCAGCCCGAGCAGCACGTCGCGCACCGGCTGGATCTGCCAGAGGTGCAGCGTGCGCCAGTCGAGCGTGCCGCCCGCCGGCCTGTCGCTGCCCGCCGCGCCACTGTCATGAGGCCGTTCCCCGTCGTTCGACATGCGAGGATGCTACCGATCGGCGTGGATCCGCGCCGTCGGGGTCAGTTCCGCGCTCAGCGAACCGGGATCTCGGCGAACGCCTCGTCGAAGTCGTACACGCCCTGGAAGTCCTCGATCGAGTCGTCCTCGGTCTTGCGCATCAGGCCGCACTCGACCAG
The DNA here is from genome assembly GCA_034004365.1 of Phycisphaerales bacterium. GTDB lineage: Bacteria > Planctomycetota > Phycisphaerae > Phycisphaerales > UBA1924 > JAVEWV01. The sequence goes on from JAVEWV010000001.1 coordinate 206,104, forward strand.
CGCGAACACCATCTTCCCGAAGTCCTCGGTCCGATGGATGCCCCAGTGACGCAGCACCGTGCGGGCGAGCATGCCGTACTGCTCGATCGCGTGCTCACGAAGCCCGAGGCAGAGCTGCGAGCCGTCGACGTGGCGCGTGTCGTCCTCGGGCGGCTCGTCGCCGTGGATCATGCCCACGGTGTGCTCGAGCCCCTCCTGGAGGAACTGGAACGCCTCGGGCGCCCGGACGCCGGACAGCTCCCGGATGCGAGACCAATCGACCTTGACGCCGCCCTCACCCACTCACGCCTCCGTCCGCGTCACACACCGACACCCCGAATCCTACGAATCTCCCCGCCCCGCGGCGAGTGCCCGCGCGCATCATCGCGCGATCCACCAGCGGAGGGGCCTCGCGGCCCATTCCCCGGCGTAGTCCACGCCGATGCGGGGCCCGCACCGGATATCGGCCGCTGGGATCGCCACGCTCGAAAGCCGCGCCGGGGCCTCCGGGTCGCCCGCCGCGGCGAGCCGCCGGGCCAGCGACTCCCGCGGCTCGATCCACACCCGTTCGCCCTTCGTCAGGTCCAGCCCGTCGAAGGTGCGGTCGATGCCCATCGCAGCGCACAGCTTCCCCGGCCCGCCGGCGAGGTCGCGCGCACCGCCGCGCCGGGCCTCCATCCGGGCGACGCCCTCGATCGGAACGATCGCGCGGACGAGCACCGCCGCCGGATGCTCCGCGCGGAGCACCGACACGTTGAAGCAGAAGTGCACGCCGTAGACCTGGTACACGTACGCGGCGCCGGGGGTCCGCCACATGCTCTCGTTGCGTTCGGTGCGTCGCCCGCCCCGGGCATGGCTCGCGAGGTCCTCGGGGCCGAGGTACGCCTCGACCTCGGTGATGACGCCGCTCGTGATCGATCCGTCGTCCTCCCGGCGTGCGAGGACCGTGCCGAGGAGATCGGGCGCGACGACCTCGGCGGGACGCTCGTAGAACGCGCGGGGCAGCGGCTTCGGATCGCTCATGGGCGTTGCGTCACGCGTACGCGTGCAGCCCGGGCAGCAGCAGGTTCACGCCCTTGTACGTCCAGAGCATCACGATGAACCCCGCGACGCTGAGCCATGCCGTCGCGAGGCCCTTCTTCTGCCCGAGCGTGAATCGCACGTGGATGACGATCAGGTAGACGATCCACGTGATGAGCGCCCACGTCTCCTTCGGATCGAACGCCCACCACCTGCCCCACGAGTGGTCCGCCCACCACGCGCCGAGCAGGATGCCCACGCCCAGCGCCCAGAACGCGAGCTGGAGCACGGTCATCGTCGCCGTGTCGAGGTCGCTGAGCAGACGCGCCCGCGTGCGGGGCGCGGCGTCGCCCGAGCGGACCGCCTCGCCCGCGAAGCCTTCCACAGCCGCGCCACCCACCGCGGCGGGTGTCGCACCCGACCCACCCAGCGCGAGCCTGCGGAACGTGCCCGCGTAGTACGCGCCGAGGTAGAACAGGCTCGTGATGAACCCGAGCGAGATCAGCCCGTAGCTCGTCAGCACGATCGTGACGTGGTACTTCAGCAGCACGCTCGTGTTGAGGATCGCCGCCTCGCGCTCGATCACGCGCCCGGGGATGCCGGTCTGCGTCGCGCCGGTGAGCACCATGAAGCCCACGCCCGCCGTCGCCGCGGCGAACAGCCACTGACGCTTGAGCGCCAGCATCGCGAGCCCGACCAGCGCGGCGAAGAGGCTCAGGCCCGTCATCGACTCGAACTGGTTCTGGATCGCGAACCGCTCGGCGATCAGGCATCGCAGCGTGAAGCCCGCCGCGTGCATCCCGACCGACGCGACGAGCAGCACGACGCCGAGGCCCTTGAGCCACGAGCGCCCCGTGCCGAACGCGAGCAGGAGCGTGACGAGCGAGAACGCGTACAGCCACATCGCCCATTCGAACGCGTTGAGGCGGTTGTACGCCGATTCGAGGCGCACGCGCTGCGTCGGGTACGCCTCGGGATTGACCCCGCGCACCGCACGCGCCAGCTCGATGATCGCGGCGTTGACGCGCGTCGCGTCGCCCGCGCGCCACGCCGCGCCCAGCTCCGTCGCCGCGCGCCGCGCGGGCGCGTCGTCCGGCAGTCGCGAGAGGTGCACCCACGCCTGGTCGCTGCCCGCGGGCGGGATCAGCAGCATGTTCGCCGAGCCCTCGCGCCAGATGTTGATCGCCTGTCCGATCCGCGAGAATGCACGCCGGTACGCGTCCTCGAACTCGTACTTCTGCTCGATCGCCGGGCCATATTCCAGCAGCACCCGCGGCGAGACCCGCGTCAGCGCCATCCCGCGCACGTACCCGTCGGTCGTCGCCTCGCCGTACGCGGCGCTCAGGAGCGCCCGGCGCAAAGGCAGGTAGTTGATGTGGACCAGGTTCTTGTCGACGTAGTACGCCGGATCGATGATGAGGTCGATCAGCGTGAAGAGCGGGTCGTAGTGGAGCTTCTCGCGCTTCCCGTCCGCAACCTCGACGACGTCGAAGTAGTCCTTGCGCCCCGCGATGCGGTGCACCGTCTCGTCCGCGAGCGTCTCGAGCGTCTTGACACGCCCATCATGGAACACCGCGACCGTGCGCAGCGGCGACACGTCCACCTCCGCCGCGAACGCGTGCTTCGTCCGCGGATCGCCCGGGCTCGCGGGATCGAACATCTCGATGGCACCGAAGGGGTTGGGCAGCGACGCCGCCTCTTCGCTCACGGCACGGGTCTCGGGGTGCGCGTTGCCCGCGGGGGCCATCTGCGCACCCGCGCCGCGCACGAACACCATCGCGCACGCGATCGCCGCGAACCACGCCGCGTTCCATCGCCTCGTCGTCATGCGTTCGCTCCCACTTCGAGCGTTTCGTCCGACCTCGCGCCTCGCTCCGTCGGTGCCCGTTCGCCCCCGCGCACGCCCGGCTTGATCGACGCGCGGAGCCGATCCCGCTCGCGCCGCACCAGCCACGGCTTGACATAGAACGCCCACGGAATGCCCAGCCCCATCAGGATGCCGCCCAACGCGATGACGTGGATGCCCGGGTTGTTGCCCACGTGCAGGATCGTGAACCGCGCCGTGGGACGCGCGACCATGCCCTGGTCCGCCATCGCCTGCGACTGGTTCCAACCCTCCGAGTCCCACCCCGCCTGCGCGAACTTGAACTGCCTCGGGTTCAGCCCGCTCGCGAGGCGTCCCATCGCGTTCGACACCCACGAACGCCGCTCGTCCCACGCCCACGGCGCCCGCAGCGGCGCGTTGAGGCTCGCCCAGTGCAGGAAGCCCTCGCGCCCGGGCGTTTCGGGCACAACGCGGATCAGCGAGCGATAGTCGCGCGGCGCGCCGCGGTTCTCGTACGCGATCATCTCGAAATCCCGCATCGCGAGCTCGAAGTCCGGCAGGCGGCGCTGCATCTGCCCGAACGCCAGGTCGAGCACGCGCCCGTCGGGCAGGTTCACCCGCTGCTCCGGCACGTCCATCACGCCGAAGTACTTGCCATACCGCAGCCACTTCACCCTCGACCATCCGGGCAGCAATTCGCTCGACACCTCGACCGCGACCATCGCGTGCTCGTGCGTCCCGATCATCTCGCCATCACGCTCGCGCGCCAGCACGGGCGCGGGCTGGTCGAACTTCTCGACGTGCGCCCACCGATCGACGAGCTTCAGACGCACGCCCGGGATCACCTCGACGTCGCCGCCCTCGGGCACGGCGTCCTGCACGTGCACCGCGCCCGCCGCCCGGCAGATCGATCGCACGCTCCCGTCCGCCCGCTCGTCGACGAACACCTGCGCGTACCGCGCGTCGACGTACGTGATCGAGAGGTCCGCGCTCGCGTCACGCCGCGCCGGACGCCCATCCGCGCGGGCGGCCTGCTCGAGCATCTCCTGATCGATCTCGGGGAAGCGGTGGTACGCGTAACGCTCGTACGCCTCGCCGCCCGGCGTCGTCACACGCACCACTGCAACGCTGCTCGTCGCGCCGCGATACCCCTCCGTGATGATCGGGAAGGGCGGCTCGGGCAGCAGCTCCGTCACCTCGAGCTCGTACCCGCTGATGCTCAGCCGCGAGCCCACGCGCACCGGCGCCGCGATCGTCTCGCCCGTCGCCGGCACGCGCACCACCAGCCCGTGGTCCGCATCGCCCGGCAGGTCCGATGCGAGCGCGGCGAACCGCGCGTCGTCCATGCCCACCGAGTACGCGATCGCCAGCCCCTCGCCGTGGTCCGCGATGCCGAACACCGGATCGTGCGCGACGAGGAAGTACCGCAGCACCGCCCGCGACTCGACGTTCCCCGACTCGTCGGGCAGGTCGCTGAACAATTCGAGCAGCCGCGCCGGGCGCACCGCCATCCCGGGCGGGACCTTCGTGAACCGCGAGAGGTCGACGCGCTCGAAGTCGGGCTCCGCGTCCGCGTACGTCGCGTAGCCAACGATGCGCACGCGGATATCGGGATCGATCGTCCCCCGCGCGCCGCCCGTCGGATCGCCCGTGGAATCACGCCCCGATCCGTCGTCCACCGGCGCAGCGTCGGAAATGCCGGGCACGGGCACGCTGAGCGTCGCGATGCCATTGTCCGTGGGCAGGTCGCCCTCGCGGACCGCGGCGCTCATCGTCCGCGCAGAGTCGCCGCGCCGCACGACGTCGAGCGCGTAGTCGTTGTACCGCGGCAGCCCGCGCAGCACGCGCATCTCCCACCCGCGGAACTGGCTGAGGTACAGCGCGGGCTTGATCGCGTCGAAATAGATATCGGTGGGCACGCCCTCGTTCGGCGTCCCGCGCGCGTCCGCCTGCCCCGCGAGCAGGATCATCTGCCCCTCGCGCTTGAGCGCGCCGTAGTAGACCGAGCCGAGCGTGATGATCACGATGCCCGTGTGCACCGTCAGCACGCCGAGGTTCACGAACGTGAACTCGATCCGGCGCACCGTCGCGATCACCATGTTCGCGACGAACGTGAGCAGGATCACGCGGAGCGGCCACCACGCGTAGAACTCCAGCTCGGTCATCTCGAAGCCGGGCAGGCGCCGGAGCGTCGTGTTCGCGTACCGCGCCGAGAAGTCGGCGAAGAACCGCACGCCCTTCCCCGACGCGGGGTCGTACGACAGGATGGGCCACTGCACGCGATACCACCACGCCGACGCGAGCACCACCAGCCCGATGCCCGCGAGCAGCATCGCCGCGAAGCGCACGCCGCGCGGCGCACGGCGTAACGCGAGGTGCAGCATCGCCAGCCCGAGCGCCGCGACCGCGAGCACCGTCGCCACCAGCGTCGCGCCATAGAACGCCCACGTCGGGAACTGCGCGAGCAGCCCGATCGGGATGCTCGCGAGGATGCCGTAGAGCGCGACCATCAGCAGCAGCGTGACCGCGAGGGTGATGGAGCTGAACGCGCGCAGCACGAACTTCGCGGGCCACGCCCACGCCGGGAAGAACCGGTCGTCCCACGCCAGGCTGCGCCGCCACTTCGCGCTCACGACGCCTCCGTTGCTCCGCCTGCTCGACGCGCGGGCGATCCGTCATCCGCCCGGGCGCATGAATGCCGACCCGCGGACAATCATTCCTGCAAACCCCGAACGATTCTCGGCACGCAGCAACGAAATCGAACGTTCCGCGCCGAACGCCCAGCGGAGATCCTCGTCCGACCGCCCGCCTCCGGGGGGCTCCCCCCCGCCCGCGCCGGGGCCAACCAGCACCACTCCCATCGGCGTCGAGCCGATCCCGAGCCGAAATCCCGCCTCCGACAGGCCCAACGCCCTCGCGGCGTGGGTCGTGCCCATCGCCAGCAGCGTCCGAGGGTCGGCGGCGTCGCGTTCCAGGAGCAGACGCATCTCGTCGAGCACGCAGATCCCGCGCTCGCCGATCGGGGCGGGCGCGGTCCCCGTGCCGGCGGGAAGGTTCACGATCGAGTCGGTCCCGAGGCAGACGTTCACCCCTGCGGCGAGCATGTCCCGCCAGTGGTGCGGGCCAAAGTGCTGCGGCGCAGCGAAATACGTGCTTGCCCGCGGACAGTACGCGACGCTCACCCCGGCCCGCGCGAGACGCTCGATCCGGCGCTCGGCCTCCTGCCCGGCGCCCACGTCGTTCACGTGTGCGACGAGGAACGGCGTGTCCTGTGATGTAAATTCTTGTTGTTCAGAATCTTGCAGCGCGTCGAGCAGGTGGTCGACCGGGTGTCGCCCCAGGCCAAAGTCGGCGAGCAGTTGGTCGCTCCAGAGGCCGAAGCGCTCGAGCATGTCGCGCTGGGGGCCGGTCGCGCGAGAGATAAAGGCTTGCTCCTCAGGCGTTTCCGCGAGATGCGTCGCGAGCGGCAGGGCGAGGCGTCGGGCCCGGTCGCGGGCCCAGCGGTAGGCCCGCGGGGAGACGGTATTCGTCGCGTGCGGCTGGAGGCCCAGGCGAACGCACGCAAATTCTTGATGTGCTTGGTCTTGCCGTTCATCCGCACGCTCGGATGAAGCCTCTTCGAGCGCGGCCTCGACCCGGGCGAGCGCAGCGTCCTCGCGCGTGCCGATCGCGAAGAACTCGAGGTAGCTCACGCCCCGGAGCGGCGTCCCGCGGAGCGTCCGCCACGGCGAGAGGCTCGGGCGGCCGTTCGGGGCGCCGGCGATGTCCCCCACCGCCAGCGTGCCCCCGCGGAGCAGGAGTTCCGCCCCCGTGCGCACGGACGCGGCGATGTCGGCGTCCTCGGTGTGGCGGGCCGTGCGGATGCGATCGACCCACACGACGAATCCCTCCCCCGGATCGTGGGGTTGCGGCCCGACGTGGGTGAGGTCGAGATGGGCGTGCGCGTTGGCGAGCGCGGGGATCGCGACGCAATCGGGCGCGTCCACGCGCAGGGCGTGCGCGGCGGCGGGATGGCGGTCGACGTCCCCGGCGGGACCAATGGCGAGGACGCGCAGGATGGGCGGGGCGTCCGGGGGGACATGTGGATGTTCGGTGGATGAATTGTCGATTGCGAGGAGGATCGCGACGCCGGGGGCAGAGCGATCGGTGCGCCAGACATGCGCGTCACCTGCGGCGGCGCGGACGGAGAGGCGAAGCGTGCGCGTCGGGACGGGATGGAATCGCTCGGGCGTCAAAGTGATGGGTGCTTCGCGGGGCTTCCGATAGTGGCGGGCCCGCGGGCGGAGCGCCTGCACGCGGGGCACGGGGGTGATACGCTGACCCCCGCAAAAACTGCGCGGGCGGGCCTTGTCGGCGCGCTCGCGACGCACGGGACTGTACCCCCGCGTGGCGGGATCACCTTCAGCGGCTGTGTGGAGAACGGACATGACGATGCGGCGGATGATCACGGGAGCGTGCGCGGTGGTGGCGCTGGGCGCGTCGATGCTGGGCGGGTGTGCGAGCCAGGAGGTTTCGCAGCTCCAGTCGGCGAACCGCAGCCTGACGAGCCGGAACCAGGAGCTGACGCAGCAGCTTGAGGAGTGCCGCTCGTCGTCGGGCATCCTCTCGCAGCAGACGGTGGAGAACGAGCGTCTGATCGCGTCGCTCCGCCAGACGAACCAGCAGCTCCAGCAGCAGCTCGGCATGAGCGAGGAGCAGATGCGCCGGTTTGGCGATCGCCTGCAGGGCCTCGCGCTCGCGCCGCTGGACCCCGAGACGGATCGCGCGCTGCAGGAGCTGGCCCGGAAGTATCCGAACCTGATCCAGTACGACGCGGCCCGCGGCATGCTGCGGTTCGCGAGCGACCTGACCTTCGGCTCGGGCTCGGCGGACGTGAGCTCGGAGGCGGCGAGCAGCCTGCGCGCCCTGGCGGACGTGCTCAAGGGCAGCAGCGCCCAGTCGTATGAGATCCAGATCGTGGGCTACACCGATGCGCAGCCGATCTCGTCGGGCACGGCGCAGCGTCACCCGACGAACATGCACCTGTCGTGCCACCGCGCGATCTCGGTGCGCCAGGTGCTCGGCAACGCGGGCGTCGCGTGGGACAAGATGATGGCGGCGGGCTGGGGCGAGAACCACCCGATCGCGCCGAGCGGGCCCCGCGGGAACACGCCGGCGAACCGTCGCGTCGAGATCTATCTCACGCGTTCGAGCGGCGGGTACGCGTCGACGGGCTCCGGCTCGGCGTACACGAGCGTGGACCCGAGCAGCGAGGGCGGGCCCTCGCGTCAGCTCGATGTGACGAAGTAAGAGCAGGCATCGGGCCAACGAGGCATCGAGGCAGCAAGGCCTGATGCCGTAGACGTTGGAGCCAAAGACAATTCGATCGGTCTCCACGCGCCCGGGTGTCGATGACGCCCGGGCGTGTGTGTTTTTGCGTGTCTGAGCGTGCGAGTTTGGGATGCAACGCGGGGCGCAGAGACATCGTGCGAGAAGGACGTCGGTGCGCTATGTGCCCGACGCTGATCGATGGAGGTATCGAACGGCGGACACGGACGTGGAATCGCAGGGGTGATACGAAAATCACCACGGGCTTGCGCCCGCGTTCGGTCAGTGCGGTGATTCACAGGAGAATGAGCCACCGCGGGCTTGCGCCCGCGGCTTGTTCGGTTTCGCTGGTTGAGAGCGCGATGATTCGCAGAGATGGGCTTGAGGCCCCCACCCCGGCCCTCCCCCGTCGGGGACGGGGGGGGGAGATGTTAGGAAGGCGACGGCGCAGAGGAACAGCCAAGGCGTCGGCACTGATCGGCGACCTGTCACCACGGAGTGGCAAGCTATTACCACAGACCGTGATCTCTGCCACGGAGTGATGACCTACACGAGGCGGCGCGATGTCGGAAAGGAATGCCGGACGACTAAGGCATCAGCCGGGCAGTTGGTCGGCTGAACGGATCGGATCGAGCTCGACCGGGCGTGCCTCGATGGTGCTCGCGGCGATCGGCTCGGCGACGGCGGCCTCGGTGGTGCTCGCGGCGATCGGCTCGGCGACGGCGGCCTCGGTGGGAGCCGTCACGGGCACGCCGATCTCGCGGAGGCGTGCGGGCGGCTCGATGAACTCGACGGGCGCGGGGATGTCGCTCATGTCGGAGCGCTTGGCGCGCATCTGCTCGGCGCTGACGGTGCGGATGCGGTGCGCGAGCCCGAAGAAGGACAGCGTGCGGATGAGCATGTAGCTCGCGTCGAACTCCCACCAGCGGAGCCCGTGGCGGGCGGAGGTGGGGAAGGCGTGGTGGTTGTTGTGCCAGCCCTCGCCCATGGCGAGGATGCCGACGATGGCGTTGTTGCGAGAGTGGTCGTGCGAGCGGAAGGGATGCGTGCCCCAGATGTGGCAGACGGAGTTCACGCTCCAGGTGATGTGGTGCACCACGAAGATGCGCACCAGCCCGCCCCACAGGAAGCCCTGGAGCACGCCGATCCACGACTGCGTGAACAGGCCGCCCAGCACGGCGGGGATCACCAGCCCGGCGAGGACCCAGAGGGGAAACTGCCGGCTGACGGCGACGAGGACGGGATCCTCGCGAAGGTCCTTGGAGTATCGCCCGAGCCCGCGGCGATGCCCCATGAGGAGCCAGCCGAAGTGGGCGTGGAAGGCGCCGCGGAGGGTGGCGCGGATGCCCTGGCCCCACGAGCCGTGGGCGCCGGAGTGTGGGGAGTGCGGGTCGTGCTCGTCGTCGGAGTGCTGGTGGTGCTTGCGGTGGGTCGCGGCCCACTCAATCACGGGGCCCTGGACGGCCATGGAGCCGAGGACGGCGAAGAGGAAGCGGACGGGGGCGATGGTCTCGAAGGACTTGTGGGTGACGAGGCGGTGGAAGCCGACGGTGATGCCGAAGGCGGTCGCGATGCCCATCACCATCATGATGATGAAGATGGGGAGGGTGAGTGCGTAGCCCCAGAAGAAGGTGACCGCGATGATGAACGCGGCGAAGGGGACGAGGATCGCGAGGAGGTTAATGACCCGGACCTTGGTGTCGGCGGGTGAAACGTCGTCGTGATGGTGTGTCAAATCGTGCTCGCGGGCGTCCGTGCCGAGCGGTTCGGGGGCTGCCCTCTTCGGGGCGGTGCCCGGGGCGGCTTCCGATCGGTGAGGGAGGCGTGGCATGGTAGTGGATCGGCGCGCGCCAAGCCGGGGAGTCAATACCGGGGGGCAGTCCGGGGTTCGTCCGGGGGTCAATCCCGGGTGGCGAGCTGGTCGGCGTCGCGGAGCCAGGCGGCGACGCGGGACGACCAGTGCTTGAAGGTGACGCGTGCGTCGTGATAGGCGTCCTCGGAGTTGGGGTCGTGCGGGTCCTGGTCGAAGTCGCGCTCGACCGCCGCAGCGATGGAGCGGCCGGTGAGGGTGTCGACGAACTCGATCTCGCCCGAGGCGCCGCCCACGAGGACGCGGCCGTCGCGGGTGTCGCGCGAGCGGGCGATGGAGGTAAGGGCGGTGCGGACGCGGGCGACGCCCGGGCCGGGGGCGGTGGCGAGGTCGTGCGTCGCGGAGAGGGCGGTCTCGAGCTCGAGCTTGAGGTCGCGGGCGAGGGTGGCGCGGGTGCGCTCGGAGATGGGCGTGCCGCGGGTGGTGCGCCCGGCGAGGACGACGGGCGTGTCGACGATGAAGGCGTGGTAGTTGGAGAGGGTGCGGGACTGCTGGTACCACGCACCCTCATGGCGGGAGCTGGGGCGCATGGTGGAGTAGTCGGCGAGGAAGCCGGAGGGATCGGGCGGGCCTTCGAAGAGGGCGGGCTTTGAGCCGGCGCAGGCGGTGAGGAGGAGGGCGGAGAGGAGGACGAGTGCGCGGCGGGCGCGTGCGATGGTCATGCGCGGAGGATATCGGCGTGAGATGGCGTCGGCATTGCGAAGTGCCGTCAGCGTCGAGGGAATCGCTTCAGGTCGGCCTCCAATGAATCCGCGAACCAGTCGCGCTGTGACCGCGTTGACATGAGCGACAAGGTGATGCCCTCGCCCCACTGCATCTCGTTGGTGAACAACGATTTCGGGAGCGCTTCTGCGCGCAGCGTCAACTGGGTGACCCACTCTCCCGGGTCGGGAATCGTGAACCGCAGCAAAGGCTCCGTGAAACCGATCTCGGAAGAAAGTGGAGTTGCCAAAGCCCGGAGCCACGAGATCAGGGATTCGAGTTCCCTCGTCAGCAGGCATGGATCCACGAACGTCCAGTCACCGCGCTCGGATTCGACGCGACCTTCGATCACGAGCCAGTTGCTGTCGTAGGCACCGGGGGTGGTGATACCCGGGAATTCGTACTGAAGCACACGAAGTGCGAAGCGGTCGGACCCGCTGTCGCCCATCCACACAATCTGGCGGCCTTCGTGCCTCACCGGTCTCCGTTCCTCGCGTGGTGCATACCTGTGGAACTACGCCGCCCGGTTTTCCCTCACATCTGCGGACGCCAACTGCACAGCCTCAAGAGCTTATGCGGCTTCATCCTCCGAAGAGGTCGCACGACTGAACGAGCTCGCTTACGAATGCCGCGATGCTGGGCCAGTCATGATCGATGGAATCCGATTCGTGATCCCACCGGGCGACGGGGACGTCCGCGGACGCGTCTGATTCCGCAACAGGGACAAGGAAACGGTCGCCATAGGGCGTTCGCCCGATGACGAGGTACCCCTGTGGCGGGCTCGCACTTGCCAGCTCGTCGCCTTGCAAGTTGTCACGGGCCGGCGCTTTCCTCTCTGGTGCGCACATCTCGAACTCGATCGGATCGAGCCGGTCGTCGTCATCGTCCGCCGGGTCGGGAGTCGCGAATGGGAGGAGTGGCGCAATGAGACGCCAACACTCCGGAAGGCTCGGCCAGTTCGCATCGCCACGAACGCGATCGAACTCTGTGGAGTCTCGGGCGGGTGTCCACGTCGCGGTTCCATTCCGAAGACGCGCCTCGATCTTCGTGATCGCCTCCGAAACAGAAGCGAATTCCTCGGGAGCACGCGCCGGAGTGGACGGGCTCGACCGACGGCGTGCCCGCTCGTGCTCGGCCTCGGCTTCGGTGAACGTGGGCAGGGGCAGCGGGTGCTCGATCGTGCGGTCCAGCACCTCGTTGTCGGCATCGGACTCGGGTATCGTCGCGATCGGAATGAGCTTCGATGGTGCGAGCACCCCCGCGGCAACAAGGATGTCGCGGGCGCGGTGGCTGCAACAGATGTCACGGCCTCGCCGACCATCACGACCGGCGCGGGATGCGCCCCTGCCCTCCCACCGGTTATACGCGAAGTCGGTATCGGGCACGAATTCGCGGATGAATCGCGTCGGGCCGTCAAAGCGGAAACCGGGCGGTTGGAGTTCCATCAAGCGTTGGATGATCGGATGATCGATGCGCACATCGCCGCGCAGCAGCGAGCCCCAGCGCGATTCGCGGGTGTCAATGTCTCGTTCGTAGACGTTCGCGATCGAGTACCCGCTCGCGCACGACGGGTCGGGCGCGAAGCGGGCGCTCGACAGGTCGTGCTTCCGGCGATCGAACATCGGATGGTCGATCCCGCGCCCCATCGGTTGGAGTGCGTAGATCTGGCTCCAGCCCATGAGATTGGCGTGCCATTCGCGACGCCATGGCAGGACTCCGAGGCCCGTCAAGCCCGCATCGCCGACTGCCTTCAGGAACTTGTCGCTTGCAACGATCGACGGGCCGACGCGTGCGAGATGCGTGTTTCCACGCACCCGCGCGGATGCCGTAAGTTCCAAATCCGGCACGAGCGGGTTGTACCACGTGCTGGGATCGTCGCTTCGGGGCTCCGGCTCTGTGATCCAGCACGCAGCACACCGAATCCGGCCATCGGCATGACGCTTGTAAAACTCGGTGAGGAGTATCGCCCAACGCGGATCGTCGAGGGGCATCTGCACATAGCCGTGCAGATCGGGCTTGACGCCCACGCTCGCATAGAGCTCCGCCGCCTGAGGGTCGTGAGTTTGTGTTGAGTTCGGGCCGTATGCCTCAGCACGAAAGGTCACGATGCTCCGACCGGATGGGCTCCACGTCTTCACGAGCGGCCTCCACGAACGACGCGAGCATACCTCGCGTCATTCACACCACCCGATCTTCCTTCGCGATGCCCATGGCCGGGCGAACATCGACTTGCACGAGCGTTGCGCCCTTCTCGCGCTGCATGCGCCTGGCCTCGTCGGGATCGACGTAGTCGGAGTGGCAGGAGAGCTTCGAAGGCACCAGGGACTGGGCACCAGGCACTGGGGACTCGGCATTCGGCACTCGGGAATCGGCATTCGAGGAGCGGGGATCGGTGTTCGGCATTCGGGACTCGGCATTCGCAGAGGCACTTCCGGCTGATGCCTGATGGCTGATCCCTGATGACTGATGGCTGATTCCCGATGCCTGCTGCCCGGTGCCTGCCGCCTGCATGGCCTTCTTCGTCTTGCTCGCGAGCTTGTGGATCTCGTCGGGCGAGAGCACGCCGCGCTTCGCGAGGATCTCCTGCTGCTCGGGCGTGAGGGCCGCGGACTTCACCGGCGCGCCGGCCTTGCGACCATCGGCGCCGCCCATGCGCTCGAAGCCGTCGGCCTTGCCCGAGGCGAACTCCTGGATCTCCTTGGAGATGCGGACGGAGCACCAGTCGTGCCCGCACATGGCGCAGAAGTCGGTGTCGACGTCGAGGTCCTCGTCGTGGTACGCGCGGGCGGTGTCGGGGTCGAAGGAGAGCTCGAAGTGCTTCTCCCAGTTGAGCGCGGCGCGGGCCTTGGTGAGCTCGTCGTCGCGGTCGCGCGTGCCCGGAATGCCCAGCGCGACGTCGGCGGCGTGCGCGGCGATCTTGTACGCGATGCAGCCCTGCTTCACGTCGTCCTTCTTGGGCAGGCCCAGGTGCTCCTTGGGCGTGACGTAGCAGAGCATCGCGGCGCCGTGGTAAGCCATCGCGGTGGCGCCGATGCAGGACGTGATGTGGTCGTAGCCCGGGAAGATGTCGGTGACGAGCGGGCCCAGCACGTAGAACGGCGCGCCGTGGCAGAGCGTGCGCTGGATCTTCGCGTTGTACTCGATCTGGTCGAACGGGACGTGCCCGGGGCCCTCGATCATGACCTGCACGCCCTTGCGCCACGCACGCTCGGTGAGCTCGCCCAGGGTCTCGAGCTCGGCGAGCTGCGCGGCGTCGGTCGCGTCGGCAAGGCCGCCCGGGCGGAGGCCATCGCCGATCGAGAACGTGACGTCGTACTGGCGCAGGATGTCGCAGATGTCGTCCCAGCGGTCGTACATGATGTTCTCCTTGCCGTGGACGAGCATCCACTTGGCGAGGAGCGAGCCGCCGCGGGAGACGATGCCGATGAGGCGATTCTTGACGTGCTTGAGGTGTGCGCGGCGAACACCGGCGTGGATGGTGAAGTAGTCGACGCCCTGCTGCGCCTGGTGGTGCAGCGTTTCTTCGATCGCGGACCAGTCGAGGTCTTCGATCCTGCGACCGATGATCATGGAGTAGATGGGCACGGTGCCGATGGGCACGGTGGAGTTGCGGAGGATCGCCTCGCGGCAGGCGTCGAGGTCGCCGCCGGTGGAGAGATCCATGACGGTGTCGGCGCCCCACTTCTCGGCCCACTTGAGCTTCTCGACTTCCTCGTCGGTGCCGGAGGAGACGGGCGAGGCGCCCATGTTGGCGTTGACCTTGGTGCGCGAGGCGCGCCCGATGCACATGGGGTCGAGGTTGAACTTCAGATGGTTGATGTTCGCGGGGATGACCATGCGTCCCGCGGCGACCTCGTCGCGCACGGCCTCGGCGGCGCGACCACCATCTTCGCTCGGGAAGAGCACGCCGAAGTGCGGCTCGCGCTGCGCGACGCGGCGCATCTCGGGCGTGACGATGCCGAGACGGGCGTGCTCGAGCTGCGTGACGGGCGTGAACGACGCGGGATAGGTCACGACGCGCATGCCGCCGCGGGCCTCGGCGAACGCGGCGACCTTCTCGTCGTGCGCGATCGAGTCGGAGACGTTCTGCGCGTCGCACAGGCTCTCGACGCGACGCTGCGTCCAGGCATCGGGCAGGAAGTCCCACGCGGTCTTATCGCTGGGCGCGGGCATGGCGGGCGTGTCGGGGCTCGCGAACATGAGCGGGCCGCCCACGTCGGGCGCGAGGGCGAAGGAGCCGGGGGTGGTTGCGCTCGGCTCGCGACCGGGATTGCGGGCGCCGTGGAGGGGGAGGCTGAAGCGCGAGAGCGCGGTGTTCGAGCTGGACGAGGGAGTGGACATGGCGTGCTCCATTGGAGCGGCCCGTCCGACGGAAGGACGACGGTGGACCGCCGCGATCGCTTTCCCTCCGCCGGTCCGAACCGGATCAGGTTCCACGGGTGCGTCTCAGCGGCGGACCGGACCTCGCGTGAGGATGGGGACGCCGCGCCCCGAGCGATTTGTAGAGGGTAGGCGTGACGCCGCGGAGGGGTCGTCCGTGCACGGAGCCGCCCGCGCGTGAAAGCGCCCGACGCGGGGCGCCGGGCGCTTCGGAAATGGCTTGATTCCGGGGCTGCGTCAGGCGTGCGCGGGGACGCGTCCGGCCTTGGCCTCGCGCATTGCGGCCTCGACGTCGATCCCCAGCTTCTTCGCGACGCGCTGCCCGTAGTCGGGATCGGCGCGGAAGAAGTGGCAGAGCTGGCGCATCTGCACCTCCTTGCGCGCGTCCTTGAGCGCGCCCGCGATGCGCGAGGTCAGGCGGTCGCGGTGCGCGTCGTCGAACATGCGGTAGAGGTTGCCCGCCTGCGTGAAGTCGTCGTGGTCGATGCGCGAGTCGTGGCGATCGACGATCGCCTGACCGATGTTCCACGCCGGGTCGCGGTGCGCGGGGGACTCCTGCGGCGTGCCCGCGCGCGAGTTGGGGAAGTAGTTCGGCGCACTGCCATAGGTCTCGGCGGTGGCGCCCTGCCCGTCGCGCATGTAGTGCATGACGGGGCAGCGGGGCTTGTTGACGGGGATCTGGTGGTGATTGACGCCGAGGCGATGGAGATGCGTGTCGGCGTAGGACATGAGGCGGGCCTGGAGCATCTTGTCGGGCGAGGGGCCGATGCCCGGGACGACAGCGCTGGGCTTGAACGCGGCCTGCTCGACCTCAGCGTGGTAGTTCTCCGGATTGCGATTGAGCTCCATCACGCCCACCTCGATCAGCGGGAAGTCGGCGTGCGGCCAGACCTTCGTCAGGTCGAAGGGGTTCCAGCCGGTGCGCTGCTCGAACTCCGCGGCCTGCTGCTGCGTCATGACCTGGATCTGGAGCGTCCAGCGGGGATACTCGCCTCGCTCGATCGCGTGGAACAGGTCGCGCTGGTGGCTCTCCCGATCGCCCGAGATGATCGCGGCGGACTCCTCGTCGCTCATGGTCTGGAAGCCGGCCTGGTTCTTGAAGTGGAACTTCACCCACACACGCTCGCCCGCGGCGTTGACCATCGAGTACGTGTGCGAGCCGTAGCCGTGCATGGTGCGGTAGCTCTTGGGGATGCCGCGATCGCTGAAGAGGATGGTGACCTGGTGGAGGCTCTCGGGGCAGAGCGACCAGAAGTCCCACTGCATGTCGTTGTCGCGGAGGTTGGTTTTGGGATCGCGCTTCTGGGTGTGGATGAAGTTGGCGAACTTCAGCGGATCGCGCACGAAGAACACGGGCGTGTTGTTGCCCACGAGGTCCCAGTTACCCTCGTCGGTGTAGAACTTGACGGCGAAGCCGCGGACGTCGCGCTCGGCGTCGGCCGCGCCGCGCTCGCCCGCGACGGTCGAGAAGCGTGCGAACAGCTCGGTCTTCTTGCCGACCTTCGCGAAGACGCTCGCCTTCGAGTACGTGGTGATGTCGTTGGTGACGGTGAACGTGCCGTAGGCGCCCGAGCCCTTGGCGTGGACGACGCGCTCGGGGATGCGCTCGCGGTTGAAGTGCTGCATCTGCTCGAGGAGCTGGACGTCCTGCATGAGCAGGGGCCCGCGCGGGCCGGCGGAGAGAGAGTTGTGCTGATCGGCGATCGGGCACCCCTCGGCGGTGGTCAGGACGGGCTTGGTGGTCATGCGTGGTCCTTTCTGCGGGTTTGCGGCGGGCCGGCCCGTGAATGGGCGACCCGCGGGAGACTGGCGGCTGGCGACGCGCGAGCCCCGGACGGAGGCGATCCCCCGAAACCGCGGGGCGACGCTCCCCGAGGGCGCGCCCGGCGGCCTTGTTTAGAATGACTCTAGACTAGGCAATCAGGGGCGGGAGGGCCAGCGGGGGAAAACTCGCCCCACTACTCCGCGCCAGCCGCGCCAAGATGGACCGCAAAGAAGCGGGACAACAGATGCGCACGCGCGTCGGGCGAAGACTGGACCACGTCGTTGTGGTCGCCACCCGGGAGCGTCCAGAGATCGACGGGAACGCCGGCGCTGACCGCGGCGTCGCGGAGCATGCGTGCGTGGCGCACGGGGATGATGCCGAGGGCAGGTGGACGCGAAGAAACTTTCGGTGCTTATGCGTCAAGTTCGAGGTATGCTACCGACATGGCCAAACTGAGCGTAAAGCAAGTGTACGAACAGGCCGCAGAACTCATTGAGAAGCACCCGGGCGGAATCAGACACTCAGAGATCTACAAGTGGTTCCGAGTAAATCATCCCGAAACCCCCGAGGGCACCCTCGCTGCTAATCTGTCCTACGTCGCTAGTAAGTTTCCGCACCGGGTTCGACGAGTAGATCGTGGCCTATACGCTCCAGTCGCATCCGATGGCGAGGTTGCCATCGACACGCCGCCCCCGCCCTTGAAGCTCCGCGAAGAAGACGTTTATGAGCCATTTGCGGATTTTCTTGTTAATGACTTGGGGGAGGCAGTAGAGGCAGTAGCACTGGGTGGATCAGGATTGAAAGACAAGTGGGGCACACCAGACGTCATCGGAGTCTATCGCCCAACAACTGAGAACCTGATCAAGTTCAACACTGAGATCGTTGCGGCCGAGATCAAGGTCGATCCGAGCCAGCCGATCGTTGCGTTTGGACAAGCCTGCGCATATCGGTTGTTTGCCGCAAAATGTTACGTGGTAATGCCCAACTCCATTTCAGAAAAAGATCTCAGCCGCTTGGAATCGCTATGTTTGGTATTCGGCATGGGACTCGTACTGTTTGATCCTGCCTCTATACCTCTCGACTTCACCATTCGCGTGCGTGCGCAGCGGCTACCCGCCGATATGTTCTATGTGAATGAGTTGGCTGATGGGTTACACAGGGTCGACAGTAGTGCTTTCAAGAAATTGTTTGGTTAACTCCGCTTTCTCACCCCCCACTCCCCGAAATCACCCACTCCATCACGCTGCTCGGCGGCATCTTCGGGGCGCCAAGGCGGCGCAGCATGTTGATCGCCTGCGCGCGGTGGTGCACGCCGTGGGTCGTGATGTGCGTGACGACCTCGGCGCGGGTAAAGGTGTAGTTCTTCCCACCTCGCTCGCGGGCGAAAGGTTCGTCCATCGGCCCCGCGGCGGCGAGCACGTCCCACTCGCGGGCGGACTCGTCGAGCAGCAACGCGAGCTCGGCGGGCGTGCGGCTCGTGCCCTCGGGGCGCGGACGGAAGTCACGCCGGGCGAGCAGGTCGGCCCAGCCGCGCATCGCGCCCAGGACGTGCGTCAGCGTGTCGTGGAGCGAGCCGGGGCCGATGTCGAAGCGCTGATGGAACTGCTCGCTAGTGAGCGATTCGCAGGCGCGAATGAGCTGCGCGTTGGCCCAGGCGTTGTGCGTGAGGAGGATGGTGACGGGGTTGGTCGCGGACATGGGCACCTCCGTGCCCACAGGATACCGCTGGCGCCGGATCCCTGATGCGCGATCCGCTTACTCAGGTCGGCGGGCAAGATCCTCCAGGGCGCCGCGCAGGCTCGGGAAATCGAACGCGAATCCCTCCTCTCGCAGTCGCTTCGAAACGACACGCCGCCCGTAGAGCGCGAGCTCCGGGTCGGTGCGCAGCACGAGACGCGCCCCGAGCCTGACGAGTAACTGTGGCGCGGGCGGCGCGATGCCGAACCGAGCGAGCCCGCCCGCCACGCGGCGCAACTCGCGCGAGAATTCGGCCTGCGACACGGGCTGCGGCGCGCTCGCCACGTACACGCCGCGCATCGCCTCGTCCAGAATGGCGCGCTCGAAGATGCGGTTCATGTCGTGCTGGTGGATCCAGCTCAGGCCCTGGCGACCATGCCCCACTCGCCCGCCGAGGCCCAAGCGTGCGAGGCGCAGGAGCTTGGCGTACGGGCCGCCCGCGTCTCGTCCGAGCACGAAGCTGGTGCGAAGCACCACGCCGCGCACATCTTCGTGGCACGCGGCCTCGAACGCGCGTTCCCATGCACGCCCGACGTCGGGCGCAAGGCCCCAGCCGGTGGGACTGTCCTCATCGCACGCAACACTCGGCGGATCGCCGTAGATGTGCGCGGTGCTCATCTGTACCCACACGCGCGGCCTGCGCTCCGCCGCGGAGATCGCACGCCCGAGCGCGAGCGTCGATTCCACGCGCGAGCGGAGGATCTCGTCGCAGTGGTCTGGCGTCTTGACGCAGTCCACCGATCGCCCGGTGAGGTTCACGATCGCGCGTGCGCCGTCAACCTCGCGAGCCCACTCCCCGGTCGTTCGCGCATCCCATGCCACGCTGCGCCACGGCCCAATGTTCTTCGTCGGGGTGCGCGAAAGCACAACCACCTCGTGCCCGCGTTCGGCCAAGAAACGCGCCAGCGAGCGCCCGATGAAGCCGCTCCCCCCGGCGATCACGATGCGGGCGGGCGGATCGGACATGACGCCTCCTCGCCGCGGGGTCCGGAAGCCGGGCCACGCCGGAAGGGAGCATAGACTACGTTTTCATTGATTTCAATCTTTTCTGAAAATGACGCTCGCCCAAACGCCCCGAGGTCGCCTTACCGGATGACCGAGGGCATGCCGAGGGCCCGGCGGAGGTCGGTGAGCTGCCCGGCGTGGGTGCCATTGTGGAAGATCATGCGCATGACCATGTCGCGCACGGGCACGGGCACCCGGTTCATGCCGTAGGGGATGGTGCGTTCGACGCTCGCGTCGTCGAGCTCTCGGACGGCGCGGACGAGGGCGTCGTGGGCGCTCGCGAAGATCACGCGGGCGCGGGCGAGCGTGGGATAGCGCCCCGGGTCGTCGGCGGGCAGCGAGCCGAAGGAGATCGTCTCGGTGTCGAACCGGTCGGGGCCCGCGCCCGCGCCGGCGCCCCTGATTAAGTAGCCGCTGGGGAGGACGTCCACGCCCCCGATCACCGTGCGGACGCGCCACATGGTCAGGGCGCAGTGGCCCAGGTTCCAGACGGCGTGGTTGGGCATGCCGGGGGCCTGGCGGGTGCGGTTGTGCTCGTCGAAGCCGTCGAGGAAGCGATCGAAGAGCGGGCGGGTGGAGGCGAGCGCGTCGGCGAGCATGTGGGCGCGTGCGGAGCTCATGGAAACAGGATACCGTGGCCCGGTGGCGCGGCTGCATCCGCGTCCGCCCTCGCTCTCGTCGGGGTTTCCCTGCATGGCCAAGCCTCCCGCGTCCGAATCTGTGGTCTGTCCCTGGGCGGCGAGCGAGCCGGAGCGTTCGTACCACGACGCGGAGTGGGGCGTGGCGTCGTTCGATGACGCGCACCTGTTCGAGATGCTGTGCCTCGAGGGGGCCCAGGCGGGGCTGTCGTGGCGGACGATCCTCGTGAAGCGGGAGGCGTACCGCAAGGCGTTCTTCGGCTGGGACATCGAGCGGTGCGCGCGGATCAGCACGTCGCACGTCGAACGCCTGCTGCACGTGCCCGACGGCCCGGACGCGATCGTGCGGCACCGTGGCAAGATCGAGAGCGTGCGGGACAATGCACGCGCGGCGCGGGACGTGATCGCGCGCGAGGGCTCGCTGTCGGCGTATCTGTGGGGGCTCGCGGGGGGCGCGCCGGTCCAGAACGCGTGGGAGAACATCAAGCAGGTGCCGGCGCGGACCGAGACGTCCGAGGCGATGAGCAAGGCGCTCACGAAGGCGGGGTTCCGGTTCGTCGGATCGACGACGTGCTACGCGTTCATGCAGGCGGTGGGCATGCTGAACGACCACCTGGTGTCGTGCCCGCGCCACGCGGCGTGCGCAAAGCTCGCGAAGGAGCGCGGGCGATGAGCCGCGCGAGGTCGGCGGGGAGCGAGGCCGCGCAACCGTCGCTGTACACCGATCCCTTGGTCTACGACGTGCTGCACGGCCCGGGGACGGCGGAAGAAGCGGACGCGATCGAGCGGATCGCGGCGCGGTTCGTCGAGAAGGACCCCGCGAAGATGGCGTACCTCGAGCCCGCGTGCGGCACGGCACGCATCCTCCGCGCGATGGCGCGGCGTGGGCGGCGCGTCGTGGGCTTCGACCTCAGCGAAACGATGATCGCGTTCGCGCGCGAGCGGCTGGCGGCGATCACGCCCGAGCCCCGCGCGCGGGCGTTCGTCGCGGACATGACGGGCTTCGCCCGCGAGCTCGATCGCGCGTCGATCGACTGCGCGTTCTGCACGATCAACACGATCCGGCATCTGCCCGATGACGAGTCGATGCGCGCGTGCTTCGGAGAGATGGCGCGAGCGCTCACGCCGCGGGGCGTGTTCATCGTGGGCCTCAATCTGTCGGACTGGCGCGTCGAGGGCGAGACGGAGGACCTGTGGGACGCGCGGCGGGGCTCGATGCGCGTGCGCCAGATCGTGCAGTACATGCCGCCGTCGGACGCGGCGAGCGCGCGGCGTCGCTTCGAGCGCGTGATCAGCCACGTGACGGTGGAGACGCCGAGCCGGGTGGTGCACGACGACTGCGCGTACGACCTGCGGTGCTACTCGGAGGCGCAGTGGGCGGAATTGGTCGATCGCTCGGCGCTGGTCGAGGTGGGCGTGGTGGACGAGCGGGCCCGCGACGTCGAAGCGCCCGCGCCGACCTATGCGCTCCGCGTGCTGGCGCGACGGAAGCGGTAGCACGCTCCTTCGCTGTCGCATCCGCACGGGCGCTCACTCGACGGTGGTCGCGGCGTTGAGGCGTTGCGTGCTGTCGGGCAAGATGAGCGAGACCTCGGCCCGCCCGCCACGGATGCGGGCCGCGCCGCCGGGATAGAGGAACCGGCGCGTGGTCTGGTGCCCGGGCGCGAGGTCGGTGATGGTCGATCGCTGGCGCGACGATCCCGGCGCGAACGCGGTGAGCTCCGCGGTCAGTGATGAATCGCCCGTGTTGGAGACCTGGGCCTCAAGGATGAGGTCGGGCCCCTCGGGCGTGGGAACGAAGCGATACGTCAGGTTCATCGTGACGTTGCTCAGCCCGAGACGCACGGGCGTGCGGACGCGGACCCAGCCGTAGTCCTTGTCGGCCTGCACGTGCATGTCGATCACGAAGTCGCGCCGCCCGGCGGGCTCGCGGGGCCCGATGTTGACGTCGGTCGGAATGCGCGTGGTCTCGCCCGGCGCGAGCGACACGTTGCCCTTCCACGGCGCGATCTCCCACGAACGATCTCGCTCGCGCGTCTCGGGGTTCACACCCCCGGGCTCAACGATGCGGTACTCGACGAGCGTGCGCGAGTTGAAGGGATTGGCGACGACGAGCTCGATCTGCTGCGTCCCGCCGCTGGTGGGCACGAAGTCGGGGTCGATGCGAACGCCCGAGATGAAGCGGACGAGCTCGACGTCGATCCCCTCGACGAAGGCGGGCAGGTCGGACAGGGGGATCTCGTGCGCGGGCAGGAGCGAGGGGTCGCCGGGCGTCGGCGGGATCACGCGGGCCCCGCCGAAGAGGTCGACGAGGGTGACCTCGCCATCGCCCAGTGTCATGCGGAGCGAGGTGGGGAGCTCATGGGCCCCGGTGCCGGGGGACTCGCGCCAGACGACCAGCCCGCCGATGCGGGTGCGCTCGCGCCCCGGCTTGGGCGCGAGGATGAGGCATCGCACGCCGGGCTCGGGCTCGACCTGCCCGACAACCTCGCGCCCGGTGAGCATCGCGCCCAGCGTGCGAACCGCGACGAGCTCGGGCGTGGGCTCGGGGCGCTCGCGCGCGTCCGCGGGCCATGTCCAGAGCTCCGGGAACTCGATCGACGGTGCGTCGGGCCCGTCGGCACTCCCGAAGGCGCGCCAGAACTCGATGGTGTGGACCGCGAGGTCGCGCAGCTTGGAGCGTGCATCGGTCGGACGCTCGGGGTCGTCGACAAGCAGGATCGAGAGGTTCCCGCTCCCGCTGCCGTACGTCTTCATGGCGTCGCGCCACGCGCTGGCGATCTCGGCGATCGCGCCCGGACGCATCCAGAGCGGGACGCCAAGGGCGACCTCGCGCACGTCTTCGGTGGGGCGCCAGCCCGCGAGCCCGCGCATCGCGTCGCGCGCGGCGCCGAGCCGGGGACTCGGGATGAGGCTGGTCATCACCTTCGCAGCGGCCGCGGCGCGGGCGGACTCGTCGACGATCGCGGCCCGTGCGAGCGCGTCGATGGATTCCTCGGCCTGCCCCCAGCGCCACCCGGGCACGCGCGGCCCGAGCATCTCGAGCAGCGGGTCGAGGAACGGCGGCGCGCTGGGCGTCGCGATGCCCTCGGGCACGTCGCTCGGGGCGAGGTTCTCCGCGTCGGAGAGCTCGCGCGGGAGCTCGGGCATCAGGATGCGCAGGTCGGTCCACGCGCGAGAGAGCGATTCCGACAGCTCACGCAGGCGATCGGCGAGCGATGCGATCTCGTCGCGATCCAGCCCATCCCACCACGCGGGCACGCCGAACGAGCCGACGCCCGCGGCTCGGACGAGCTGCGTGATCTCGGGCACTGCAGAGGCGCGAGGGTCGGTGGCGCGCACGCCCAGGCGTGCGCGGTCGGGCTCGTGGCGCGGGACGGGCGGCAGGTCGGAGAGCCACACCATGCTGGTCGTCGCGTGGTCGAGCTCCTGGGTCTGTGAGTAAACGAGGAGCGTGACTTTGTACCAGCCCGGGCCGGGGAGCTGGGGCGACCACGTGCCGCGGTCGGACCCGGGCTCGAGGGTTCGGGTGTGCCGATCGACGATGTTGCCCGCGACGTCCTGCGCGAAGAGCTCGATGCGGAGCGGCTCGCCCGTGAGATCCATCACGTGCATCGCGACGATCGGCACGGCGTTGTGGGGCACGATCCCCGCGGGCTGCCCGATCGAGAGTCGCAGGCGCGGGAGCTGCGTGACGACGACGTCATCGAACCACGCGTCGGCGCGCACGTCGCTGGGGAATACCTCGTGCGAGCGCGGTGCGCCGGCGTACTGGGAGGGCTGCAGGTGCTCGAGGTCGATCTGCATATACGCCGCGCCGCGCGTGCCGCCCGCGACTTCGACGGACAGGGGCGCCCACGAGCCGTTGGAGATGACCGACGCGCTGGAGCGTTCGGAGCCGGGGATGGGCTGGAGCGCGGCGTCAAGGAGGCGAACGGTCATCCGTGCCCGTGACGCCGTCGCGCCATTGGTGCGGGTCATGGCGGTGATGCGGTAGTCGCCCTGCTCGAAGACGGGCAGCTCTCCGGGGATGAGTCGGAGGGCGGTGCTCCCGCCGTACACGGGCAGACGCACGGAGCGGACGCCGCGGAAGGCGACGCGCTCGTCGACGATCGCCTCGTTCCACGTGGGGAACCCGGGACGGGGGGCGACGGCGGGATCGTTCTGCGCACGGACCCAGCCATCGGGGGGGAGCATGGGCGAGGCGGGCGGGATCTCGAAGTCGTAGGTCGCGACCTCCCGCATGGCGGCGGCGGGGCGACGCGCCACCGTGTCGGCCTCACGCTCGGGCTCGATGATCTCGAGCTGGGCGAGCGCGGGCGCGGCGCAGGCGATCGCCACCACGGCGAGGGCGCGGAGCGGGACCCGTGCTCGGCGGGCGAGCAGCATGAGAAGATGTATCGACCGCACGGGGGCCCGCCGCACAGCCGGGGCGGGCGCACGGGCGAGAAGCGCGGGACTTGCTGCGGCAAGGGCGCGACGGGGCCCCGCGGGAAGAGGATGATGGAGGGGGCGGTACGCCCTGTTCCGCTGACCCGCCCGACGACCAAGCCCGCTGACCCGGCCCGACGAGCCGGTCCGAAGATCAAGCCCGATCCGATCTCTGCCCGAGGAGGCACACGATGCCCGAGGCCCCGCACGTTCCGCTCGTCCCGTTCGACCCCGGCGTGCCGCCCGAACGGGCGGCGCGGGCGTTCTACGACTCGATGCGTCTGCGGCGGACGGTGCGGATGTTCAGTGATCGTCCGGTGTCGGAGGAAACGATCCGCTGGGTCGTCTCCGCGGCGGGAACGGCGCCGTCGGGCGCGAACAAGCAGCCGTGGCGGTTCGTCGCGGTCGCGGACCCGGAGCTCAAGCGGAAGATCCGCGTCGCGGCGGAGGCGGAGGAGCGCGAGTTCTACGAGCGGCGCGCGCCGGAGGAGTGGCTCCGCGACCTTGAGCCGTTCGGGACGAACCCGGACAAGTCGTTCCTGGAGGTCGCGCCGTGGCTGATCGTCGTGTTCAAGATGATGAAGACCGATGACGGCGGGCAGGTGTACTACGTCAACGAGAGCGTGGGCATCGCGACGGGGATGCTGCTGTCGGCGATCCATCAGGCGGGGCTGGCTTCGCTCACGCACACGCCGAGCCCGATGGGGTTCCTGTCGGAGGTGCTGGGGCGGCCCGCGCACGAGCGCCCGTTCCTGCTGATCCCGGTGGGCTATCCGGCGGAAGGGTGCGTGGTGCCGGACATCGGGAGGAAGGCGATCGAGGACATCCTCGTCGTGCATCGGGGCGCGTGAGCGGTCACGCGCGAGCTTTGGTGCGGACCGCTTGAGTGCGCAGCGGTCGTGATCGTCAGTGCGCGAGGCGTCCGCTGACGGGCCGGAGAATGCGCGCGGCCCGTGCGAGGCAGAGCGCGGCGATCATGCTCGCGACCGCGAGGTCCGCGGCGATGATCGTGGTGAACTGCGTGAGGGTGTATGCCTCGCTGGGCATGTGGTAGGTGAGATCTTGCAACATCACATCGTCACCCGCGCTTCCGACCGCGGTGCCCGCGAGCGCGACGGGATTGATGAGCATCACGCCATTGAACCACTCGTTGGTGTCTACGAACGCCTCGAAGAAGGCAGAGAGGATGCCGACCGACATGGGCAGCCCGGCCCAGAGCCCGACGCCCACGAGGGTGGTGATGGCGCCCGCGGTCGAGGCCTTGCGCACGGAGGTGCTGACGAGGACGCCCACGCCGCCGAGCAGGATGATGGGGATGAGCACGATCATCGCAAGATGGAGGATCGCGACGGGGTGCGTGCTTCCCGCGAAGACGCCGACGATCGCGACGTAGGTGATGAGGATCAGCGGCGCCATCCACTGCGTGCGCAGCACCCCCGCGGCCTTGGCGAGGATGATGCTCCACGGGCGGAGCGGCGTGGTGAGGAGCTCGTCGAGCGTGCGCCCTTCTCGCTCACCGGCGATCGAGGGCGCGGGCGTTGAGCCGGCGATGATGCACACGATGATCATGCCGACGACGGAGATCAGCGTGGTCAGGGCTTCGCGCTGGTCCCACATCTCATAGGTGATCCAGGACATGAGGACCGCGAGCAGGACGGCACCCACGATGCGTTTCGCGGTGAAAAAGCGAGCGCGCGGCCGCAGCTCGCGCCACAGCACGGGGTGGTCCCCCACCACGCGCGAGGACGCACCATCGCCCGCGCGCACGGCACGCCGACGACGTTTCCCGGCGCGTGGAGCGATACCTGTGCCATCACCCGCCCCACCGCTCGATGCGTCCTGCGCGGATACGACCGCGTCCAACGCGTATGTCTGCTTCCTTCCCTTCCGCATTCGACGACGCGGGGGCGGCGCAAGCGTGCGTCCCTCTGCCTCCGCGCGCAGCACACGGCGCAGGGACGCCGCGGCGAGCATCGCCACGATCCCCGCGAGCGAGAGGTTGATCGCGATGCTCAGGAGCGCGCCGCGAATGAGGATCGGATCGGTCCCGCCCACCTGCCCCGCCATTCGCGCGGTGAAGGAACCGAGCACGCCGATGGGGCTCGCAACGAGCCAGACGATGCCGGATGAGATGTGCACGCCTCGGATCATGAGCGTCCACAGCACAAGCAGCGGGAGGACGCAGATGGCGAAGAGCAGGATCACGGCCAGCGTGCTCGCGCTGCTCGCCTTGCGCGACCAGGTCGAGGCGAGCACGCCGAGCGATGCGGCGAGGACTGCCGTCGCGAGCACGACGCCCATCGCCGCGGCGAGGACGCCCGCCTCCACGCCACCGAACGCGCGGGCCGCGAGCAGCACGGGCAGTGGGAGCAGCCCCATAATGATGACGTGGAGCAGGCGTGCGGCGAGCTTGCCCACGATGATCTGCCCTGCGGTGAGCGGCGTGGTGAGGAGCGCGGGGAGCGTGCGCATGCGACGCTCGTCGCACACGACGGGCGCCGTGAGCACGGGCGCCGCGAGGCAGAGGCCGATGAAGGTCATCCAGATGATCGTGCCCGAGACGGTGGGCGCGATCCGCTGGAGCGCCTGAAGCCGCTCGGCGCCCGACGACTCCGTCGCGCCGATCGCCATGCCCGCCGCGGGCAGCAGCATCGCGCCCGAGACCAGCCCCGCGGCGAGGAACCGCAGGAAGTACGTCCCCCGCTTGCGTCCCGAGGAGCGCACCTCCGCATGGAAGAGCGCGTTGAACGCGAGCGTGAACGGGTTGAGCGCGCGGAGCCAGCGAATCACGCGTGGCGTCGGTCGCATGCTGCTCGCACTCGTCGCGCCGCTCATTGGAGCGCTCCCTTGGTGAGCTTCAGGAACGCCTCTTCGAGCTTGACCTCGACGCTCGTGAACGACGCGATGCGCACGCCGCCCGTGACGAGGCGCTCGATGATGAAGTGGTGCGAGTGCTCGCCGGGAGTGAGTTCGACAAACATCCGATCGCCCTCGAGCGATGCGGACTGCACACGCTCGTCGCCCCGCACGAGCGTCGCGGCGTGCTCGCCCTGCGTCGCGTCCTCAAGGCGGATGCTCACACGCTCACCGCCACGGGCGCGGGCATAGGCGTCCTTGATCGAGCCGGCGTACAGGAGCTTGCCCCGCTCGATGATGCCGATCGAGGAGCACATCTCGGCGAGCTCGGTGAGGATGTGCGACGAGACCATGAGCGACTTGCCCATCCTGCCGAGCTCGGTGAGGAGCGAACGCATCTCGATGCGGGCGCGCGGGTCGAGCCCGCTGGCGGGCTCATCGAGCAGGAGGACCTTGGGATCGTGGATGAGCACGCGCGCGACGCCGAGGCGCTGCTGCATACCTCGCGAGAGGCTCGAGACCATCGCGTGCTTCTTGAACGTGAGGTCGGTCAGCTCGAGCACGGAATCGACGACCGCGCGGCGCTTGCGGCGTTCGAGCCCGAAGGCCGAGGCGAAGAACTGCAGGTACTCATCCACCGTGAGATCGTCGTACACGCCGAGGAAATCGGGCATGTAGCCCAGGATGCGCCGGACGTCGTCGCCTTGCGTGCGGACGTCGAGCCCGTCGACCTTCGCGGTGCCCGCGTCGGGCGAGATGAGCCCGGCGATGATGCGCATCGTCGTGCTCTTGCCCGCGCCGTTGGGCCCGATGAAGCCGAAGATCTCGCCCGCGCCGATATCGAGGGTGAGGTCATCGACGGCGCGGAGCGCACCGAAGTTCTTGCGGATCCCGCGGAGCTCGATCATGGCGTGTGTTCCTCCGCGGCTTCGTTCGCCTCGGGCGATGTTTCTCGCGAGTCCATCGGTGTTGCGATCGGTTCGAGCCCGACGATCCGCGCACGCAGCAGCACGCGCCGCACGTTTCGCACGCCCGATTCCTCGTCGCTCCGAGTGAGGGCGAGCTCGAGCGTCCTGCCCGGCTTGTGTCCTTCGTCCGGCCGCTCCGCGACCTGCGCGATGCCGCGCGTCCATTCGGGCATGCGAGCGCCCGATGCATCACCCAGACGCGCGCGGATGACGTGCGTCGCGCCGGGCTCGATGATCGCGGGCCGACCATCCACCGCGGCGGCCTCGAGTGTCCACCCGTCGGCAATATCGATCGCCACCTCGACCTCATCGCCACCGATCACGCCGGCCCGCACGATCGTGGCGAGCGATGCCGCGTCGTCGATCCCGCGCGACATCGCCGACCGCACGCCCCACATGCCGAGCGTGACGGGGCGCGGGCGCATCTCGCGATCCTCACCCGCGCCGATGATCGCGAGGCGCATCGGATCGAGGCGTCCGGAACGGCGCGAGCCATAGTCCTGGTTGGGTGACACCCCGCGCCACAGGCGATCGCCCGCGCCGAGCTCGAAAGATCCGGGCCCGCGGGCGAAGGCGGTCAGGATCTCGGTGCGCCACGCGGAGACGGGGGCCGTGTCGCGCGCGGCGTCCACGTCGAAGGGTGACTCACGCTCGACGAGCGCGACGCGCGTGACGCTCGATGCCTCGTCCGTCGCTGATGCCATCATGGGTATGAGCCATGCGCCGAGCGATGCGAGCGTGATCCATCCGAATGCCGTGAGCCACGAGCGGTGGCGAAGCCGCAGTGCCTTGAGCACGAACATATCCACCGGCCCCATGCCGAGCGTCATGATCGCGAGCACGATGCCCACGAGCACGAGCACGGCGAGCGCATCGGGCGGGCGTTCGATCGACTCGTTCACGACCCGCTCGATGCCCTTGCGCTGCGCCTCGGTCTCGCCACTGGGCGGCTTCCACCAGAGGCCTCGGTCTCGCCCCTCCTTGATGAACGCGCGGCGCTCGCGGACGACGGGATCGAACGCATACTCCCACGCCGCCGCCGCGCCAAACGCAGAGAGCGTGCGCACGCCGCGCGCGGGGTCCGCGCCAAGCACGACGACGCGCCCGAGCCCGAGGCTTCCTTCAACGGCGAGCATGCCGTCATCGACCCGCCATCCGTCGAGCTCGCGCCAGCCGAGGCGATCGCCGTCGGGCGTGATCCGGATCGCACGCCCCGCGACGTTCTCGCCCGGCGTGAGGCCCGCGATGTCCTCGGGCCTGAGTCGGACCTGGCTGGATGCTGGTGTATGAACAGAGGGAACTTTGACATTCGCGATCTCTCCCGGCTGGCCCTCGCCATCCATGGAGATGTCGGCGGTAGACGCAGCGCCGGGCGACTCGTCGTTTCGATCCGTCTCGCGGCGTTGCAGGTCGAGCAGATGCTCGCGGAGCGATCCGGGGAGCGCGTGCTCGTGCGGATCGTCGAGCGTGATCGGATCGACGCCGGGGGCGATCCAGTCTCGCCACGACGCACCCGCGCGATCGGCGAGCACGTACAGCGTGCCGCCCGAACGCGCCCACGTCGTGATCGCCCCGCGCACGCGCGGCGGGATCCCTGCGCCGGGCCGCACCACGATCGCGTCGAGCCCGTCGAGATCCATCCACGACTCAACGATCGCGGTGTCGAGCGTGATGACGCGGATGTCGAGCGGGTCGTCCTCGGACACCTCGCGGCGTTCGTTCATCTGCCACGAGCTGCCGGTGATGGTCTGTTCGATCAGCGTCGCCTCGTTGATCCATCGCGCGAGGTTGCCCTCGAGCCGCTCTTCTCTGATGCGGAACCACTCGGGCAGGCGCTCCTCACCCACGACGCCGATGAGCAACTGCTCGGCATAAGCGAGCTCGGGCAGCGGCTCGGTCGCGCGCCCGCCCACACCGAACACACGCGAGAGCACCACGCGCCCACGCTGATCCAGCACCTCGAGCTCCACCTCGTCGGGAGACGTCGGCAGCGTGATCGGCACGAGCACCGGCGCGGGACGCCCGGGCGTCGCGGCGAATGCCCGCTCCACGACCAGCGGCTGCGTCGCATCCTGCTGGTACGTCAATCGCACGACCCCCGCGAGCGGCTCGCTCGCGTCCACCCACACCACCACGGGCGAGGCACGCTCCGCACGCATGACGCCGCCGTAGCCCCAGTCGACGCGCACCGCCGCCTTCTCGCGCCCGCCCGGCGTGAGGAAGCCGATGTCCTGCGCGAGCGCGGGCGCGACCAGCATCATGATCGCGGCAGGCACGATGAGCGCAGCGAGCATCGCAATAAGCGGCGTGCGCCTCGCGCCACCGCGCGGGGCGCTCATACGTGCACCTTCCGGTTGTAGACGTACCACTCGAGCATCACGACACCGAGCGCGCCCAGCACGAGCCAGGGCCACAGCGGACGGCGTCCCTCACGCTCCGAGGCGTCGCTCGCGCGCACAACGACGGACGCGAGCGTGACGCTGGGGCGTGCGGGCACGTCGGATTCCGCCGCGCTGGCGAGGTTGCACGCGACGGTGCGCGCGGGGCGCCCTGCATCTCCCGCGCGATCGCCCGCGCCCGCGGGCCCGCTCCAACTGACCTCATACAAGCCCGCGCGCCGGAGCGGACCGAACACGACGCGCCCGTCGGGCGTGAGCGGGAGGCTCGCGCTCGTTCCTTCCGGCTCGTTCAATCGCACATCCTCAGCACCGGCGGGCAGACGCTCGACCAGCACGTCACCCGGGCGGAGCTCGACGCCAGTACCCGTCGGATCGTCCGCGCCCGCGAGGTAGTCCAGCGCGCCCGCCATGAACACGACGAAGCTGACGTCAAAGGGCCAGTTGCTTCCGGCGATGGAGAAGGGCACGACGATTGCTCGGAGATCGGGGCGTGCGATTTCAAACATCGCTGGCCCGTGCTCCGTCTGCGCGAGCACGCTTACGCCGCGCGAGGCGTCAAATTCGGGCGTCACGCTCTCGGCGATCACCAGCGAATCGAGCGCGAGGGGGCGGAGGACGGGATGGTCGCGCTGCCACTCGATGATCGTGCCGGGGGGGCCGGGCTCGGCGTGCGAGATGCCGCTCGAACCGCCGGGTGTCGCACCGAGCACGAGGTATCGCCCGGGCGGGAGGTCGCCCGCGGGGACCCACGCGTCGAGCACGACGACGTCGAACTCGTCCATCGTGCCCGCGGCGGCGCGGGACTCGAACTCCGCGCTGGTGAGCGACTCAAGCCGCGCGAGGGGCAGGCCCTCGAGCAGCGCACGCACGAAGAGGTTGCTCGCGCCGACGAGCGCGACGCCCGTGCGACGCGCGGGGGGAATGACCGTCCACGCACGATCGTCGACCGCGAGCACGTCCGCACGGGTCGGATCGTTCGCGTCGGCGTCACGCTGCACCACGCGCACCGCCGCGACGCCCCCCTCGTTCCGCTGCATCGCGAACACGACGCTCGCCGCCGAGGGCTTCCAGAGCATCGCGGGGCTCGCGCTTCCCGGGCCCGACTCCACCTGATCGCCATCCAGCTCGTTGCGGGCCGGCACCGCGGCGGGGATGCCCACGCTCTTGACGCCCGCGCGCACGCCATCGATGAAGAGCTCGACGTCGACCTCGCGTTGCTCCCGCGCGGTCGATTGCAGCGCAACGAACACGGACAGCTTCGTGCGATCGTCATACTCGCGGTCCGCGCGGATCGCCGTGATGCCCACGTTCGGCGCATCGTCGCGTCCCACGACGTGGTAGACCACGTCGTCGCCGGGGTCCGGGCGGGCCTCGTCGGCGTCGGGGAGCGCGCCGTCGCTCCACAGATGGATGGTCGCCGAACGCTCACTCGAAGCGGCCTCGCCGTCCGCGTCCGAAGGCGTGTCCTGCGCCGGGCTCTCGCCCGAGGCGCTGCCGCCGCGCGCGTTGGCCTTCGCCAGTCCCATCGCCTGCGCGACGCGCGAGGGCGCGTCGACGAGCGTGATCGAATCGATCGCACGCTCCAGCGCGGCCTTGTCGCTCGTGAACGGCTGCAACACCTCGGCGGCGGTATCAAAGACGATGACCATCGCCTCGTCGCCCGCGCTCCCGCTGCTCAGCCGCCCGAGCACGCTGCCCTCGCGCAAGGACTTCACGAGCTCGATCGCCTCGCGCTTCGCCTTCGCGAGGCGCGTCACGCCCTCGCGTACGCCGGGCTCGCCCGCGTCGCTCGCGCCCATGCTCGCCGAGCGATCGATCAGGATGACGTGGCGATCGCCCGAGATCGTCGCGCCCTTGAGCTCGGGCTGCGCGAGCGCAAACAGCGCGGCGGCGAGCGCGATGAGCTGGAGCAGCAGCAGGATGTTCCTGCGCAGCTTCTGGAACGGCGCGTTGGCCTGCAGGTCCTGGATCGCCTTCTTCCACAGGAGCGTGGATGACACCTCGACGTCACGCCGGCGGAGCTTCAGGAAGTACAGGATCACCAGCGACGGGATCGCCACCGCCGCGGCGAGGATCGCGAGCATGGGCGTGGCGAAGGTCATGACCCACGCTCCCGCAGCGCGATGGGATACCCGGCGAACGGCGGCACGTTCGGGCCCGGGTCCTCGCTCTCCAGGTACGCCCGCGTGGGGTGATACCCCGCGCCGTAGGAATCGATCGGCGTGTACCAGGCGGAGCGGACCGTGCCCTCTTCGATCTGCAGCGTCAGCGTCTGCGTGTCCCGCGCCATTATCTCGACGAGGCGGACGCCGGGATCATGCACCTCGATGTGCATCACCGTCTCGAGGCTCGTCTCGCCCGGGAGGCGAAGCTTGACGATCTTGTACCTCATGTCCATCTTGCGGCATTCATCGATGGCTTCTTCGACAGGCATCATGAACCAGAAGTGCTCCTGCACCTTCTCAGCCATCTCAGCCCGATCCCATCCCGTGTGGATCGGGGAGTCATTCACTGCAATACACCCGGGCAGAAAGAGGACGCACGCCAGACAGGCTGCCAAGGCTCGCGTGGCAATCCTCGCGGAGCGAATCGCACACACCGACGTCGTCGCGCTCATGATCCACGCTCCCACAGCGCGATGGGATAGCCGCGCCGGACGTCCGGTGTGTGCGCGGGAGCCTTGTAGTCGCGAGGAGGCTCGTACCACGCGGTCCGCACCGAGTCTGCCTCGAGTCCGAGCGCGAGCGTGCCCCAGTTGAAGTCCGGGAACAGGCCGAGAAACCGAACGCCTGGCGGGTACACGCGGATCGCGAGTTCACGCTCGATGAGCGCCGACTCGGCGATGCGCCGGTCTTGAAACTCCGCCCGCATTCCCAACCGGTCGCACGTCGCGCGGGCCTCTACATCGGTCATGCCGAACCAGAACCGCTCTTGCACATGCGCCGCCATCTGCTCCTGATCCCACCCCCTGTGGATCGGCGCGTTGTTGATCGTGATGCACCCCGGCAGCGCAACGGCGCACGCAAGGCACACCACCACCACGTTGAGCACGCGGGCGATCACTTCAGCACCCCCCGCGTCCGCAGATAGTCGAGCAGCAGCGTGTCCATCGCAAGATCGGTTCGCACCGTCAGCAGCGTGATATCACGCCGGGCGCAGAAGGTTCGCAGCTCGTCGCAGTACGCCGCGAGGGTCTGCTTGTACCGCTTGAGCAGCGGCGCGGAGATGGTCACCTCCGCCGCGTCGGCGTCCTCGACGTCGCGCAGGCGCAGGTCGCCGCGGATGTCGGGCTCGACCTCCTGCGGGCTGAGCACCTGGAGCGCGACGACGTCGTACCCGCGTCCCACCAGCATGCGCAGGCCCTGCTCGTAGCCTTCCTTATAGAAGAAATCGCTCATCACGATCATGACGCCCCGTCCGCGGCGCGACATCGCGAGGCGCTTGCACGCCTCGCCGAAGCTGCTCCCGCCGCGCGGCTCGAGCGAGCAGATCCATCGCGCAAGGTCCTGCGTGCGCCTCCGCCCGCGCAGGTCGCGGATGCTCGACGCGACGCCGCTCGTGGTCCACTCGCCTGCACGCTCCTGCACGCCCAGCGCCGTCGCGCCGACGCGGTTGTAGTTGACGAGCCCGACGTAGCCCAGCGCCATCGCGGCCTTCTGCATGTACTGGAACTTGTTGGGCGTGCCGCAATCGCCCGACTCCGACGCGTCGAGCACCAGATGCAGCGACAGGTCCTCCTCTTCGAGGAACAGCTTCATGAACATGCGATCGAGGCGGCCATAGATGTTCCAGTCGATACGGCGGAGATCGTCGCCCGTCACGTAGGGGCGATGATCAGCGAACTCGACGCTCTGCCCGCGACGCTTGGAGCGCCGCTCGCCCTGCATCTTGCCAGCGAAGATGCGGCGTGAAGCGAAGTCGAGGCGACCGATGCGCGCAATGGTCTTCGCGTCGAGGAGGTCCTCGATCGACTTCGGACGGGATGGAGAGGCGGTGCGGAGCATCAGTTGGGCTGGCCCCCTCGTCCGTTCTCGCGTCTCACGAAGACCGTCTCGGGCCCCCACGCCGCATCATCCACCACCACCATCGCAAGTGCCTGCTTGAGGCTAGTGAGGCCCGCGCGGCCCTCGATCCACTCGCGTCGGAGTGGGCGTGCGGCGATCCGATCGCCCTGCTGCTCGATGGAGAGCCAGATTCGGATCGTCGCATCTCCGATGCCAAACTCGCGCGCGTGCGCCTTCCAACGCTCGCGATCGACGCGCAAGCCGAGGAGCGTCCGATCGCCGATCACGAGCGTCGAGCCCGGCATGCGGAGAGGAACCCCCCCAAGCGGCGCGGCGAGGCGAAGGACGTTCTGCCCATCGTCCCCGGTCACCATCGGCACCGCCTCAAGCCGCGCCTCGCCCGCGATGATGAATTCCGAACCAGCGCGAAAGAGCATGAACTTCGTGCTGAGGCCCTCTTCGGCCGGATCCATCGAGACGTCGTAGTCTGAATCCGTCCCCCGCGCGATGGTGATCGGATTGTTGCCGAGCTCGCCCGGACCGACCCAGACACCGACGAGCGAGGGATCGGTTGCCCGTGACACAGTCGCTCCAGCGTGCGGATCGGAGCCCGTGTTGCATCCACTCAAGGCAACTCCGGTCACTACCAACCCAAGCGCCCCGACCATCAACACCTGGCGATTACCCCGCTCCTTCATCCGGCTCATACCCCCACCCCCACCGGCTCCTGCGGCACCTGTCTCAGCACCTGCTTCACGATCTCGTCCGCGTCCATGCGGTCCGCCTCGGCCTCGAAGTTCAGCAGCACGCGGTGGCGCAGCGCGCTCGGCGCGACCGCGCGGATGTCCTCGTACGCCACGTGGAAGCGACCCTCCGTAAGCGCGCGCACCTTGCCGCAGAGCACGAGCGCCTGCGCCCCGCGCGGGCTCGCGCCGCAGCGGACGTACTTGTTCGTCGGGCCCGTCGTGCCCCCCGCGGCGAACTCGCCCTCGGGGTGCGTCGCGAGCACCAGACGCGACGCGTACTGCTTGACGTGCGGCGCCACCACGACGTTCCGCACCAGCTCCTGCATCTCCAGGATGCGCGGGCCGTCGAGCACGGGCGCCGCGTGCGGCGTCTCGGCGCCGGTGGTGCGATCGAGGATGGTCATGAGATCATCGAGCTTCGCGTAGCCCACGTCGACCTTGAGCAGGAACCGGTCGAGCTGGGCCTCGGGCAGCGGATACGTGCCCTCCTGCTCGATGGGGTTCTGCGTCGCGAGGACGATGAACGGCATGTCCATGCGATACGTGCGCCCGCCGACGGTGACGCTCTTCTCCTGCATCGCCTCGAGCAGGGCCGACTGCGTCTTGGGCGTCGCGCGGTTGATCTCGTCAGCAAGCACGACCTGCGCGAAGATCGGCCCACGCTGGAACTCGAACTTCCGCCGCCCGGTCTCCGGATCTTCCATCACGATGTTCGTGCCCACCACGTCCGCGGGCATGAGGTCGGGCGTGAACTGGATGCGGCTGAACGGGAGCTGCAGCGCACTCGCGAGCGTGCGCACGAGCAGCGTCTTGCCCAGGCCCGGCACGCCCTCGAGCAGCACGTTCCCGCCCGCGAACAGGCACATGAGCACGCCCTCGACGACCGCGCGCTGCCCGACCATGACCTTCGCGATCTCGCTCACGAGCCCGTCATAAGTCATGCGGAACCTGTCGCACTGCTCGCGCACCTGCGCCGGAGTCTCCATGTCGCCCGCCATGCGTCGTTCCTTTCCGTTCTCACGCCCGCGGGTTTCGTGCCGCGGCGGTTCGCTCGTTCCCCTCGTTCGCCAGCCGCTACTCGTCGATGCCTTCCTGCGCCCGCTTCTTCGCCGCCATCAGTCGCGAGAGCCCCTCGCCCGCCGCGGGGGCCTTGGGCGTGCCGCCCGCCTTCGCGTCGTCATTCGCGCGCGGCGCGGGCGGCGGTGCGCTCGTCACGATGGGCGCATCCCCAGTACGTTCAAGCTGCTCGGGCGAGGCCTCGAACTTGCGCGACGCGACCTTCTCCGGCCGCCGCGACTCGCGCGCGACGCCATTCGATGATGCCTCCGCGCTCGCCGCCATCCGTGCGCGGGCCTGGGCCTTCGCGCGGGACAGCGCGCCCATCTGCTCGGCGCCCCTCGCCTCGCCCGCACGCAGCGAGCGCGAGAGCGTCCGCGCCATCGCACGCACGTCGATCCGCACGCGCCGCACGCCCACGTCCATGATGAACAGCCCGATCGCGATCAGCGTCAGCAGCAGCCAGATGCTCTGGAGCGCCACCGGCGGCGTCAGCCCCGTGCGCCGCCACGGATTCGCCGACGGGTCGTCGAGCGAGAGCACCTCGCCCCCGGTGATCTCCGCGACCTGTTGCAGCATCGCCGCGTTGTCGGACAGCGCGCGGAACTCGTCCGCGTACGGGCGCGACACCGCAGCACGCACCCCGCCCTCGCGGAGCTGGCCCTGCTCGTCCATGCGCGCGTAGTTCAGGCTCAGGATGTACGAGCCCGCCTGGTCGCTGCGGAACGAGCCGAGGTATCGCCCGGGCCCGGCCTGCGCGAGCGTGACGTCCTCGCCCGAGCCGTCGGGGCGCGCGATGCGCCCGGAGAATCGCGCGAAGTTCACGCGCTCGCCCGCCTGGTCGAACGCCTCGACGATCACGCGCGTGGAATCGCCGTCGTTCTCGGTGATGACGCGGACGTTCGCGTCGCCCCCGGGGCGCATCGCCCATCGCACGTGCTGCTCCCAGAACGATCGGAACCCGTCCCATCCGACCCACGCGCCGCCCCAGCGCGAAGCGACGTCGCTGGTGTACGTCACGACCTTGCCCAGCCCGTACTGCCACTGCGCGAGGATCGGGTCATCCTCCTTCCCGCGCAGCGACACGATCGACAATCCCTCGCGATCTGCCGCGACGACGTAGCCCGACACCGGCGGCACGCCCAGCACGCCCCGCATCGGCTCGCTCGCGCCCGCGATGAGCTTGGGCGCGAACGCCTCGCCCTCCCAGATGAGCGATCGCCGGACGGTCTGCGCTTCCTTGACGAAGATCTTGGGCAGCGTTGCGATGCTCGCGCCGCCCGCGACGATGTACGACCGCCCGCGCCCCGACTGCGCGAGCGAGCCCATCAGCCCAGCATCAGCGCCGTCCCCCACCGCGACCGTCGAGATCGTGATGCCGTCCCCCGCGATCTTCTGCGCGAGCGTCACGCCCGTCTGCGCGTCGCCCATCGTCTGCCCGTCGGACAGCACGATGATGTGTCGCTGCGCCGCGTCGGTGCGACGGAGCATGCGGGCCGCCTCGTCGATCGCGGGGAACATGTTCGTGCCGCCCTGCGGGCCCACGCTGCGGATGCGCCGCGCCGTCGCCGCGGGATCGTTGTTGCGCGTCAACGGCACGACGGTCTCGAAATCGCCCGAGAACACGACGAAACCGAACTCATCGAGTCGGCTGAGCGTCTTCGCCGCGAGCACGCTCGCCTCCACCGCGAGGTCGAGCTGCGACTGGTTCGTGCCCTGCACCGGGCTCTCCATCGAGCCCGAGACGTCCAGCACGATCACCAGCGCGCCCTTGGGCATCTGGCGTTTCTGCGGCGGATCGAGGCGGATGGGCAGCGCGTCCTCGAGCGTCGAGCCGATCCAGCCGCCCGCGCCGAACGCGTCGGGCCCGCCGGTCATGATGAGCCCGCCCCCCGCGTCGTGCACGAACTGGCGCAGGGCCCGCTGCTGCGCATCGCTGTAGAGGTACGACTGCTGGTTCATCATGACGATCGCGTCGTAGCCCGAGAGCGTGCGCAGGTCCGCGGGCACTTCTTCGGCGGAGACCTCCTCGCACGCGATCCGCGCCTGCGTGAGCGCGTGCACGAACGCCTGGCTCTCGCGCGGATCGTCACGCACGACGAGCACCCGCCCCTCGCCCGAAACGAACGTCACGCCGATCGCCTCGTTGTTCTCCACGATCGCGTCGCCCACCACGCCCGTCTCCGACACCAGCGGCTCGAACACCGCGCGGAACTCGACGGGGCGCGCGGGCAGGTCGGGCACGGGGACCGACAGCGGATTGAGCCCGGGCTTGAGGTCGACGATCGTTGAGAGCGCTTGCGAATCCGGATCGAGGTCGATGGGGCGACCATCCATCAGGAGGCTGAGGCGTCCGCGGGTCTCCTTCGTCGCCGAGAGGATCACGCGGACGTCGATGGTCTGGCCCATGCGCGCCATCGCGGGCGCGACGAGCTTCTCGACCACGACCTCGGACTCGTGCGCATACCTGATCGGGACGACGTCGATCGGCACGCCCATCGCGCGGGCCGAGTCGGCGACCTGGAGCAGGCTCCCCGCCGTCTCGTTGCCGTCGCTCACGAGCACGATGCGATTGGCGGCGTCGCGCGCCTGCACGCCCAGCGCGAGGCGTGCGCCCGCCGCGAGGTCCGAGCCGTCGTCCTCGCCGACGTATCGCCGCTCGACCAGCGTGGGGCCCGACGCGGGCAGGCCTTGCACGAACGCGCCGCGGGCCGCGGTCACGATCCCCGCGCGATCACCCGCCTCGCGCTTTTCGCCCGCGAGGCGCTCGACGGCCCGGTCGATCTCCGCCTGCGTGCGCACGGGGACGGACCGGCTCGCGTCGAGCACGAACGTCACCGAGACGTCCTCGCTCTCCTCCCGCCAGTGCGGGTCGGCGAGCACCCCCACCAGGAACGCGATCACGAGCAGGCGGACGCACAGCGCGAGCCAGCGGGTCCAGCCGTCGAGCCCGGCCAAACTCCGCCGCCCGATCCAGAGGGCGAGCCCCGCGAGCACGGGCAGCAGCCAGAGCCACGCGGGCGCGTCGAACTGGAGCGGGCCCAGCACGAGCGAGGCGAGGGCCGGGGAGAGGGTTGGAGCGAGGGAGAACGTCAGCACGCCGCCCCCGTTCCTGGGCGTGCCGAAATGGCCCGTTGTCCCCCCGCGCCGGAGTTCATGCCGAGGGATGGTACGGAATCGGAGGGTTTCGGTTGACGCATTTGCGTGGAGAAGCGCGGGAAGCGGCGCGCCCTGCGGCGTTCCGTGCCGCCCCGCGCGGGGATTGCAGCGCCGGAGCGGACTGTCTGTACGATGCGGGGATGAGCACGCCTCCCCCCACCGCCCCCGCGAAGAGCCGCACGCGTTCCGGAAAGGGGGGCAAGAAGGCGCCCCGGCGGTCGACGAAGGGGGACGGATCGGGCGGGAGCGACGCCCGCGCACTGTTTGCCGATCGCCTCGCCCGCCTGCGCAAGGCGCTGGGCAAGCAGGACGCCGACGCGATGGTCGTCACCAGCCCGCTGGACGTGGGCTACCTGACCGGCTTCCTGGGCGGGGACTCGTGGCTCGTGGTCGGGAAGTCGGGCGCGCCGGTCCTGATCTCCGACTTCCGGTACGCCGAGGAGCTCGAGCACTTCGCGGACCGGGCGAAGATCGAGATCCGCCCGACCGGCGAGACCATGATCGAGGCGACCGCACGCACGCTCGAATCGCTCAAGAGCAAGCACGCCGCGGTGCAGGGCGAGCACATGACCATCTCGACGCGGCACGCGTTCGCGAAGCGGGTCGGGAAGAAGCACGTCGTCGATACGGACGGGATCGTGCTCAAGCTCCGTCGCACGAAGGACGCGTCGGAGGTGCGCCTCCTGCACAACGCGATCCGCCTGCAGGAAAAGGCGCTCACGAACGTCCTGCCCACGATCGAGCCGGGCATGACCGAGCTCGCCATCGCGGCCCGCCTTGAGGCCGAGATGCGGACGCTGGGCGCCCAGCAGGCGAGCTTCGAGACGATCATCGCGGCGGGCGCGACCAGCGCCATGCCCCACTACCGCCCCGCGAACCGCAAGGTCCGGGCGCGGGACGTGCTCCTGATCGACTGGGGCGCACGCAAGGACGGGTACGGCGGCGACATGACGCGCACCTTCGCCATCGGGGCATGGCCCAAGGTCATGCGCGAGGTGTACGAGATCGTGCGGGAGGCGCACATGCTCGCGGCCGAGGCGCTCAAGCCCGGCGCGCGCCTCGCGGAGGTCGACGCGGTCGCCCGCGGGCACATCGCCCGCCACGGGTATGGGGAACGCTTCGGGCACTCGCTGGGGCACGGGATCGGGCTGGCGGTGCACGAGCAGCCCTCGCTCTCGTCCCGGGCTGGGAACGACGTCCTTAAGCCGGGCGACGTGGTGACGAACGAACCCGGGATCTACCTGCCCGGCGTGGGCGGGGTTCGCCTCGAGGACGACTACGCGATCGGCGACAAGGGGGCGAAGAAGCTGTCATCGCTGCCCATGGACCTCCGATGGGCGACGCTCGGCTAAACTCCCCCCTTCCCGGCGGGTCCTCGTGGCCCCGCCCGGGGTGATCGACGAACGGGGTTGGTGCGTCCGGATCGAAAGCAAGTGGCATGATCGACATCCGAAAGCTGAAAGAACTGGTCCGCCTGATGGTCGAGAACGACCTGACCGAGCTCGACCTGCGTGACCAGGAAGAGACCGTCACCGTCAAGCGCGGGCCGCAGGGCGTCCCCATGATGATGGCGCCCTCGATGGGCATGCCGATGGTCGGCGCGGTGGGCGGCGCGAGCGCCGCGCGGCACGCCGAATCCGACGCCGAGGGCGAGCCCGCCGCAGCCAGCGCCGAAGAGGGCCTGCAGGCGATCGAATCGCCGATGGTCGGGACGTTCTACGCGTCGCCGAACCCGGACTCGCCGGTGTTCGTGAAGGTGGGCGACAGCGTGGGCCCCGACAGCGTGGTGTGCCTCGTCGAAGCGATGAAGGTCTTCAACGAGATCAAGGCGGAGGTTGCCGGAACGATCGAGCGGGTGCTCGTCAAGAACGGCGAGGCCGTGGAGTTCGGGCAGAAGCTGTTCCTTGTGAGGCCCGCCTGAGCCCATGTTCCGACGCATCCTCATCGCGAACCGTGGCGAGATCGCCCTTCGCATCATCCGCGCATGCCGCGAGCTCGGCGTGGAGTCGGTCTGCGTCTATTCGACCGCGGACCGCGACGCGCCGTACCTGAAGCTCGCCGACCGGGCCATCTGCATCGGGCCCGGGCCCGCGAAGGAGTCGTACCTCAACATCTCGCGCATCATCGCCGCGGCGGAGCTCGCCGACGTCGACGCGATCCACCCGGGCTACGGCTTCCTCTCCGAACGCCCCGACTTCAGTGCGGCGTGCCGCGACTGCAAGATCGAGTTCATCGGCCCCAGCCCCGAGGCGATGGGCAAGCTGGGCGACAAGGTCGAGTGCAAGCGCACCGCCCGCGCCGCGAAGGTGCCCGTCTTCCCGGGCTCCGAGGGCGCGATCGAGGACGAGGGCGAGGCGGTCAAGATCGCCGGCGAGATCGGGTACCCCGTCATCATCAAGGCCTCCGCGGGCGGCGGCGGGCGCGGCATGCGCGTCTGCCACAACGAGGCGACCCTGCGCGCCAACATCCGCAAGGCCCAGCAGGAAGCCCAGGCCGCGTTCGGCAACGGCGCGGTGTTCATCGAGAAGTTCCTCGAGCACGCGCGCCACGTCGAGGTGCAGGTGCTGGGCG
The DNA here is from genome assembly GCA_034004365.1 of Phycisphaerales bacterium. Lineage (GTDB taxonomy): Bacteria > Planctomycetota > Phycisphaerae > Phycisphaerales > UBA1924 > JAVEWV01. The sequence goes on from JAVEWV010000001.1 coordinate 248,522, forward strand.
ACAAGCACGGGCACGCCGTACACCTGTGGGAGCGCGACTGCTCGATGCAGCGCCGCCACCAGAAGGTCATCGAGGAGGCCCCGGGCCCCGCGATCGAGCGGAAGAAGATCGCGCCGGTCTGCGAGGGCGCGGCGAGGCTCGTGCGCAGCGCCGAGTACGCCGGCGCCGCGACCGTCGAGTTCCTGATGGACGAGAAGCAGAACTTCTACATGCTCGAGGTGAACACCCGCGTGCAGGTCGAGCACCCCGTGACCGAGATGATCACGGGCGTGGACATCGTGAAGATGTCGATCCTGATCGCCGCGGGCGAGGAGATCCCGTTCAAGCAGAAGGACGTCGAAATCCGCGGGCACGCGATGGAGTGCCGCATCAACGCGGAAGATCCCGACCGCGGGTTCATGCCCTGCCCGGGACGGATCGAGACGTACCACGTGCCGGGCGGGCCGGGCGTGCGCCTCGATTCGCACGTCGTGCCGGGCTACGTCGTGCCCCCGAACTACGACAGCATGATCGGCAAGCTGATCGTGCACGCCGAGACGCGCGACGCGTGCATGGACCGCATGGCCCGGGCGCTCCGCGAGTTCAGCATCGGGCCCATCAAGACCACGATCCCGCTGCACCAGCGCCTGATGGAGAACGCGGGCTTCCGCACGGGCGGGATCGACATCCACTACCTCGAGCGTCTGCTCAAGGCGTAGCGATCATCGCCCCGGCATGTACTTGTCCATCCAGTCGTCCTGCTTGAGGACCGCCGCACGCATGCGCCGGTCGCGCGCCTCGGCACGCGCCTGCGCGAGGCGAACGAGCCGGCACGCGAACCGCGGATCGGGCATCGCGTCCTCGCGCGTCCGCGCATACAGCGCGCGAGCGAGGCGCGGCGCGTGCTTGACGAGCAATTCGTCCTCGAGCGACGCGTACGACTCGCTCGTGCCGGGATCGCCCTGGCGGCCGCCGCGTCCGATGAACTGGCGATCGACGCGCCGGGCGCCGTGGGCCTCGCTGAGGATGACCGCGAGCCCGCCCGCCTCACGCGCGGGAGCGTCGAGGATGATGTCCGTGCCGCGCCCGGCCATGTTCGTCGCGACCGTCACGCGCGCGTCAGGACCGCCTCGCCCCGCGAGCGAGATGAGCTGCGCCTCTTCCTGATCGAAGTTCGCGTTCAGCACCCGGTGCGGCACGCCGCGTGCCTCCAGCAGCGCCGCCAGACGCTCGCTCGCGGCGATCGATCGCGTGCCCACGAGCACGGGCCGCCCCTGATCGCGCAGCTCCTGCACGCGCCGGGCGATGTGCGCCCACTTCTCATGCGCCGTGCGGAACACCACGAGCGGCTCGTCGACGCGTGCGATCGGGCGATGCGTCGGGATCACCGTCACGGGGCGCGCGTACACATGCTCGATCTCGCCGCGCGCGTCCGCCGCGGTGCCCGTCATGCCGCACAGGAACGGATAGCTGCGGAAAAACCGCTGGAAACTGATGCGCGCGAGCGTCTCACGATCGGCCGTGACGTCGAGCCCCTCCTTCGCCTCGACCGCCTGGTGGAGCCCGTGCTCCCACGAGCGGTCCGGCAGGAACCGCCCCGTGAACTCATCGACGATCACGACGCGCCCGTCCACGACCTCGTACTGCGCACCACGCTGGTAGCAATGCCGCGCGACCAGCGCCTGACGCACCAGCTCCTCCGCGCGGCGCTCGGCCCGCCAGATCGGTGCGGCGAACTCGCGGCACGCCTCGCGCGCCCGCGTGCGACCATGCTCGCGCAGCTCCGACTTCCGGCGCAGGTGATCGATCGTGTAGTCCGCCCCTTCTTCCAGTTGCGATGCGGCCCGCGCCGCGTCGCGGTACACCTCCGACATGTCGTCCTCGCGACGAGAGCGCGCGATGATCAGCGGCACCACGCCCTCGTCGATCAGCACCGCGTCCGCCTCGTCGACCAGCGCCGCGCGCAGCCCGGGCACGATCGGCCCGCCCGCGCCGCCGCTGAGCGCGACGTGCTGACGCCCGGCCCAAGGCGTATCGATCCGCCCGAGACGGATCTGATCGCGCAGATAATCGGCAGTGATCTGCTTGGGCGTGCCGTACACGATGGGCAGGGCATAGATCGACGCTCGCTCCGCGGGCTCCTGCTCCTGCTGGATCGCGCCGACGCGGAGCCCGCAGCGTGCATACAGGCGCTCGCGCGAGTGCGCGTCACGCCGCGCGAGATAATCGTTCACCGTGAACACGTGCAGGTGCCGGCGTCGCCACGCGATGAGCGGCGCCGCGAGCGAGCCGGTGAGCGTCTTGCCCTCGCCGGTGAGCATCTGCGCGACGTGCCCGTGCCAGAGCGCGAGCGCACCCATGAGCTGGACGACGTACGCCTCCTCGCCCGTCTCGCGTCGCGCCGCCTCACGCGTGAGCGCGAGCGCTCGTCGCACGCCACCCTCGCCCACACGCCCGCGCACGAAGCGCTCGCGCATCGAGACGAGCTCCGCCTCGAGCGATTTCTCCGCCAGCCCCCGCAGCTCGGGCGCGAGCACGTCGATCGCCTCGGCCTCGTGGCGCAGGAACGCCAGCGTCACGCGCCGCGCACGCATCCGCGTCAACCCGCGCGACACCAGCCCGTCGAGCCCCTTGTGGATCTCCGGCGTGCGCGATCGGCTCCGCACGCTCTCGTACAGCGCGTGGTACCGCGTCGCGTCCTGCGCGGATGTTGCGAGGTCGAGCTGCGTCGAGAACACCGTCACAGGTTCACACGTCCCTGGACCATCTTGTGCAGGCGATCCACCCACTGCGACAGCAGCGGGCGATCGGGCAGCGTGAAGCGCAGAGCGACACGCTCGCCGGGACGCCCGAGCTCGTCCGCCCGCCCCTCCGGCGCGTGCACGTACACCACGAACTGCGGGTCCTTCGCGAGCAGGCCCGAGCGTTCCTTCTCATCGATCTCGATCTTCCCGCCGCCCGCGAATCCCAGCGCCGCGTGCGGGAGCTTGAGCTGCCCCGCGTCGATGACGCGCACCTCGCCGCCATCGATCACACGCGGAACGTCCGAGCGCAAACGCATCTCGACGTCGTACCGATCCCGCGAAAGCTCGAAGAGCCACGCCGCCTCGCGCTGCGTCATGAGCGCCGTGACGCGCAGGTCCGCATCGCCCACCAGCTCGCACAGGGGCGTGCCGCGATCGAGGTACGACCCGACCAGCGTCTCCGGATCGCCCCCCACCACCACGCCGTCCTGCGTCGCGCGCACGTCCAGTTTCGCTCGCTCGTCGCGCAGGTGCGCAATCTGCACCTCAAGCGTGCGCACCTTCTCCGCCGCGACCTGCGCCGACGCGGGATCATCCACAATCGCGGCACGCTCCATGCTCCGCGCCTCGGCAAGCTCCGCGGCGAGCGAGTCGATCCGCGCGTCGAGCTCCGGACTGAACATGCGGACCAGCACGTCGCCCTCGCGCACGCGATCGCCCGGGCGGACGAGCGACTCGCCCACGAACCCCGCCGTCCCCGCGAAGACGCCCGCGCGGGCCTCGCTCTCGACGACGCCCGACCCGCGCCGATGGTCCGGCGCGGGCACGGCGCCCACGAGCGCCAGCCCGAGCACGACGAGCGCGAGGCTCGTCGCGATCGCGCGTCCGCGGAACTCCATGATCTGCGAGCTCGTCGCGAGCCAGTGCACGAACTTGCCCACGGGCAGCATGAACCACATCGCCGCGGTCCACACCGCGAGCACCAGCCCGATCGCGAACATCTTGCCCATGACGTACAGCGTGATCGAGAAGAAAAGGACCACGCGATACACCATCGCCGCCACGCCGTACACGAACAGGATCCACGCCTCCGTCCGCGAGCTGGTCGGCGGCACGGCGTCCTTGACGCGGTAGATGTAGACCTGGCAGAGATATTTGAGCATGCTCGTGCTGCGCTGCATCAGGTTCGGAACCTCGATGAGGTCCGAGAGGATGTAGTACCCGTCGAATCGCATCAGCGGGTTGGCATTGAACAGCAGCGTGCTCACGCTCGCGGTCAGGATCGCGTTGTACGAGATCGCATGCAGTGTCGGATTCCCCGCGGAATTCAGCCACACCACGCTCGCAGCCGACGCGATCAACAGCTCGAAGATCATCCCCCCCGCGCCCACGGCCATCCGCTTCCATTTGCTCGCGAAGCCCCACGCGGCCGACGCGTCCACATACGGCGCGGGAAGCATCACGAGCATCATCACGCCGAACTCGGGCACCTGCCCACCGAACCGCTTGCAGATCACGCCGTGCCCCAGCTCGTGCCATGCCTTGGTCACGATGAACACGACGGTGAGCCAGCCCCAGTTGCTCGGGGCCAGCGCGCTCCCGAAGCCCTCCGAGAACCGCTGAACGTGCGGCAGGAAGTTCACAAACGCCGCGAGCACGATCGCGAGCCACGCGAGGAAGCCCCAGCGATTGAGCAGCGGGCGCAGCATCGGCTCGACCCACGACACGAGCCGATCCGGATTGAACAGGCGGACGCGGAAGTACATCAGCCCGATCGCCTGCGACATCGCCTTCTGCTTGAACCGCTCACGCCCGCGCCGGAGGAGCTGCTCCGTCTCGGGTGGGATGTCCATGCTCAGGAGGTTCGAGTTGTAGAGCTGGCTGATGAGCTGGATCACCTCGCCCTGCGTCGGCGCGCTGTCGCCGTGCTGCTGGAGCGTGATGTTCCACGCCTCCTCGACGCTGCGCTTTCCATCGAAGAGCGAGACGAGGAAGTACGCGATCGGGTTCAGGCGATAGAACTGGTTCGTGGTCGGGTCCTGCACGACGTGCCAACGCCGACCGCGGTAGTGCTGCCGCGTGATCTGCACGTGCGTGCGCAGTCGCGGCGCCATCGCGCGGACGCGGTGCCAGAACGGGCTGAAGGTCGGACGCTCCGCCATCACGTGCTCACCACCACAGCCACAAACGCAGCGTGTCCACGATCCGTCGGCTGCCGATCTCGATCAGCGTCCGCTTGCCCGTATCGAACTTCGCCACGCCCTCCATGCCCGGACGCATCCACGCCGCCGAGCCCTCCATCGCCGCGCGAACCTCGAACGCGTTCGCACCCTCCTCCGCCTGCGCCAGCGGCACGATCCGCTCAACGTGCATCGGGAACTTCCGCCCGGGGTGCGCCTTGGTCGCGACCTCGCCCGATCCGCCCGCCTCGATCATCGCGATGTCGCTGTCGCTCACCCGCGCCACAACGATGATGTCGTCCAGCGGCGCGACGCGGAACAGCGGCTCGCCCAGCTTGAGCGTCGCGCCCACACGGTCCTTGATCTCGCCCGCAATGATCGTGCCGTCGATCGGCGCCAGGATCCGCGAGCGCGCGATGCGATCCTCCAGCAGCGCCGCCCGCGCACGGGCCTGATCCCCTCGCGCACGGGCCTGCTGCGCCTCGGCCTGCTTGCTCTGACGCAGCGCCTCGTCAGCCTGCTTGTCCGCCTGCAGGATCGCGCCCTTCGCCTCCAGCAGGCTCAGCTCCAGCTCGCTCGTGTCGAGACGCACAAGCAACTGCCCCGCCTCGACCTTCGCGCCCGGCTCCACGCCCGCGCCCGCCTCGCGCACGATCCCGTCGAAAGGCACGCTCACCACCCGCTCCGTCCGCGGACGCAGCTCCACCGGCGCCTCGATCCGGTACGGCACCTTCACGAGCGCCGCAAACCCCAGCGCGCACGCCGCCGCGACGCCCCCGAGCTTCCACGCCGTGTGCTTGGGACCCACCGCCCACGCGCCGCCCTTGAGCGTCGCATCCCACGCACGAACGGGGAGCGCGCGATCATCGCTCCGCCGCAGACGCAGCATCGGCGAAACAAGGTCCATCGCCGCCTGCACGAGCTCGACGCCCCGCACGCCCATCCCGCCCGACTCGCCGCGGTCCTGCCCGCGTCCCTCGAGCGTGAGCACGCCGACGATCTCGTCTCCAGCGCGCATCGGCACGCTCGCGATCCGCACCGACGCGTCCCCGCCCGAAAGCTCGCGGTGCGCGTGCACGATCGCCTGCGACAGCAGCACGTCCTCCGCCTCGCCCTCGTCCGCGCGCGCCGCCGGCGGCGGGAACAGCACGGGCTGCTCCTGGTCGAAGCACTCCTCCATCGCGTGCTCGAGCTTCTGCACCATCGCCATGCGACGGTCGAGGTGCTCCGTATCGCTCATCGCGACGCAGCGCACGCCCGTCTCGCCCGATTCCGCGCCGTCCATCTGCCGCCCCGAGCCGCGCATCTCGCTCCGCCCGTGCGGCCCGCGCACCCACCCGAGCGCGACACGATCCATGCTCAGGTTTCGAGCGAGCTCGTTGCACAGGCGCATCGCCGCGCCCTTGAAGCTCCGGCTCTCGTTGATGCCCGCGATGAGCCGCGCCGCGAGATCGAGCGCCGCGCTCGCCTGCGCGGTCCGCGCCAGACGCTGCTGCGCCGCGTGCTGGTGCACGTACCCCGCGACGAGCTCGATGATCGCCAGCGTCGCGCCGATCGCCTGGCGTGAACGCGCCTCGAACGCCATTGTCACGACGAACGCGGGCCCGCTCGCGCCGCCCTCGCCCATCCGCGCGATCGGCACCGCGATCACATACCCGCCCCGCTCCGCGTCGTACATCCCGTCGCGCGTGTCCTCGCCGAACACGCGCACCTCGTCGCCCAGAGCCGCGTGCCGCGCCGACTCGCGACCGGCCCGCGCCTCCTCGATCGCGCCCGCGTCGTTCTCCGCGACGGGCGCCTGGGGCCAGCGATACAGCGGTCGCGGCTCGCCCGCGTCGCCGCCCTCCGCCGCGCCGCTCTCGACGAGCCACAGCGTCGCCGATCGTGCGCTCGTCACCTGCCCGAGCACCGACGCCAACCGAATCAGGAACGCGCGATCGTCCTGCGCGGGGCGCGACAGCTCGCGCACCACCTGACGCCACGCCGGGCTCCGCAGAGATTGCAGCTCGATCACGGGTTGCGATCCCCCACCTGCGCGCTCGCGACGCCCGACCCGGTCGCCTCCGGCTCGTCGAACCGCACCCACGCCGTCACGCCCGCGACGATGCCGTCCGGGTTCATGATCTCGACGCGCACGCGCCGCGTCGCGCTCGCCGCGTCGGCGACGGGGCTCACCTCGATGATCTTGCCCGTGCGCATCCGCGCCGGCCCGCTCTCGATCTCGGGCAGGTCGAGCAGCACCCACGCCTGATCGCCCGGCTTGAGCCCGCGCGTGATCGTCTCGCCCGTGTCCGCGGGCACGTCGATCCACAGCGGATCGACGTCCACGACGCGCACCGCCTTGTCGCCCTCGCGCACGCTCTGCCCCACGTCCACGATCACCATGTCTACCTGTCCGTCAAACGGCGCACGCAGTTGCAGCCGCTCAAGCCTCGCGCGGATCCGGTCCACCTGGATGCGCTCCTGCTCGAGCGTCTGCTCCGCGATCGTGACGTCCAGCCCCGAGATCGCCGCCGCGACGCGGGCCCGATCGAGCTCCTGCTCGCTCGCACCGCCGCGATCGTGCGAGTCCTGCATCTTGTCGAACTCGAGCTTCGCGAGCTCGTGCTGCTCGCGCGCCCGCGCGACGGTTTCTTCCGAGCCCGCGCGCAGCTCCTGGATGCGCAGGAGCGCCGCCTCTTCGCGATCATCGCCGCGCATCAGCAGGTCGCCCGCGCGCACCGCCTGCCCGCCCTGCGCGAGGATCTCGATGATCGTCGTCGAGGCGGAGAAGCCCATGATCGAGTCGCGGCTTGGGCGTGTCACCGCCTTCGTGCCGCCGAAGTGATCGCCCGTCCACGCCGGAGCGGGAACGGGGCCTTGGATTGTTCGAGTTTCGCCCGGCGTCGCCCGTCCCGCCGCCGCGCCAAGCGCGAGCAGCACCAGGCACGCCCCGAGCCGCCCGCGGGTGTGCATGTCCGAGTATACGAACGCATCCCGCATCGCAGTTCCGCCGGACGCGCTTCGTTCCATTTCATTGCTCGCGTCGTGGGGCACGTCCCATAACCGAGCGTCCCAGAACATCCTGACATCATCCGAACCAGAGCGCAAGACTGGGCCGACGATCGCACGCCCCACGCCTAAACTCCAGACCCGCGCGATCGGGCCCGTGCCCGACGCGCAAGGCGTGCGGCCCTCTGCCGCTCGTCCGCCCGAGGCTGGCCCCACGAGGGGCGCGCCGGGCCAAGGAGTGCACCCGTGCCCGCAACCTCATCCGCCGCCCTCGCCGTTTCCGGCGGCACGCCCGTCTCCGCCAAGCCCGTTCCGTTCATGTCCCTCGCGCTGACGGAGGGCGACGTCGACGCCGCGCTCGCCGTCCTCAAGAGCGGCATGCTCCGCCAGGCCGCCAAGTGCGCCGAGCTCGAGCTCCGCTTCGGCGAGATGAGCCACGCCGCGCACGCCCTGACCTGCGCCAACGGCACGTGTGCGCTGCAGCTCGCGTACGGCGCGCTGCTCGAGCCGGGCGACGACGTGCTCGTCCCCGCGTGGACGTACATCGCGACGGTCTCGATGGTCGTCGCCGCGGGATGCCGCCCGATCTTCGTCGATGCCGATCCCGAAACCTTCCAGATCTGCCCGAAGGACCTCGCGCGCAAGGTCACGCCCCGCACCACCGCGATCGCCGCGACGCACCTCTACGGCATGCCCGTCGACATCGCGGGCGTGCAGAACGTCGCGAAGAAGCACGGTCTGAAGGTGATCTACGACGCCGCCCAGGCGCACCTCGCGACGTACTCCGGCAAGGGCATCGGCGCGTTTGGTGATGCCGTCACGTACTCCTTCTACGCCACCAAGAACCTCTCGACCGGCGAGGGCGGGCTCGTCACCACCAACGACCCGAGCGTCGCGAAGAAGATGGGCCTCCTCCGCTCGCACGGCGAGACCGAGAAGTACCTGCACGAGATGGTCGGCTTCAACTACCGCATGAACGACATCACCGCGGCCCTCGGCTGCTCGCGCCTCTCGCGCCTTGCCGATCAGACCGCCGCCCGCCAGCGCAACGCCGAGCGGTACGACGCGATGCTCGCCCGCATCCCGGGCCTCGTCGCGCCCGGACGCACCGAGGGCGCCGACGCCGTGTGGCACCTCTACACCGTCCGCATGGACCCGTCGCAGTTCCGCGTGACGCGCGACGAGTTCTGCAAGGCGCTGAACGCCGAGGGCGTGCCCACCGCGGTGCACTACCCCCGCCCGCTCACCCGCCAGCCCGCGTTCGACCGCTTCTCCGGCGCCGCCGTCCGCGAGGGCGTGCCCGTCGCCGAGTCGCTGTCGGCGAAGGTCTTCTGCCTGCCCATGCACCATGACCTTTCCGACGACCACTTCCGCATCGTGGAAGAGGCGCTCGAGAAGGTCGCCGGTGCATACCGGGCCTGATCGCTCTCCTCCATCGCGAGGATCCGCAGATGCACGCCATGCACCACGCCAGACGCCGGACCACGCTCGCCGCGATCGTGGCGGCGCTCCCGCTCATAAGCGCGTGCGCATCCAGCGACGACGCGCGTGAGCCCTCGGACGAAATCATGCCCCCCTCGATCGCGTTCGCCTCGCTCGTCGCCAACGAATGGAGCGTCGCGAGCGTCGACGGCGCTCCGCCGCCGAGTGGCTGCGTGCCGACGCTCGTCTTCTCCGACCTCGTCCCCAGCAGTGGGAAGGACGTGTTCGTCGGGCGCGCGGGCGGCCTCGCGGGCGTCAACCGCGCGAGCGCAGAAGTCACCGTCGGACCGGACGACGCGATCCGCTTCGGCCCCATCATCGCAACGCGGATGGCCGGGCCCGAGCCGCACATGCGATTCGAGCGTGCGTACCTCGACGCCCTCCAGGGCGCGACCGCCTACACCGTGAGCATCGACGGCATGACCCTCACGATCACGGGCGGCGCCAAGGTCGTGCTCAGCTCCACGGGCGAGAGCCCGCGCTGACCGTCCCACGAACCGATAGAAACTGAATCAGCCGCCGAGCGTCGCGGCGAGCACGCGCGTCTGCGGGCCCATGCGCAGCACACCCTTCGCTGCGCACGCCGCGGGCACGACCGCCGTCTCGCACGCGCGCATCTGCACCTCGTTGAACCCCTCCCCCGCGATCGACATCCCCATGCCCGAGAGGCACATCACCACCACGGGCCCCCGCGACCCGCCCGCAACCAGCAGCGTCTCCTCACAGTGCCCGCGCACTTCTTCGACGCGGAAGAAGTCCGTCGTGCACAGCACGCCCCGCTTCGCGCCGTCGCCAAGGCGCGTCGCGCCCGCCGCGGGCGAGAAATCGATGCACGCCATCGCCTGCTCGACGTGCAGCTCGCGCCCCGCGCGCCCGTACTCCTTCGCCCAGTCGTACACGCGGAACGTCGTATCGCTGGGCGTCTGCACCTCCGCCACGAGCACGCCCGCGCCCAGCGCGTGCACCGTCCCGCTCGGGAGCAGGTGCATGTCGCCCACCCGCGCCGGCACCGCATCGAGCAGATCGACAACCCCAGCGCCCTCGCCCGTGCGCAGCGCACGCTCGAACGCCTCGCGCGTCACGCCCGCGCGCACGCCCTTGAAGATCACCGCGTCCGCCTCCGCCGCGAGCACGAACCAGCACTCCGTCTTGAGGTGCGCGCCGGGGTGCGTGCGGGCGTACTCGGGCGACGGGTGCACCTGCACGCTCAGGTGCTCGCGCGCGTCGAGGAACTTGACCAGCAGCGGAAAATCCCCCGCCGAACGCCCCTCGCCCAGCATCGCCCCGCCCCACGCCGCGATCGCGTCGTGGAGCGTCCGCCCGGCGAGCGGCCCGCGCGCAATCACCGATCGCGCCGCGCCCCCACCACCACCGCCGGGATCGGTCGACGACAGATCGGCGACCTCCCACGACTCGCCGATCGCCTCGCCCGCGGGGAGCGGCTTGCCCAACGACTCCAGGCGGCGCCCGCCCCACACCTTCGCCTTGAAGATGGGCTGGAGCACAACGGGCTGCGGCGTGATCTCGGACATGGAGCCCTCCAAAGCGAGACGACGAGGCGTGCGAGAGCTCGAGCGCCGCGCATCGCGCGCACGTCGCCGAGCCCCCCAACCAAATCAGAGATTTCCGCGCGGCGTCCTAGAAGCCGGATCCCTCGAGCGCGATGCCCGTGATCCGCGCCTCGTACGCGACCCGCCAGTCCCCCGCCTCGCGGACCACGCCCTGGATGTCCGAGACGAACCGCTTGCGCTGGAACTTCACGTCCCGGCTCATGATGATGAGCTCGTCCCCCGGCGCCACGCTCGAGCGGAACGTCGCGTTCTCGATGCGCAGGAACGCCGCGGTCACCGGACGCTCGAGGCGCACGTTGTACTGATAGCAGGACACCTGCGCCCCGGCCTCGATCATGAGCACGCCGGGCAGCATCGGAACCTTCGGGAAGTGCCCCGCGACCCAGAACTCGTTGTCACGGACGCGCTTCACGCCCACGACCTCCGAGTAGTCATCGCTCTGCCACAGGATGGCGTCGATGAGCGCCATGTCGCCCCGGTGCGGATTGAACCGCTCGAGGTCGGCGCGGGTCAGGATGTCCCGCGACAGGTCGATCCTGTCCAGGTCGATCAGCAACGATCGCCGCGCCGCCGCGCCCCGCGCGGCTTCGCCGGTCGATTGCGTCACGCTGCCGGGCAGGGTCGTCACCTGAACAGTTCTCCCGCACGTGGAGGTCCGTGCCGATCGATCATTCCGGGGCGCGCATGTCCAGGATCGCCTTGCGGATCTCCTGCGCGAGGTTCTTCACATCCTGCATCGCCGTGCGCACGCGCGTTCCGGCGGCCTTATTCCCGCCCTCGGCCTTGCTCATGTCCTCTTCCACCGACGCCACCACGCGCTTGAGCTGCTCGTACAGTTCCACGTCCGACCTCTTTTCCACGCTCGCAGAGCGGGCGACCCCGAGAGCGGAGCCGTCCGCGGTCCGTCCTTGCCGGCCCGCCCTCGGGAAACCGAATCGTCCCGAGAACGCCCCCTCGCGCGTTGGCGGGCCATCCCCGCACAACCGCGCGGACCCCAAGGTTAGCCAATCTTCCCTCCCCCCGCCCGCCGAGCAAGCGCAACGCCGCTCCAACAACCGCCTTGCCGCCGCGCCAGGGCATGAATTCGACCCTAATAGTTCAAAATATCCCCTGATATGGGTATTTTTAGAGCGTGCTGAGCAGCCGCTCGATCAGCGCCAGCGCCGCCGCCAGATGCCTGAGGTCGCCCTCCCGTCCCAGCATCGCCGGCGCCGACGCCGCGGCGAGCAGACGCTTGGCGTCGGCCAGCTCGGCGTGCCCGCTCCCGTTGCACAGCCCGCGCTCCTTGCGCAGGCGCGCCAGCGTGGGCACGGGCTTCACCCCGCACAACAGCTCCGGATGGCCCCAGTAGCACCGCTCGAGGTACAGCGCGTCCTCGATCCAGTGCCCAGCGTGCACCATCGCCAAGTCGATCAGCGCCATCGAGCCCGGCAGCGACGCCCCCTCACGCACCATCGCGTTCGCGGGGTGCAGGTCGCCGTGGCACCACGCGTCGCACTCCCGCCCGCTCCATCGCGCCGCGAGCGTGGGAAGGCGGCGCTGCACGCGCCGGATCGCGTCGTTCCACTTGCCCCCGTCGGGGATCGAGCCCAGCTTCACCTGCGCCCGCGACTGCTCGAGCAGGTCGCCCCAGTCCGGCGCGGGAGGCGGGTCCTCCACCTTCCGCAGCGCCGCGGCACGCTGCTGAAACTCCGCCGCGCGATCGAGCATCGCCAGCACGCCCGCCTCGTCCATGTGCACGGACAGCGGCTTGCCGGGGAAACGCTCCATCACGAGCCAGGCCAGGTCATACCCGCCCAGCTCCTCGCCCGACGCGACGATCCGCGGCGTGGGGCTCGCGCGCGATTCGTCCGCATCCCACCCGCCGGGCTCGATGCGTCCGAGGTCGCGCGTCCAGCGATACTCGCGATACCCCACGGGCAGCTTCACCACCACGCCCAGCGTCGTGCCGTCGTCGCGCGACCACTCGGCGATCCCGGTGCCGGCACCGCCGCGCTGCCACGTCGTGCGGAACCACGACACGGGCCCGAGGCGTCCGTCGCTCGCTCCGCGCAGCGCCGGCTCGAGCGACGCGCAGAGCGAGCTTGCATCCTCCGTCGGCGTCTGCTGGCCCATCCGAGCCGGCCCCTCCATGCCCCACGAACGCACCGCAAAGACGCAGTCTAACGGATGTCGGGCGTCGGGCCGCGCGCGACTTCGCCACGAATCCGCTCGAAGACCTCCGGCGCGAGGTCCTCCGCACGTGCGCTCGCCTCGACGCCGACCTTCTCGGGCTCAACACCCAGCCCGCGCAGGGCCCGACCCACCTGCTTGCGCCGCTGCGCGAGCAGTGCCTGCGCCACCCCCGCGAGCCCCCGCGGGTCGCCCGAGCGGATCGTCGCCCGCCGCTCGACTTCGAGCATCACGCTCGTCACGTCCGGGCGGGGCCAGAAGCACTCCGCCGGCAGCGTCGCGAGCACGCGCACCTCCGCGCACGCCCACGCCACCAGCGACACCACGCCGTAGTCCTCGCTCCCGGGCCCAGCGCGGAGGCGATCGCCCAGCTCCTTCTGCACCGTCACGTACATCCCGCGGCAGCCCGGGTGATTGATCATCAGCGTGCTCAGCGCGGGCGTCGCCGCGCCATAGGGCAGGTTCGAGACGAGCGTGAACGATCCCCCGCCCGCGCTGTTCGCGCGCGCCGCGTGATCGATCGCCTCGACGAGCGCCGGGTTCAGCGCCCGCTTGCCGTCCATGCAATCGCCCTCGACGAGCGTGAAGCGCCCCTCGCTCGCCTGCGCTGCGAATCGCTCGCGCACGAGCGCCGCGAGCCCCGCGTCGAGCTCGCACGCAACCACCCGGCATCCGCGCGCGAGGAGTTCCTCCGTCATCGTGCCCGTGCCGGGCCCGATCTCCATGACCGCGTCGCCCTCGCGCACGCCCGACGCGTCGACGAGCCTGCGGATCAGGTTGTGATCGATCAGGAAGTTCTGCCCGAACCGGTGCCGGGGCGAGAGCCCGCGCACCTCCAGCATCTCCCGGATCTCGGCGAGTGTCTGCACGCGTCACCACTGCCCGTCAAGGACGCGCTCGATCGCGTACGCCACGCCCTCGTCGTGGTTCGCGGGCGCGTGACGCTTCGCCGCGTCCTTGATCGTCGGGATCGCGTTGCCCATCGCGACGCCGAGGCCCGCGTGCGTGATCATGTCGAGGTCATTGATCTCGTCGCCGATCGCGACCACGCGCGACGCGTCGATCCCGCGCTCGCTCAGCACGTGCTGGAGCGCCGTCCACTTCGTCGCCCGCGCGTCGAACACCTCGACGATGTGCAGGCTCTCGCCCTGCGGCAGCTTCGAGAGGTGCTCCGGCGCGGACACCGCGGGGAACTGGTGGATCATCGCCCGCGGGCCGAGCTTCTCTTTCACCTCGATCATCGCCGAGCGCAGGCGTCCGCCCACCCCGCACGCGCCGACACGCAGCGTGTGCCCGGGGTGCTCGTCCTGGTCGAGACGCTCCACGAAACGCACGCGCACGCACATCTTCGCGAACCACCAGAGCGTGACGGGATCGAGCGCCCGCTGCGGCTCGCCCGTCACGACGAGGTAGTCGTACGCGGTATCGCTCGAGTCCTTGAACACCAGCGCCGCGTGCCCGTGCGCAAGGAACCGCTCGACCGAAGCGCCCACGATCTCGGGGTCCACCGGCGTGCGCGCGAGCGTCCGGCGCGTCACCGGGCACGCGACCATCGAGCCGCCCGCGACCACCACCGGATCGCGCTGCTCGATCTGCGAGAGAGCGTCCATCGACTCGAGCAGCCCGCGCCCCGTGCAGATCGTGACCACGTACCCCGCCTCGCGGGCCCGATCGATCGCGCCCCGCGTGCGCGCGCCGATCTTCCCGCCGGGGGGAAGCAGCGTGCCGTCGAGGTCGATCGCGATGAGGTCGTACGAGCGCGCGGGCATCGGGCGATGGTATCCGCCCGAGGCGGGACCGCCCTCAGCCCCCGTGCCCGTCGAAGCCCGGGCCGAACGTGATCGCGTCCTTGCCCTGACGCTTGCTCTCAAGCGAGCGCTGGTCCGCGGCGAACATCAGCTCGCCGGGCGTCATGCCGTCCCACGGGAACGTCGCGATCCCGCCCGAGATCGACAGGCGCCCCGGGGCGGCGTGCCCCAGCTTCTCGAAGCGCTTGCGCGCGACCTGCTCCGTGAATCGCCGCGTCAAAGAACGCACGCTCTCCGGATGGCGGCTCGTCGCCTCGCGCGGGCCGTCGGGCTCGTTGAAGATCACGACGAACTCGTCCCCGCCCACGCGGCAGACGCGGTCCGTCGGGCGCACCACGCTCTGCATCAGGCGCACCACCTCGGCGAGGATCTCGTCGCCCGCCGCGTGACCGTGCTCGTCGTTGAAGCGCTTGAAGTCGTCGATGTCGAACACGAACACCGTCAATTGGCGACGCGCATCGCGCGCCGCCCTGATCGCCGCGTCGAGGAATCGGTCCGCGTAACGACGGTTCCACGCGCCCGTCAGCGGGTCCGTGAACGCGGCGCGGCGCAGCTCCTGCTGCTGCTGCCCCAGCGCGAGCCACGCGCCGAGCCAGTCGGCGGCGTCCTGCGCCGAGCGCGTCGTGACGCGCGTCAGCAATCGTCCGATCGCGCGCCCGCGCCACGAGACGTACACCGTCCGCGGATCGTCCGTCGGGCTCGGAGCGCCCGGCGCAAAGCGGGCCTCGGGGTCGCCCAGACGCGTCCGCAGCACACGGATCGCTTCCGTTGCGACGTCCGCGCCGCGCATCAGCAGCGCGATCATCGCGAGGTCGTCCGCGTCGTGCGCCACAACTGGCCCGTGAGCGCCCGCCACGTCCATCTCTCGCCCGTGAACGCCCGAATCCATCGCCCGCAGCGGCGGGCGCGACGCCGGAGCCTCATGCCGCGCACGCTCGGGCGCCGATCGCACGGGCGCATCGCCCAGCACCGCGCCGATCACCGGCGCGACCTCGCGCTCCGCCTCGGCCGCGAGCGCTTCCTCTGCCGCTTCGTCGTCCGGCTCGCGCACCAGGCGCGGCGCCGCGACGCGCAGCGCATCACGCAGCGCCTCGGCGCTCGCGTGCGGATCGATCTCACCGTCGTAGATATCGCTCCGCCCACCGACGCCCACGCGCAGCACGCGCACCGCGCCGTCGACCAGCCGCAGCGACTGCACGAGGTCCGACAGCCCGCCCAGCGGGCTCGTCAGCTCAAGCTCGCGCTCGACGTCCTCGCCGACGAGGACCAGCGTCCGCGATGCCTCAGTCGGCTGCGCGAGCTCGCCCACCGCGTCGAGCGCCTGCTTCGCGCGGACCAGCTCCACCCCCGGGTCGAGGCGCAGCGTCCCCTCCAGCCCGGTCGAGCCGAGCAGGATCACCCGCACACCGCGCGCCCCGCCCTCCGGACGTCGACGCGCCCCGCTCTGTGCTCCCATGCCCACGAGCGCCTCCCTCCCACATGCGGCCTCCGCCGCTCCACCGGGGCCCGCGCCGGGCCCGCTCGCCGATGGTCGCAAACCCGGGCCCGGATTGCCACGCCGGGCGGGGGGCTTCTCCGGAACGCCGAGCCTTCCCACCCGCGCCAGATCGCCCGCGCGACGCGAAGGTCCGAGAACGCGCCGTTACGCGCCGCCCTTGCCGTCGCGGGCCGAGCGGGGCGGCGGGGGCGAATCGCCCAGAAGCATCGCGAGCTCCTCTTCGCTGAGCAGGTCGCGCGGGCCCGAGGCCTCCCCCGATTCCTCCGGCGGTTCTATATCAAGCGGCGCCAGCGGGCCCTCGCCCGTCAGACGCAGCACGGGGCTCACGCTGCTACCCGCACTCGGACGCGCGTGTTCGGGCCCCGCACGCGCCGGAACGATCGGCTTCGGGCGCTGCACGCTGCCCGGCGCGACGCCCGCGAACCCGGGGCGAACCTCGGGCTGGATCCAGTCCTCGGGCGAGGTCGCGCGGAGCGTGCCGCCCGATGCGCTGCCCGACGCGCCCCCGGACGCGCCACCAGTCGCTCCGGTCGAATACGCCCACACCACCGCGCCGGGGCAGTGCGCCGCAACCGCCGAGCACAGGCGCGACGCCGAAGCGCGATCCCGCTCGGGCTCGACGACGATCAGCACGCGTTTCCCGGTGTTCGAGGATCGCGGGCGGACGAGGCGGGCCAGGGCCTCGAACGCGCTGGGCGCGGGGCGTGCCTCGAGCCCCTGCCGCGCGAGGGCCGCGGCCAGCGGACGCGGGATCTCGCCCATCGCCGGGCCCCACGCCACGCACTCGGGCGGTCGCACGCCATTCGTCCCGACGCCGCGACCTCGCTTGCTCGCAGGATCCATGCCCGGATTCTAAGGGATCACGCGGGAAATGCGCCCCTCCGATTCGGGGGCCGGCGAGTCCGCATCGTGCGTCCCGAAACGCCGGCTCAGCGGCGCGGCGTGCGCCGGCTCGGGCGTCCCGCCGATCCGCCCGGGCCCCGCGGGCCGAAAGGAGTCGCGCGGCGAGCCGGTGCGACGGGACCGGCATCCTCGGCGACTGGCTCGGGATCGGCCTCGGCGTGCGTTTCATTTACAGACGCCGGAGCGCCATCGTTCAGTTCTGGCTCTCCCGCGTCATCGTCCTCGGGCTCGGCGTGAGACACCGCCGGCGTCCCGATCGATGGCGTGGTGTCCGCATCGTCACCCTCGTGCGGCCCGCCCCGATCGCTCGCGCCGATCCGGTCGCCCTCGCCGCGGAAGAGCCGCGCGAAGATCAGCCGTCCCGCCGCGGTCTGCATCGAGCTCGTGACGAGCACCGTGACGCGCGAGCCAAGCTGCCCCGCGCCGTCCTCGCAGACGACCATCGTGCCGTCCTCGAGGTATCCCACGCCCTGCCCGGGCTGCTCGCCGCGCTTGATGAGCTCGAGCACGAGCGTGTCACCCGGGATCGCGGCGGGGCGCATCGCGCCCGCCAGCTCGTGGATGTTCAGCACGGACACGCCCTGGATCTTCGCGACGCGGTCGAGCGCGGCATCGCCCGTCACGACCATGCCGCTCATCATGCGGGCGAGCTCGACGAGCATCTGATCGACCGCGATGCCGGGCACGCGCGTCTCGTCGATCGAGACGTCGAGCGTGGGCGCGCGCTGCAGACGCCCGATGACGTCGAGCCCGCGCCGCCCGCGGGCCCGCTTGATCCGCTCGCTCGAATCGGCGAGCGTCTGCAGCTCGTTGACGACGAACTTCGGGATCACGAGCGGGGCCTGCAGCACGCCCGTGCCCGCGATGTCGACGATCCGCGCGTCGATGAGCACGGAAGTATCGAGGATCAGCGGGCGCGGGCCGCGGAGCTGTTTGGCGAACTCGACGTAGGGAATGACGAGGCGGAAATCGTCCTGCGTCTGCAGGATCGTGGAGATGCACAGATAGGCCATCGCGATGCCGACGAGCACCTTGATGAGCCCCATGAACGGTGCGAACTCGCGGATCGCCTGCGGGCTGTCGAGCCAGGACTGCACCACGAGCTCGAGCACGGCGGAGATCGCCCACGTCGCGGCGAGCGACGCGAGCAGGCCCAGGAACATCGCGCTGAGCGTCGAGATCTTCTTGCGCGGAATGAAGACGTCGATGACGACGACGAGCAACGCGATCGCCACAGCGATCGACACCCACACGCCCCAGTTGATCGCCGCGCTCACGACGCTCGACGAACTGCCCGACTCCGCCCGGAGCAGGAACAGGAGCGTGACCGTGAAGAAGAGGATCAGGAACCCGCCGCGGAAGATGCGGAGCAGGATGGTGCGCTGCCTCGCCTCGGCCTCGTGCGAGGGCAGGCGGTGCGGGATGTTCGAGTCGCGCGATCCCACGCAGGGATGATACGAGACGCGGGCGCGGGCTGATCCGGGAAAGCCCGTGGACGCCCCGGCGATCGCGCTCAGACGCCGCGCCTTCGAGTTACGGGACCGCTACCATCGCCCTCGACCCGCCCGCGTCGGCGGCCGGGCCCGGTGCACGGGTGGCCCGTGAACCTGGTCAGGGCTTGACCGCAGCAGCCATAAGCGGCCGTCATCCGGTGCCGCCGGTGTCCTGGCCGCCGACCCGCGCGGGTCTGAACGAATCATGCGACTGTGGATCGTTTCCGAACCGACTTTCTTCGACGACCTTCAACGCGGGGGTGTTCGGTTCGGGAATTGGTCCCACGTAGACGCGGCGTTCGAACGCGCGTATCGCTGGATGGCCCAACAAATGAGCACGCGCTGCCTCGATTGCGGGGGCAATCCGCCGATCTGGGCGTGGCATTCATGTGGGGCACCGGAGAGGCGTTTCGACATGCGATCGTCTCGACTCGCACGCCCAGCAGTGCGCCTGACGCTCGATGTTCCGGATTCGCTTGTCTTGCTCAGTTGCTTTGAGCATTGGCACGCGGTGCTGAACAATGAATTCCTGGCCGGATCAGAGGCCGAGCAGCGTCGCTGGGACGATGAGGTTTCAACGACACCCGAAGCCCAATCCCTGAAAGAACAAAGCTGGCTGCGTATCTTCGAGCTTGGTCCTTGGGGCGATCAGGATTTGCTTGGCAGTCACCAATCTCTCTCCGTCCAGGCATGTCTGCCATACCTTGATCACAACTGGATTCGCAAGACCGAGCACTTCAGATAGCTGGCCAACGATTCGCTCAAGGACTGCGCCACGGTTGGAGCCGCTTCGCCGCCTCGCCCGCGCCGTCCGCCGGCCCGAGCGTTTCGAGCGCACGCCGCATCGATTCCCGAGCGCTCGCATCACGCACCAGGCGTAACAGCGTCTCGCCGATGTGACGCACGTTCTCCGTCGCGTCGATCCGATCCGTCTCCACCACCGCGCCGCCGCACGACTCCAGCGCCCGCGCGTTCACCCGCTGGTGCTGGTCGCGGTGGTACGGGTAGGGCAGGAACAGCGTGGGCACGCGGTTCGCCCACGCCTCGGCGACGCTCCCCGCCCCCGCGCGGCTGATCGCCAGGTCCGCCGCGCCCCACGCCGGGCCCATCGGATCGAGGAACGCCGTGACGTGCGCCGCAACGCCCGCACGTTCGTACGCAGCACGGAGCGTATCGATCTCTCCATCATCGCGCCCCGCCTGATGGACGACCTGCCAGCCCCCCGCGCGCAGCGGGCAGTCCTGCGAATCCACCCACGCGCGCACGAACGCGTTGATCGATCCCGCGCCCTGGCTGCCGCCCGCGACGAGCAGCGTCAGGCGATCGGGATCGAGCCCGAAGCCCGATCGGCACGCCCGCGCATCGCCCGGCGCGATCGCCGCGCGTCGCACGATCGGGCCCACGCGCGTCCACCCGCGTGCGACCTCGCCCTCGACCTGCGTTCCCGTCAGCACCATCCCCGCGAAGCGCGCGATCCAGCGGTTCGCCTTGCCCGGCGCGGCGTCGAGATTCACCAGCGCCAGCGGCACGCGCTCGGCCCGGGCCGCCTGCGCGCACGGCGCCGCGACGAACCCGCCCATCGCGACCATGACCACCTCGCGCGGGGCATCGCCTTCGCCGCTGCGCGCCCGCGCGATCTCCGCGCGAGCCGCACGCACCGCCCCGCCCCACGATCCAATGAATCGCAGCATCCCCCGCGGCCTGAAAACGATCGGCCTCGCGGGGATGACGACGAACGCCTCCCCCACCGCCGACAAGATCCGCGCGTCGACCTCGCGATCGCTCACGAGGAACACCGCCCGCGCGTCCGGCTCGATCTCGCGCAGACGCTCGACGATCGCGAGCCCGGGATAGATGTGCCCGCCCGTCCCGCCGCCCGCGAACAGGTACGTCCGAGGCGCGCTCACGCGCCGCCCGCGAGCGCCGCGCGCGGCGTGTCGCTCGCCCCTTCGGCGTTCGTCTCGCGGGACGTGCCGCGCACCGCGTCGCGCATCTGCGCCCGGTCCATCGCGACGATCAGCCCCAGGCAGAACGCGGTGAGCACCCAGCCCGTGCCGCCCGAGCTGACCAGCGGGAGCGCGATGCCCTTGGTCGGCCCGAGCCCGGTGACGACGACAAGGTTCATCGTCGCCTGCAGCCCGAACGTCGCGAGCACGCCGAGCGCGAGCAGCTTCAGCATCGGGTTCGTCTCGCGCCGCATCACGCCCAGCCCCGCCCAGAGCACGCCCAGCAGCAGCGTCATCACGAGCGCCGCGCCCGCGATGCCCAGCTCCTCGCAGATGATCGCGAAGAGGAAGTCCGTCGTGTCCTCGGGCAGGTAATCAAACTTCTGCAGCCCGTGCCCGAGCCCGCGCCCGAAGCCCTCGCCGCCCGCGACCGCGGCCATCGACTGGATCATGTGGTAGCCCACGCCGCGCGGGTCGGCGTACGGATCGAGGAACGCGATGAGTCGCATGATGCGGTACGGCGTCGTGACGATCGCCGCGCCGACCGCGAGCAGCCCCGCGGGCACGAAGCACAGCATGTGCCACACCCGCGCCCCGCCCGCGAGCAGCACCAGCCCCGCCGCCGCGACCACCAGCACGCCCGTGCCCAGGTCCTCCATCACGATCACGAACGCCACCGCGCCCACCCCGATCACCCCCGGCAGCAGCCCGAGGAAGAACCGCGGCATCACCATCCTGCGCCGTGCGGCGTACCACGCGATCAGCGCGATCATGCCCCACTTCGCCAGCTCGCTGGGCTGGAGCGTCACGAGGTCGTGCTTGGCGCTCGGAAGCCCGATCCAGCGCGACGCCTCGTTCACTTCCTTGCCGATCACGGGCATGTACACCGTCAGCAGCACGCCGATCAGCGTCACCACCCCGAGCGCGTACAGCACCAGCCCGCCCCCGTGCGCCCGCGGGCGATCCTCGGGCACCAGCGCCGCGGCGATCCGGCGCACGGGCAGCACGCTCGCGACGCCCATCGCGACGATCGCCAGCCCCATGAACGCGGTCGAGCGGCTCAGCAGGATCGATTCCGCGGTCACGGGCCGCGGCGCGGGGCGGGCCGCCCCGTTCGGTGAGGCCACGCCCGAAGAGGCCTCGCTCGGAGCGGCCTCCGGCGCGGTCTCGCCCGGCGTGCTCCCGATCGATGCGGCCTCCTGCGTCGCGGCCTCGTCAAGCATCAGCGGAGCCGGGGCCTCCAGCGGGCCCACCGCCATGCCCGCGGAGTTCACCATCACCATCCCCAGCGTGAGCAGGGCGATGGCGCAGAGCATCACGATCTGACCGCGCGTCAGCATGGACCCGTAGGTATCGGCACGTCGAACGATCCGGCTGGAAAGCACGCAGCGACCGCACGGATCGCGAACATCGAGCGTCCCGTCAGACCACCCGCAGCGACACCCGCCTGGTCAGCTCGCTGACCGGGCGGGCGATCAGGTCGTACCCATCGCTCGCGACCACCGTGCATCGCACCAGCTCGCCCGGCGACAGCCCCTCGCGGGCCTGCACGTACGTCATCGCGTCGATCTGCGGCGCCTGGAAGTACGCCCGGCCCTGGTAGAGCATGCCGCCCGAGCCCACGCCGCTCGTCGCCTCGGCCCGCGAGCCCGTGGCGCGATCGATCAGCACGTCGAACTGGCAGCCCGAGCCCTCGGGGTCCTTCTCGTCGAACTGCGACGCGAGGAACGCCGCCTGCTCGAACGCGATCTTCTGCTGCAGCGCCATCACCTCGCCCTTGCGCCGGCGCTTCGTCTCCGCGTCCACCGCGAGCGACGCGTCCTGCTCCATCGTGCCCGAGGGCGTCTGCGGCTCGCGCGAGTACTCGAACACCCCCACCGCGTCGAACTGCATGTCCTCGACGAACGCGAGCAGTTCCTCGTGGTCCGCCTCGGTCTCGCCCGGGTGCCCGGAGATGAACGTCGTCCGCACCGCCATGCCCGGCACCCGCTCGCGGAGCTTCTCGATCAGCTCACGCTGCTGCGACGCGGCGACGTGCCGACGCATCCGCTGGAGCATCGCGTCCGACGCGTGCTGGAGCGGGATGTCGATGTAGGGCAGCACGATCCCGCGCGACGCCATCTCGGCGAGCGAATCGATGAACTCGTCGCGGAAATTGCTGGGATACGCGTACATCAGGCGCACCCACCCGCGCCCGCCCTCCTCCTGCACCGCGCGCTCGATCTCGCGCAGCATCGCGGGCATCCCGCCGCGCCCCGTCGATTCGTCGTACCCCGCGCCGACGTCGTCGCCGTAGCTGGTCGTGTCCTGCCCGATGAGATTCAACTCAAAAGCGCCGTCGCGCACCAGCTCGCGGGCCTCGCGGACGATCGCATCGATCGGCTTGGAACGCATCTTGCCGCGGATCGACGGGATCGTGCAGAACGCGCAGCGCTGGTTGCACCCCTCGCTCACGCGCAGGTACGCATAGTGGCGCGGCGTCAGGCGCAGACGGGCCGAATCGTCCTCGAAATAGCCCACGCCCTTGCCGTCCTTGCCGTGCACCGTGAGCCCGGTCGTCGCCATGCCGCGGGCCTGCGCCGCCTCGAGCGCGTTGCCCGCGACCCAGTAGCGCGGCTGGTCCGAGGCCTCCGCGAGCGAGGAACGCTCGCGCCGGATGCCGCGCACCGCCTCGACGATGTGGTCGCGATCGAACACGCCGATGAGCGCGTCGATCCCCGGCGCCCACTCGAGCATCTTCGCGCGATGGCGCTGGACGAGGCAGCCCGCAACGACGACCCGCTTGATGCGCCCGGCTTCCTTCGCCCGGATCGCCTCGTGGATCACCGAGAGCGATTCGTCCTTGCTCGCCTCGAGGAAGCCGCAGGTGTTGATGACCACTGCGTCGGCCTCGTCGATCGAGCTCGTCGCGGCACGCGTCGCGCCGGGCATCGTCTCGTCCGCCGATCGCCCTTCGGTGTGCTCCGAGTCGTCCCAACGCTCGCCGCCCTCGCCCGCCGAGACGGGGATGAGCCCGTCCGCCGCGAGCAGCCCGAGCATCTTCTCGCTGTCCACGAGGTTCTTGGGGCACCCGAGCGAGACGAACGAGATCGTGCGGATCTCGCCCCCCGCATCGGGCGCGCGTGAGGGCTCAAGCGGGAAGCCCGCGTCGTGATGGGCCGCGTCTGACATCGCAGAGACGTTAGCGCGGGGGCGAGCCCGTCCCCAACCGGAGCCGGGCAACCCCGCCAACCCGAATCAGGCGGACTGCAGCCCGCCCGGCGCGAGCCCCATGCCCTCGGGGTACCAGCGGGTCAGGGCACGCTCGAAGTCCCGGATGCTCGTGGCAACAAGGAACGAGCACGCGTGAGGCAGCCCCCACGCCGTGAACCGCAGGGCCCGGGGGAGGGTCTCCTCGGTGGCGCACAGCTCGACCTCGCCTCGGGAGAGGCGGATCGGGAGCACCCCGAACTGCCACGCCTGGCGCGGCTGGACCAGCGACAGGACCGACACCTCGGGACGGATCGTGCCCGGGTCGATCGTGCCGCTGAGCAGGGCGTACTGCGTGGCCCAGGCGCGTTCGACGGCCTCCGGGGGCACCCCGAAGAGGTTCTCGACGATCTGCCCGAAGGCTCCGCCCTCGACGTCCTGGAGCTCGAGAGCTCTCTCGCACTGGTCGGTCGTGAGGACGCCCATGTGGACGAGGATCTCTCCGATCCGGGCCGGTCGATCGCGCATAGATGTCTCCCTCAAAGCCACCTGAATTGGTGGATTGATCGACGGAAAGGACCCACGGCTTTGGGTGTGGTCCGGATGATGGCGTCGACCTACCCCAAATGGGGCGGAGGTAGGGATCGAACCGGCGCGTGATCAGCATCCCACCGATGGTTTAGTGCGTAGACCTTTCGGGAGATGGAACGTTATCGCCCGCTCCGGTGAGGAAGCAGAGTTCCCGCTCCCGAATCCAGGGCTGAATTGCGCGTCTCCTCCAGCGACCGGCGGCCCGCGTTCTGCGTTGGGCCGCCGCGTCGTTCACGACCGGGAGCGCGGCGGCGGGCGCGGACGGCGCTCCGGTATGCTCGGCGCGTGCGTCATGGATCGAGCGATGCCACCCCTCGGGGAGAGATCACGCCCTCGCTGCTGGTCGTGGCGGGCGCTTCGCTCCGCGCCGAGTCCGAGGACCGCGTGATCGCGCAGGCGGTGCGCGACGCGGCGAACTCCCGCCTGAGCGATCGCTCGCAGCGCCCGGACGCGCTCGTGTGCTCCGACGTGTGGTACCTGAGCCACGACGTGCTGCACGAGCTCCCCACGATCTCGGTGGGCCCGCCGGAGAACAACGCGCTCACCGCCCGCCTGGCGGACTCGCTCCCCGCGGCGTTCGCGATCGACGGGCGAATGCTCGTGCAGTTCGACGCGCGGGGCGGCGATCCGCGGGCGTGCGTGTGGGGCGACACGCCGCACGGGACGGCGTCCGCGGCGGACGTGTTCGTGGAGCGGTTCCTCGACCAGTTCCTCGGGTTTCTTGCCTGAATCCGAGACCTCACGAATCCCCAAGAGGTCGGGGCGGGTATCAGTACCTGCGTGGGCGTCGCGCGGCGGTTCCGCGCGAGGGGAGTGGCGAGATCCGCATGCCGCGACGCGCGTTCTCACTCATCGAGTTGCTGGTGGTCGTGTCGATCATCGCGCTGCTCATCGGGCTGCTGCTGCCCGCGCTGGGGCGCGCGCGGGGCGCGGCGCGATCGGTGCAGTGCATGTCGAACCTGCGCCAGGCGATGATGACCATGCGCGTGTACGCGGACGAGAACGCGGGCCTCTCCCCCGCGCTGGGCGTCCCGTGGGGCAGCGTGCCAAACTGGGCCCTGGTGGTACAGACCTACGGCGGCACGGCGGGAACGACCACGGGCGAGCTGTACACCACGCGCTCGGTGCTCGTGTGCCCCGAGGCGGCGGCGATATACGGCGCGGAGATGACGCGGACGTACGCGATCAACGTCACCGGGCACGCCCGCGACGCGAGCGATCCCGCGTTCGCACGCGATCCCGACAACTACGACACCGGGTGGGCGCACCTCGACATGGACGGCGCGCCGCGTCCCTCCGACACGCCGATCCTGCTGGATGCGCGGGTCACCGACATCGCCGACGGCGCCCCGCCCAGCACCCGCGCCGCGAGCACCATCGACTTCCGACGCGCCGAGCACGTCGAGCAGAGGCTCGGCTGGTTCCACGACGGAAAGAAGGCGTTCGACACCGCGATGCTGGACGGCTCGGCGTCGATGCGGCGCGCCGTGCTCGAGCACTGGAGCGACGCGCTGCCGTGAGTCGCGGAGTGAACGACGCGCGGCGCAAACGCCACTCGAATCAAACGGTCGTGAGTTCGTCGGTCAGATTCGTAAACGACCACGACGCGCCGGGCTGCCACCAGAAGATCACGACGTCGCCATCGGACGCGAGCCCTGCAAGGTGCACGCGACCGCTGGTGGACGACGCGCCGAGCAGCGTCGTTGCGGGCGTGACGGAGCCCGGCGTCACGGCGCTGAGGTTCGACGCGACCCATCGCGCCATGCCGGGCGCCCACCAGTATGCGGTGACGTTGCCGTCCTGATCGATGCCCGCGACGTTGAGCCCGCCCCAGCTCGTGACGTACGCGCTCGTGGAGCCCGCGACGAAGGGCGTGCCGCCGGTCGAGGCGGTGAGGTCGCTGACGGCCCACGCGCCGCCGAAGCGCGGGAGCCACCACGTGACCTGCAATCGCCCGCTCGCATCGACGCCCGCGATGTTGATCGCGTTCCACGAGGTCTGGAACACGGAGAGCGCGCCGGTCATGGCGGGCGCGCCGGTGATGGCGCTGAGGTTGCTCGTGGTCCAGCCGTTGGTGCCGCTCGCCTGCCATACCGCCTGCACCTGCCCCGCGCCGTCGAGCCCGACGATGTTCTCCGCGCCCCAGGGCGTGACATACGCGGTGAGCGGGCCGGCGAAGACGGGCATCGCGCGTCCGCGGGGCGTGAGCACGTCGTCGGAGATGTTGGTGAACGACCAGCCGCTGGCGGACTGCGGATCGCCCGCGGGGTCCTGCGCGAAGAGCACGAGATCGCCCGATGCGTCGAGGCCCGCGAGGTTGATCGCGCCCGAGCGCGAGGTGAACACGACGATGTTCGAGTCGAAGTTCGTCGAGCCTTCGAGCCCCGCGAGCAGGTCGAAGCCCGTCCACAGATCGCCCGAGCGCGTGAGGATCAGGAGCGAGGCGTCCGTGGCGATCGCGGCGTAGGACAGCCCGTCGCGCGGATCGCTCCACGTCGCGACCTGCGCGGGTGTGCCCGAAAAACCCGCGGCGAGCACGGGGTCCGTCGCGGTCCATTCGCCGCCCGCTCGCTGGTAGAGCGCGAGGGTCTGCCCGTCGATGTTGACGCTCAGGATCGACGCGAGCCCGCTCGCGCTGCTCGAGAGCGCGACGGGGGCGCCGGGCTGGGCCTGCGGATCGATCGTCGCGCCCTGCGTCAGCTCGGCGCGGAACGCATCGACCTTGACGTTGACGTCCGAGACCGCGACCTCACGCTGCGTGCCAAGCCCGGTGCGCAGGTCGGTGAACGTCACGAGGTAGGTCCCCGCACCCGGCGCGACGATCTGGTAGTTGCCCGCGCCGTCGGTGGTGTACGTGCCGAGGATGCTCGCAGGATCACTGGCGAGGGCGACGTCGATGCGGACCTGCGCGTACGCCTCGCCCACGTCGTAGAAGGAGTCGTGGTCGAAGTCGTCGATGACGACGCCGAGGATGTAGAGCTTGGGGCTGCTGCCTTGGTACCCGAAGAGCTCGGTGTGGAAGTCGAAGTACGGTCCGATGTTCGTGAACGCGAAGCCCGCGCCGAACTCGTCGTAGTGGAACGTGTCGTTGAAGTTGTCGTGGAGGCTGAAGACGTTCTTGCGGTGCCCGATGGACTCGAGCCACGCGCGGTGCACGTCCTCGATCGAGTCGTAGCCCGCCGCGATGTTCTCGCCCGCGGAGAACGTGTAGCCCTGGGCGCGGGCGCGATCGGTGGGCGAGAGCCCGTCGGGGTTGGTGTGGTCGAAGAAGTCGCGCTCGGCCATGTCGAGGCTGTGCAGGCGGGCCGCGAGGGTGAGCTCCGCGTTCATCGCCAGGGGCTCGGACGGAATGAGGCGCGCGAGCTCCGCGATCGTGAGCCCCGCGGTCAGGTCGAGCCCGAGACGCTGCGCCTCGGCCTGCGGGTCGGACCTTGCCCGGTTGACCAGCTCGAGCAGCAGGACCTCCTCGGGCGACCAGTCGAAGTTCGCCAGGACCAGGCGCGGCTCGAGCGCGTCGAACAGCGCGTCCGGGCGGAGGAACCGCCGCGGGCGACGCTCACGGGCACGGAGCCTGGACGCGAATCGCATCGGAAGCCCTCCCCAGCCGGCACGCCGGGAGCGTGCGGACACCTCCGGCAGGATCGGATACGTGGGCGGGGTGCACAAGATCGCCTGACCGCGAAACGGGTCGTGATGTCAAAGTGGGAGGTTTGTGCGAAAAATGCCCTCGCACACCCCGTCACGCCCCCGACACCCGCAGCATTAGAGGAATCGCGGGTGCCTGCCGGGTCGCGAGATCGGCACCTCGGGGTGTTGATTTTTCCCTCAGCCCACATACTATCAGGCCGCTAATTGATTTGGGGGTTGAAGGGATCCATCCGCGTGTTTCTGCTCCAAGACATTCCCAAGTATGAAGTTATCCGCGAGTGCTCGTCCCGATACCCGGACGTGGACCCGTCATCTCTGGCGGTCGGGCTGGTGCTGCTGCGCGTGGCGAGCGACCTGCTGTCGGGGATGGAGGGGTATTACGCCGAGCACGGGCTGTCGCAGGGGCGGTTCACGGTGCTGATGCTGCTGAACCGCGAGCCGGACGCGTCGATGTCGCCCTCGGACCTGGCGGAGCGTTCGGGTGTGAGCCGGGCGACGATGACGGGGCTCCTGGACGGGCTCGAGCGTGACGGGCTGATCGATCGGCGGGCGAGCAGTGAGGACCGGCGGATGCAGCGGGTCTCGCTGTCGGAGCGGGGCCGTACGCGGCTCCAGGACATGCTCCCCGAGTACTTCAGGCGAAAGACGCGGGTGATGTCGGCGCTGGACGAGGCGGACCGCATGCGTCTGCTGGGGCTGCTCGAGTCGCTGATGGACGGTGTGAAGCGATTCAACGAGGGCGAAGGGGCGATCGAGCGCGTCGGCGGACGCGCGCAAGGAGATTCGTGATGCGTCGTGTGCGCGCGGTCGCGTGGATGGGTGTGGCGTCGGCATGGACGGCGACGGCGTTCGGGCAGGGTGGTGGCGGCCCGCCGCCCGCGAACGTCATGCTCGACGCGGTGCGCGAGGAGGTCATCGACCAGCTCCGCCCCGTGACGGGCGAGGTTCGCTCGCGCCTGCGCTCGAACGTCGCGGCGGAGGAGCCCGGCTTCGTGCTCGAGATGCTGGTCCGCGAGGGCGATGCGATCGAGCGCGGCGCGGTGATCGCGCGCCTGGACGATCGGCTCGCGAAGCTGTCGCTCGAATCGGCGCGGGCCGCGGCCGAGGCGGCGCGGGCGACGGTCGCGGAGATCGAGGCGCAGCTGGACGAGGCGCGGCGTGAGTTGTCACGCCGGCGCGATGCGCAGGCCCGGGCCTCGGTCTCGCAGAGCGAGCTGGAGAGCGCCGAGTCGAGCGTCGCGGCGTGGGAGGCCCGGCTCGCGCGGGCGCACGCGGACGTCGCCGCGGCGGACGCGGGCGCGGGCGAGGCCGAGAAGCGCCTGAACGACATGACGATCCTCGCACCGTTCAACGGTCGTGTGGTGAGCAAGGGCGCCGAGGTCGGGCAGTGGGTCGAGCGGGGCGACACGGTCGCGCTCGTCGTCTCGCTGGACGAGCTTGAGGCCCGGCTCGATGTGCCGCAGCGGCTGTCGGGCGTGGTGCGTGAGGGCGGGACGCCGGTGCGTCTGCGGATCACGGCGCTGGGCGAGGAGATCACGGCGCCGGTTTCGCGCGTGATCCCGGACGTGGACCCGCTGTCGCGTCTGTATCCGGCGCTTGTGGACCTCAAGGCGGACGTGACGGGCGAGATCCGCGCGCTGCTGAAGCCGGGCATGAGCGTGGTGGGCCTTGTGCCGACGGGCTCGATGGAGCCGACGCTGACGATCTCGAAGGACGCGGTGCTGCGCGACGACGCGGGCGAGTTCGCGTACTTCGATGCGGACGGGGTCGCGATGGCGGCACGGATCGAGACGATGTTCGCGGTGGGCGATCGGGTCGCGATCCGGCGCGGGCGGCTGCAGCCCGGGATGAGGGTCGTGGTCGAGGGCAACGAGCGGCTGTTCCCGACGCAGCCGCTGAACGTGCTGAACGCTGCGGCGCAGGGCGCGGCGGCGCCTGACGCGAACGCCGGGGGCGCGGGCGGCGCATCGCACGGGGGCTGAAGCACGGATCGGATCACTGAGGTATGCGGCGGCGCGCGGGGTGCGCGCGGGAAGGGCGAGGCATGGACATCGTCGGTTTCAGCGTGAAGAAGCCGGTCAGCATCAGCGTCGGCGTGCTGCTGGTGGTGATGTTCGGGCTGATCGGGCTGACGGCGATCCCGATCCAGCTCACGCCGACGGTGGATCGCCCGATCATCACGATCAAGACCGATTGGCCCGGGCGCAGCCCGGACGAGGTCGTCGACGAGATCACCAAGGAGCAGGAAGAACAGCTCAAGAACGTCTCGAACCTCAAGCGGATGAAGTCGGTCAGCCGCGAGGGCGGGGCGGAAGTGACGCTCGAGTTCTACATCGGGACGAACATCAACCGCGCGCTGCTCGAGGTGATGGACGCGCTGCGGCAGGTCCCCGCATATCCGGAAGAGGTCGAGGAGCCGCAGGTCGAGGCGGCCGACGGCGCGAGCGAGAACGCGATCGCGTGGATGATCATCGACCTCCCGCCCGAGAAGCGGGCGATGTTCCCCGACTTCGACATCTCGACGCTCTTCGATCCGCTCGACAAGGAGGTCAAGCCGTTCCTCGAGCGCATCGACGGCGTGGCAGAGGTGAACATCTACGGCGGGCGCGAGCGCGAGGTGCGCGTGCTGGTGGACGCGACGGCGCTGGCGCAGCGCGGGCTGAACCACGTGGACGTCATCAACGCGCTCCGCGGCGAGAACGTGAACGTGTCGGCGGGCACGATCGCCGAGGGCAAGCGCGACTATCGCGTGCGTCTGATCGGGCAGTACCAGGACCCCTCCGAGGTGCTCGAGACGGTGGTGGCGTACCGCGAGGGCAAGCCCGTGTACGTCAAGGACGTCGCGACGGTCGAGCTTGGGCACGAGAAGCGGCGCGGGTTCGTGCGCAGCTTCGGGCAGCCCTCGATCGCGATGAACTGCATCCGCCAGACCGGCGCGAACGTTGTGGACGTGATGTCGCAGCTCCGCGGGCGCCTCGACGAGGTGCGTTCGGACATCCTGCCCAACTTGGCGGGCGAGGTCGGGCCGCACCTGCGCCTCAGGCAGGTGTACGACGAGACGACGTACATCAGCTCGGCGATCTCGCTGGTCACGGACAATCTGTGGATCGGCGCGCTGATCGCGGCGGGCGTGCTGCTGATCTTCCTGCGGAGCTTCGTGAGCACGGGCGTGATCGCGCTGGCGATCCCGATCGCGGTGGTCGGGACGTTCCTCGTGATGCTCGGGCTGGGGCGCACGCTCAACGTCGTGTCGCTCGCGGGGCTCGCGTTCGCGACGGGCATGGTGGTCGACAACGCGATCGTCGTGCTGGAGAACATCGACCGGCGTCGCAAGCTGGGCGACCCGCCCATGCAGGCCGCGCTCAATGGCGCACGCGAGGTGTGGGGCGCGATCCTGGCGAGCACGCTGACGACGGTCGCGGTGTTCGTGCCCGTGCTCACGATCCAGGAAGAAGCGGGGCAGCTCTTCCGCGACATCGCGCTGGCGATCGTCGCGTCGGTCTCGCTGTCGCTGATCGTGTCGATCACCGTGATCCCGTCGGCGTGCTCGCGCTGGCTCGGGCACGCGCACGAGCCGCGGACGAAGGTCGGCAAGGTGTGGCACGGTCTGTTCGGGATCGCGCCGCTCGCGGACGCGTTCCTCTCATGGATGGGTGGCGCACTGCGTTGGCTCATGTCGGGCTGGAGGTCGTACACCATCGGGCCGGCGATCGTCGTGCTGATGACGGCGATCAGCCTGATCGGCTCGGCGAGGCTCGCGCCGCCCATGGACTACCTGCCCGCGGGCAACCGCAACCTCGTGTTCGGCGGGCTGCTGATCCCGCCCGGGCTGTCGATCGAGCAGCAGGAGCAGATCGCGCAGCGGATCGAGGCGAACGTCGAGCCGTACTTCCACGCGGACATCAAGGACCCGCAGAGCGTCGCGACGCTCCCGCCGATCTTCCGCTACGACGCGCCGGAGTCTCCCTTTGCGCCGGTGCCGGTCGAGAACTTCTTCATCGGCGCGTTCAACGGCGGCATGTTCGTGGGCGGAACCAGCCAGGACCCGCAGGTGGTGATCCCGGTGGGCTCGCTGCTGACCAACGCGATGGGCTCGATCCCGGACTCGTTCGGCGGCGCGGCGCAGTCGTCGATCTTCGGACGGGGCGTCGCGTCGGGAAACACGGTCGACGTCGAGATCTCGGGGCCCAAGCTCGAGCGGGTCAACGCCGCAGCGAGGTTCATGTTCATGACTGCGATGGGGCGGTTCGGCCCGGGCAACGCGCGCCCCGATCCGGCGAACTTCTCGGTGCAGCAGCAGGAGTGGCGCCTGCGCCTGAACGACCTCGGGCGTGAGCTCGGGCTCTCGACGCAGACGCTTGGCTTTGCGGTGCGCGGGCTGTTCGATGGCGCGTTCGCGGGCGACTTCCGCCTCGGCGCCGACACGATCGACCTGAACGTGCTCCCCGCGGGCGGACGCCTGGATTACAAGGAAGAACTCGCGGGCGTGCCGATCGCGACGCCCGCGGGCCCGGTCGTTCCGCTCGACACGGTGGTGGACGTGGTGCCGGCGCTCGCGCCGCAGCAGATCCAGCGGATCGAGGAGCTGCCCAGCGTGACGGTGAGCGTGCGTCCGCCCGAGGGCATGACGATCCAGGAGCTGGAAGAGTGGCTCACGGAGAACGTCGTCGAGCCCGCGCGGACAATGGGGCTGATCGATCGCACGATGCGCGTGCGCATGGAGGGCACGGCGGCGCAGCTCGATGACGTGCGGGTGGCGCTGTTCGGGCCTCCCGTGGTCGTCGGCTCGGCCTCACACGGATGGCAGCTCTGGCTGTCGCGGTTGGGGTGGGTGGTCGTGGCGTTTGGCGCGGCGGGGATGGTGTACGCCGTCGTTCGCGCGGCCCGCGCGA
Source organism: Phycisphaerales bacterium (assembly GCA_034004365.1). Taxonomy (GTDB): domain Bacteria; phylum Planctomycetota; class Phycisphaerae; order Phycisphaerales; family UBA1924; genus JAVEWV01. The sequence continues at coordinate 281,609 of JAVEWV010000001.1, forward strand.
AGCGCACGAGCCAGAACATGTTCTGGGGCGCGGTCGGCGTGCTGCTGCTGGGCGCGATCCTCGGGCTCTCGCTCGTCGGGATCGCGAACCAGCCCAACCTGATGCTCGCGCGGTTCGTCTGGGCGCTGCTCGTGACCTACCTGCTGATGGCGGCGCTGTTCGAGAGCTTCCTCTACCCGCTGGTCATCATGTTCAGCGTGCCGCTCGCGATCGTGGGCGGCTTCCTGGGCCTGCGCCTGGTGCACGACGCGACGGTCGCCGACCCGCGCATCGCGCCGCAGCAGTTCGACACGCTGACCATGCTGGGCTTCGTTATTCTCATCGGCGTGGTCGTGAACAACGCGATCCTGATCGTGCACCAGTCGCTGAACCTGATGCGGGGCGAGGGCGACGATGGCAAGATCGCGCCGATGGAGCCGATCGCCGCGGTCGCGGAGGCGACGCGCACCCGCGTCCGCCCGATCTTCATGAGCGTGCTCACGAGCGTGGGCGGGATGCTCCCGCTCGTGCTGTTCCCCGGTCCGGGCTCGGAGATGTACCGCGGGCTGGGCTCGGTGGTGATCGGCGGGCTGATGTGCTCGACGATCTTCACGCTCGTGCTGGTGCCGATCCTGTTCTCGCTCGTGCTGCGCATGCAGGCGGGCGTGCGCTGGATGTTCGCCGGCGGGCGCGGGACGGGCGACCAGTTGGGCGGCGGAGACAGCTCCGGCGCCCCGCAGGCAGGATCGCGCACGTCGCGCGAATCGACTGGCGTAACGAACGGCACGCTGGCGCCGGTCGCGTTCGATGGTCGCGCGGGATAAAGCGAGACGATGGAGCGCTTCAGAACGCGAAGAGCGTCTCGAGCGCCCGCGGGATCAGCCCCTTGCGGGCGGACTTGTGCACGTCGCCCTCGGTCTCGATGGCGAGCGTGAGGCTCGCGATCTGCGAGGAGTTCACGGTGTTGTTGTCCGTGACGTCCTCCTGGCGGCAGGTGCCCGAGAGCAGGATCGTCTTGCTCTCGCGGTTCTCCTTGATGGTCTTGCGGGCCTCGATCACGAGCGTGCCGTTGGGCTTGACGTCGATGACCTCCGCGGTGATGCGCGCCGTCACGCGGTCCTTCCGCTCGGCCTTGCCGTCGCCCTTGTAGTCGTCGGCGTAGTCGAGCCCGAGCTCGAGGGCGCGCTGCGAGTCGCCATTCTGGAACTGCAGCTCGAGCAGGTGGCGGAGCGACGGGAAGTCATCCACGCCGCCGCCGATGGCGTAGTCCTTCTTCGTCTCAAGGTTCTGCTCCATCGTCGACTGGCTCGTCTCGTCGATCAGGATGGTGACGAGATCGTGCTCCTCGAACGTGCGCGGATCGGGCGGCGTGACGACGAACATGCTCGTCCCCTCCAGCGGGGCGGTCGTGTCCGGGATGCCGCGCTCGTCGAGCATGACCTCGGCGGGGCGCATCAGCAGGCTCTGCGCGAGCGCGCCGGGGGCGCACGCGGCGAGCACGAGGATCGCGGGCGATGAGGAGCGAGTGCGACGAGCGTGCGTGGACATCAAGGCCCTCCGATCGGTCATCAATCCCTGCGTGAGGCCTCGCCCGTCGAACGGACGACGGTCAGCCCGCCCTCGGTCAGCGTGGCGTCTGAAGCATGCGCCGCGGGAGCGCCCGCATTACTCGACGAATCCGTCGATGCGCCGACGATGAGCACCGCGCGTCCCCTGCCGGCGAGGCGGGCCTGGAACGTGCGCTTCTCGCCCGCGCCGACGGATTCGAGCTCGATGATGTCGCCCTCGCACCCGTCGCGCTTCGCACGGGCGATCGATTCGACGACCACGCCGCCCGTGAGCGCGTGCACGCTGATGAGCTCGCCCCGCTTCGCGGCGAGCGGCGGTTCGATCGCGCCCGCGTCGATGGGCTCGCCAACGTCGAGGGCTCGGCGCGCGACCGCGCCGGGCACCGAGTCGGGCGACGTGTATCGAAAATCGGCGGGCAGCCAGCGCGTCTCGTGCAGCACGCTGCGTTCGTCGATGATCTGGCCGCGCGGGATCGGCTCGCGCGTCACGGCGACCTCACGCTTCACCTCGACGCGCGCCCGCACGACCTCGCGCAGGACGATCGCGTCGCCCTCGTAGAGCGTGACGCGGAGGGCGGGCCGCTCGCCCGAGCCGATCGGCTGCACGGTGAGCGTGCGACCCACGGTGCTCGCGCTGATGCGTTCGGCGTCGCCCGGCTCGATCTCGACGCGCACGTCGCCCACGCCCACGCCGAGCGTGCGCGCGATCGACGCGACGATCCCCGCGTGCGTGGTGTGCGGGAGCAGCGCCGCCGCGGGTGAGCGATCCGCGCTCCGCGCCGACCTCTGCATGGTCTGCATCGCCCGCAGGCGGGCCTCGGGATCGACGCGTCGCACGTCGCAGGCGTCCCCCGAGATCAGCAGGTCCTGCGCACGCAGCCCGGGCACGGATTGCGCCGCCTCACGCACACGCTGCGCGTCGAGGTGGGTCCACCAGCCGCGGGAGGCGATGTCGTCATGCCCGGGTTCGTCGAGCACCACCTCGCCGAGAGCCGCGGCGAGCGGGCCATCGATCGTTGCGACGTCCGCGATGCGGATGGGCGCGTCGGTCGCGACGCGTGCGAAGGGGTGCAGCGTGATGCGCGTGATCCCGTGCGGCGTGTCCTGCGCGTGCGCACCGTGGATAACCATCGCGAGCGCGACGAGCAGCGTCAGGATGGCGCGGGGCACGGTCACTTCGATTCCTCATGCGCGATTCACGCGCGGATTACCGGCGGAGCTGCGCGACGGTCTGGAGGGCCTGGTCGGCGGCGCGGATGGTCTGGCTGTTCATCTCGAAGGCACGCTGCGTGCGAATGAGCTCGACCAGCTCGCGCGTCGGATCGACGTTCGAGCCCTCGAGGTAGCCCTGGCGGACGCGCCCGAAATTGTCGTCCGTCGGCTGGCCCACGATGGGCTCGCCCGAGGCATCGCTCTCCGCGAACAGGTTCTCGCCCACCTGTCGCAGCCCCGCGGGGTTCACGAAGACGGCGAGCTCGATCTGCCCGACGTCGGTGCCCTGAGACTGCCCGGGCTGGTAGGCGATGACCTTGCCGCTGCTCGTGATCTCGACGCTGATCGCGTCGGCGGGGACGTTGATCCCGGGGTCGAGAACGCGCCCCTCATCGCTCGCCAGCACGAGGTCACCGTCTTTGTTGAGCGTGAAGTTGCCCGCGCGAGTGTACGCGATGCCGCCGACGCCCAGGCTGTCCTCGACCTGCACCTGGAAGAACCCGCGTCCCTCGATCGCGACGTCGAGGTCGTCGCCCTCGATGAGCGGGCCTTGCTCGAACGTGACCTGCGTGCCCGAGACCTTGACGCCCAATCCGACGTACAGGCCCGTGGGACGCTGATCGCCGTTGGCGTTCTCGACGCCCGGCTGCGCGCGCTCCTGATAGAGAAGGTCCTGGAAGTTGGCGCGGCTGGCCTTGAAGCCCGCGGTATTGACGTTCGCGATGTTATTCGCGATGACGTCCATCCGCGTGTTGAGGGCGCCGAGGCCCGTCGCGGCGGACTGGAGCGCGATGTTCGCCATGCGGAGAGATCCCCCTCACAGATGACGCCGCGGGTGCGCGGCGCGGGTTGCTTCACGTTGCTCGCGGCGTCAGGCGACGCGGCCCAGCCTGTTGATGGCGCGATCCATCAGGGTGTCGAAGTTCCGGATCATCGCAATGTTCGTGCCGAAGTCCCCCGCGGCGGACTGGATGTCGATCATCATCTTGATGTCGTTCGTCGCGGAGGATTCAAGAAAACCCTGGTTCACGCGGGCGCTCGACGCCTCGCGCGACTGGTACTGGTTGGGCGGAACGGCGAAGAGGTTGTCGCCCATCTTGGGCAGGTAGTCGGGATCGGGTACGTTGTAGAGCCCGAGGCGGGCGACGACCTCGCCGTTCTGGCGGATCGCGCCATCGCGATCGATCGCGACGGGCGCGTCGTCGGCGAGGCGGATGGGACGATTGTTGGTGTCGAGCACGGGCATGCCGGTGCTCGAGAGGATCAGCTCGCGCTCCGGCCCGATGGTCATGCGACCATCGCGGGTGAAGCGGACGCCGTCGCCCGAGGTGTCGGCTCCATCACGCACGGCGAGGAATCCCTTGCCCTCGAGCGCGATGTCGAGGTCGTTGCCGGTGCGTTCGAGGCGTCCCTGCGCGTGGCTGATGCGCGAGGGCTCCATCAGCACGCCCGCGCCGAGGCGCTCGATGAGCGCGTCGGAGGGCAGGTGGTTCAGGCCGTCCTCTTCGCGGGCGCTCACGCGCTGGCGGGCGAGCACGACGTTGGGCTTGAAGCCCGTCGTCTCGACGTTCGCCAGGTTGTTGGAGAGCACGTCCTGCCTGTGCTTGGCGGCGAGTGCGCCGGAGGTCGCGATGTAGAAGCCATAGTCCACGCGCGACCTCCCTCGGTGCGGCGCTCGGGGGCGTCCGTGCCCCATGCCGCGCCGGCGTGCTCACCCTGGGCCCGTCCGTGCCCGCGCGATGACTCACAAATGGCGTGCCGCGCGAACGCGCATGCGCGGGATGGACGCGCGATGCGTTGGACCCGCCGCAACAACGCCGGGCACGCGGGTTGCTCAGACACACGCGGGAGGATCCCCGATGACCAGAAGTGCGCGGATCGTGGGATGGATCGAGCGAAGCCTGCGCGGTGCGGCGGGTCGTGCGCGGGGCGGGGCATGCGCCGCCCTCGCCGCGGCGCTGGCGGTGGCCTCCACCGGTTCGCCGATGGCGTTCGCCGGCCCGACGGTGCGCGAGATCGCGCGCCTCGAAGGCCAGGTGGAGAGCCGCCTGCGCGGGATCGGGCTCGTGACGGGCCTGCCCGGAACAGGGGATTCGGGGCAGGAACTGATCGTCGCCCGCCCCTTGATGCAACTCCTTATCAGCAATGGAAATGCGCCCGGAACGATCGAGGAGCTCGCCAAGAGCAAGTCGGTCGCGCTGGTGTGGGTCGACGCCGTCATCCCCAAAGAAGGGGGGCGGGCGGGCGACCAGTTCGACGTCAGCGTGACGACGATGCACTCCGCGAAGAGCCTCAAGGGCGGGCAGCTCGTGCTCAGCCCCCTGCGCGAGCCGCTCGGCAGGCAGGAGGTCTTCGGCTTCGCCGCGGGGCCGCTGACCATCGAGGACGAGAGCGTCCTGACGAACACGCGGGTGCGCGGCGGGCTGACGCTGACGCGCGACATCGTCATCCCCACCGTCGGGAACTCGTTCGATCTGATCATCGAGCCGTGGTTCGCGGGCTACGGAACGGCCTCGCAGATCGCCAGCGAGATCAACGACGGCGAGCTGCGTCAGGTGCCCGGGCCGAACGGCGAGGACGTCGAGCTCGTCGCCCAGGCGATCGACGATCGCACGGTGCGGGTGCGCGTGCCCGAGCACGAGCGGGCGAGCGTGGCGGCGTTCGTCGCGGCGGTGCAGGCGACGCCGGTGAACCTCGATCTTGCGCGCCTGCCCGCTCGGGTGGTGGTGAACGAGCGCACCGGCGCGTACGTGGTGACGGGCGACGTGACGCTGGGCCCGACGGTGATCACGCACAAGGACCTGACGATCACGACGACGGTTCCCGCGCCGGTCCCGACGCCGGAGAACCCGATCGTGGAGTCGGGGCGTCATGTGCCGCTGGGGACGGAGCTGAAGCCCGCGCAGGAGACGCGTCTGGACGACCTTGTGCGGGTGTTCAAGCAGCTCAACGTGCCGACGAAGGACCAGATCGAGATCCTGCACATGCTGAAGAAGAACAACGCGCTGCACGCGGAGCTGATCATCGACTGATCGCGGGCGCAGGGGCGGGAGCGGATCGCATGGACGGGCTGGGAATGGACACGACGATCACGCCGGGCGCCATGTCGCTCTCGACGCCCCTCGCGGGCGGGGCGGGGCTGGCGTCGCGCCAGTCCGCGTTCCGTGACGTGCTCGCGCAGGCGTCGGGGCGCGGGGACGCGCGGACGCGCGAGACGCCCGAGCAGCGGGCCCGCTCGGCGGCGGAGCAACTGGTCGCGATCTCGTTCGTGCAGCCGATCCTGGCGCAGGTGCGCGAGGCGAAGGACGCCGCGCCGCCCTTCGCGCCCACCGAGGCGGAGAAGCAGTTCGGCGCCCTGATGGACGCGCGGGTGGCGCACGAGCTGGTGCGCGGCTCGCGTTTGCCGCTCGTCGACCGTCTGGCACAGAATCTGCTTGCACGTTCCGGCGCACGCACGGAGGCGTCGCCATGACACGAACCACGCAGGAACGACCGACACGCCAGGCGCAGGGAACGCGCATCGCGCAGATGCCGCGCGGTGTGCAGGCTGCTCACTCGATCGAGCCGCTGCAAAGCGTGCTGCGCGAGTCGCTCGAGATCACGCGCCGCCTGCTCGACGCGACCCGCTCGCACCGGGCGGCGATCTCGCGTGCAGACGCGAGCGCGATGGGCGAGTCGGTCCGTCGCCAGGCGGAGCTTGTCGAGGCGCTCGGCGCGCTGGACGCGAAGCGCCGCGAGGCGATGCGCGCGTGGGGCGACGGCGCGACGCTCGGCACGATCGTCGAGCGGATCACGCGCGAGGGGCGTGTGCGCGAGGGCGACGAGCTGCGCGCACTGGGCAACGAGATCAGAAAGATCGGCGGCACGCTGCAGCGCGAGCAGGCATCGGTGCGCCTCGCGTGCCAGATGCTCGTCGCGCACGGCGAGGGGCTCGTGGAGCAGGTGCGGAGGCGCCTGTCGCACGCGGGGACGTACTCGCGCCGGGGCGGGATGCACGTGGGGCAGCCGGTGGTGTCGGGGCTGGACCTGGTGAGGTGATGGGTGGGTCGCGGGCGCTCGGCACGAACGCCGACGCGCATCGGAGCATGGAACGATGAGCCTGACGGGCACGCTCCAGATCGGTCGCTCGGCCCTCACCGCGGGGCAACTGGGCATCCAGATCGCGGGCCAGAACATGGCGAACGCGACGACGCCCGGGTACTCGCGTCAGACGCTCGACCTGCGCCCGATCGTCGGCGCACGCTCCGGGACGGGCTTCCTGATCGGCCGCGGCGTCGAGATCTCGGGGCTCCGGCGCGAGGTCGACGCGGCGCTGCAATCGCGCCTGCGCGACAGCGTCGCGAGCGAGGCCTCGGCGCAGCAGGCCCTCAGCGTCTACGACGCGATCGAGAGCACGCTCAACGAACTGACGGGCTACGACCTCTCGAGCGAGCTCAACACCTTCTTCGGCACGTGGTCCGAGCGGGCGAACCTCGTGCAATCGTCCGCGGTGGTCGTGCAGGCCGGACGGCGCGTCGCGGAGTTCGTGAACCAGCTCCGGGGCGATCTGGGCGAGCAGCGATCACAGATCGAACGCCAGCTCGGATCGAGCATCGAGCGGGCCGACACGATCCTGACCGAGGTCGCGGGGCTCAACGAGCAGATCGCCGCGGCGGAGCAGGGGCGGGGCGTTGCGAGCTCCCTGCGCGACCGGCGCGATCAGCTCCTGGGCGAGCTGTCCACGCTCATCGACGTCAGCGTCGTCGAGCAGACCTCGGGCGCCGTCGACGTGCTCGCGGGATCGACGCCCATCCTCTACGGCAATCGCAGCCTCGGGCTGGAACTGCTGCAGGAGAGCGGCGCGAACGGCGTGGACGTGCGCGTCGTCACCAAGGACGGCCAGCGCACGCTCGACGTCAGCGCGGGCAGCGTGGGCTCGCTGCTGGACCTGCGCGAGAACGCCGTCGGCGGGACCATCGAACGCCTCGACGAGATCGCCGCAACGCTGATCTTCGAGGTCAACAAGCTGCACTCGACCGGCACGAACGCCGAGGGCCTGCGCACCACGACCGGCACGCTCGGGCTCGCGCTGGGCGACCGGACGCGCTCGCTCAACGATCCACTGAACGCGACGCTCGGCGGGCTGCCCTTCGAGGCGACCAACGGCGGATTCGTCGTGCACGTCAAGAACTCGGCGAACGGCACGACGCAGAGCGTGCGGATCGATGTTGACCTCGACGGGCTCGGGGCCGACGGTCGCCCGAGCTTCGCGGACGACACCTCGGCGGAGGACATCCGCGCGGCACTGAACGCGATCGACGGGCTCAACGCGTCGTTCACGAGCGATGGCCGATTGAAGATCGACGCGGACACGGGCTTCGAGTTCTCGTTCGAGAACGACACGTCGGGCGCGCTGGCGGTGCTGGGCGTGAACGCGTACTTCACCGGCACGGACGCGCAATCGATCGGCGTGCGCAACGATCTCGTCGCGCAGCCCTCCCTGCTCATGGCCGGGCGGCGCGTGGGCGGAGAGCTGGTCGAGAACGGGACGGCGCTCGAGGTCGTGGCGCTCCAGTCGCGCACGCTGGACGCGCTCGGCGGGCAATCCATCCGCGGCGCGTGGGGCACCACCGTGCAGGCGGTCGCGCTCGACGCGCAGGCCGCCAAGACCCGCGCCGATGCGACCACCGCGGTCCGCGAGAGCCTCGAGGCGCAGAACGCGGCGGTGAGCGGCGTGAACGTCGACGAGGAGACCATCAACCTCCTGAACTTCCAGCGGCAGTACCAGGGCGGGGCCCGCCTGATCAGCGTGGCCGACCAGTTGCTCCAGGAACTCATGGCGATCGTGTGAGGACACCAGTGAGCTTCTTCCCTTCCAGCGTGGCGCGCGTCCCGACCTTCCTGAGTTCGCAGATCGGGCTCTCGTCGCTCACGCGCACCAGCATCGACCTCTTCCGCGTGCAGGCGCAGCTCGCCACCGGACGCGAGATCCTCAGGCCCAGCGACGACGCGATCCGCGCCGCGACCATCGGCGTGCTCGACGAACGCCTCGAACGCAGCGCCAAGCAGATCGACAACCTCGAGCTCGCCCGCGGCTCGCTCGACGTGCTCGACAGCGCGCTCGGCTCCGCGAGCGATTCGCTCCTCGAGGCGCGATCCCTCGCGTCCGACCAGTCCAGCTTCGGCGCCGATCCCGCCGGGCAGCGGGCCCAGGCGACGGTCGTCCAGAACATCCTCGCCGGCATGCTCCGCATCGCGCAGCAGACCGGGACCTCGGGCTACGTCTTCGGCGGCGCGACGCCCGGCATCACCCCCGTCGTCGAGTTCCGAGGCGGATACCGCTACGTCGGGCAGGGCGACGGGCTCGAGACCGACATCCCCACCTCGGGCGCCGCGCCCATCACCATCGGCGGCTCCAACCCGCTGGGCGAGACCTCCGCCCGCGTGCGCGGGACGGCGGATCTCGATCCGTCCCTCACCGCGGACGACCTGCTCGCCGACCTCGCCGGAGCGCGCGGGCTCGGCATCGCGCCCGGGCTCGTGCGCCTGAGCATCAGCGGCGGCGCGAGCGTCACGCTCGACCTCAGCGGCGCCCGCGACGTCCGCGACGTCATCGACCTCGTCCACGCCGAGATCGTCGCGCACGAGGACCAGACCGGGGACAGCGTCCTCGGCCCGGACGGCATCAGCGTCTCAGGCAACGCGATCGCCTTCGACCTCGAGCCCGGGCAGACGCTCGTCTTCAGCGAGGTCGGGCAGGGCACCACCGGGCAGGACCTCGGGCTCGTCACCGACCCCCCCACCACGCTCGACGAACTGACCGACTCGACCGGCGCCGACCTCGCGCCGCGCCTCTCCTGGCTCACGCCCGTCTCGGCCCTCGCCGGGCTGGGCGACCTGACCACCGACCCGCTCGGGCGGCTCATCCTCCGCAACGCGGGCGGCGCGGCGGACATCGACCTCTCCGGCGCGCAGACGCTCCAGGACGTCAAGAACGCGATCGAGCGCACCGGGCTCGGCGTGCGCGTCGTGCTCAACGCCGACGGCACGGGCATCGACGTGCTCAGCGAGGTCTCGGGGGGCAAGGGCCTCGCGCTGAGCATCAGCGAATCGGGCGACGGCACACAGACCGCGTCACGCCTGGGCATCCGCTCGCTCGACGCCAGCACCAGCCTGAGCGACTTCAACGAGGGCGAGGGCGTCGAGATTATCGATGGCGCGACCGACCCGATCACGGGCCTGCCCGACCCCGAGCACGACGTGGACTTCGAGATCGAGCTGGGCGACGCCGCGGGGACCCGCCTGCCCATCGACCTGCGTCCGCAGGACATGGTCAGCGTGGGCACGCTGCTCGCGCGGATCAACGACCAGATCGCGACGGGCCTTGCCTCGGCGGGCCTGCCCGCGGGCTCGGTGAGCGCGGGGCTGATCGACGGGAACAACGGCATCGCGCTGACGCAGGACGCGAGCCTGCCCAACGCGGTTCGAGTCGTTCCCCGGAACAACTCCAAGGCCGCGGAGCAGCTCGGGCTGCGCGACGGGGCGTACGACGCGGCGACCTCGACCTACCTGGGCGAGGACCGGGCGAAGGTGCGTCCCGACACGGTGTTCACGCGTCTGGCGGACCTGCGGGACGCGCTGAACACCTCGGATCGCGATGGCATCGCAATTGCGGGAGAGAAGCTGGAGTCCATGATCGACCGCGTCGCGCAGACCCGGGCGTTCGTGGGCGGGCTGGTGCAGCGTGTGCAGTCGGCCACGACGTTCGAGGAGGATCGGCAGGTGTTCGACCAGTCCACGCGAAGCCAGCTCCGCGACCTCGACTACGCCGAGGCCGCGACCCGCCTGAGTGTGCTGCAGACGCAGTTGCAGGCGGGGCTGCAGGCGACGGCGATCACGGGGCAGCTCTCGCTGCTGGACTTCATCGGGTAGGGATCGACAACGCGTCCCGCCGGAGCGCGGGCGCGAGGCATGGAAGTTTGCGGGGCGCCGAGATTCGGCCGCGGAGCCCCGGACAGGACGTCGCCGGCGAGGGACGCCGGGGGTCAAAGGGACTGGGCCGAAACAAGCGGAGCGCATCACATGGAGGTGCGGACGACTCGCTTCGGGGTGATCGAGATCGCGGAGGATCGCGTGATCACCTTCCCGCGCGGGCTGCTGGGTTTCCCGGAGTGCCGGCGGTATTGCCTTCTGGAGCCTGGAGACGACGCGTGCTTCTTCTGGCTTCAGTCTCTTGACGATCCGTCGCTGGCGTTCGTGGTGACGGACCCGTCGCTGTTCGTGCCCGAGTATTCGGTTCCGATCCGGGCGGAGCAGATGGGCGATCTCGGACTCGGGAAGCTCGAGGACGCGCAGGTGTTCACGATCGTGAACAAGGTGGACGGATTCCTGACCGGGAACCTGCAGGGTCCTCTGGTCATCAACACGCTGTCGCGGCAGGGCGAGCAGATGGTCCTGGCGGAGAAGCGGTGGACGACGCGTCACCAGCTCGTGAAGGTGGCCGAGCCGGCTCGCGCGCAGAGCGCGTAAGCCCGGTTCGATCGTCGACCCACTTCTCACTCAACGTGTTCGAGGAGCCAGAGACCATCGGAAGGGTCCGCGCGATCGTCGCGCGAGCCCACCAAGGAGCCGACCCATGCTGGTGCTTTCCCGGCAGCGAGACGAGACGATCATGATCGGCGACGAGATCGAGATCACGATCGTCGACATCCGCGGGGACAAGGTGCGCCTCGGCATCACCGCGCCCACCAAGATCGCGGTGCATCGCAAGGAGGTATACGAAGCGATCCGGCGGGAGAACGAGCAGGCCGCCCAAGCGGCGAGCTCGGACCTTCCCCCGATCGCCCAGCCCATCTCGCCCGGGCCCGCGCGCTCGCGCGGACGGGTGAGCGCACTGACCTCGCGGGCGCCCGCGGGGCCCAACCACGCGGACGAATCAGCGGACGGATTCAGGAGCGTTCGACTGGGCGATGCGGATCGCCCGGCGAGCAGAGAACGGAACGACGCGACGCGAGAGGGCACACCCTCGCCTCGCAACGCACGGAGCGCGTGAGCACGCGCAAGGGGCAAGCAGCGGGGACGCGGCGAGACTCACGGATGATGGGGCGAAGGCGGGAGGAGCCCGCTTCGCACGCCGCGCGACCACGGGCACGGAGCGAGTTCACGGAGGACTGCCATGGCCAGGATCAACACGAACGTTTCGAGCGTGATCGCGCAAGCGAACCTCTCGCGCAACAACAAGGACCTCGACATCCGCCTGACGCGCCTCGCCACCGGCGTGCGCATCAATCGCGGCGCCGATGATCCCGCGGGGCTCATCGTCTCGGAACGCCTGCGGACCGACATCCAGGGCGTCTCGCAGGGCATCAAGAACGCCGAGCGCGCGTCGCTGGTGATCGCCACCACCGAGGGCTCGCTCGCCGAGGTCAACGACCTGCTCAACTCCATCAAGAGCCTGGTCGTCGAGGCCGCCAACACCGGCGCGTTCTCCGACACGGAGCGACAGGCGAACCAGCTCCAGATCGACTCGGCGATCGACTCGCTCACCCGCATCAGCAACACCGCCACCTTCGGCGGGCTCAAGCTGCTCGACGGCTCGCTCGACTACGTCGTGTCGGGCCTCGTCTCGAGCGCGATCTCAAAGGCGAACGTCTTCGGGGCGAGCTTCGTCGGCACCGACGAGATCGACGTCGAGGTCGACGTCGTCCAGTCCGCCCAGAAGGGTTCGCTGTTCGTCCGTGGCGACCTCCCCACGCCGGGAGCGCCGGAGAACGGGACGTTCCTGTCGCAGACCACGCTCCGCATCATGGGGCCCAAGGGCGTCACCGAGCTCATCATCGCCGCGGGAACGTCGTACAACGACGCCATCAACATCGTCAACCAGCGGTCCCCCTTCACCGGCGTTGAGGCCGCGCTCATCAATGGCGACGCCACCAGCGGGCTCGTCTTCCGCTCGACCGATTACGGCTCGGACTCCTTCGTCCGCGTCGAGCGCATCGACAAGCCCTCCCCGCCCCTGAGCGACGGCTTCGCGGCCTATGCCTTCGATGGCAACGCGGCCTACCCCGACACCACAGGCGGCTTCCCGTGGTCGCTCATCGGCACCACGCTCACGACCGCGACGCGCGACGCCGGGCAGGACGTCGGCGCCCTCATCAACGGCGCACTGGCGACGGGACGCGGGCTGCTCATCTCCTCCAACGGGCAGGAGCTCTCGCTCGAACTCCTCCTCAACGAGGACTTCGCCATCCGACCCGACGCGGCGGACAAGATGTTCTACATCACCGGCGGCGGCGCGCTGTTCCAGATCGGACCACAGGTCCAGCCCCAGCAGCAGACCAACATCGGCGTGCAGTCGGTCGCGGCCTCGCTCCTGGGCGGAACCCTGGTCGAGGGACAGTTGCAGTACCTCAGCTCGCTCAAGAGCGGGCAGTCGAACGACCTCAAGACCGCCGAATCCCGCAACGACTTCACCCCGCTGCAGGACATCCTCGACAAGTCCATCGATGAGATCTCCGTCCTCCGCGGACGACTCGGCGCCTTCGAGCGGAACGTCATCGAGACCGGCGTGCGATCGCTGCAATCGCAGTACGAGAACCTGTCCTCGAGCGTGTCGCAGATCCGCGATGCCGACTTCGCCGCGGAGACCAGCGCCCTGACCCGCGCCCAGGTGCTGACGAGCACGGCGACGAGCGTGCTGCAGCTCGCCAACACGCAGGCGCAGCAGGTGCTCCAGCTCCTCGGATAATCGGACCGGACGCAGCGCGTCCGATCACGCTCCGACCCATAACCACCGCCCCGCGTCCCCGGACGCGGGGCGTTTTCGTGCGCCAGAGCGGTCTTTCCTCGACGAAATTCTCGGTGCATCGCATTCCTCCTGAACTCGCCCTTTCTTGCGGTCGATCGCTGACGACGCCAGCCGGAGCGTGTGACTCCGGGGCCCATTCGCTCCGCGGGACGGATCCCGCGGAACGGGCCGCGCCACCGCGGCTCGATGCTGGTGATCGGGACGCGGGCCGGTGCGTCGGCCCACTCAAGGGTTCACGGAGGACTCACAATCATGAGCCGGATCAATACGAACGTTCAGTCTCTCATTGCTCAGCGCGTGCTGGGCCAGAACAATGTCGGCCTCAACCAGTCGCTCGAGCGCCTGTCCACGGGCGTGCGCATCAATCGCGGCAAGGACGACCCCGCCGGCCTGATCGCCAGCGAGGCCCTCCGCGCCGAGATCAAGAGCCTCAACTCCGCCGTCGGCAACGCCGAGCGCGCCGACCAGGTCGTGAACATCGCCGAGGGCGGCCTCCAGGAGATCTCCTCGCTGCTCACCGAGCTGCAGGGCCTGGTCACCTCGACCGCCAACTCTGCCGGCCTGAGCGCCTCCGAGAAGGAGGCGAACCAGCTGCAGATCGACTCGATCCTGCAGACCGTCGACCGCATCGCCGGCTCGGCCTCCTTCCAGGGCAACAAGCTCCTCAACGGCACCTTCGACTACACCGCCGAGAACGTCGCCTCGGGCGTCGAGAACTTCCGCATCAACGGCGCCAAGTTCGAGGGCGACCAGCTCTCGGTCGACATCGTCGTCACCCAGTCCGCCCAGCGCGGGCAGCTCTACCTGTCCGCCGGCGGCAGCAACCTGAACCTGGGCGGCTCCGGCTCGTCGTTCACCATCGAGATCCAGGGCGCCCTCGGCTCGCGTCAGCTCCAGTTCGCTTCCAGCACCTCCCTCACCGAGATCGCGACCGCGATCAACAACTTCTCTGACGTCACCGGCGTCACCGCCTCCGCCGGCTCCACCGGCATCTCGCTGATCTCCAGCGCGTACGGCTCCGACGAGTTCGTCAAGGTCAAGGTCGTCAGCGACGGCGGCATCACCGGCACGGGCGTCGGCATCTATGGCTTCGAGAGCGACGACGCCAACACCCTGAACACCACCGCCCTTTCCACCTTCTCCGACACCGCCGCCGCCAACGGCGTCCGCGACAAGGGCCAGGACATCGGCGCCACCGTCAACGGCGTGAACGCGACCGCCGACGGCCGCCAGATCCGCATCAACACCGACGTCCTCGACGTCCAGCTCTCGCTCGACGAGGAGACCGCCACCGCCCTCGGGTCCGTCGCGGCCTTCGACATCACCGGCGGCGGCGCTGACTTCCAGCTCGCTTCCAAGGTGGACATCGCCGGCAAGGTCTCGATCGGCATCTCCAACGTTGCCACCCGCAACCTGGGCGACAACCAGATCGGGTTCCTCGACCGCCTCGGCTCGGGCAAGTCCTTCAACGTCGTTGACGGCAACCTGACCGACGCCCAGAAGGTCGTCGACGAGGCGATCGATCAGATCTCCTCGCTCCGCGGCCGCCTCGGTGCCTTCCAGCGCAACACGGTCGGTGCGACGATCCGCTCGCTGGGCATCGCGGTCGAGAACACCGCCGCCGCCCAGAGCGTCATCCGCGACGCCGACTTCGCGTCGGAGACCGCGGCCCTGACCCGCAGCCAGATCCTGGTGTCCGCCGCGACGAACACCCTGGCCCTGGCGAACAGCCAGCCCCAGGCCGCCCTGCAGCTGCTGGGCTAATCCTCGCGGAAGTTTCGTGAACCCCAGCCGCCCCGGGCCTCTCGCCCGGGGCGGTTTTCGTTTGGCACGATGAGCGTGCGAGCACCGCCCCGCGCGCCGCATCATCGCACGAACCACGCCCCGCACGCCGATACCTTCATTCATGCCCCCGCGCGCCGCACCGACGAACCGCACCCTGCCCGACGATCCGCGCATCGCCGGCGCGTGGCGCGCGCTCCGCGACGAGTTCGTGGGCTACCTCCGCATCGAGTGCGGCATGCGCCCCGCAACCATCGAGGCGTACTGCCGCGATCTCCGCGACCTGTTCGTCGCACTCGCCGAAGCCGGCGTCTCCGGACCCGAGCACGTCGTCCCGCGCCATCTGCTCGAGCACATCCAGCACCTGTCGCGCGAGCGTGAGCTCGCCTCCGCGAGCGTCACGCGCCACATCGCGACGATCAAGGTCCTCTTCAAGTGGATGCTCGCGCGCGGATTCATCGGCCCCGAGAACCCCGCCGACTGGATCGACCAGCCCACGCGATGGAGGCGTCTGCCGCGCGTGCTTGGCGTGCATGACATGCGCCGCCTCATCGACGCGCCCGCGCCGCCTGACCCAATCGATCCGCGCGCGATCCCCCTCTGGCTCCGCGACCGCGCACTCCTCGAGGCGATGTACGCCTGCGGGCTCCGCGCGAGCGAGGTCGGCGCCGTCACGCTCTCCGATCTTGACGACAAGGGGCGCACGCTCCGCATCACGGGAAAGGGCGACAAGCAGCGCGTCGTGCCCATAGGCGTGCCCGCCCTGCGCGCGATCCAGGACTACCTCCGCGACTGCCGCCCGCGCATCGTCACGGCCCGCGTCGCCGCGGAACGCCTCGATCAGGGACGCATCTTCCTTTCCCGCGCGGGCCGCCCGCTCGATCGGACCGCGGTCTGGGTGCTCATCAAGAAGCACGCCGCCGCAGCGGGCCTCGCGCACGTGCACCCGCACGTGCTGCGCCACTCCTTCGCGACGCACCTGCTCGCGGGCGGCGCGGACCTGCGCAGCGTGCAGGAGCTCGTGGGGCACGCCGACATCACCACGACGCAGATCTACACGCACGTTGATGCCGCGCGCCTCCGCTCGACGCACAAGCGCTTCCACCCGCGCGGCTGAGCCCGCACGGTCCAGCCCCTGTGATCGAGCGATGCCCTACGCGGCGTGGGGCGTCGCACCACGCGTCGTCGCCCGCAGAATGCCGAGCCTGATGAGCATCGCCGCGCACACGGCGCCGGCGAGATTCGAGACCAGGTCCCACCCCGTGTTCACGTAACCGCCCACGTTCGTGTCGGGCACGGTGAGCACCGCGACAAACTCAAGGATCTCGTTCGTCGCGCCCAGCCCGGTCGCCGCCATGACGCAGAGCAGGAGTGCGCCCCACGTCGGGCGGGCCGCGCCGCCGAACCCGCGGATCATCGCGTGCCATCCGCACCAGCACAGCCAGCACGACGTGCCGAACCCGTACGCATGAACGACCATGTCGTACTTGATGACGTCGGGCACGATCCGCCACGAGTACAGCACGCGCTTGTCGCCCGCGATCGGCCACGATTCCGGAACGGGAACCAGCCCGCCCGCAACGTGCAAAACGCCCCAGATGCTGAGCGCCCAGAGCAGCCCCATCGGCAGCCGCACGCGCGCATGCACGACCAGCACCATCGCGTAGATCACCAGCAGCGAGATGCAGTACATCAGGAACTCGGCGTTCCCCCGCGCGAGCGACAGCCCCGCGCCCGCGAGCCAATAGGCCGCGTTGAAGATCGCGAGCGCGAGCAGGTCGCCCGATCCGCGGCGTGAGCCGCCCGAGGGCGCGCGGGCCGCATGCTTGTCCGCCGATTCGTTTTCCGTTCGCATCGTGCATCCCCTCAATGGGCCATGCCCCGCGGGAAGTATCTCATATCCGCGGCGTGAGCGGCGCGCGATCCTGTCGCTTCCGGGAGTGAGGGACGTGCACGAGTCGCGCCCCCAACACACGTGGGGCCGCGCCCATCCACGACGCGGCACAAGAGAAGGAGCAAGACATGGCCCGCAGCACCCCGTTCCGAGTGGCCGCACGCGCCGGCCTCGTCGTGATCGCCGCATCGACCCCGGCGCTCGCCAATCCCGTCGATGGCGTGTACTTCGACCTCCCCGACTGCGACGACCACGGCAACCGCGTCGCCCTCGAAGAGCTCGGCAATGCGCCGCTCTTCCCCACCGACGAGCTCATCGAGTCCGTCGCGACCTTCACGCAGCAGTCCGCCTGCCCGCCCATGGACAACCCCGCCATCCCCAACGCCCTCGTCGTCATGACCAACCTCACCGGGCGGTCCTGGACCGACCTCTTCTACGTCGGCGACCTCGAGACCACCTTCACGAATGTTGACGGCGTCGCCTCGACCAACGAGGCCCCGCCCCCCAACTCCCTGCTCACCTTCGCGTTCCGCATCGACTCCTTCGGGCTCAACCGCGCGCTCGTGTTCGAATCCATCGCGTTCGATGGGGTCTTCGAGCCCGGCGAGACCTGGCACTTCATCATCCAGGACTACTCCAATACCTTCGGGCTCTCCCCCGCCGCGTTCGGCTCGCTCGACTTCGCGGGCGGCTCGGTCGGCGACGGGCTGTCCTCGGGCAGCATCGTCCAGTTCATCGTCCCGGCGCCCGGATCGCTCGCCCTGCTCGGCGCCGGCGCCCTCGCCTCCACGCGCCGCCGGCGGTGAACGCTCGACCCCGGGAAGCCCCCCGACTGGCGCGACAGCTTGCCGCCCGGGCCGAGCGCCCGGGCGGTTTTCGTGCGCCCCGGGGCTTGTCTCCGGGCACTCAACTTTCAATACTTATTGAAACTTTCGTCGCGGGATCGCGGGCTCCCCGCCCCACTCGCGCCGATCTCCACCGCCGAGCGACCGATGCCATACCAGCCCCCCGCCGAGCATCCCCACCTGCCCGCCGCCGACCCCGGCCTGCTCGCCGCCGTGTGCGCCGGGCACGCCCGCCTGACCCCCGAGCAGGGGCTCGAATTGTTCCGCGCCATGGCCCTGCCCGAGCTGGGGCGCTTCGCCGACGCGCGCTGCCGCACGCTGCACGGCGACACCTACCGCACGTACATCATCGACCGCAACATCAACTACACGAACGTCTGCACCGCGCGCTGCACGTTCTGCGCCTTCCGGCGCGATGCGGACGACCACGACGCGTACACACTCGACGCCTCCGCGATCCACGACAAGATCGCCGAGCTCGTCGCCATCGGCGGCACGCAGATCCTCATGCAGGGCGGCATGAACCCGGCGCTCCCGCTCTCGTGGTACACCGACCTGCTCCGCTCGATCAAGTCGAGGTTCCCGGGCGTGCACATCCACGCCTTCAGCCCGCCCGAGATGATCGAGTTCGTGAACTTCTTCGATCCGCCGGGCGATTCGCTCGAGGACAAGCTCCGCTGGGTGCTCGTGCGCCTGCGCGACGCGGGGCTCGACTCGCTCCCGGGCGGCGGGGGCGAGATCTTCGCCGACCCGGTGCGTCGCAAGATCGGGCTGGGCAAGTGCGACGCCGACGCGTGGCTGACGACGATGTACGTCGCGCACACGCTGGGCATGTTCACGAGCGCGACGATGATGTTCGGGCACGTCGAGGGGCACGCCGATCGCGTGCACCACATGCACCTCGTCCGCCAGTGGCAGGACCGCGCCCTGCGCGAGGCCGAGCGGCGCGACGAGCCCGTCGGGCGCTACATGGCGTTCATCAGCTGGCCCTTCCAACGCGAGAACACCCCGCTCGGGCGCGTTCCCGACTGGGGCGTCGACCCCGCCGAGCTCGGGCAGGAATTCCCGGGCGACGCGATCGCCCGCGCGTGGGACTTTGGCCGGGGCGCACACGCGCACCCCGCCGGGCAGCGTGCCGCCGACGTGTTCGATCTGGGCGCGATGGACCCCGCGCGCTTCCCCACCGCGACGCTCTACGGCAGGCGCGTCCGCATGAGCGGCGCGAGCGACTACCTGCGCACGCAGGCGCTCTCGCGCCTGATGCTCGACAACGTCTACTCCATCGGCTCGTCGTGGGTCACGATGGGCCCGCACGTCGGACAGACCGGGCTGCTTTTCGGCGCGAGCGACATGGGCAGCGTCATGATGGAGGAGAACGTCGTGTCCAGCGCGGGCACGACCTATTGCCTCGACGAGGCGGTGCTCTGCCGGCTCATCCGCGACGCGGGCTTCATCCCCGCGCAGCGCAACAACACCTACGACGTCCTGCGCATCCACGACGGGCCCGACGCGCCCGACCGGCTCGTCACCGACTGGTCGCAGCACCGCGCACGCCGACTGCACGCCGAGGCCCCGCGCGAGCCCAGGCCCGTCGCCCCGGCCTCGCTCACCGTCAGCGCCCGATAGCGCACTGGCGCGTCCCGCTCACTTCGCCCCCGCGAGCCGGGCCGCGAGCGTGTACAGCGGGATCCCGATGCTGATGTTGAGCGGGAACGTGAGCGTGAGCGCCATGGGCACGTAGACCGCGGGGTTCGCCTTCGGGACGGCCGTGCGCATCGCCGCCGGCACCGCGATGTACGACGCCGACGCCGCGAGCAGCATGAAGAGCACCGTGTCGCCCAGCCCCATGCCCACGATGCGGGCGAGGACCAGCGAGACGAACGCCGACGCGGGCGGGAGCGTGAGCGCGAGGCGGATCGCCGTCCCGCCGATCTCGCGCAGCTCGCCGAGACGTCGCCCGGCGCGCAGCCCGCCCTCGAGCAGGAACAAGACCAGCACGCCCTGGAAGATGTCGTTGCAGAAGGGCTTGAGCGGGGCGAACCCGCGCTCGCCCGTCAGGATCCCCGCGACGAGGCTGCCGAGCAGCAGGAAAACGGGCCCATTGAAGAGCGCCTCGCGCAGCATGTGCCCGTGCGAGACCCGCTCGCCGTCCGCCTCGCTCGCCTCGCGGGTCGCATGGCGGTGCACCCAGATCGCGACGAGGATCGCGGGCGATTCCATGAGCGCCAGGAGCGCGACCAGGTGCCCGCCGTACGGGATGCCCTGACGCTCGAGGAAGTTCGAGCCTGTGATGAACGTGACGACGCTGACCGAGCCGTACGACGCCGCGACCGCCGTCGCGTTGTCGATTCCCAGCCGCTTCCTGACGAATCGGAAGACGGTAAACGCGGTGCCCGCCGAGAGCAGCACGCCCAGCCCGAGCTGCACGAACACGCGCGGATCGAACCCCGCGACGTTCAGCTCCACGCCGCCCTTGAACCCGATCGCCCAGAGCAGGTAGAGCGAGAAGAGCTTGCCGATCGATTCGGGGACCTCGAGGTCCGAACGCGCCAGCGCCGCGAGGATGCCCAGCGAGAAGAACAGCACAGGCGGGCTGAGCAGATTGGAAATGACGAGATCGGTCTCGATCATGAGCACGAGCCCCACGCGCGCGACCCGCCGCGCATGGGGGCAATATAGCGGGCACGCCGCGCCGAGCGCGCAAAGCGGGCCCGGAACCGGTCCGGGCCCGCGATCAGCGCACTCGCATGTGCCGGGCCTCCTGCAAGGGAGCCCCGCGAGCGATCAGCAGCCGGCCGAGTAGAGGTTCAGATACGCGAGGAAGTCCGAGCTGTCCCAGGCCGAGTCGCCGCCGGGGGGCGCGAGGTCCGCCGCGGGAACCTGGGCCGACCAGTCGTTGAGGTACGCGAGGAAGTCGCTGCTGTTGGGCTGCCCGCCCGAGTTGTCCCAGTCCGCAGCGCACGCCGCCGGGGGCAGCTCGACGCGCAGGAACGCATCGCGGAGGTTGGTGCCCACGCCGTCGCGCGTGGTCGCGAAGAAGTACGCGTATCCGTCGCTCGAAATGAAGCAATCGTTCGCGTTGAAGCTGGTGATGAAGAAGTCGTCGTCGGGCATCCCGTTGCCGTTGAGGTCGATCATGTCGCCCTCGCGAGCCAGGACGTCGGTGCCGTTGTAGATGATGACGCCGTCGAGATTGCCGTCGGCGTTGTTGGTGTTGCAGGTGATGATCCAGTTGCCGCTCGGATCGGTATTGATCGTGCCGATGGCGTCGCCCACCTGCTCGCCCCCGCCCGTGCCGGGCACGTCGGAGCCGGTCTCGATGATGACCGTGCCGTTCTTGACGACATAGTCCTCGTCGACGCGGGGCGCGCCGTAGTCGCCGCGCACGAACCAGTCGCCATTGTCGGCAATGCGGACGCCGAAGATCGCGTCGACGATGCCCCCGGTCGAGAGGGCGTCGCCGTCCTTGAGCACGACGTTGCCCGTGACCACCGCCCCTTCGACGGAGCTGGTGCCCGGATCGATATCGGCCTCGACGATCCACGCCGAGCCGTCGGACGTGGGCGAGAAGTTGTTTCCATCGAGCGCCGCGAACGAGTCGACCGTCTCGCCCGAGAGGATCATGGTGCCCTCCTGCACTGCGACGCTCGAACCGATGTAGCACGCGGAGCGCAACGCCGTCGGGATGTTGTTGATGAGGTCTGCACGGAAGGACACCGTCCCGTCCGTCAGCACGCTCGGCGAGTTCAGCGAATTGCCGAACGTCTCGTCGCCCACCGTGCCGCTATCGAACAGCCCGGGCGCCAGCTCGCCCTCGCGGGCCGCGAACGCATAGTCCGAACCATCCCACGTCACGATGCACTCGTCGCTCGCCGTCGTGACGCCCGCGCCGCCGAGGCGGCTCCCGAACGCCGCGACGCCCGCGTTGTTGATGCCGACATCGCTGTCGAAGAAGCCCCATTCGATGTCGGGCCCGAACGGCGCCGCGTCGAACTCCACCGCGATCGCCTGCCCGGAGGTCCCCGAGCCCGCGAGGATCACGTCCGCATCGCCCTGCAGGAACGCCTTGAAGACCCACTGCGTGCCGTCCGGGCTGCTGCCCAGGGTGAGCATCGCAGAGAGGTTCGCGCGGAACCGCTGCCCGCCGGTGTTCGGGACGATCGACGACGGGTCCGTCGCGATGCTCGAATAGACCACCTCGATCTGGCCCAGCGCCGGGGCCGCGCCCGCCAATGCCGCCAGGACCGCCGCGGAAAGCCCGTGGATCGTTCGGTTCGTCATCACTCAGCTCCTTCCCACTCGGGGTGTGCGCAACCTGCCCGCCGCACGCGCGGCCCGCCTCCGGGCACGCCGCCTCCGAACGAGCCCCCCGGACCGGATCGGGCGCACGACGATGCACGCCCGATCCGCGAGCCTATCGGACCATGCCCCGCCCACCAAGCGATTCGCACGGTTCGCGGGCGCACGCGCTGCAAAGCCAGCCACACCCCGGGCCCGATCAGCCCCCCACCATCTCCGCCCGCACCCAGTCCAGCAGACGCCCCGCGAACTGCTCGAACCCGCGTCCCTCGAACGCCGGCACCCGGATCTGGCGGATCTCCTCCTCGGTCTTGCCCGCGGCGATCGCCCCGCGGACCGCGTCGCGCACCTGCTCGAAGTACGTCGCCATCGAGTCGATCCCGGCTCGGTCCGTGATCTCGCCGTGCCCCGGGACCACCACCGTCTCCGCGTCGCACAGCTCCGCCGCCTTCCGCAGCGAACGGATCCACCCCTCGCTCGTCGCCCCGCCCGGGCCGTCAAAGAACGGGTGCAGCCCGTTGAACACGAGGTCGCCCGTGTGCACGACGTTCTCCTCGGGCAGGTGCACGACGAGGTCGTTGTCGGTGTGCCCCGCGCCGAAGTGGTGCACCACGATCTTCCTGCCGCCGACCTCAAGCCCCGAGGTCCCGTCGCCGAGCGTGCGCGTCGGCGTGAAGTCCTTCGCCGCGAGCGCGTCGGCCTTCGCGACGAACGCCTCCGCCGTCGCGGTCGCCTGCGCGCGCTTCGATTCGTTCTCGATGTTCCGCGCCGCCTGAGCCCCGCCCACCGCGCCCTCCTTATAACGATCGAGCTGCGACGCGATCCGCGGCATCGCCTTCTCGTGCGCGATGATCTCGCACCCCGCGAACGCCTCGTTCCCGCCCGTGTGGTCGGCGTGGTGGTGCGTGTTCAGCAGCGTGATCGTGCCCCCCGCGAACCTCCGCGCATCCTCACGCACCAGCGCCCCGAACGGCGCGATCTTGCTGTCAACCACCAGCGTCGCGTCGTCGCCCGCGTACACCAGCGTGTTCCCTCCGTCACCGAACAGCACGCCCACCCGCTGCCCATACCCGCCCACCGTCCCCGGCACGTACCCACGCCGCAGCGAGCCCATCGCCCGCAGGTCGTAGTACATCACCGGCACGCGCCCGCCACGCCCAACCGTCCCGCGCATGGCCCCGCCCCGCGCCACGCCCGACGCACCGCCCATCGCGAGCGCCACGCCCAGCCCCAGCCCGCCCCGCAAGACCGCCCGCCGCCCCAGGTCGCACCGTTCCATCGCTGCCTCCTCCACCCCCAGAAACGCCGCAGGCTCGCCCGAAACCGCCCCGCGCCGGGCTAGAATCGCCCCCCTCGTCCCGGACGGGGCACGAACCACAGCGTACCTGCACCGGGCCGCGGCGGGCCCTTCCGACCCGCCCGACCCGTGACCACAGCATCGCGACCAGCGGAGGCGAGACCACCATGAAGGCGACCGAACTTCGTCAGGGCCTGGGCATCAAGATCGACGGCAAGCTCGCCGTGCTCACGCAGGTCGAGCACCGCACGCCGGGCAACCTCCGCGCATTCATCCAGATCAAGTACAAGGAGATCCTCTCGGGCAAGACGATGGAGCGTCGCCTCGGGTCGTCCGACGATCTCGAGGTGGTGAACTTCGATCGCGCCCAGATGGAGTACCTCTACTCCGACAACACCGGCGCCACCTTCATGAACACCGAGACCTACGAGCAGTTCACCATCCCCGCCGACGTGCTGGGCGATGCGCTGCTCTACCTCCGCCCCAACTCCACCTGCGAGGTGCTCGTGTACGAGGGCAATCCCATCACCCTCGATCTGCCCGGCTCGGTCGAGCTCACCGTCACCGACACGCCCCCCGGCATCAAGGGCGCCACCGCGACCAACCAGCTCAAGGAAGCCACCCTCGAGACCGGGCTCAAGACCCGCGTCCCGCCCTTCATCGCGATCGGCGAGCTCGTCAAGATCTCCACCGCCGACGGGTCGTACCAGTCCCGCGCGAAGGAGTGAGCACGCCGCACACCCGCGAGCACCCGAACCGATGAACCTCGCCCTGATCGGACTCCGAGGCTCCGGCAAGTCCACGCTCGCGCGGCGCGCCGCCGAAGCCCTCTCGCTCACGCCCATCGACCTCGATAACGTCACCCCCGCGCTCATGGGGCACGCCTCCGTCCGCGAGGCGTGGGAGCGCGAGGGCGAGCCCGCGTTCCGCGACGCCGAATCGCAGGCCCTCCGCGGCGTCCTCGCACAGGACAACCAGTCCATCGCCCTGGGTGGCGGCACGCCCACCGCGCCCGGCGCACGCGACATGCTCGAGCGCGCGAGGCGCACGCGCCGCGCGATCGTGGTCTACCTCCGCGCCGCGCCCGACACCCTCGCCGCCCGCCTCAGCGCGAGCGACAACGCGCACCGCCCGTCGCTCACGGGAAAGGGCACGATCGAGGAGATCGCGGGCGTGCTCGCCGCCCGCGGTCCGCTCTACGAATCGCTCGCCGACTCGATCATCGACGTCGACACACTCGACGAGGACGGAGCCCTTCGCGCCATCCTTGACGCATGGCGCACAGCGAACGACCAAGCGCAGCGCGACGAGCGCACGGGTGCGTCCGATCAGCCTTCCAACTGAACGTCCGCCCGGCGCACCGCCCGGCAGAACGCCGCGATCAGCCCCACGTCCTTCTCCCCGCGGGATCGCTCCACGCCGCTGCTCACGTCCACCGCGTAGGGCCTGACGATCGCGATCGCCTCGCCCACGTTCTCAGGCGTCAGCCCGCCCGCGAGGATGACGGGCTTCTCGGGCTTCGCCTCGTCCACCGCGCGTCGGAGCGCGTGCCAGTCGAGCGTCGTGCCCGCGCCGCCCGCCGAGCCGTCCACGAGCATCGCGTCGACGTCCGCGCACGCGGCCCAGCGCACGAGTTCCTGCGCGATCGTCGCGCCATCGAAGCGGATCGCCTTGATCGCCGGGCCGCACGCGCCCACGAGCGCCTCGGACTCGTCGCCGTGGAGCTGCGTGTGCGTCGTGGGGCACACCGACTCGATCTCCGCGAACACGTCGGGATCAGGATCGCGGAACAGCGCGACGCTCGACACGAACGCCGGCAGCGCGACGAGGATCTCCGCCGCGTCCTCCGGCTCGATGGCGCGCGGGCTGTCCTCAACAAACACGAAGCCCACCGCGTCGGCGCCCGCGTCCACCGCCGCGAGCGCGTGCTCCGCCGAGCGAATCCCGCAGATCTTGACCCGTGTGCGACCCATCCGCGTCCCCTTCGCGCCGTCCGCGATCGCACGAGCGCCGTTGCCATCCATCAGCCGAGGTCCCGAAGCACGCCCTCGGCCAGTTCTCGCTCCTCGCCGTGCAAGCGCTCGCGGGCCGCGCCGAGCAGCGTCTTGGCGCGCACGGGATCGTTGAGGTATCGCGCCGCGATGATCCCGAGCAGCAGCATCACGCGCGGGCCCTCCGCGTCCTGCGGATACGTGTCGAGGAAGCGCTGGTACGCCGCCGCCGCCTCGGTGTGGTCACCCTCCGCGGCGAAGTGGTTCGCGAGGTCGATCTGCGTGCGTCGCCCCATCGTCGCGGCGCCGGGTCGTCCCGCGAACCGCGCGAGCAGTTCGCGATACCGGCGCGCCGCCTCGGCGAACTCACCACGCCCCGCCGCCTCGCTCACAAGCCGGCGCATCTCCGCGATCGCTCCGGCGTCGGGATCTTCCTTCGCGCGCGGCTTGGGCGCGATCTTCGCCACACGCTCGCGCTCCGAGCTCTCCACCGCCCCGCGCAACGCCGCAAGGCGACGCTTCTGGCTGAAGTACGTGAACAGGTCGTACCCATCCCGCGGCACGATCCGCAGCGCCAGCAGCACCATGCCCGTCACGATGCCCGTGCCATACCCCGCGAGGTGCGCGATCCGCGCCACGCCATCGTCGCGCCCCGTCGCCTGCGCCAGGAAGTCCCACGCGATCTGCGCCCCGATGAACCACACCGCGGGGATCGTGAACACGCCGAGAATGATGAACAGCGAGAAGACCCGGACGACCGTCCGCGGGAACAGCACCATGAACGCGCCCGTCACGCCCGCGATCGCGCCGCTCGCGCCGATCGCCGGCACGCTCTCGAGCGCCGCGTGCAGCCCGCCCGAGATCGCCGCGGCTCCGAGGTACAAGACCGCGAACCCGACCCGCCCGAGCTTGTCCTCGACCGCCTGCCCGAAGATCCAGAGGAACAGCATGTTCCCGAGCAGGTGCATCCAGCTCCCGTGCAGGAACGCGCTCGTCACGAGCTGCCACCAGTGGAACCCCGCCCCGGGCGTGACCGCGAGCGCCGACATCACGCGCTCCGCCGCCTGCTCGTCGCGCGACCCCGCCACCATCATCATGAGGTGCGCAACCACGCACAGCCCGACGATCGCGGGCGTGACCACGCTCTTCCGCCGCAGCGGGCGGTCCGTTCCGAGGGGGATCAGCACACGCGATCGTAACCCCTGCCCGCGCCAAGTCCGCCCGCCCGAGCCACGGAATCCCGCGCCCCGTCCCGCACGCGCACCGGGCCCGCGCCGAGCCCGGACGCCCCGGTCCCACGCCCCGCTATAGTCCGCCGCGGGAGCCGACCAGGCCCCGCTTCCACCATCTGCCGGAGCATGCCATGGGAACCTACGCCAAGGGACTCGAAGGAGTCGTCGCCGCCGATACCCAGATCTCCTACATCGACGGCGCCAACGGCGTCCTCGAGTACGTCGGCATCCCCATCGGCGAGCTCGCCCAGCACTCGACCTTCGAGGAGACCGTCTTCCTCCTCTGGAATGGTCGCCTCCCCACACGCACCGAGCTCGACGCCTTCAACAAGGACCTCCGCCAGCGCTACGAGCTCCCCGCGGGCATGGACGAGCGTCTGACCAGCCTGCCCAAAGACGCCCAGCCCATGCACATGCTCCGCACGATGGTCTCGGCCCTCGCCATGCACGACGAGGACCCCAACGCCATCGAGCTCGACCGCGTCCGGCGCAAGGCCCTGAACATCCTCGGGCACGCGCCAACCATCGTCGCGTACTTCGATCGCTACCGGCGCGGGCTCCCCCTCGTCCGTCCCGACAAGAACCTCTCGTTCTCCGAGAATTTCCTGTACATGCTCAACGGCGAGAAGCCCACGAAGGCCATGGCCCGCGCCTTCGACATCTGCATGATCACCCACGCCGACCACGGGCTCAACAACTCCACCTTCACCGCCCGCTGCGTCATCTCCACCCTCTCCGACGTCTATTCCGCCATCACCGCCGCGATCGGCTCGCTCCGCGGCCCGCTGCACGGCGGCGCGAACGAGGGCGTGATGGTGATGCTGGGCGAGATCAAGAGCCTCGCCGACGTCGAGAAGTACGTGCTCGACAAGCTCGAGCGCAAGGACAAGATCATGGGCTTCGGGCACCGGGTCTACAAGGCCAAGGACCCGCGCGCGAACGAGCTGCAGCAGCTCGCGAAGCAGCTCGCCGAGGACACGGGCAACGCCGACCTCTATGCGAAGAGCTCCAAGATCGAGGAGATCATGGCCCGCGAGGTCGCCGCGAAGGGCATCTATCCCAACGTCGATTTCTACAGCGCGACGACGTACCACTGCATCGGGCTCAAGCTCGACCTGTTCACGCCGATGTTCGCGCTCTCGCGCATCGCCGGCTGGAGCGGGCACGTTCTCGAGCAGCTCGCCGACAACCGCCTCTACCGCCCCACCGCCCAGTACGTGGGCCCGCACAACGTGCCGTACGTCCCGATCGAGAAGCGGTAAGCGAATCCTCCCGATCGTGTGTTCGGATCGCGATCGGTGCGCCCGCTTGCACGTGTTGCACGCTGATTCGTCACGTGGTTAGACTGGTGAACCAAGGGCTCGCCGGCGCTCTGTTCGTACGCTCACTGAGCCAATAGGAGCGAGTTATGAACAGCGGACGCTCGCGTGGTCGCCTTGCGATGTTGTGCTTCGGTCTGAGCGCCCTCCTGGGACAAGGAGTCGTCGCCCAGGACGTGCTTCCCCGCCCGGAGCAGCCCTTCCGCGGCACGATCGGCCTGCGCCCAGCCGACTCGACCCGAGACTTCCCGGCCTCCGTCGTAGCGCCCAAGGGCGCACCGAACGTCATCGTGATCCTCACCGACGACGTCGGCTTCGGCGCGTCGAGCACCTTCGGCGGGCCCATCCCCACGCCGACATTCGACCACCTTGCCGCCGAGGGCCTGCGTTACAACCGCTTCCACACCACCGCCCTGTGCTCACCCACCCGAGCCGCGCTCATCACCGGGCGAAATCACCACACCTGCGCAACCGGCGTGATCATGGAGGCCGGCACCGGCTTCCCCGGCTACAACACCGTGATGCCCAAGAGCTGCGGCACGGTTGCCGAAGTGCTCCGCCAGAACGGGTACAACACCGCCTGGTTCGGCAAGAACCACAACGTGCCCGACTGGATGGGAAGCCAGGTGGGCCCGTTCGATCTCTGGCCCACCGGGCTCGGCTTCGAGCACTTCTACGGCTTCATCGGCGGAGACACCAACCAGTGGCAGCCCGCGATCGTCGACGGCACGCAGCCGGTCGAGCCGCCGCACAACGACCCGGACTACCACTTCGATCGTGACATGGCCGACCATGCCATCGCGTGGCTCCGCCTGCAGAACGCCATGGCGCCCGACAAGCCGTTCTTCCTGTACTACGCCCCCGGCACGGCGCACGCGCCCCACCACGCCCCGGCGGACTGGATCGCGCGTTTTAAAGGCCAGTTCGATCAGGGCTGGGACCGTCTGCGCGAGCAGACCCTGGCCCGCCAGATCGAAATGGGCATTGTTCCGCGCGGCACGCAACTGACCAAGCGCCCCGAGGGCATCCCCGCCTGGGATTCGCTCGACACGGATCAGAAGCAAGTATTCGCGCGCATGATGGAGGTGTACGCCGCGGCCCTCTCGCACTGCGACGACCAGATCGGGCGGGTGTTGGCCGAGATCGAGCGGTCCGGCGAACTCGACAACACGCTCGTCATCTACATCCAGGGAGATAACGGCGCGAGCGCCGAGGGCGGACCCCAGGGCCTGCTCAACGAGATGACGTTCTTCAACGCGATCCCGGAAGAGATGAGCGAACTGGTCCGGCGCATGGACGAACTGGGCGGCCCGACCACCTTCAACCACTACCCGATCGGCTGGGCCCACGCGATGGACACGCCGTTCCAGTGGACCAAGCAGGTCGCGTCACACTTCGGCGGCACGCGCAACGGCATGGTGATCTGCTGGCCCGCGCGGATCAAGGGCGCGGGCGGCCTCCGCTCCCAGTTCCATCACGTGATCGACGTCACGCCGACCATCCTCGAGGCCGTCGGCGTGGAGATGCCCGCGGTGCTCAATGGCGTCGCGCAGAAGCCCGTCGAGGGCGTGAGCATGCTGTATTCCTTCGCCGACACCGACGCGGACGACCGGCGCACCATCCAGTACTTCGAGATGCTGGGCAACCGCGCCGTGTATCAGGACGGCTGGGTCGCCGCGACCACCCCCACCACCCCGCCGTGGGTCTCCGTCGCCGAGAAGATCGATCCGATCACCGGGTTCGATTGGGAGCTGTACAACGTCGAGAAGGACTTCAGCCAGGCAAGGGACCTCGCGAAGTCCGAGCCCGAACGCCTCGAGGACCTGCAGCGATTGTTCTATGCGGAAGCGGCCCGTTACAACGTCCTCCCCATCGACAACAGCAAGGTGGAGCGACTCGACGTCTCGAACCGCCCGAGCCTGACGCAGGGCCGGGAGGTCTTCACATACTTCCCGGGCATGGTGCGCATTCCTGAAGGATCGGCACCCGATACGAAGAACCGGTCCTTCACACTCACGGCCGAGATCGAGGTCACTCAGGACGCGCGCGACGGAGTCATCGTGGCAATGGGTGGCCGCTTCGCCGGATGGTCATTCTTCCTGCTCGACGGTCGCCCGACATACCACTACAACCTCGCGGGCGTCGAAGGGTTCGAGGTTTCCTCCGCGGATTCACTCAAGCCGGGAAAGCACGACGTATCGATGGCGTTCAACTACGACGGGGGCGGAATCGGGAAGGGCGGCGAGGTGCGCCTCATTGTCGATGGACGCGAGGCAGGACGCGGGCGTGTCGAGCGCACGCTCCCATTCCGCCTCTCGCTCGACGAGACGCTCGACATCGGAGAAGAGACCGGCACGCCAGTCTCGGAGGCCTATGCGAACCGGATGCCGTTCGAGTTTGAGGGCACGCTGCACAAGGTCGAGATCCGCCTGAAGTAGACCCGGCGAACATCCAACCGACAACGGCGTCAGCACGCACCCGCGAGATCCGCGCGCCCCAGCGACGCCGCATCCGACGCGAGCGAGCGCGCCATCCGCAGCGCTTCCTCGCGCAATTCGGGCACCGCCGTCACCTCCCAGAGCCGCGCTTTCCGCAGCGGGCCGATCACGCGCACCCGTCCCAGCGTGTGCCCGTCCCTTGTGACGAGCGACCCGTGCTCATCCGTCTCCAGGCCCAGCCCCAGCGCGTCCGCACGCGCCAATCCGCCGTCCACAAGGCGGCGGATCAGCGGCTCCTCCACACGCCGGCAGTCCGAGTCCGGCCCCGTGCAGTTGATCACCCGCGCGACGCGCATCGAGCGCGCCTCGCCCGCACCCCGCGGCGTGAACGACACCTCGGCGCAATCGTCGAACGCCGCCACTCCGCGGATCCGCCCCGCGTGCACCACGAGCCTGCCCGAGAGGATCATCTCCTGGATCCGCCCATCGACGCTCGGCGCGGTCCGATGTCGCACGACCTCCCAGAACGGGCGGACATGACGCAGGAATCGCCCGCGCTCGCGCTCGTCCATCGACCTCCAGAGCAGCGTCGTCACGTGGCGCAGCGACGAGATCACCTCGCGCCAGTCGACCCCGCGCAACGCCGCACGATCCACCTCCGCGCGCACCTCGCGCAGGATGCCCAGCGCCGTCCCGGGCCACGCCTCGATCCCCTCGGGCGGCGCATACGAGACCGGGCGCGCCGGGCTGCGGTGCGGCTGGGGCAAAAGCCCACGCCGGGAGATCGCGTGGATGGGCCCGCGATGCCCGCGCTCGTCGAGGAACAGCGCGACGTCCAGCATCGTCAGCCCGGTCCCGACCAGGAGCACCGGATCGCTCGCGCCGATCCCCTCGAGCGCCGATCGCGCCCACGGATCGCGCGCGTAGCGATCGAAAGCAAGCGACGCCAGGTCCGGATGCGGATGCGCGGGCGCGAAGTTCCCGAGCGCCAGCACCACCGCGTCGAACTCGCCCGCTCGTGCGCGCTCGCCCTCAGTCCACTCGATCGAAGGCCGACCCGCGGTGCCCAATGAGCCCGACGCGCTCAGCCCGTTCACTTCCCCCCGCACCCGGCGCAGTATCCCGAGCCCCTCGTCCTCCGCACGATCGAGCGTCTCGCTCAGATAGCGTCCGTATACGTTCCGGGGAACGAATGTCCCGCCCGTCCAGTCATGCCCGCGCGCCTGCCCCCAGCGCAGGAAGTCATCCGGCGCATCGGGCAGTGCGCTCATGCGCCCCGCGGGAACGTTCAGGAGGTGCGCGCCGCACGCCGTGCCATACGCGAGCCCCGGCCCGAATCGCCCCTCGCGCTCGAACAGCGTGACGCGCACGCCGCCCGCCCGCAGCAGGTGCGCCGCGACCATCGTCCCGCTGAATCCCGATCCGACGACCGCGATCGAACGCATCGCACCCTCCCATACTCGCGGCCGCAACACCAGCGGCGCGCGCAAACGCCCGGACAGTCTACATCACCCCGCCTCGCGCCTACATCCCGAGGTTCCGCAGCACCTCGTCCAGCACCGCGCGGCTCACCACCTCGTCCCCGAACGGCTCGCACACCAGCGTCACCTTCGCCCCCGACCCGATCACCCGCGCCTCGACCCGCATCTTCTCGAGGTCGCTCGAGCGCGGCGCCCGCGCGATCAGCGTCCCGCGGTCCTCCGTCTCGTCGCGCCGCTCGACGCTCCACCCGCGCCGGCGCAGCGCCGTCTCCGCCGCGCTCAGGATCGCCGGCACGCGCGCCACCATCGGCAGGTCCGACGAGAGCGCCCGCCCCGAGTACGTCGCGCTCACGCCGCTCGCGCCCTGGGACGCCGTGCGGGGCTCCTGGCACCCCGCGAGCGCGACCATCGCGCCGCACACGACCAGCACGCGCGCTCCGTGCGTGAATCCCCCGTGCGTGAAAGCAATGCTCACAGCCACTTCTCCATGTCGAGGTCCTCCGCCGAGATCCGCCCCGCCCACGCCCGCAGCGCCTCACCGATCCACGCATCCTCCGCATGCATCGGCTCGCGATCCGCACGCAACGCAGATGCCTCGCCCGCCGCGGCGTCCCCCACCACTTCGGACCCGGCCTCCGACGCATCCTCCAGAGCCTTGCCCCGCGCATCCGGCGCGCCAGCATCCTGACCCGCACCCTGCACGGGCTTCGGCGTGGGCCCCGGCCTCGGCGCAGGAAGCGGAATGCTCAGGCGTTCACCCAGGAACTTCCCCGTGCTCCGCACCGCCGAGCCATCGCGCCGCTTCTTCTCTCGCGGCGTGCGATCGCCCCCGCCCGCCTTCTCGCCCGGTCGCTCGACTCTCTGTGCATCGATCGGCTGCTCATTGACCGGCTGCACATCGACCGGCGCGTCCGCGGGCGAACGTTCCACCACCTGCCCCATCCGCACCGTGAGCAGACCGTTGTAATCCACTCCGAAGTAGCTCATCCAGTGCGCGATCGAGTACCGATCCAGCGGCACCTGCGTCGCAAACTCCGGCAGCGCCTCCGCCCCCCGGCGCTGCTCGTCGAACACGAGCTGCCTCAGGAACCCCGCGCTGTCGATCGACTCCGCCCCCGCCCGACCCGCCGCGGCCCGCACCCGCCGATCGCTCGATACCACCAGCATCCGCCGCGCATCGCTCCGGGCGCTCAGCAGGCCCTCGATGACGTCGTCCGCCTCCCGATTCGCCCCGCTGAACGCCCACACCGCGTGCCCGCGCTCCAGACGCATCCCCCGCCCGACCCCCGGCACCTCGCCCACGCCCAGCCCCCGCTCGGACCCCAGCCCCCCTTGTTCGGGCGGGAATCCGTCGCACACCAAGAGCAGAGACCGCCCGGCGTACCGGCTCCGGCGGATGAGGCAGGTCAGGCTGTCGAGGTCCAGGCCCGCCAAGTGCCGGGGCAGCACCCCGACCACCCCGAGCACGTTCCACGCGTCCACGACCAGCACGCCCGCCCTCCCGCTTTCCCGCCCCCTGCCGCGAACCATCCCCGGACGGGACTTGATCCGGCCCGGGGCCCGAACTTTACTACAGGCCCGCCCGGGTGCCGTTCGCGCCGGGCGGTCCGTGGAACTTTTCTCCGCCCCACGCGGGCACGACGGCCTCTCGGCCACGACAGGGGTAAGCATGGCGATCCGGATCAAGGCCCGTGGTGGTGAGGGCGTCGAGCAGCTCATGCGGCGTTTCAAGAAGCTGTGTGAGAAGGAAGGCCTCACCAAGGACATCAAGCGCAAAGAGTTCTACGAGAAGCCCTCCGAGCGCATGCGCCGCCGGCTCCGCAAGGCCGTCAACCGGCGCAACGCCGTCGGCGGACGCCCCGCCAAGTAAGTCCGTCCGCGCGTTCCGCACGCGACAACGCACGGGTTTTCCCGCACCACGCCCCGCGGCTTGACCGCTCCGGCGTGGTGCTATGCTTTCCCCCCTTGGCCCGGGGCACTTTCGTCCCCGGCATCGGGCTTGGCCGAGCACGCTCGCGGCGCCGCGGGCTCTCGTGGCTCTTTTCGGCCAAGGCCCGCGCCACGATCCTTGAGATGGAGACCGATGCGCATGGTGCCGACGCTTGGTGTCGTTGCCCCCACGCTGGGCTCAATGTCCGACATTCCTCCGTTCTTCTGGCTCGCGCCCGCGGGCGCGGTCGCCGCGCTCATCATGGCGCGCGTCTTCACCGCGAGCGTCATGCAGCGCTCCGAGGGTGAGGAGGAGATGGTCCGCATCGCGCAGGCGGTCCGCGAGGGCGCGATGGCGTACCTCAAGCGCCAGTACCGCATCGTCGCGTTCGTCTTCGTCGCGCTCATTGCCGCGCTGGGCATCATGAGCGCCCTGCACCTCCAGCCCGCGCTCTCGATGGTCGGCGTGCCGATCGCCGGGCTGCTCTCGGGCCTGTGCGGGTGGTTCGGCATGCGGATGGCGACCAACGCCTCCGCACGCACCGCCTTCGCCGCCAAGCAGTCGCTCAACGACGGGCTGACCGTCGCGTTCCGCTCGGGCGCCGTCATGGGCCTGAACGTCGTGGGCTTCGCGCTCCTCGACGCCTCCCTCTGGTTCCTCGTCCTGAACCTCGTGGGCGATTCCATCGGGCTCACGGGAGGCATCACCGAGCTCACCACCGTCATGCTCTCGTTCGCGATGGGCGCCTCTACGCAGGCCCTCTTCGCCCGCGTCGGCGGCGGCATCTACACCAAGGCCGCGGACGTCGGCGCCGACCTCGTGGGCAAGGTCGAGGCCGGCATCCCCGAGGACGACGCGCGCAACCCCGCGACCATCGCCGACAACGTGGGCGACAACGTGGGCGACGTCGCCGGCATGGGCGCCGACCTGTACGAGTCCTACTACGGCTCGATCCTCAGCACGATGGCCCTGGGCGCCGCCGCGGCGTTCACCATGCCCGCGCTCACGGGCGTCGCGTCCAACGAGCTGGCGTTCAAGCTCGCCGTCGCGCCCCTCGCGCTGGCGGGCCTGGGCATCCTGTGCTCGATCGCGGGCATCTTCACCGTGAAGGCCAGCGAGAACGCCACCTTCGCGCAGCTCTTGAAGGGCCTGCACAAGGGCGTGTACGCCGCCTCGGCGCTCATCATCCTCGGCGTCTTCGGGCTGCTGTACGCCCTGCTCGGTCAGGGCTCGAGCGCGGGCTCGCTCGCCGAAGCCGGCACCACCTGGTGGAAGCTCGGGCTGTCGATCGCCGCGGGCCTCATCGCGGGCAACGTGATCGCGTACGCGACCGAGTACTACACCTCATACGAGCACGCGCCGACCAAGCGCATCAGCGAGCAGGCCCTCACCGGCCCCGCCACCGTCATCATCGCCGGCATCGCCGAGGGCATGAAGTCCACCTGGGCCGCGCTGCTCACCGTCGTCGTCGCGATCATCGCCGCCTTCACCTTCGCGGGGGGCAGCGAGAACTTCCTGATGGGCCTCTACGGCGTCGCGATCGCCGCGGTGGGCATGCTCGCGACGCTGGGCATCACGCTCGCGACCGACGCGTACGGCCCGATCGCCGACAACGCCGGCGGCAACGCCGAGATGACCAGCCAGCCCCCGCACGTCCGCGAGCGGACCGACATGCTCGACTCGCTGGGCAACACCACCGCCGCGACGGGCAAGGGCTTCGCGATCGGCTCGGCGGCGCTCACCGCGCTCGCCCTCTTCGCCGCGTACATCCAGGTCGTGCAGCTCCAGCTCACGACGCAGGCCAGCTCCTACGTGAACGGTGCGAACATCTCCGCCCCCGCGGGCGGGACCTACGCCGTCTATCAGGGGCACAGCAAGTTCGCGATCGTCGATCCCGCGCTCGACTCGCAGGGCAACTCCCGCGAGGGCGACGAGAAGCCCTACGTCGATTGCGGCATGATCGCCGACACGGTGCAGCTCTCCGGCACGCACTTCTTCGAGTCCATCAAGAAGGGCGACGTGTTCGAGGTCGAGCCGCTCAAGCGCCTCGGGCTCGAGACCGATCAGGCCCCCGTGGTGCAGTCCTCGCGCCGGTTCATGCTCAGCAAGCACGTGCAGCACGAGGAGCACACCCACGAGCTCGAGATCGAGGTCGTCGGCACCCGCAACGGCACCCTCAGCGACGTCCTGCACTTCTACGACGTCTCGCTCGCCAACCCCCGCCTCCTCGGCGGCATCTTCGTGGGCGTCATGCTCGCCTTCCTCTTCTGCGCCCTCACCATGAACGCCGTGGGCCGCGCCGCCTACAGCATGATGCGTGAGTGCCGTCGCCAGTTCGGCAAGATGCGCGAGGCCTTCCGCGCCTCGGGCATGAGCGAGGCCGACATCGCCGACCCCATGAAGTGGCCCAAGCGCGTGCAGCACGAGGGCGTGGAGTATCCCGACTACGCGAGCTGCGTCTCCATCTCGACCGCGGGCGCGCAGAAGGAGATGGTCGTCCCCTCCATCCTCGCGATCACCGTCCCCATCCTGACCGGGCTGTTCCTGAACGTCCCGGGCGTCATGGGCCTGCTCGCGGGCGGGCTCACCTCGGGCTTCGCCGTCGCGGTCTTCATGGCGAACGCCGGCGGCGCGTGGGACAACGCCAAGAAGCTCATCGAGAGCTTCGGACGCATCAAGGCCTCCGACGTCGTCAACTCCGCCGAGGCGCGCAACAAGGTCCCCGCCTCCATCCGAGACGCCATCCTCGCCCGGGCCGAAGAGATGGTCCGCACCGGGCAGGGCGACAAGATCGTCTACGGCAAGGGCTCGGACGACCACAAGGCGACCGTCGTGGGCGACACCGTGGGCGACCCCTTCAAGGACACCTCGGGCCCGGCCCTGAACATCCTCATCAAGCTCATCTCGATCGTCTCGGTCGTCTTCGCGGGCCTGATCGTCCAGTTCGGTCCCATGATCGGCGAGGCCCTGGGCCTGCACTGACCCGCTGGCCCCCGGAACGAGTCCCCCCGCGGCCCGGCTGGGAATCGCCCGGTCCGCGCCTAGCATCTCGGCCCCCCTGGAAGTTCTAGGGGGCATTCACTCAGCCGCGACCGCTCCGGCCCCGCCCCACAGGCGGACCACCCCGGACCCGGCCGCCCAGACGGTGCGGCATCACGCCGCGACAAGGAGCACGACATGGTTCGTCTTCGCTTCCAGCGTTTCGGCCGCACGCACCGCCCGTTCTACCGCCTCGCCGCGGTCGATGGGCGCAAGCGCCGCGACGGCGCCGTCCTCGAGAACCTGGGCTGGTACAACCCGGTCTCGAAGGACCCCGCGCAGCGACTGAGCTTCAACAACGACCGCATCAAGCACTGGCTGAGCGTCGGTGCGCAGCCGTCCGAGACCGTGCGGGACATGCTGGGCGAGCTCGACCTGCTCACCCCGCGCATGAAGGCCGAGTGGGAGGCCGACCGCACCCACTCCCGCAAGCGCGTCGAGGCCAAGAAGGCCGCCGCGGCCCCCGCCGAGTAAGACGGGCCGAGCACAACTCAGACCTCCCGAACGCGGCCTCGTGCCGCGTTCTTCTTTTTCGCACGCCCGCGCGCCGCCCCGCCCACCCTCAAGCCTTGAATCTCCCGATGCCCCCCCTCCGCATCGACATCCTGACCACCTTCCCGGAGATGTTCGCCGCCGAGCCCCCCGCGGCCTTGGGCCTGAGCATCCCCGCCCGGACACGTGCCGCAGGGCTGGTCGAGTGGCACGCGACCAACGTCCGCGACTTCGCCGAGAACAAGCACGCCAAGACCGACGATCGCCCCTTCGGCGGCGGCCCCGGCATGGTCATGATGTGCCAGCCCATCTGGGACGCGGTCCGCTCGGTCGAATCCCAGGACACCGCCCGCTACCCCGCGCCCCCGATCCGCGTGCTGCTGACGCCGCAGGGCGAGCGGCTCAACCAGAGCCTGTTGCAACAACTGTCGTCGGAACTGGCGACCCGCCCGCGCCTGCTGCTGATCGCGGGGCACTACGAGGGCATCGACGAGCGGGTCATCGAGCGCCTCGCCCCGCGGGAGATCTCGATCGGCGACTACGTGCTGTCGGGGGGCGAGCTCGCGGCGATGATCCTCATCGACGCGCTCGTGCGACTCCTGCCCGGCGCGCTGGGGGACGAGCAGTCCGCGCCGCAGGACAGCTTCAGCGGGGCGAACCAGCCCGATGCTGTAGGCAAGGCATTGCCGGACAAACTCTTGCGTGAAATGGGCGTGCCGCCCGGGGCCCGCCTCCTCGACTGCCCCCACTACACCCGCCCCCGCACGTGGGAGGGGATGGAGGCGCCCGAGGTGCTGTTCTCGGGGGACCACCAGGCCGTGGCGCGCTGGCGGCTCGAGCAGCGACTCGCCCGGACGAAGGAACGCCGCCCGGACCTGCTGGGGCCCGAGGGCTGAGCATCAGCGTTCCGATCGTGCCACTACCAGCACAGGTGCCCGCGTCGGCCTAGAGGCGGAGGACCGTCACCTTCGAGCACCCGCAGAGGCGGGTCGTCGCGTTGACGCTGTTCCCCTCCACTAAGGCGGAGAGGACGGAGGCCCGCTTGTCGGTGGTCAGGCGGCTCATCAGACGGTCCTTCCTGCTGTTCATGCCGCTTGATTGCTTGCCCGGGCAAGCATATCCTTGCTTCAGCAAGCAGGCAAGGGATGTGCACGCATGGCAAAGAAGCAAGCTGGAGCCGAA
Organism: Phycisphaerales bacterium; assembly: GCA_034004365.1. Classification (GTDB taxonomy): domain Bacteria; phylum Planctomycetota; class Phycisphaerae; order Phycisphaerales; family UBA1924; genus JAVEWV01. The sequence goes on from JAVEWV010000001.1 coordinate 320,375, forward strand.
TCGAGTGACGAGCACCTGTGGGCCTCGAAAGGCGGAAAGGCCCGAGCCGCGAAGATGACGCCATCCGAGCGGTCTGAGATTGCGCGGCGGGCATCCGAGGCCAGGTGGGAGAAGCAGAAGGGCTCCAGGGTTGTGCTGGCGACGCACACTGGCGAGCTGCGGGTGGTGGATCCGCCCATCCCGTGCGCGGTACTGGAGGATGGTCGCAGGGTGCTTTCCGAGACGGGCATGATTGAGGCGCTCGGGCTGTATCGGAGTGGGGCGGTTCACGTTCGGGCGCGAGACCCCGAAGGCGGGCAGTCATTGCCGCTGTTCGTGGCGAACAAGAACATCCAGCCTTTTGTCGAAGAGGACTTGGAAGAGGTGTTGCGGAATCCGATTTGGTTCCGCTCGGGCGGGAGCCCCACCCGCCAGAAGGGTGTTGACGCCCGCGTGATCCCAAAGATTTGCGAAGTATGGCTGCGAGCCCGGGACGCAGGGGTCCTCGTAGGCAAGCGCCAGCAGGCGGTCGCTGTCAAGGCAGACATCCTGATGCGCGGGCTTGCCGAGGTCGGAACCGTAGCGCTCGTTGACGAGGCGACCGGCTATCAGCGGGAGCGTGCCCAGGACGCGCTTGCCACGATCCTCCAGGCGTTTGTTGCAAAGGAGCTTCAGAAGTGGGTAAAGACGTTCCCACTAGAGTTTTACGAGTTGATTTGTGAAGTGCGGGAGGATCCGATCGAGCGGGCGTACAACCGGCCGGCCTACTTCGGCAAGCTCACCAACAACCTTGTCTACGAGCGACTGGCCCCCGGCGTGCTGGAGGAGTTGCAAACCAGGAATCCTGTCCAAGACGACGGTCGGCGCAAGCATCGGCATCACCAGTTGCTCACACCGGATTTGGGACACCCGAAACTGCGAGAGCACTTGGCGGGGGTGATGACCACGCTCCGAGCGGCAAGAGCGCTCAACATTGGATGGGGCGGGTTCAAGAAGCTGATCGACAAGACCCATCCAAAGCAGCCAAAGTTGCCGCTGTTCGATCATTCCGAGGACTGACGACCCGCCCCTACCCCCGCCTCAAACGCTGCCCGAAGGGGTGCCATAGCCCGCTCATCCACCTTCTGGATGCCACCGATCCACCGCTCCCACGCGGCTTCCACGTCCGCCGGGAGCGGTTCGTCGGCGTCCGTGGCCTTGCGGACGATGCGGGACGGGGCCTCATTCAGGTCCGGCTGGGTGCTCACCTCGATACTGTAGTTGGAGCAGCCGCTGGAGCAGGGCGACGGGGAGACTCGATCGGCGCGGACTAGAAGCACGCGGAACCGGGGCCTATCGTCTCGGCCCCCACCACTGCGTCGGGAGGTCGGCGATACCCTGCCGCCTTCCGAACATCGAGACCGTGGGGCGCGTGAGGTCGCTATGGGCAGCCAGCAGATCATCGATTCGATCAACGCCGGGGCGCTGAAGACGGACATCCCGCTCTTCGACGTGGGCGACACCATCAACGTGCACCAGCGCATCGTCGAGGGCGACAAGGAGCGCGTGCAGGTGTTCCAGGGCGTGGTGATCTCGCGCCGGCGCACGGGCATCAACGAGATGCTGACCGCCCGTCGCATCGTCGACGACGTGGGCATCGAGCGCACGTGGCCCATCAACAGCCCGAACATCGCGAAGATCGAGGTCGTCCGTCGTGCGGACGCTCGGCGTGCGAAGCTCTACTACCTGCGCGATCGCCAGGGCAAGAGCCGCCGCCTGCGCGACCGTCGCCGCGGGCTCAAGCACGTCGCGGGCCAGCCGACGATCCAGTAACGACCACCGCGGACGGCACAAACTGTGCTCGCCCCGGATCAGACTTCTACCGGAACGAACGGACTCGTTCGGTTCCAGACCCCGCACGCCCCTGCCCTCGTGGCGGGGGCGTGTCGCTTTTGGACGGGGCAACGCCGTTGGAGCGCAGCGCGGGCCGCGAGGGGTGTAGGCTTTCGACATGCGGGCGCACCTGGTCCAGCTCGACATCGCGTGGGAGGACAAGCCCGCGAACTTCGCGAAGGTCGAGCGTTTGCTCGATGGCGCGGACGTGCGCGAGGGCGACCTCGTCCTGCTCCCCGAGATGTTCGACACGGGCTTTAGTCTCAATACCGACGCGACGGCCGACGCGGACGGCGTGACACTCGCGTTCCTCGCACGCCTGAGCGAGGACCTGGGCACGATCGTGCAGGGCGGGCGGACGGTGCGCGATTGTCACTGCACGCACGCCGAGAACCGCATGAGCGTGCTCGCGCCCCCGGAAGGGCCGTCTCCTCCGGAATCTCCCGCGGGCGAATCGACACGCTCCGATCACGCTCGATTGCTGTGCGAGTACGCCAAGGTCCATCCGTTCAGCTTCGGGCGCGAGCCGGAGCGGTTCGTGGGCGGCACGCGGGTCGAGACGTACGCGTGGCGGGCGGGCGAGGAATCGCTCGTGGTGCAGCCGGCGATCTGCTACGACCTGCGTTTTCCCGAGCTCTTCCGCCTCGGGGCGAAGCGTGGGGCGGAGTGCGTGGCGCTCGGGGCGTGCTGGCCCGAGGCGCGCCAGTCGCACTGGCGCGCGCTGCTGGTGGCGCGGGCGATCGAGAACCAGGCGTTCGTGCTGGGCGTGAACCGAACGGGGCGCGACCCGCACCTGGCCTACGCCGGCGGATCGATCGCGCTCGGGCCCAAGGGCGAGGTGCTTGGGGAGCTCGACGCGCGCGAGGGCGTGCTGAGCGTGGAGCTGGACCCGGCGCAGGTGCGCTCGTGGCGGGAGGCGTTCCCGGCGCTCAAGGACATCCGCCTGATCTGAGCCGGCCCGTGGCGCCAGCCCCGGCGCGCGTCCCGCGCGTGCCCGCGTGCTATGTTGCGGGCATGAACGCCGTCGTGTGCACGAAGCAGGGCTCGCCCGTCACGCCGAACATCGAGTTCCGAAGCGACTGGCCCGAGGAATCGGGCCCTCCCGCGCCGGGGTGGGTGCGGATCCGCACGCTCGCGAGCGCGTTCAACCACATGGACCTGTGGGTCGGGCGGGGTGTGCCCGGGCTGACGCTCGCGTATCCACGTGTGTCGGGCTGCGACGGGTGCGGCGTCGTCGAGCAGGTGGGCGCGGGCGTGGACGCGGCATGGGTCGGGCGGCGCGTGGTGAGCAACGCGGCGGTGCGCATGCCCGAGCGCGTGCATCCCGACGATCCGCCCGCATCGACGCTCTCGCCCAACTACGAGCTCATCGGCGAGCACCACAATGGCTCGCACCGCGCGATGTACGACATGCCCGCGGCGAACATCGCCGACGTGGGGGACGCCGACCCGATCGAGGCGGCGGCGTTCGCGCTCACGACCCTGACCGCGTACAGCATGATCGTCACCAAGGGCGGGCTCCGCCCGGGACAGAGCGTGCTCATCACGGGCATCGGCGGTGGCGTGGCGACGAGCGCGCTCTCGATCGCCAAATGGATGGGTTGCCCGGTCGTTGTCACCAGCCGCCATCAGTGGAAGCTCGACGCCGCGAAGAAGCTCGGCGCGGACCACGCCGTGCTCGACGCGGGGCAGGACTGGTCGAAGGACGTGCGCGCGTGGACGAACAAGCGCGGCGTGGACATGGCGGTCGACTCGGCGGGCAAGGCGACGCACCTCAACTGCATCAAGAGCCTCGCCCGCGGCGGCGCGTACGTGACGCCCGGATGCACGAGCGGGCCCGACGCGACGACCGACCTCGCGCGGATCTTCTGGAACCAGCTCCGCGTGCTGGGCTCGACGATGGGCAGCAACGAGGAGTTCCACGAGATCGTGCGTCTGTTCCGCGCGGAGCACCTCCGCGCAACGGTGGACAAGGTGTTCCCGGCGCGAAAGGCCCCGGAGGCGTACGCCCGCCTCGAGGCGGGCGAGCAGTTCGGCAAGATCGTGCTGGACTGGCGCGAAATCTGACAGAAGCCCCGCGATGGGCCGCACGCCCGAGCCCGGGAAGGTCGGGCCCGCCGGTCGTGCGGGGCTCGGCGTGTACACTTCCCGCATGACCCACGGACGGGCATGGCCGGACCCGCGGCGGCTCGTGCTGGCGAGCACGTCGCCCCGTCGGCGTGCCCTTTTGCGCGAGGCGGGGATCGAGCACGACGCGATCGCGCCGGGCGTGGACGACGCCGAGCTGACGCCCGGCGCGGCGTGCGGCAAACGCTGGGTGATGTCGCTCGCGTACCTCAAGGCGCGTGCGGGGGTGGACGCGCTGCGGGCGACGGGGGACGCGCGGGACTGCGTCGTGCTGGGCGCGGACACGCTGTGCCAGTTGGACGACGGGACGAGTCGTGAGCTCATGATCGCGCCGCGGGACGCGTCGGAAGCGCGCCGGATGCTGCGTGCGATGCGCTCGCGTGAGCACGCGGTGTATACCGGGCTCGCGCTCGTCGAGCTGGCGGGGAGTGCGTGCGCAGACGCATCGCGCAGGCACGAACCCCCGCGGGCGGTGATCGTCGACTGCGCGAGGGTGCGCTGGGGGCACGTGGAAGACGACGAGATCGAGCGCTACATCGAGAGCGGCGGGTGGCGCGGCAAGGCGGGCGCGTACAACCTCACGGAGCGCGTCGCGGAGGGCTGGCCCATCGAGGTCGAGGGCGATCCGCAGGGCGTGATGGGCCTGCCGATCCGACGCCTCGCGGAGTTGTCACGGGCCCTCGGCGGGCCGTGCTGCGCGGCATGATGGGCGTGCTGTCCATCGCGATCACGCTCGCGCAGGCGTATCCCGAGCCGCGCTCGACGCCGCTCGCGCCGGCGTGGCTCGTGCTCCCGATGGCGGCGATCGTGATGCTCATCCTCGCGGGGCACTGCCAGGCGCTCCAGCGCGTCGACATGCCCGAGAGCCGCCGACGCATCCGCACCGCGGGCGATCTCCTGATGCTGGGCGTGGCGCCGCTGCTCGCGTACGCGTTCGCGATCGATCGCGGGGACGATCCGCGGACGTTCGTGATCGTGTGGGCGCTGATCGTGGGTCTGCTCGCGCTCATCATCCTCGTCGCGACGATCGACGCGGCGAACAACATGCGACTGGCCCGGCTGATGCGCGAGCGCCTCCGCAAGGAAAAACGCGAGATATTCGCACGCGGGACGCGACGCGCGGAGGACCCTCGCGCGTGACCACGCCACCACCGCCCCCCCCGGTGCGCGGCGTGGCGGGCGCGCTCGCGCGGCTCGTCGCGCCGGCGTACGCGTGGGAGGTCGCGCGACGCAACCGCGCGTTCGACGCGGGGCGGGGCGTGACGCGGCTTGATCGACCCGTCGTGAGCGTCGGGAACCTCACGCTCGGCGGCACGGGCAAGACGCCCATGGTGATGACGCTCGCGCGCGGGCTGCTGGACGCGGGAGTGACGCCGTGCATCGCGATGCGCGGGTATCGCGCGGGGCCCGAGGGCTCGGACGAGGCGCGTGAGTACGCCGCGGCGCTCCCGGGCGTGCCGGTGGTCGTCGGCGCGGATCGCGTGGCGGGCCTGCGCGAGCTGTTCGCGAGCGAAGAGGGCGCGCGCGTCGGGTGCGTGCTGCTCGACGACGGATTCCAGCACCGGAAGATCGCGCGGGACATGGACCTCGTGCTGATCGACGCGACGCGACGCACGCTGGACGATCGCGTGTTCCCGGCGGGGTGGCTCCGCGAGCCCGTTGGTTCGCTCGCGCGCGCGACGCACGTCGTGATCACTCGCGCGGAGAGCGTGAGTGAGCACGAGCTGCGCTCGCTCGTCGAGCGCGTGCGTGCGCTCTCGCCGCGTGCGCGCGTCGGCGCGTGCGAGCACGCCTGGACGGCGCTGGACGTGCACGAGCCGGGCGGATCAGCGACCATCCAACAACCCGTCGAATGGCTCCGTGGGCGGCGTGTGCTCGCGGTGTGCGCGATCGGCAATCCCATCGCTTTCATTGATCGAGTGTGCGGAGCGATCGGCGCGGAGGGCCATGTCGAGACGCTCGCACTCCGCGACCACGACGCGTACGGAGCGGCGGCGATGGACCGCGTGCGCGAGGGCGTCGAACGCCACACGCCCGAGGCGGTCATCACGACGCCCAAGGACTGGACGAAGCTCGCGCACCGCGAGCGGCCCGGCGTCGCGTTCGTGGTGCCTCGGCTTGGGCTCGCGTTCCATCGGGCCGGTACGAACGGGCTCGGCGTGGATGAGGTTGACATGGACGAGATCGGCCTGATCGAGCATGTTCGTTCTTTGTGCGGAACGCAAGGAGCGCGCTAGAATCGCGGGATTCGCACCCCGGCACGGACGGGCGGGAGCGCATGGACCGACTGCTCGAACACCTCGCGGACTGGAAACCCTTCACGGCACTGGTCGTGGGCGACTTCATGCTCGACCAGCTCCTCATGGGCGACGCGGAGCGTCTGTCCGCCGACGCGCCGGTGCCCGTGCTGCACGTGCGGACCAGCGAGAGCCGCCCCGGCGGCGCGGCGAACGTGTGCCTCGACCTCGCGGCCCTGCGTGGACGCGTGATCGCGGTCGGCGCGGTGGGCGACGACACCGAGGGCGAACTTCTCCGCGCACTCATCCAGGCGCAGGGCGTGGACGGCGCGGGGCTCATCACGGACCGCTCCCGTCCGACGACGGTCAAGCGGAACCTCGTGGGCCTCGCGCAGGCGCGCCACCCGCAGAAGATGTTCCGCATGGACGTCGAGAGCCGCGAGCCCGTCTCGGCCCACGTGCTCGACCAGATCGTGCGTGCGTTCGAGCGGCTGCTCCCGCGCGCCGACGTCGTGTGCATCGAGGATTACAACAAGGGCGTCTGCCACGCGAGCCTGTGCAAGCGCGTCATCGACCTCGCGCGACGCGCGGGGAAGGAAGTCCTCGTCGATCCCGCGGCGATCCGCGACTATGCGAAGTACGCCCGCGCCACGACCATCACGCCCAACCGCACCGAGGCCGAACTCGCCACGGGCATGCGCACCGACGTCGACCGCGCCGGCGCGGGGCACAACGCCCGCCTCGCGCGCCGACTGCTCGACGACCTCGATCTCGATTGCGTCGTCCTCACGCTCGACAAGCACGGCGCACTCCTCCAGCAGCACGGCGAGGAGCCGGTCGGCATCCCGACGATCGCGCGAGAGGTCTACGACGTCACCGGCGCGGGCGACATGATGCTCGCGGCGCTCGCGGCGGCGCGGGCGAACGGCGCGGAATGGCCCGACGCCGTGCGATTCGCGAACGCCGCGGCGGGGCTCGAGGTCGAGGTCTTCGGGTGCGTGCCCATCCCGCTCGACCGGGTGCACCACCAGTTGCTGATCGAGTCGGGCGGGCTCGACGGCAAGAAGCGCACGCTCGCGCAGGCGCTCGTCGAGGTGCGCGTGCATCGCGACGCGGGGCGCAAGGTCGTGTTCACCAACGGGTGCTTCGACGTGCTGCACGCCGGGCACGTCACGCTGCTCGAGCGGGCGCGCGCGATGGGCGATTTCCTCATCGTCGGGCTCAACAGCGACGCATCGGTCCGGCGTCTCAAGGGCCCCGACCGACCGATCAACACGCAGGACGATCGCGCCCGCGTGCTCAGCGCCCTCACGGCGGTCGACGCCGTGGTGATGTTCGACGAGGACACGCCCGAAGCGCTCCTCCGCGCGATCGGGCCCGACGTGCTCGTCAAGGGCGGCGACTACACGCCCGACAAGGTCATCGGTCACGAGATCGTCGAGTCGCGCGGCGGGCGGGTGGAGATCGTCGAGATGGTGCCGGGACGCAGCACCAGCGCGACCATCCAGCGCATGGCGAAAGCCAGGCGCTGAACGCCCACCCAAGCGCGTGCCCCGCGCTCGGTCGAATCGCAATCGTCCGCTCATGTTCGTGGATCGCTCGACGCGGCTAGTCACACGAGCCGAACACTTGTGCATGGCGACACTCGCCCCACTCCCCGCGCTGAGCGCGACGGACACAGTGAATGGTGAACGGCGCGTGCGTCGCACGCACGTCGCGATCGTGCACGCACGCTACATCGACGCGATGCTCCGCGGGGAGAAGACGATCGAGGCCCGCCTGTCGCGCTCGCGCATCGCGCCGTTCGGGCGGGTGGGCGTGGGAGACGCGATCTGGTTCAAGGCGAGCGGCGGCGCGTTCGGCGCGATGGCGCGGGCGGCACGCGTCGAGCAGTTCGAGGGGCTGACACCGCGGGGCGTGCGCGGGCTGCGAGCACGATTCGACGCCGGCGTGCGCGCGGACGTGGCGTTCTGGGCGCTCAAGCGCTCGGCACGCTGCGCGACGCTGATCTGGCTCGAAGATGTGCGTGAGATCAACGAAGGCCCGGACTACAACGCACGCCCGGGCGATCGCCGTGCGTGGTTTGTGCTGGATGCAGGATCGCGCGGGCCGAGCCTCCGGCGCGCCGGTTGAGCGAACGCGATCAGGTCCCCACCACTTCCTTCCCCACGTACGGCACCAGCGCCTTCGGCACGCGGACCGTGCCGTCCTTCTGCTGGTGCATCTCGAGGATGGGGATGAGGATGCGCGGGCTCGCGGCGACGGTGTTGTTGAGCGAGTGGCAGAACACCGTCGCGGGCTTGGAGCTTGCGGACGCACCCTCGCCGCTCGGGCGATATCGCATGTTGAGCCTGCGGCACTGGTAGTCGTACAGGCGGCTTGCCGAGTGCGTCTCGCCGAAATCGCCCGCGGGCACGCCGTCCGCGCCGATCGCGCCGCGCCCCGGCATCCAGCACTCGACGTCGATCATGTCGGCGTTCTTGGGCCCGAGGTCGCCCGTGCAGCACTGGAGCAGGCGGTGCGGGAGCTCGAGCGCGCGGAGCAGTTCCTGCACGTACGCGATCATCTCGCGGTGCCAGCGCCGGCTTTCCTGCTCATCCGCACGGCAGATCACGACCTGCTCGACCTTGTCGAACTGGTGGATGCGGTACAGCCCCGCGGTGTCCTTGCCCGCGGCGCCCGCCTCGCGCCGGAAGCACGTCGAAACGGTGCAGTAGCGCAGCGGCAGGCTCGCCTCGTCCAGGATCTCGTCCATGTGCAGGCCCATCAGGCCCACCTCGCCCGTGCCGGTGAGGTACAGGTCCTGGCCCTTGCTCTTGGCCTCGGGATCGTCGGCGTGCTGACGCTGGCTCTCGTTGATGTGGTACGCCTGCTCGCGCCCGGCGGGGAAGAAGCCGGTCCCGACCATCGCCTCCTCGCGCACGATGACGGGCACGCTGATGGGCTCGAAGCCCTTCCCGACCATCATGTCCATCGCGAAGCGGAGCACCGCCTGGTGCAGGCGCATGCCGTCGCCCGTGAGGACGTAGCTGCGCGAGCCCGAGAGCTTGACGCCGCGCTCGAAGTCGGCGAGCTTGAGGTCGCGCACCAGCTCGAGGTGGTTCCGGGGCGTGAAGCCGCGGTTCTGCTCGAAGGACTTCTTCCAGTCCCAGTTGTCGGGCGCCCATCGCTCGCGTTCGACGTTGTCGTCGCTCGACGTGCCGACGGGCACGTCGTCGTCGGGCGGGAGCGGCACGCTCAGGAGCATCGCGTGCAGCTCGGGCTCGATGCGCGCGATCTCGGGCTCGATCGCCTCGATCTTGGCCTTGAGCTGCTGCGGGCGGCTCTTGATCTCGTCGATCTGCTTCTGGAGCGCGTCGCGCTCGGGGCCCTGGGCGCTCTTGAGCTGGCCCTGGAGCTTCCCGATCTGCGGGCCGGTCTCCTTCGCGAGGCGGTTCTGCTCGGCGCGGAGCGTCTCCTGCTCGGTGCGCAGCGTGCGCAGGCGCGCGTCGAGCTCCACCAGGCGCGGGATGTCCACGCCCGAGCCCTTCTTGCGGCAGCCCTCGGCGTACTTCTGGGGATTCTCGCGCAGGTCCTTGAGGTCGATCATGGCGGGCGGATGGTAGGGTGCGCGGGCGCGAGTTCGGACGCGCCTTACTCGGGCACGAGCTCCACCGGATACCCCTCGGTCCGCCACGCCGCGGCGTTGGCGTCGATCTCGTCCGCCACGTGCCCCGCACCCGCGGCCCGGGCGGCGCGGGACATCTCGTCCAGCAGCGCACTGGCGTAGCGGTTCCAATCGAGCGACGCCGCCCGCCCCGAGCCCGAAGCCTGCGCATAAGCCTTCTGGAACGCGACGTCGTGCGCGGCGGGGAACAGCCCGCGGACGTACTCACGCGACTCGGGCTCCACCTCCAGACGCTCGACTAGCCGCCCGCCCGTCTCGCGGACCAGCTCGTCGTCCATCCCACGCCGGGCCTGGAGCACGACCACCGCGACGACCGCGATCACGGCGGCCGCAACGGCGTATGCAATGAGACGCTGCCTTGACATCCGAACCTCCCGGATTCGAGCATAGCGGGCGTAGACTGGGACGAGTTGATTCCGGGGGCGGGCCAACCGCAGGGGGACGGGCCCAGGGGGACAGATGGACGAGCGGCTGCAAATCCGGGCGATCGACGGGCGGGGTGCCCCCGTGATCGTGGGCCAGACTCCCATCACGTTCGGTCGGAACCCCGACAACCTCATCCGCCTGACGGGCGAGCGGGCGAGCCGCTACCACTGCATGGTCGAGTTGGGCGAGGACGGCGGCGCGTGGCTCAAGGACCTGGGCTCGCGGAATGGCACGCGGGTCAACGAGGTGCCGGTCCGCGAGAGCCCGCTCAACCCGGGCGACCTGATCTCGATCGGCGGGCAGGAGTTCATCGTTGAGGTCGCGATGGCGTTGCTCGACGAGGACCCCGCCGAGGCCCCGCCCACGCCCGCGCGCCAGGACGCGCCCGCGACCAACGGCTCGGGCACGACGGCTCCGACGAAGACGAGCAGGCTCCGCCGGCGCGCGGAGCCCGAGGCGCCCTCCGCCCCGCCCGCGTGGCTGACGGCGCTCGACGCGGTGCTCGCGCAGCTCCCGCCGAAGGACGAGCCGCCCGAGCCGGTGACGATGCTCGACGCGGGAGACGAAAAGACCGACGCGCTCGCGAGCGCGGGCGACGGCCCACGGGCGATGCTGGCGATGCTGCGTGTCGCGAGCAAGAGCCGCGCGACGGACGTGCACCTCGAGCCCAAGGGCGACCGGATCGTCGTGCGCATGCGCGTGGACGGGCAGATGGTCTGGGTGGTGGACCTGCCCAACCGCGTGGGCGAGCTGTGCGGCGGGCTCATCAAGGCGGCGTGCAGGATGCACAGCGCGGCGCGCGATGCGATCCAGGAGGGCCACTTCTCGACGCGATTCCCCGATCGGCGGGTGGACTATCGCGTGAGCTTCACGCCCAGCGTGCACGGGCAGAAGATGGTGCTGCGCGTGCTCGACCTGCGCGACGTCCCGCGCTCCATCGCCGACCTCGGGCTGATGCCCTACATGGAAGAGCGCCTCCGCCGCAGCGCGGGCGAGGACCAGGGCATGATCCTGTCGGTGGGCCCGACGGGCTCGGGCAAGACCACGACGCTCTACAACGTGCTCCGCGAGATCGACCGCGAGGCGCGGAACGTCGTCACGATCGAGGACCCCGTCGAGTACCAGCTCCCCGGCGTCACGCAGATGCCCGTGGGCGAGATCCGCGGGAACACCTTCGGCTCGCTGCTGCGCTCCGTGCTGCGTCAGGACCCGGACGTGATCCTCGTGGGCGAGATCCGCGACGAGGAGACCGCACGCACCGCGATGCAGGCGTCGATGACCGGGCACCTCGTGCTCTCGACGCTGCACGCGCGGGACACCGTCTCGGCGGTGTTCCGCCTGCTCGACCTCAAGATCGAGCCGTATCTCGTTGCGAACTCGCTCGATCTCGTGCTCGCGCAGCGCCTGGTGCGCGTGCTGTGCGAGAACTGCAAGACCGAGGTCCCGCTCAAGCCGGGCGACGTCACGAAGATGGGCCGGCACCTGATGGGCGCGACCAGGGCCTACGCGGACGTGGGGTGCAGCGCCTGCCTCAAGACCGGCTTCCGCGGACGCCGCGGCATCTACGAATTGCTCGACTTCAACGACGAGCTGCGCGACATCGTGCTGACCGGCGCGAGCATCCAGGGCATGCGCAGGGTGATCGAGAACGGGCTGTTCACGACGCTCCCGCAGTTCGGATGGCGACTGGTCGGCGAGGGCGTGACGACGATCGCCGAGATCGACCGCGTCGCCGGACAGGGATGAGCAGTCCGCGCTCGCCGAGCGCAATGAACCGGCGTGGAGCAGGATCACTCACTGCTCCACGCCGGCAAGATGGCGACCACCGGCCGCAACCACCTGCTTTTCTCAGGCCGTTGGCGTCGAGCCCACCACCGCGAACGCGTTGAGGCTCTGCTCCGCGAGCTCCGTCAAGGCCTCATCGGCGCCGAACTCCTCCTGGCGCGACTGCTCGATGAGCTTCACGGCACGCTCCCAGCCGAGCATCTTCGCGTAGGCCCGCACGCTGCCGTACGTCGCGATCTCGTAGTGCTCGATCTTGAGCGCAGCACAGATCAGTGCGGCGTCACGAACGCGTGGGTCGCCGATCTCGATCATCTCCTTCGCCTCCCACACCAGCCCTTCCATCGCGTCGCATCGATGCCCGCGCGGGCTGTACTCGGTCGGCTCGAGCAGCCGCTCGATCCTTGAGATCTGCTCGCGCGTCTCCGTCAGATGCGACTCGAACGCCTCCCGAAGGCGATGGTCGCTCGCCGCCGCGGCCATGCTCGGGAGCAGCTCGGCGATCTGGTTCTCCGCGCTGTACAGGTCCTTCAACTGATCGATCATGAGCTTGCTCAGGCTGTCGATGTTCATCGCGTCCATCCCTTCTTGAACGTGCGCCTCATGGCGAGGCGGGGCGGATCAGGCGTGGTCCTTCATCGATGCCGCTCAGTTGTCGCAGCGGCAGCGGGTGCAGAACTCGTCGGCATCCGCCTCCGCCTTCTCGCGTGTCTGCCCGTAGGCCTCCTGGAGCTTCCCGACCAGCACGTCCCGTTTGCCGGCGATGACGTCGAGGTCATCATCGGTGAACCTGCCCCAGCGCTGCTTGGCCTGGCCCTTGAGCTGCTTCCACTTGCCCTCGACCTGGTCCCAGTTCATTCCAGCACCTCCGTTCGGTCGGCCCGTGCGAGGCATCACGCGACGCACTCGCTCGGACACGGGGAATATGCCGCGAGGGAATGGGGGCACGGTGAACGTGAAATGAAGAACCGCACATTCTGCATCGAGCGATCGCCGCGGCGCGTCACGCGGGGGCACACGCACGCATCGCATGATGCGCACCCACCAGGCCAGACCGGTCCGCGCCCGGCGCGACCGTTCACGCGAGAAACCAGGGGAACCAATGACCACCACCGCGACCGCCCCACTGCTCGATCCCACGTTCCTGCGCTCCACCTTCGACGCCGGGCTGTCGTACGAGGACTACGTCGCGACGGGCAACCCCGGGCAGAAGTCGGCCTGGAACGACTTCCACGCCCGCGTGCATCTGACTGGCGAGCAGTCGCGGCTCATCGGGAGCTTTTCACGCCGGATGCCGGTGCTGGTGTCGAGCGGGGTCTGGTGCGGGGACTGCGTGCAGCAGGTCCCGATGCTCGACCACATCGCCCGGGCGAACCCCGGGAAGATCGACCTGCGGATCGTCGACCGGGACGAGCACGCCGACCTGGCCCGGCGGATCATGCTGGCGGGCGGACTGCGGGTGCCCGTGGTGCTCTTCCTCAACGAGGACTTCGACCTGATGTCGCTCTTCGGGGACCGGACGCTGGCGCGGTACCGGGCGCTCGCCGCGCGGCAGCTCGGGGCGTCCTGCCCCCTGCCCGGGGCCCCGGTGCCGCCGGACGAGGTCGCGGCGACGCTCCAGGACTGGGTGGACGAGTTCGAGCGGGTGGCGCTGATGCTCCGCCTGAGCACGAAGCTCCGCCAGCGGCATCAGGACTGACCCCACCGACGATGTTCGTGGATCGCCCGGGCGGGACGTGTGAATCTGGGTAAGCCTGTCGGATCAGCCGGATCTTGTCGTAGATCTCGGGCCCGATCAGGGAAAGTTCCGGTCGCATATCCGGGCATGAGGCTTGACCCGGCCCGGAACTCCGGCCATTCTTTACGTTATACGCTCCCGAGGTCATAGCCGGGAGGGTGGTGGGTGTCGTCGTCGCCGGAGAGAGGCAAGACGCTCCCACATGTTCGGAATGCTGCCGCGGCGCGGTGGCTGTGTACTGGCTTGCCCGAGGCGTGGGCGCCTCGTGGGTCGTGTTTCTTGGGACACGT
>JAVEWV010000025.1:0-39798 GCA_034004365.1 Phycisphaerales bacterium
CCCGGGCCCACGCCGCGGCGCGCCTCGCCCTCGAGCGCGTACACGTCGATCGCGGGCTCTTCGTTCGGATGGAAGTGGCGCAGCGTCGCCAGCGCCAGCGGCAGCGCGGCGCGCGAGCACACCATCTCCAGACGCACCTCCGCGACCTGCTCGAGCTTCCCGGCCTCGCCCACCGCGGGGCGCGAGCCTTCGCCACCAAGGAAGGTCCCCGTGCCGTCGATCGCGAACGAGCACACGCGGTACTTCCCGATGATGCCCGCGCCGCCCGACGCGAGCGCGTTCCGCACCGCCTCGACGTGCGACGACGGCACGAACGTGACGATCTTCATTTCGCGGTTGGCGTCGCGGCGCGACGCGGGCTCGAGCGCCCGGCAATCGCCCGCGACCTTGCCCACCACGCCGCTCGCGCTCAATCCCTCGCACAGCCAGTCCGCGATGCCGCCCGGCGCGGCGTCGAGCGCGGTGTGCGGCGTGTAGATCGCGAGGCCCGCGCGGATCGCGCGGAGCAGCAGCTTCTGCCTGGGCGTCGCGTCGGTGAGGCGGTCGATCGGCTCCCAGATCGGGGGGTGGTACGCGAGGATCACGCTCGCGCGGACCGAGAGCGCCTCCTCCAGCACCTTCTCCGTCAGGTCGATCGTCAGGAGGACCGGCCCATCGATGGACTGCGAGCGCGAGCCCACCTGCAGGCCCACGCGGTCCCACGACTCGGCGTCCTCCAGCGGCGCGAACGACTGCATCGCCCGCGCCAGGTCGCCCACGCTCGCGCCCATTGGTCGCCTCCCACATCAGGATACGCTGCGGGCGTGGATGGGAGCGTCACACGCCGGGCGCATGCGAAGGTGAACCTCGCGCTGGGCGTCGCGCCGCCCGAGCCCGCGGGCGCGGCGCGGGCCGGGTGGCATCGCATCTGCTCCTGGATGTCCGCGATCGACCTTCATGACGACGTCGTGCTGACGCCCCGCGCGGGCGTCGCGGATGCTCCCTTCGGCTCGTCCGAGCGGTTCACGCTGGGCGCGGAATGGGCCCACGACGCGCCGCGCCCCTCGCCCATCGACTGGCCCCCGGAGAAGGATCTATGCGTCCGCGCGCTCGACGCGCTCGATCGCCTGCTCGCGCCGCGCGGCGTGCGCGTGCCGCCCGTGCACGTCCGTGTCCACAAACGCGTCCCGGTCGGCGGCGGGTTGGGCGGGGGATCGTCCGATGCCGCGGCGACGCTCCTGCTCGCGCGCGTGCTCATCGAGGAATCGAGCGGGCCCGGCTCGGCGCCCGCCGATGATCTGCGCCGCGCGGCCCGATCGATCGGCAGCGACGTCGAGTTCTTCCTCGATGACGACGCGCCGCTCGCCCCCCCGCGCCCCGCGATCGTCTCGGGCTTTGGCGACGAGATCGAACGCGTCCCACCGCTCGCCCTGCGCCTCGTGCTGCTCCTGCCCGGCGTGGGCTGCCCGACGCGCGAGGTGTACCGCGCGTACGACGCCTCGTCCCGCCCGCTGGACGAGCCCCGCGTGCGCACGCTCGCACGCTCGAGCGACCCCGGCGCGATCGCCGCGGGGGCGTTCAACGACCTCGCCGAGCCCGCGGCCCGGGCGGTCCCGACGTTCGGCTCGATCCTGGCCCGGGCCCGCGCGGCGCTGCCCGCGCCGGTGCACGTCTCGGGCAGCGGGAGCTCGATGTTCGTCGTCGCGCGGAACGAGGTGGAGCAGGCCTCGCTCCTCGCCGCGGCCCGTTCGCTCGAGGCGGACGTGGTCGCGCTCCCCGTCCGGACGCTCTGATCCCAACGCCCGGGCTGAAGCGTCCCCATACACTCGCCGATCCTCTCTGGAGCGAGGGAACCCCGCATGTCCATCGACGCGCCCATCATCGGAATCGACCTCGGCGGCACGAACATGCAGATCGGCGTGTGCGACCACCGCGGCAGGGTCGTCGCCCGCTCCAAACGCAAGACCAAGCCCGAGGACGGGCTGAGCGCCGTGCTCGAACGCATCGTCGATGGCTGCAAGGAGGCGTGCGTCGGCGCGGGCGTCAACGTGGGCGACACCGCGGGCGTCGGCATCGGCGCGCCCGGAGCGGTCGATCCCGCGCGCGGGCTCGTGCGGACCGCCGTCAACCTCAAGTGGAACGACGTCCCGCTCGCCTCGCTGCTGGGCGAGCGCCTCGGCATCCCCGTCGTCGTCGACAACGACGTCAACGTCGCGCTCTACGGCGAGGTCCGCGCCGGCGCCGCGGCGGGCGAGCTCAACGCCATCGGCGTGTGGGTCGGCACCGGCATCGGGGGCGCGCTGGTCATCAACGGCGGGCTCTATTACGGCCCGCTGCTCACCGCGGGCGAGATCGGGCACATGGTCCTGATCCCCAACAACCCGCCCGGACACCGCAGCGTCGAGCACAACTGTTCACGCACGGCCGTGGTCGATCGCATCGTCCGCCTGATCCGCTCGAACCGCCCGTCGAAGATCACCGAGCTGGTGGACGGGAACCTCGACAAGATCAAGAGCAAGACGCTCGCCGAGGCGTACAAAGGCGGGGATCCGCTGACGGTCGAGGTGATCGACGACTCGGCGCAGTTCCTGGGCATCACCGTTGCGAGCGTGGTGACGCTGCTGTCGATCGATCTCGTTGTCCTTGGGGGCGGGCTCACCGAGGCGATCGGTCGGCCCTTCGCTGATCGTGTGCAGGAGAGCGCGAAGCGTTTCGCGTTCCCCTCGCTGTGCGCGGAGCGGCTTCGCGTCGTGACGAGCAAGCTCGAGGATGATGCGGGCGTGGTGGGCGCGGCGATGATCGCGCGGGAGAAGATCGAGGCGCGGGCCGCGAAGGCCGCGGTCTAGCGTCCGTCGCGCCCGATTGCCCAAAAGACAGGGCCGCGGATCGTTCGACCCGCGGCCCCTCCACCGACCATGGATATTCGTGAGCGAGCGGGCTTCGGGGCGATCCCCTGTGACCTCACCCGCGCGGGTTCGATCTCGCACGCTCAAGGAAGCGTGTCGATGTCCTCGAGCAGTCCGCCCAGGGCCGCGTCGAGCTTGTCCTGCGTCTCGTACGTGCCGTCGTGAATCTGCGTGCGGATGCGGGCGACGAGGTCCTCGCGCAGCTCGGGCAGGCTCTTGAGGAGCGCGAGCGCCCGCGCGGTTTCGGAGAACTCGGCCCGATCGCCGCGCACCGGCGCTTCCGCCCGAACGCGTTCCGCGCTTGCCCCCGCCGAAGCGCCGGGGAGCGCGTAGCTGGTCGCGGTGCGACCCACGCCCGCAGCATTGATAGAAGACAGATCCGACATCCAGACACCTCCGTAGAGTCTCGCCAGACGTCCACCGGCCCGACCCCGCCCCACCTGGCGGAGTTTCGTGCCACGCCCGACGGCTTGGGGCTCCTTGCCCCTCACACACTGTGTATCGTCAGGCGTCACGCGAAAGCATCAAGAGCCATTCTGCGGGGAACATTTCTCGTAATATCATGCCACACAAAGACTTTGATGCAATAACGATGACTCGGACCCGAACGGGAAATCTTCACGCCACCCCCCCAGACCGGTACCGAACAAACGGAATCCGGGGCGTACTCTCCCTGCAGCAGGGGAGGGGTTTGACGCTGCGCGGACCGTGCGCGCTGGCCTGCGCCGGTGCCGCGGGGCTGCTCGTGGTGCTCGGCGGATGCGCGGGCGACACAGCCCCGAACTCAGGCCCGGACTCGAACGTGCAGCGTGAGGGCCAGGCCCTCTTCGGGAGCGGCTCGGGCGATGCATCGGGCTCCCGAACAACCCCGCGGACAACCCCGCGCGGCACGCTCGATCGCTGGACCATCATGCTCGTGCGTCTCCCCGAGGGCACCGCGCCGGACCAATCCCGGGTGGTGCTGCAGCGGACGATGGACGCGGGCGCGCCCGAGGCGCGGGTCGAGCAGCGCGGGCAGGGGCTGTTCATCTGTACCGGGTCGTACGACGATCCGGGCTCCCCCGCGGCCCAGGCGGAGCTCAAGCGCGTGCGACAGGCCGAGTACCAGGGCCAGCGGGTGTTCGCACAGGCGCTGCTGCTCCCGCCCGAGACCGATCCCGGAGCGACGGCGGTCGATCCGCGGCTCGCGTCATACGACCTCAAGGGGGTGCGGGCCACGCGCGGGCCCGGCGCGCTCTACACGCTGCAGGTGGGCGTGTACGGGCTGCCTCCCACGGAGCGGCGTCGCCCGACGGCGAGCGAGCTCGCGCAGTTCCGGAAGGCGGCCGAGCAGGCGGCGGTCCGCCTGCGGGCCGACGGCGAGGAGGCGTTCTTCCACCACGGGGCGAACAGCAGCAGCGTGACGGTGGGCGTCTTCGGCAAGGGCGACCACGACCCGGTGGACAGCCCGGGCGTCGAGAGCGCGACGCTCCGCGACACGCGGAAGCGGCATCCGTACAACCTGTTCAACGGCGCGGCCCTGCGGGAGACCGTCACGACCGCACAGGGCCCGCGGGCGCGGCTCCAGCCCAGCATGCTCGTGGGGATCCCCGAGGCGCCCTGAGCCCGGACGGGCCTGAGATTGAAACCGGGGGCGGAACCGGTGGGCGGAACCGGGTCGCGGAACCGGGGCCCCCGCGGGACGTACCCGATCGTGGCAACGGCTCGCGACCGCTGCGAGCGTGCGAGGGATTGGCTAGCATGTCGCCCCGCGAGGGACCCCGCGCGCCCGGAAGGGTTCGCGCGGGTGTCGAGCGGCCCGGACGCATGGAGCGAGCCGGGCGGGTGCCGGAGCATCGGTGCGTCCGGGACGCGATCCCGTTGGGAAGTGTGTGAGACGCCGTGTCGGGGCCGGAGGCCCTGGCGGGGTGGAATGAGTCGGGCCCGAGATTCGGCCCGCGCCGGCGAGGCTGCCGGTTGGCGCAGGAGTGTGGTGCATGGCATCTCGCGGGAACTCGAGCACGGGCGCGAACGTCACGATTGCGATCCTTGCGGTCGTCGCGTTCGGCATGCTGGTGTTTGGGCTGATCTACTTCGGCAAGGCGAACCAGGCCAAGAGCGAGCTCGCGCAGCTCAAGGCGGACACGAGCGACTTCGTCTCCGACGGCGAACGCTCGTCGGACGACGTGCGCCGGCTCGTGAGCGTGAAGCCGCGGAACCAGTCGCTCGTGGGCTACCTCAAGGGCGCGAGCGAGGAGCTGGCCCGCAGCGTGACGGGCAACGCCCGCGACGGGCTGGACCAGGTGAAGGAGAAGATCGCCGCGGTGCCGGGCGCGGCGGGGCAGTCGCTGCTGGCGACGATCGGCGCGCGTGACTCGACGATCCGCAACCTCGAGACGCGCGTGGCCCAGGCCGAGCGTGCGCGCGAGGCGGCGAACACGGACCTGGTCAACGAGCGCCGTCGCGTGTCGGAGATCCAGTCGGAGTTCGAGCAGCAGGTCGCGGCGCTGGAGGAGCAGGTCGGTCGCCTGTCGCAGGACGCGGACTACTACCGCGAGCGTCTGGGCGGGATCGAGCAGCAGATGGCGCAGCGCGTCGCGGAGTCGCAGAGCAGCGCGAGCGAGATCGAGACCACGCTCACGTCCCGCATCGCGGAGCTCAACGAGCAGAAGCTGATCCTTGAGAACCAGCTCGCCGAGCTGCGCGGGCAGAATGGGGCGCAGCAGTTCCGCGTGACCGACGAGTTCGCGCTGGTCGACGGCGAGGTCTCGGCCCTGTCGCCCGCGGACAACCTCGTGTACATCTCGCTGGGACGCAAGGACAAGGCCCGCGTGGGCATGACCTTCGGCGTGTACAACAACGCGTCGCAGATCCGTCCGGACGCGCAGGGCAACTACGCCGCGCCCAAGGCCTCGCTCGAGGTCGTCAACGTCGGCGAGAACAGCTCGACCTGCCGCGTCCTGTTCCAGACCCGCGGCAACCCGGTGGTGAAGGGCGACGTGATCGCCAACCCCGTGTTCGATCCGAAGAAGGTGTACCGCGTGGTGGTGTTCGGCAACTTCGACGCCAACCACGACGGGCAGTACACCCCGCTCGAGCGCGACGACATCGTCGCTCGCGTCCGCGAGTGGGGCGCGGAGGTCGCTGACGACGTGACGGGCGATCTCGACTTCCTGATCCTGGGTCGTCGCCCCGTGCTCCCGCCGAAGCCCGCCGCGACGGCGCCGGTCGAGGTGATCCGCGAGTACATCCGTCTGGAGTCGCTCGCGCGTCAGTACGACGACTTCTTCCAGCGGGCGACCGCGACGTCGATCCCCGTGATCAACGAGAACCGCCTGTACACGCTGCTCGGCGGACGCTGAGCACGGCATCCTCTGGACGAACCACGAACCACCCGCTCCGGCGGGTGGTTTTTCTTTGATCGTGCGCCCGCGTATCGTGCGCGCATGGCACGCCCGCGCGAGGCGCGTTTCACCGATCCGCTTGTCTACCTCGCTATTCGGGCGGCGCTCGGCGTGCCGCTGGTCGCGGGGGTGGGTCCTTCGACGCGCGCGGGCGACGCGATCGGGCGCTGGTTCGGATCGCTCCGGTCCAATCGCAAGCGCGTCGAACGGGCCAGGACCGCGATCGTCCGCGCGTTCCCCGACTGGCCCAGCGATCGTGTGGAGCGGGTGTCGCTCGACGCGTACGCACACCTGTTCCGCCTCGCCGCCGAGGTCGCGTTCATGCCGCGCCTGCTGACGGAAGACACCTGGCCCGCGCGGGTGGATCTGTCCTTGGACGATCCGTCGTCGTCGGTGGTGGGGGCGCTGCGGGAGCTGTCGCGCGGGAGGCCGGTGGTGCTCATCACCGGGCACTGCGGGAACTGGGAGGTGCTGGGCTACACGCTCGCGCTGCTGGGCTTCCCGATGCACGCGCTATACCGCCCGCTCGACGTGCGCCCGCTCGACGCGTGGGTGCGGCGCACGCGCGGCAGGCGCGGGATGGTGCTGGTCGACAAGTTCGGCGCGCTGCGACGCCTGCCCGCGGTGATGGAGCGGGGCGAGCTCGCGGCGTTCGTTGCGGACCAGAACGCGGGCGATCGCGGGCTGTTCGTGCCGTTCTTCGGGAGGCTCGCGAGCACGTACAAGTCGATCGGGCTGGTGGCGATGCAGCACCGCGCGACGGTGCTGTGCGGGTGCGCGGTGCGCGATCCGGCCCGCCCGTTCCAGTACCGCGTCGAGGTGGTCGATACGTTCCACGCCGAGGACTACATGGCGCACCCCGACCCGCTGTTCTACCTCACCGCGCGGTACCGGCGTGCGATCGAGGCGATGGTGCGCCTCGCGCCCGAGCAGTACCTGTGGATGCACCGGATGTGGAAGAGCCGCCCGAAGCACGAGCGCGCGGGCAGGGCGTTCCCCGGCGCGCTGCGGGACAAGCTCGCGTCGCTGCCCTGGATGGGTGCGGCGGACGTGGACGCGATCGTCGCGCAGTCCGACGAGGACGCCGCGACGCTCAAGCGGCTCGGAACGGATCGGCTGCCGTAGTTGGTCTTCCTTGCAGCCCCTTTAACACCCTTGGTTGTACGCGTTGAGATAGATCAGGAAGTCACTTGAGTTCCACGCACTATCGTTGTTGAGGTCCGCCCTGGGGCTCAAGGCTCCCGTGTCGTTCAGGAATGCAAGAAAATCGCTGGAGTTTGGCGCGCCGCCCGAGCCATCCCAATCGCCCACGCAGCCCTGCGTCGTAAAATCGGAGGGCGTGCCCTGACGAAGCCCGCGCCAGTTACGACTGGTCACGAACCACTCGTAACGCCGCGCCGGGAAGAGCGTGCTGGCGGGCAGGTTGTAAGCGGTTGACGCGATCTCCTGCACGCTCTCGACCTGGAGCGCCGTGGCCTCGGGCTCGCTGATCGGCCCGCGGTCGTACAGGTAGAGTGAGTATTCCGACGCGTTCGATCCCGCCGACCACGTGAACCCGATGGCCGCATTGGGATTGACACTGGCGTCGGGAACGGGCGTGTTCGACGTTGGCTGCCCCGGCGCTGGCAGGACGTTGTTCTCATCAATGTCGTAACCCATCACGTCAAAGGCCTGGATGTCGGAGGGTTGGAGGTAGGCACCATTCTTGAGATCTGAGACACCGATAGACCCTTTAACATCCATGATCCCGATGTACTCTGCATCACTAATTTGAAAATCTTTCCAGTGACTCGACTGGCCGTCATCCCCTGTAGCTAACGAGAAGAACCGACTCGCCGAATTCAAGCCTGTGGCCGCAGACGCCTCGCTTCCACGACGAAGCTCTCTAACCGCGCTCCCCATCTCGCTAGTTGATATGGCCGGACCATCACTTTCGCTAAATCTAAATACGTCCCAACCCGAGATCATGTCATAGGATGCCGATGAAGCAATCGACTCTGTCTCAGAAACAAAACCAAAATGATGTCCAAACTCATGAATCAGGGAGCCGATCAAATCGACAGCATCAGGCGAGATGCCATCAGCTGAATCGTAATCCCAGTCCTGGTCATTATTAATGATTATAACGAATGGATCTCCCGCGTCAACACTGTACCACTTCGACAGAAGCGGAGCTGGCAATAGTATGCTGGATGTTGAGTCGGGGTTTGTGAGTTGCGGACGTCTATATGCAATGGTGCTGGAAAGAGGCCAATTTGCCTGAACTGCGTTTTCGAACGAATCCGAATCATTGTCCGTATAACTCGCTTCTAAGGCGAATCTAACTGCATTCCAACTGCGTTCGCCGCGTCCAGACACTACTGCGCTCGCGCCGCCGAATGGGCCTTGCGAAGCCCACTGGATAAGAAAATCAAGCGATCCGATATTATCGAATTGCAATAAGCCAACATAATCACCGATTGCCAGATTAATTGCGCGTGCAAATGCATCGTCGTCTAGCCCGTTAGGCTCCCCCGATTCGTCGATAGTCACCGATACGTCGATCTCGCGCGGCTGCGGCAGCTCATGGATAGGCCTGAGGATTCCATCGGCATCGGATCGGAACGTTCTGGCGTCCTCTGAACCGTGAATGAATACCGTTTGGTTCGGCGAAACCTTGTAGTGCATGATCCGCCAATATAGCTTCTCTATGTGCCAAGATCCGTCTGGCGAAAGCACCACGATTCCCGGGTATGCAGTCGATGGTGTTTCTATCGGCACTGGAGTCTCGTTCGCGAAGTACAGGCCTGCTATTTTATTCCCGATTTCATCGTAACTAAATACTGGAATCTGATCGGGAACAAAGTTGTGCAAGTCGTCGATTGAGATTGGCGCAATGGATCTCGTCTTGAGCGTCCAATCGCCAGCGTCATTCACTATAATCTCTTCAGGAATGTGACCGACGATTGTTTGCGCCAATGTTGCATCAGTGACCGCGAGAAGAATCGAGAGAATAATTGTTGCGACCCAGGTGCACGCAGCATGATCTGTCGGGCTGGATGGACTCATCTCTTTATCCCCTCCCCAGTTATATAATCTACACGCCCTCGTGTCGCCCTGTTCGGGTCCGCGACGGGATGCGGAAACACCGGAATTGCCATATGAAATCGCGAACCACTAAATGTGTCGAGACGGGGAGGATAGAGATGGATCGGGCGAGATACGGCAACCCAATCCCCATCCACACGTTCGACGTACCACGGCACCTTGCTCGGCACGGTCGTGGGATCGCCCGTGTACGGCTCGACATAAAGACCGTTCACCATCGTCCCGTCCGGCATCCGCGTGCGAACCGCGATCTCACCGGGCGGCGGTTCGTCTGATGCCACAAGGACGAGTTCGTACGAGGCCCCGTTGGGCTCGGCGATGATTTCCAACGGGATCATGCCGTCGTGGCGCGGCCCGGCGCAGCCGGCAAGGGCCGCGAAGCAGATGAAGATCGCCTGTAACGCGAGGCCCCGGATGCCCATTGCACTAAACTAATAAGAGCAACCTTCGCGTGCAAGGTGCTCCGTCCGTGCTCGACACATGTTTCACGCAGTTCTGCCCCGAATGGGGGGATCACGCCGCGCCGATGGTGCTCACGGTGGTCGCGTCGTCGAGGTTGACGACGACGAGCTCGCCATCGTCCTTGCGGAGTTCGACGCGATCGAGCCAGAGCTTCTTGTCCTTGGCGTGCGCGAACCACGAGCCGGTCTTCTGCTGGCCCACGCGCAGCACCACGCCCTCGACGGCCTGGCTCGTGTCCTTGGACCCGAGGCGGACCTGCTGCACGATCTTCACGCGCGTGCCGGGAGTGATCTGCTGGAGGAGCGTCGTCATCGCGGCAAGTGTATGCGTTGCCAGAGCGGTTCCGAGGGGCGGTCCGGAGCGCGGCCCTACACCACCCGCTCGTTCCGCAGCGGGCGCCCCATCAGGCGTGCGATGCCCTCGATCGGGTCCATGCCCTCGAACAGCACGGCGTGCACCGCCTGCGTGATGGGCATGTCCACGCGGAACTTCTCGGCGAGCGCGACGACGGCGCGGGTCGTCTCGACGCCCTCGACGACGAAGGGCGAGCGGGCGAGGTAGGCGCCCAGCTTCTCGCCGCGGCCCAGGGCCTCGCCGCAGGAGCGGTTGCGCCCCTCGGGGCTGAAGCAGGTGGTCGCGAGGTCGCCCACGCCGGCGATGCCGAAGAAAGTGTCGACGCTCGCGCCCATCGCGGACCCGAGGCGGGCGATCTCGGCCAGCCCGCGGGCGAGCAGGGCGCTCTTGGCGTTGTTGCCGGCCTGGAGGCCGTCGAGGATGCCCGCGGCGATCGCGATGACGTTCTTGGTCGCTCCGGCGAGCTCGACGCCCAGCATGTCGGCGTTGGTGTACACCCGCATCCAGCTCGTGCTGAACGCGACCTGGATGGTGCGGGCGAAGTCGGGCTGGTCGCTCGCGGCGATCATGGTCGCCGGGAGGCAGCGGGCGAGCTCCTGCGCGATGGTCGGTCCGCTGAGCGCACCGACCGGGCGGGGCGGGGCGTCGGGATTATCTCCAAGAATGTCCTGAATGACCTGCGTCGGGCGGAGCAGGGTGCCCGTCTCGATGCCCTTCGCGACGGAAACGATCCCCGCCTGTGGGGGGACGAGCCCCGCGAGGCGCGTCCACGCCGAGCGGATGTGCTGCACCGGGATGGCGGAGATGATGAGGTCGGCGTTCCGGACGGCGTCCCGCTCGCGGATCGTGACACGGACGGCGTCGGGGAGCACGAAGCCGGGCAGGCGACCCGAGCGGCGGGTCTGGGCGAGCTCACCCGCGTCGTCCTCGGCACGTCCCCAGACCGTGACCTCGGGCGCGGGTTGATCTTCCGCCCCCCCGTTCAGGGCGATCATGGACATCACGAGGCCCATCTGGCCCGTGCCCAGGATCGAGATGCGTCGGGGTTCGTTCATGATCGAAACGTCTGGCAGGACCGGGCTTGGTGCGCGGCGGGACTACAGCAGGGACGTGCCGCTCGAGCGAACCAGTCCGCTCGCCTGCGCGTAGAGTACGCGACCGCGAGGGAGAGCGGGCGGTTGTGTATTGGGAATGGGTTCGCGACCCGCGTCCGATCGCGCACGCGCGGCGGGCGTCGGGGCCCTTGGGGATAGGACACGCATGGCGCAGCACCACGCTCACGACGGCCACGATCACGCTCACTCGCATGACCACGGGCACGACCACGGCCATTCTCACGACCACGCCCACCACCACGATCGCGACGCCGCCCTGGCGGCGGGGCACGGGCCCAGCGCGATGGAGTGCTGCGCTCACCACGAGCTCAAGGGCGAGAAGTGGATCATCCCGCTACTCCTGGGTGCGATCCTGCTGATCACGGCGTTCGTGGCGCGGATGAGCGGGGTGTCGGACGAGGTCGCGGCGATCCCGGCGTTCATCGCGGCGATCTGCCTGGGGCTGCCGCTGTTCTACGCGGCGTGCCAGGAGCTGATGCGGGGCAAGCCCTCATCGAGCGTGCTTGCGGGCGTGGCGATCCTCGCGGCGATGGCGGTGCAGCGGTACGAGACCGCGGGGTGGCTGGCGTTCATCCTGCTGTTCGCGGACCAGATCGTGCGTCGGACGGCGTCGGGCGCGCAGCGCGCGATCGAGGCGCTCGTGAACCTGACGCCCGACACGGCCCGCGTGGTGCGTGACGGCGAGGAAGCGGTCGTGTCGCTCGCGGAGGTGCGCGTGGGCATGACGGTGCGCGTGCGTCCCGGCGAGAACCTGCCGGTGGACGGGCGCGTCTCGAGTGGGCGCTCGACGATCAACCAGGCATCGCTCACGGGCGAGGCGGCGCCGGTCGAGGTGCAGGCGGGCGAGGACGTCTACGCCGGCACGACGAACCTGACGGGCAACATCGATCTCGAGGTGACGCAGGTCGGCGCGGACACGACGATCGGCAAGGTGTCCCAGCTCATCCGCGAGGCGGAGAACACGCGCACGAGCAAGCAACTGCTCATCGAGCAGGTCGCGGGCTTCGTGGTGCCGGTCGCGCTCTCGGTCGCGGCGGTGGCGTGGTTCATCAAGGCGCAGAGCGCCGACGCGCTCGTGCGCGCCGATGCGGCGATCACGGCGGTGACGGTGCTCGTCGTCGCCTGCCCCAGCGCGCTGCTGCTGGCGAGCCCGAGCGCGCTCGTCGCGGCGTTCGCGGCGGCGGCTCGCCTCGGCATCCTCATCAAGAAGACCGAGTTCCTCGAGGGCGCCGCGAACATCGACGCCGTCGTGCTCGACAAGACCGGCACGATCACCACCGGCAAGTTCGAGGTGTCGCGCCTCGCGCCCGCCGAGGGCGTGGACGGGGCGGAGCTCCTGCGCGCTGCGGCGGCGGGCGAGCAGCACTCGAACCATCCGCTCGCGCAGTCGATCCTGACGACGGCCCGCGCGGCGCGCGTGGAGGTCGAGGCGTCGAGCGATTACGAGGAGATCCACGGCCGGGGCGTTCGCGCACACACGCCGATGGGCGAGGTGCGCGTGGGGCGTGCGAGTTGGCTCCGCGAGCTGAGCCCGCACATCCACGGGCAGGTCGAGGCGGTCGAGCGCAACATCGAGGGCATGACGGGCGTGCACGTGATGCTGGGCGATCGGTACCTGGGCGCGGTGGGACTCGAGGACCGCGTCAAGCCCGGCACGCGCCAGGTGATGGAGAAGCTGCGCGAGCTGGACGTGCGCACGATCGCGATCTTCACGGGCGATCGCCTGAGCGTCGCGAAGCGGGTGGGCGTGGCGATCGGGGCGGACTCGATCGAGGCCGAGTGCCTGCCCGAGGAGAAGCACGAGCAGATCCGCGCGATGGTCCGCGAGGGCAAGCGCGTGATGATGGTGGGCGACGGGATCAACGATGGGCCGTCGCTTGCCGAGGCGGACGTGGGCGTGGCGATGGGACTGTCGGGCAGCGACATCGCGGCGAACAGCGCGGGCATCGCGCTCATGACCGACGATCTCAACCGCATCCCGTTCCTCATGCAGCTCGCGCGGCGCACGCGTGTGATCGTCGGGCAGAACATCGCCGCGTCGATCGTCATCGTCGTCATCGGGCTCGTGCTCGCGGCGACGGGCACGCTGGCGGTGCCGCTGGCGGCGGCGTACCACTTCGCGGGCGACGTGTTCGTGATCGCCAACAGCTTCCGCCTGTTCCGCTTCGGCGAGAACTTCGTGCACGACGCGGAGGGCGAGGCAATGGCCCCGGCGCGGCGCGAGGCGTCGATCCGCGGGCTGCGCACACAGGTGGCGTGAGGAGCAGGCAGCAGCCGCGAGGGATCAAGCAATCGGCAATCGGCGGGGGATGTTGGTGACGACTGCTGTATAGCTACAGCAGCATCACGCTCGCGATGGTGAAGTAGATCAGCAGGCCCGATGAGTCCATGATCGTCGCGACCAGCGGCGAGCTGGCCGTCGCGGGGTCGAGCCCGACGCGCTTGAGCAGCAGCGGGAACATCGAGCCGAGCAGCGTGCCCCACAGCACGCAGCCGACGATCGCCGTTCCGATCGCGAAGCCCACAACGAACGGGTCGAATCGCGATTCCTCGTCGTGCAGGCCCACGAACTGCCAGAACACCACGATCCCCACCGCGAGCACGCCCAGGATCGATCCGAGCGCCAGGCCCATGACCAGCTCGCGCTTGAGCACGCGGGCCCATGCGCGCGGCTCGATCTCCTCGAGCGCCAGCGCACGGATCACCAGCGATGACGCCTGGCTGCCCGAGTTGCCGCCCGACGCGATGATCAGCGGCACGAACAGCGAGAGCACCAGCGCCTCAGCAAGCTTCTCCTGGAACGACATCATCACGAGGATGGTCGCGCTCTCGGCGATGAGCAGCACGCCCAGCCAGAAGCCGCGCTTGCGGACCATCTCGCGCAAAGTGGCCTGCATGTACGGCGCGTCGAGCGCCTCCATGCCCGCGAGCTTCTGGATGTCCTCGGTCGCCTCTTCCTCAGCAACGTCGGCGACATCGTCGACCGTCACCACACCCAGCAGCACGCCGCGAGAGTCGATGACGGGCAGGGCGGTGCGGTCGTAGTGTGCGAACTCGCGGACGGCCTCTTCCTGGTCGGCGCCGCACGAGAGCGCGATGAAGTTCTTGTCCATCAGCGACTCGACGCTCGCGTGCGGGTCGGCGAGCAGCAGCGTCGCGATCTTGAGGTCGTCGACCAGGCGCCCCTGCTCGTCGACCACGTACACCCAGTGCAGCGTCGCAGCGTCGCGTCCGTGCTTGCGGATGTGCTCCATGGCGCGCTGCACGCTCCAGTCCGGGCGCACGCGCACGTAGTCGGGCGTCATCAGTCGTCCGACGCTCTCGGACGGATAGCCCAGGATCGCCTGCGTGATGCGCCGATCCTCGGGGCTGAGCGCGGCGATGAGTCGGTGCGCGACCTCGGTGGGCAGCTCGTCGAGCAGCGCGACGCGGTCGTCGTGGTCCATCGCCTCAATGACGTGCACGGAGCTCTCGGTGCCCAGCTCCTCGATGAGCTCCTGCTGCCGCTCCCAGTCGAGGTGCGCGAACACCTCGCCCGCGAAGTCGCGCGGGAGGAAGCGGAACGCGATCGCCGCGTCCTTGGGCTCGATCGCGGCGAGGATCTCGGCGACGTCGGCGTGGTCGATGCCGCGCAGGCTCTCGCGCAGCTCGCCGAACCGTCCGGCGCGGACCAGTTCGACGACCTCGGGCTCGAGCAATTGCACGGTGGGATTCATCGGTGGCAATGGTAGGGTTCGCCGATGCGCGCCCGGATGAACCAAGGGTGGTGGGTTCCTAGCCTTTGGCGTGGCTCGATCGCGCAGGATCGCATGGGCCCTGGGGATCGGTGTTTCGCTCACCCTCGCGGTGGGTGCGAGCATCGCCTATGGCGGCATGGGCATGGTGATGCACCTGCGCACGCTCGCCATCCTGCTGGTGATCGGGATGGTGGTGTCGCTGGTGCGCATGAGGCCGCGCGGCACGCCCCGCTCGGGGCGCATCCCGTGCCAGGCGTGCGGGTACGACCTCGCGGGCACGCCCGGCGCTGAGCGGTGCCCGGAGTGCGGCACGCGGATCACCTACGCCAGCGGCGAGGACCATCCCGGCTTTGCCGATCGAGCGCGGCACGGCGATGGGGCGTCGGACGATCAGAGGCACAGCGAATCGAGCGAGGACAGCCCGACGGGCTCGCGCGTGAAGAACGCCTCTCCCGATGGCGTGCCGATGCGCGAGCCGAAGTAGGTCATCGCGGCGTCTACCCACTCGACGATGCGCCGGTTCTTCTCGGGCAGGACGAACTGCGTGTGGTACGCGACGATCGACCCGCGCTTGGTCGCTTCGTAGCCGGTCGCGTCGAGGATGAACGATGGCTGCGCTACGTGGCGCAGGTGCGTGCAGTAGTAGTAGAACAGCCAGCATGGATAGATCGGGCCGCCCGAGCCCGGGGGAAGATTCGCTCCGGCGGAGGCGATCACGCCCTCGATCGGCGCGCTGGTCCACGCGTCGGTCACGCGCGGGAACTCGAGCTTCGAAAGCTTCGCGTCGAAGCGCGCGTCCTCGACGATGCGCGTCGTGGCGAGGTGGTCGGGGTGCGCGTCCTCGAAGTAGGGCGTGAAGATGATCTCGCTCTGGTGCGCGCGGATCACGGAAGCCATGAGCCGTCGCGCCTCGATCGAGTGCGTGACCTCGCGGTTGGACAGGCCCAGGCACACACGCCGCACGCCCGCGTGCCCCGCGGAGCGGGCCGGCGCGCTGAGCACCTCGAGCGCGGCACGCGCCTCATTCGCCCGCGTGGCGGGATCGCCCAGCGGCGTGGGCTCGCCGTTGGTCGCGTCGATGAGCAGCACGTCGTGGCCCTGCGCCGCGAGGCGGGCGATGGTGGCGCCCATGCCGAGTTCCTGGTCGTCAGGATGCGGACCGACGACGAGCACGCGTGCCATCACAGGTCTCCGATGCGGAGGTCTTCGCGTTCGCCGATGACGATCAGCCCGAGGAGCTCGCGCGTGCCGTCGGGTCGTGTGACTTCGAGCTGCGCCTGCGTGACGGTGTCGGGCTCGCGCGAGGCGAAGAATCCGCCGGCGCGGAAGGCGAACGACTCGGCGTCGCGGAATCGCTTGAGCGGGATGGAGATGGTCTCGCCGACCTCGATGGACTCGACCGGCGCGCTGTACCAGCGGTTGATCCAGATTGTCGTGGGCCCGAACGCGCGAGCGGTGGTGTTGGTGAACTCGAGCGTGGTGGGATGCTGGAAGGCGTGGATGTCGAGCGTCTCGCGCTGGACGAGCTGCCCGGGAAACGCGCGGGCGTAGTCGACGGGCGTGGGGGGCGCACTCGCACACCCGCACGCCGCGACGCCGAGGCAGGCCGCGAGCAGGGCGTGCGGCGCGCGTCGAACGCGCGGAAGGTGAGTGGACGACGTTCGGGTCCGCGCGTGTGCCATCGGCGTATCGTCCCCGGCATGGGTTGCGATGGCAACAACGCGACGCCACCCTCGCCCGCGATTGCGCCCGGGGGCGAAGAGATCGACGTGCGGGCGGTCGCGGAGCGTGTCGGGGCGGCGGTCGCCGAGCGAGGGAGCCTCGCGCCGGGGCTTGGCGGGCGAGTCGCGGGCTTCGACGCGCCCTTCTTCCAGGCCGGGCTGGCGGGGTACTCCGACGCCGCGATGCGGCTCATCGCCCGACGCCACGGGTGCCCGCTGTGCGTGACCGAGGCGCTGCTCGATCGCACGCTGCTCGCGGGCGGTCGCGGCTTCGCCAAGGCCGACCTGGGCGAGCTTGAGGACAACATCCCGGGCGGCGCGGGCGATACGCCGCTCGTCGGGCAGATCATGGGCTCCGACCCGCGCGAGATGGCGGCGGCGGCGCTGAAGATGGTGGAGCAGGGCGTGCGCGCCGATC
This sequence comes from Phycisphaerales bacterium, assembly GCA_034004365.1. Lineage (GTDB taxonomy): Bacteria > Planctomycetota > Phycisphaerae > Phycisphaerales > UBA1924 > JAVEWV01. The sequence continues at coordinate 17,163 of JAVEWV010000025.1, forward strand.
GCGCGTATCGCATGCTGGCGTACGCCGACGGCGCGATGCCAGCGGGGCACCTTCGTCTGCCGGGGGGCGAGCAGCTCGGGCGGACGGGGGGAATGCAACCACAGAGGCACGGAGACACAGAGAGGAAGCAGGGGGAAAGGCCGGCAGAGGCCGATCCGGCGAGCCGCCGCGCTGACGCGGGCCCCTCAACGGTCGTCGATCGACGCCCGCACACCAAGCTTCCGACACATTCCAATGAATCCCCTCTGCGTCTCGGCGCCTCTGTGGTTGCATCTCATGATCCAACATCGTCGGGCCTCGGCTTCGCCTCGATCGACATCAACCTCGCCTGCCCCGTGAAGAAGATCGCGAGCAAGGCCCGCGGCGGGCACTGGCTCGCCGAGCCCGAGGGCGCGATCCGCATCATCGAGGGTGTGCGCGAAGCGCTCCCCGCGCACGTGCCCGTCACGCTCAAGGTGCGCCGCTCCTTCGACGACACGCCCGAGATGACCCAGAACTTCCTGCGCATCGCGCGTGCGGCGTTCGACATCGGCGTGCTGTGGATCACGGTGCACGCGCGCACCGTCGAGCAGAAGTACATCGGCCCGTCGCGCTGGGACCTGCTCCGCGACATCACGCGCGAGCTGCAGGACGTCGAGCGCGGGCGCTACGTGTTCGGCTCGGGGGACGTGTGGGACGTGCACGACATCTTCCGCATGCTCGCGTACACGGGCGTGAGCGCGGTGAGCGTCGCGCGCGGGTGCATCGGCAATCCGTGGATCTTCCGCCAGGCCCGCGACATGATGGCGGGCCGTCCGCCCATGCCGCCTACGATCGCCGAGCAGCGGGGCGTGCTGCTCGAGCACTTCGACCTGGCGCTCGCGACCAACGCCCGCACCCGCCGCCCCGAGGATCTCACCGCGCGCAACATGCGCAAGTTCGCGGTGCGGTTCGCCGCACACCATCCGAGACAGGACGACGTGCGGAAGCGATTCATCGCGTGCGGATCGATGTCGGACTGGCACGGCGTGATCGACGAGTGGTATGTCGATGAGGGCGGCAGGAGTGTGAACGCCATTCCCGCGACGCACGCAGCGCCGACCGCGTGAGCCCTGCGGGGCTTAGCCGTTCGTCCCGCTCGCTGTTCCGCCCGCGGTGATGGGCACGCCAGCCTGCGTCTTGGTCTGCGTCTTCGGCGTGCCACCGGGGTAGGCGATGCGTCCGTGGTAGATGCTCGCGACGGTCTTGCTGATCGATTCCACGATCGCGTGCAGTTCCTTGAGCGTCAGGTCGCACTCGTCGAACTGGCCATCGAGCAGGCGCTTGTTCGCGATCGTGCGCACGAGCTGGTCGATCCGCGCGGGCGTCGGGTCGCTCATCGAGCGCGTCGCGCTCTCGACGGTGTCCGCGAGCATCACGATCGCGACTTCCTTCCGCTGCGGCTTCGGGCCGGGATAGCGATAGTCGATCTCTTCGGGCCCGTCCTTCGCGCCCGCGTCCTCGGCCGCCTGGCGTGCGCGATGGTAGAAGTATTCGACGAGCGTCGTGCCGTGGTGCGCCTCGATGAAGTGGATGATCGTGCGCGGGAGGCCTTCTTCGCGGGCCATCTCGACGCCGTCCTTCACGTGCCCGACGATCACGAGCAGCGACATGGCGGGGCTGAGCTTGTCGTGCTTGTTGGGCCCGCCCGACTGGTTCTCGACGAAGTACTCGGGCTTGGACATCTTGCCGATGTCGTGGTAGAGCGCGCCGACGTACGTGAGCAGCCCGTCGGCGCCGATGGCGTCCGCCGCGGATTCGGCGATGCTCGCGACGTTGAGCGAGTGGTTGTACGTGCCCGGCGCGCGCACCTGCATGCGGCGCAGCAGCGGCTGCTTCGGATCGCGCAGCTCGATGAGCGTCATGCCGGTCACGATGTCGAAGGCACGCTCGACGACGGGCAGGATGAACAGCACGATCCCGCCCACGATCATCGGGCCCGCCGCGGCCCAGCCCATGTCGATCGCGAGCTGTCGGAGCGCGGGCAGCGTCGTGGGACGATCGATGAAGCCGACGATCGCGACGCCCAGGCCCATCGCGAGGGCGCCCCACAGGCTCATGCCGATGATGTTGTTGCGATGGCGCACCTCGCGGAGGTGCCACACGCCCGTGCCGATGCCCATCGCCGCGGCGAGCAGCATGCCCACGGGTTGATCGAGCGCGATGCACGCGAGCCCGGCCTGCATGGCGCCGAGCGCAAGCGCCGTGCGCCGCTCGTACGCGATCGCCAGGATCGCCGCGACGAAGAGCGTGGGCGCCGTCGTCGCGAGCGCGATGAGCCAGGGCTCGGTCGTCGCGACAAGCACGCTGATCGTCAGTGCGCCGATCGAGAGCGTCGCGATCGCCGCCATGCGCGAGGGATTCCGCCGGATGCGCGGGCAGAACGCCACGACGTACGCCGCCGCCATGATCACGACCGCGCCCGCGGCGGTGAACTCGCTGGCCCGGCGTGCGATGACGCGCCACCGCTCCGCCGAAGCGTCGAACGCCGCGAGCTCGGCGCGGTGCCAACGCAGTTCCTCGGCGGAGAGCACGTCGCCCCGGTCGAAGATCTTCTGCCCGCGCTGGATCGTGATGTGCACGGGACGGACCTCGGCCGCCGCGGCGTTCTGTCGCTGCGTCGTCGCGGAGGGGTCGTACTGGAACGTCGGCCTCGGGCTCTGCAGCAGGCGCGTGACGACGAGCCCCGCGAGCGCGTCGGTGAAGCCCGCTTCCTTCGCGATGGACTCCATCGCCGCGCGCATCGCGGCGGCATCAGCGAGGTTCACGGCGCGATCACGATCGACCAGGAGCGATGAGGCGCCGAACCGCAGCTCGATCCGCCGGCTCAGGCCCTCCTGCGCCGAACGCTGCCATGTCTGCTCATCGAGCACCGGGCGGCGTTCGAGCCCCTCGGTGAGGCGTCCGACGCGATCGAGCCACGCGGGCGTCGCCTCGCCATCGACCGCCTCGCGCTGCACCGCCGCGAGCGCCTCGGGCGTGAGCGAGAACTGCGATCGGATGTCGGGCGCGACGTCGTCGAGGCTCGCGACGGTCGAGAGTGCGCGGGGCAGGTTGCGCAGCGAGGCGCCGATCTCTTCGAGGAGCGCCGCGTCGACCGCGTACACGCGGGGCACACGCTCGACCGCGCTGGCCCGCTGCCGCTCCGTCGCGGCCTCGTCAACGATCGAGAACTCCACCCGCGACACGCGGGACTTGTTCATCACCTGGCCCACCGCGACGATGGGCGAACGACGAGCGGAAGACACCAGCACCCCGCCCAGCACGCTCGACGCGAGGACGACCACGACGCCCCACACGAACGCGCGGCTCTGCACGAGACGCAGCAGGTCGGCGCGCGGGCGCGTCTCAAGCCCGCGAATCAGGCGCCGGCGCGCCGCGGAGCGCGAGCCCTTGGTGCCACCACCCTCGCTCACGATGCACCGTCCGTTCGATCGTGCCCGTTCTCACGCATCGCACGCTCGAGCATGTGGGCGTACGCGCCGGACGTCTCGTCCTCGCCGTAGGCCTCGATGACGCGCTGCACGAGCGTGTGGCGGACAACGTCCTCCTTGTCGAGCGTGACGAAGCCCACGCCCCGCACGCGCCGCAGGCGGCGCGCCGCGTCGATGAGCCCGCTCTGCGTCGGGTCCTCGAGGTCGATCTGCGTGGCGTCGCCCGTGACGATCATCTTCGAGCCGTGCCCGAGGCGCGTCAGGAACATCTTCATCTGCCCGCGCGTCGTGTTCTGGGCCTCGTCGAGAATGATCGCGGCGTTGTTGAGCGTGCGTCCGCGCATGAACGCCAGCGGGATGACCTCGACGATATCGTGCTCCATGAAGCGCCGGATCGTCGGATAATCCATCATGTCGTGCAGCGCGTCGTGGAGCGGGCGCAGGTAGGGATTGACCTTCGCCTGAATATCGCCGGGAAGGAAGCCCAGCTTCTCGCCCGCCTCGACCGCGGGTCGGACAAGGATGAGCTTGCTGATCGCGCCGATCTTCATCATGTGCACCGCCGCGGCGACGGCGAGGTACGTCTTGCCCGTGCCCGCGGGCCCGATGCCGAAGACCAGGTCGCTGGTGCGGATCGCTTCGAGGTATGCGCGCTGGTTGATCGTCTTGGGCGCGATGCGTCGCCCGCCGGCGTACACCGCGAGGTCGCCCTGCCAGGCCGACCCGTCCTCGCCCCGCGACGCGATCCGCGATGGATCGTCGATGAGCCCGGGCTCGTCGACGCCGCCCCATGTGGGCGCTGGGCGGGCGCCGTTGCGACCCTCGCGCGCGAGCCTCCGGGCCGATTCGTCGGCGATGACGTCCAGGACTTCCTGGCGCGAGCTGCCGGGGCGCTCGCGGGCCAAGCGTTCGATCACGTTGCGCGCGACGACCACCGCGTCCGGCTCGCCGCTGAGCCGGACCATGCCATGTCGCGCGGTGACGTTGACACCGAGCGCCTCGCGGATCATCTTGAGGTTCCGTTCGCCCGCCCCAACCCAGCCCACCCGGGCCGGACCGGTCGGCACTCGAAGCGTGATCTCCACCCGCGACGCACTCCAGCGCCCGCCACGATCGGTCACACCCCGGATCGTCGCGGGCCCAACCGGAAAGTTTACGCGATGCCCACCCGACGGATCGGCCTTTCCCGGAGACGCCCCGAGCCCGGCCCGCCCCTCCCGCCTCGCTCCACCCAAGATACCCGCTTGAATAGGTGGATTCGAGGCCGTCGACGACCCCGCACGCAAGCCCTTGTCGTGCTATGCCTTGCGGGATTGCTGCCGGGCTGCGGCACCGCACCCTCGCGCCCGGCTGCGGCGTCCCACGCCACCCCCGAGCCCGGGGGGGCGATCGTCGCGCGGGGCGACTGGGACGACCTGCCCGCGGCGATCGTTGCCGCCGCATCACGCCACGAGCTGGCCCAGACGGGCTCCGAATCCCCTGAAGCGGGCGTCCGGCGGTTCACGCTCGTAAGCGTCCGCTCGGAGCCGATCGAGGTCGTCGCGCGGCGGGTCGGGGGAACGCCCGGCGAGGAACCCGCCCTTGAACTCACCGGATCGTGGGGGAGGTTTCCCGACACCTACGAGTCGCGGGACCGCCTCGCCCGCCTGCTGAAGTCCGTCGCGGACCGCCTCGGGCAGCTCAATGGCGTGGACGTGGCCCCGATCCGCTGGACCAGCCGCGGGCCGTGACGTGCGCTTCGGCTCTCGGGCGATCGCGGTCGGTCCGTGGGGGCCGACGCGGGCGGGGGTGCGGTCTATCCTTGCGTCCCTATGGGCAAGAGCCGCGAGATCAAGAAGCGCATGAAGGCGGTGGCGAACATCCGCCGCATCACCAAGACGATGCAGATGATCGCCACGGCGAAGTTCTCCGCCGCCCAGCAGCGGGCGACGTCGAGCAAGCCGTACGCGCAGAGCATCTTCGAGCTCGTGGCGCAGCTCTCGTCCGCGGCGGGCGAGGTGCAGCACCCGCTGATGCTCGCGCCGGGCTCGAGCGCCAAGCCGCTGCTCTTGGTCATCACGTCCGACCGCGGGCTGTGCGGGCCGTACAACGGGTCGATCCTCCGCAAGATGATGGCGTTCGTGCGCGAGGACGCGATGGTGCGGTCGGGCGAGATCGAGCTCGTGGGCAAGAAGGGCGCGGGCTTCCTGAAGTTCAACAAGATCGAGGTGTCGCGCACGCACGTGATCGGCGACAAGCCGCGGTACGAGGACGTCGAGCGCCTCGCGCAGGAGTACATCGATCGGTACTCGCGCGGGGAGATCGGCCCGGTGCGCGTGGTGTCGATGCGGTTCATCAGCGCGGGCAAGCAGACGCCCGAGATCACGCAGCTCCTGCCCTTCAGCGCGCCCGCGAAGGGCGACGCGGGCGACAAGCACGGCGCGACGCCGCTCTACGAGTTCAGCCCCTCGGCGGGCGAGCTGATCGGCGCGCTGCTCCCGGCGGCGATCAAGAGCGTGCTGTTCCAGCTCTTCAACGAGGCGGTGGTGAGCGAGCACGTTGCGCGCATGATCGCGATGAAGGCCGCGACCGACAACGCCGGCAAGATGGGCAAAAACCTCAGCCGACAGTTCAACCGCGCTCGCCAGGCGCAGATCACGACCGAGCTGACCGAGATCATCTCGGGCGCCGCGGCGCTGGGCTGATCGACAGTCCACGCATCCACAACGATCCCAAGCCCCGGCGACGAGCCGGGGTTTTCGTTGGCATCGCGCGTCGTGGTGCGATCCACGCCGTGCGCGAACGGTTATGCCGGCTTTTCGCCCTTGTCCCGCATGTACAGATGCACGGCCATCGAGCCGTACTCGTGCGTCTCGGGCCCGATCGCGCCGGGGATCTTGAGATCGACGGGCGTGCTCACGATGCGCGGGCCGTGCGCCTCGTGACCGGCGGTGTCCTCGCCCATGAGCATCGCGTCGACGTCGTCCAGCCCGATCGGCTCTCCGTGCTCGTCGAGCTCGATCTCGACCAGCTCATCGCCCTCGTGCTCGAACGGGCGGGGCGTGTGGCGCTTGCCGCGAGAGGCGCGGGGGTCGTCGTGCTCTCGCGCGTCGCGGCCCCGTTCGGAGCGCCCACCGCGCGGTCCGGGCTTCGCGCCGCGCGGGCCGCGTGAGGGATTCCGCTCCGGCGCGCGCTCGATCGGGTTGCCCGCCTCGTCGACCTCCTGCTCGTGCACCGCGGGCCACGGCGTGCGCAGCACCATAAAGCCCGTGTCCGTCAGCGACGCGGCGATCCGCGACATCTGCTGTCGCACGCGCTCAAACATCGCACGATCGGTGACCAATGCGTAGGGTGGGTCGAGGAAGGCGAGGTCAAGCTCGCCGCCGCAGCGGGCGACGACGCTGGGCCCGAGCGCGTCGGTGATCGCGAGTTCGGCGCGATCGCTCGCGCCGAGCTCGGTGATGTTGCGTTCGAGGACCTTCGCCATCGAGCGGTCGCGCTCGACCATGAGGCACCACTTCGCGCCGCGGCTGACGGTCTCGAGCCCGATCGCGCCGGTGCCGGAGAAGAGGTCGAGCACGCGGGCGTTCTCGCAGTGCCCTCGGAGGATGGCGAAGAGCGACTCCTTGACGCGATCGGGGATGGGGCGCGTCTGGGCGGTCTCGGGCGGGCTGTGGAGGAGGCGTCGCTTGAGCGATCCGCCGATGATGCGCATAGGGGAGCGAAGGAGCGGGGGGGGCGGGGGTCAAGCGGTCAGTGGCTGCGGACCCACGGATCGGCGGGCAGGTCGGGCACGTTGCGGACGGATCGCTCGTGGCCCGGGCCGCCGAAGCGCGTGCGGACGAACCGCAACAGGCGCTTCCGCAGGAACCAGGCTGGCATGGCGATGAGCAAAAGCCACCAGAGCGCCTTCATCGATGGCATGAGCATGGAGTTCCGGCTGATCTGCATGAGACGACTGGTGAGCAGTTCTCCGGAGCGTTCCATGTCGAACACCCAGAGGCGCATGAGCAGGCCCCAGAACAGGTATGCGGCTCCGATCAGGTAGAGCCCGCCCTCGAAGACGCCGAGGGCGATGCGGCGCGCGCTGGCTGCGGGCGGAGCGGCGGCGGGCTCGCTCACGACCTCCCAGCCTTCGGGAAGGACGCGCGTGACCTCGGTCGCGCCGAGCTCGAGCGCGATGCGTCGCGCCTCGGCCTCGCTCGTCGCGGTCACGGCACGGCGCATGGCGAGGCCCGAACCGTCCGTCGCGTAGACCTCGAATCGCGCCATCGCCGCCCCCTTTGCTCGGAGCAGCCTACCCACGTGGGCCGGCGTCACCAAGCAACTCGCGCGCAACGGCGACGCCAAAAAGGACGCAGGGATGCCTTTCGACATCCCTGCTCCGTCCGGCTCTCTCTTCCTCGCTCCTACGCCTGGATGGGTCAGGACACGGAGCCCGGAAGGTCAAGCCCTCTCAACTGTTGCCCGCGAGGCCCGGCTCCCCCAGGGAGTACGGGTCTTCCTCGCGCAGTCCCCCAAGCACCGCTCCACGAACCGAGCGATCCATTTGATCGATCCCATATCGCACCACCGGCGGCGTCTCGACCCCGGTGACGAGCTGCCAGAACGGTTCGCCCATGCCGTCGTCGAGCCACGAGCGGAACGCGCCGCGCGGGTCCTCGGCGTACACGTCGAGCATGGGCCCGCCCACGTAGATCGAGCGGTGGATGAGCAGCAGGTCGTCGCTGACGTACTCGGACTCCGCGGCGACGCCCGCCATCGCCTCGGCGATCTGCCCGAAGAGGCGGTGGTCCTCACGCAGGAGGATGTCGGCGTCGTGCCAGATGTAGTAGCGATACCGGCTCGGCACGCGCCCGGGAACCTCCTGGCGCGATCGAAGCATGTTCACGATCCCGTTCGGACCATCGACGCGCCGCTCAAGGGGCAGGCCGACGATGGCGCGTTCGAGCTGGTGGCAGAACGCGTCGATGTCGGTGATGAAGCGCCCGTAGAACGAGCAGACTTCGACGTCGCGCTGTGATTCAAGGAACTGCCCGAGCGAAACGGCGAAATGGAGTCGGCGGCGCGGCTGGGCGCTCCAGGCGACGAGGTGGTGCTCGTCGAGGAGCTGGGCCACGTCCGCCTGCCACTGCCCACCCCGGAGCAGGGACTCGGGTTGTCTCGAAAGCGCACTCATCGCGCCCCATCCCCCACGACGGGTCTGGACCCGAAACGCCACAACCTCGCACGCGGGGCCTCCAGCGACCGTCGCGCACACGACAACGTCTGCAACAACCCCCCCGTTTCGCCGTGCGGCGACGGGCCGAGCGGACGCACCTAGTGTGCCCCAGATTTTGCGCGTTACCACCCGAACAAGCGGAATCTTTCGCACAATCACCAGAATGGTAAGTTCTTATCTATTATGATTTTGGGCGAAAGTTCCCGGACTCGGACGGCCCTCCGGGCGCCGCGCCGAGACCAAGCGCCAGCTTGTCCACGACCGTTTCCGGCACGCAGGACCATTGATCGGAGCGGCCTCGTGACCCATTCCCCTGGTTGGGGGAATTGCTCAGCCGGGGTTTTCAGCCGCCGGAGGAGCGGGCTCCGTTGCTGCATCAGGCGCGGGGCGCGGGCGGCTCTGGGCCCGGACGCGGTCCTCGATCAGCTTGCCATAGGAGAAGAAGATCATCGCCCCGGGCACGAAGGCCTTGGCGCCGGCTTCTTCTGAGAGCTTCTCGAGGGAGCGGATCTTGCCGCTCTCGATGTCCGCACGCAGGTCGTCCGCGACCCGGCGGAGCATGATCATGAACAGCCCGACGACCTCGTACTCCTTCTCCGTCTGCGGGAGGAAGCGCGAGACCACCGGCAGGTTGATGGGTGGGATGAGGTACCACGCGTCGTCGACCTTCTGCATCGTGACGCCGAAGGGCGGGAAGACGGGCTTGCTGTCCCAGAGCAGGGCGACGCGCTCGTCGTCGATGGTCGCGAAGGTGATGCGCTGCTCGCCCTCGCGGACCCAGCCGTACGGGTCGGCGAGGAAGGTCTGGGCCGCCTTGGTGAGGAGCTGCTGGGGGTCGGGTCGGTCGGCATTGCTGCCCCCGCGACGGCGCTGGCTCGCGGAGATCTGCTGGAACAGGTTCGAGACGGGGTTGCCCCCCTCAACCGCCTGCTTCTTGATCCGCTCGATGTCGTCCGGGAACTTCTCGGCGACGACGCGGGCGAGCGCGTCGAGGCTGGTGAGCAGGCGCCCCATCCTCTGGTAGACGAGGCGCATCTGGTCGTTGTCGGCGTAGAGCAGGTCGACGAGCTTCGCCGTGTCGCCGTGCTCGACCATCGCCCGGGCGGAGCGGACGACCTCCTCGGGCGAGGACTGGCTGTAGGTGCGCTCGCCGCAGGCGGGGAGGAGCGCGACGAGCGCGCAGAGGATCGCGAGCAGCCCGGCGCGGGGCGTGCGGGGAGAGGGCGGGTTGGGTCGCGCCGATCGCGGACGCACGCGTGCTCCTTGGTATTCGCCCCGCGGGGATTGCGGGGCCGCGGGGAGGGGTGACGGACGCACGCAGCGTATTCGCTGCGGAGAGAGCCGTAGACTCGGGCATGGAAGCGAGCGGCGAGTCCGGCACGATCGTGGTGCGGGTGAACGAGCGTGAGGAGCGGGTCGCGCCCGGGACGAGCGTGGCGGGGCTCGTCGAGCGGCTGGGCCTGTCCCGGACGGCGTGCGCGGTGGAGGTGAACCGCGAGCTGGTGCCGAAGCGGTCGCACGCTGAGCGGGTGCTGGCCGAGGGGGATCGGGTCGAGATCGTGACGCTGGTGGGGGGGGGATGAGAGACTAACGGGCCAGCCTGCTCACCCGGCAAAGCGGTTCAGGTCTTGAGTGCCGCCTTACGCGCTGACAGGCCCATTTAGTAGCTTGTCCAGCAAACCATGATCCTCGAGCGCCGCACGGATCTGACGACGACTCCACTTCGGGTACTGACCGTTGGTCAGCACTGAATTGAGCTTTGTGATTCTCGCCTCCGGCTCCGCTGGTAGATCCTCGGCAAATACAACTTCGTTGACTGCGAAAGAAAGCGCTCGTCGATCAGGGTCGATGCGCATCGAATGACAGCACAACTCGCTCGCGAGTCGGTGAAACACTACCGACGCGAGAACCGAATGGGGTAGGTCGATCGATGATACCATGCCCTCTTGTGTCGCAGTGGGCAGATGTGGTATCTGTCCAAGCGTTCCTGGTCCGCCAACTGTTTCCCAAGCTGTCTTCGTTTCGTTCAGGTCCAAGACGCCCTTCGCCTTGTCCCACGTCGCACCATCGGGCTTGTGTGCGACCTCGTGCCGAACGTGCACGAATGCGTTCGCCACACAAACAAGTTGGTCGGTACCTTCGGCTGCAATTTGTCGGTTGGCGGTGTCCTTCCACAGTTGCGCGAATTTCTTAACCAACGCAGATGGTGTGGATGGAACTTTGATCGAGTGGGCACTGGCACGATTGGTCCTATGATTGGCCGATGCACGATTGTGTTCTTTGCGGAACTGCTGTACGAAATCCTCAAACGCTGCTGTTGATGCGACGAGTAGTAGCTTGGCGGTGTGGGCACGAGTAGCTCTAGCTGCTTCGCCAACATCTTTGAACGGGATGTTTCCCCTCCAGAACGAGGACGCTTCGGCAACCACATCAAGGACTTCTGCCCGAGATGGAGCGCGATGCGACCACTGCTCCATGAGCTTCAGTGCGATACCAATCACTTTCGCGGATTCGTTCAGCTTGGTATGGCTATCCGAAAGCCGTCGCAGTGATTGCGGCCGAAACCACATATCCGGCTTGGGACTAGCCAATTCCTTCATCGCGGCGATTCCGATCTTGCTGTCACGCCCAGCTCTTCCTCGCTGATGTCGGCTTCCTCAACGTCGCCCGCGGGCTTGGGCTCGACCTGCGCGGCGGCGTTAGCAAGTCGCTTCTCGCCGCTGCCCGCGACGCTGGATCGCTCGTGCGACGCGGCCTCGCGCCCGTCCTCGGTGGTTGTGTACACGATGCCGATGGTGGTCTCGGGCTCGCCCTGCAGCAGGCGGTTGACGAGCTCGACGCCCTGCATGAGCGTGTGGTCGGTGTTGCTGACCTCGTACTTCCACATGCCGAAGCGCCCGCGCGAGTAGATGCCCTTCGACTCGAGCCACGGGATGACCTTCGCGAGGATCTCGTCGCGATCGACGCTGGGCGTGGGGTACGAATAGTCGGCGAAGTAGTGCCAGGTGCTGACGATGTCGTCTCGCTCGCCGGGCTCGAGCAGGCCGGCGTTCTCGAGGCCCGTGATGGTGTCCTCGATCACGCGCGCGTGGTCCACCGGCTTGTGCGCGCTCTCGCTGACCTCGCACAGGAGCGAGTAGTGCGTGTCATTCGCGCCGGTCTGGTTGGGCGTCATGTACGGTGAGTAGTTGCTGAGGTACGTCACGCGGTAGAACGGGCAGTTGTCCTCGGGGAAGTACATCCAGCTCTTGGTCGAGGGGCACTTCCGCCTGAGGCCGATGCCAACCATGTGCCCCGACGAGTGCTTGAGGCGCGATGCGGTCTCGCGGATCTCACGCGGCACATCGCCCGTGAGCACGTCGCGACAGAGCACGTCGAGCGGCATCGCGCTCAGCAGCGTGTCGTAGCGCTCTTCCGCGCCGTCCTCGAAGCGAACTGTCTTCGCGTCGACGTCGATCGAGACGACGCGCGCATTAAGCGTCGTGTGCTCGCGCAGCGTCTCGCCCATGCGCCGGTAGAACTCGCCCGTGCCGCCCCTGAGCGGGAACTTGAAGCGGTTGTTGGGGCCCCAGCCGAAGTCATCGGTGCCCATGACGACGTTGCGGAGCGCTCGCTTCCAGTCGAGCACGGCGACGCGCTCGCCGATCCACTGCTTGTTCATCATCTCGGGCGGGTGGGCCCAGACCTTGAAGTTGTACGGACGCATGAAGACGCGCGCGATGCCCTCGCCGAAGACCGCGTCGATGAACTCGCCGAAGTTGGTCGCGTCGGCGGGCGAGGCGACCTTGCCCCGGCCCATCTGGGCGTCGATCAGGCCCGTCAGGCACTCCTCGCGCAGCTCGGGGGGCAGGTAGCGGATGTTGTTCTGGAAGGGGTACGGGACCCAGGTGTCGCACATGCGGACCCAGCTCTCGCGGTCGTTCAGGGTGAAATCGTCGCCCATGAGGTCGTCGAAACACTGGTCGTAGTACCGGTAATGCGAGAACATGACGTGCCCGCCGATGTCCCAGGTGAAGCCCTGCGGATCGACGAAGGAATGGGCCAGACCGCCGGCGTAGGGGTGGCGGTCAAAGAGCCGGAAGTCCTTGTACCCCAGTTCCTTGAGTCTGTACCCGGCCCCCAGCCCGGTGGGCCCGGCACCTAGGATCAAAATTCTCCCCGGATCGTGGGAAGAACCTTCCAGTGGCGCTTTGCGTGGGTTGAGGTGGGATGAAGTCGCGTCCATGCCCATCGAAGTCCCCGATTCGTGGTATACAATGACAAAAGGCGGACCGGCAAGGCCCCAGCCTAGGGGAATGGAGGATATCCAAGCCCGCGGACGGCAGTCCGGCCTGTCGGGCTCGGAGATGTGAAACCCATCCCCGGTTTCGGAGTTTCGGCGCGGGTTTGGCCGATGGGGTCAGGGCCGGACGATCCCCCCGAGTGGGGAAGTCCAGCGTCGGTTGGGGGACGTAGGACGGAACTCGGGGCTTCCGGGGGACCGGGGTTCCAATGGGGATGATCCGATGGCACTGCCCAGCACACTGGAACATGACGCGCTGACCCGCGCGGTGGTGATCGCGGAGGCGCTCTGTGCGCTGCCCGCCGTGGCGACGCTCGACTGGTGCGACCAGGCGGCGACGGCGCTCGCGCCGACGTTCGACCCTTCGGTCGCGCTGGTCGTCGTGGCGAACCTCGACCCGCGCGGACAGATCCTGTCCGTCGAGGCGGCGGGGGTTGCCGAGCACGGCAAGCAGCCCGAGGCCCCGGCGAGTGAGTCTCGCATCGCGACGCCGAACGATCCCGAGAGCCGCGTGCGGCGTCTGCGCTCGCGCGCCGAGCGTGCGAGCGAGCTGGGCGTCGTGATCGGCGAGGCGGGCCTGGCCCGCGGCGCGTTCACGACCGCGGCCCGCGCCACGCCCGGCGACTGGCGCGGCACGTCGATCGGCCGCCTGTGGAACGGCATCCCCGCGGAGGACGTGGTGATCGCGGTGCTCCCGCTGAACCCGCAGAAGCCCGGGCGTTCGCTGATCCTCGAGGTCGCGTCGACCGGACGCTCGCCCGCGGGCAGCAGCACGGCGAGCGACGTGGGCATGAGCGTGCTGCGTGCTGCGGCGCCGCTGCTCCTGCGTCGGGCGCGGATCGCGATCCCCGATGTGGACGGACAGGGCGCGCAGTGGCTCACGACGCGCGAGCAGCAGGTGCTCGAGGAGCTCACGCTGGGCAAGAGCGTGCGACAGATCGCCGACGAGCTGGAACGCTCGCCGCACACCGTGCATGACCACGTCAAGAGCCTGCATCGCAAGCTTGCGGCGTCGAGCCGCGGCGAGCTGATCAGCCGGGCGCTGGGGCACCTCGACAAGACCGATCGTCCGGCGCGTCAGGTCGAGGTGAAGCCGACGGCCCGCGCGACGACGGTGTCGCTCGACGATTCGCCCAAGCTGCGGATGGTGCGGGACGAGGACGCGGACTAAACGCTCGAATGATCGCGCGACCGGGTTCGCGCGATTCGTGCTCAATAAAAGATCGACGTTCGCGGCTGGGACCGGGGCTGCCTCGGTCGCTCGGGCGGGGGCGGCGGAACGTCGAGCGTTGCGCGTGCGCTCAGCGTGCTCGCGAGCGACTCGGCCAAGCGCGCCGAAAGGGCGCTGTCGAGGCGCACCGGCACTGCCTGCTCGCCCGCGATGCCGAGCTCGCGGTCCGCGGGGTTGATCGAACGCGTCGAGAGGAAGATGCTCTCGGTCTCGATGCGCCGCCCCGAACGGTGCAGACGCTCGATGACGACCTCGAAGCGAGCGAGGATCGGCCCATCGAACTCGCGCAGATCGGGCTCGGGCGCGTGAGGCACGCCGGGCGGATCGCGCGGCTCGATCGTGGGCGGCTCGTCCGCGGGGCGGAAGCGCACGCTCGCGACGCGCTGCTGGCGGTTCGTGAAGTCGCGCCACTCCTCGCGCAGCGTGGTCTGCTCGGAATCCCACGGCTCGATCAGCCCGAGCGAGCGCTTCGGCAGCGTGGTGATGACGCCCGCGCGGGAGTCCGTGCGGTCGATCTCGAAGCCCATGTCGCGGAGCATCGCCTGCGATCGGTCGAACGCCTCGGCGTACGCACCGGGCTCGAGGCGCAGGGCGCCCGTGTTGTCGACGCGGGCCGACGAGGCGCCGCACGCGGCGAGCGACCAGGAGAGCATCGCCAGGATCGTCATGGGGAACGCGTGCTTCATGCGGCGCGAGGATAGCCGCGCTGGCCGATCCCGGCATGGCGCGCGGTTCACGCGGCGCCCGTGCGGACGCGCTCCGCCTCGTCCCGGATCGCGTCCCACGCGGCCCGCACGTGGCGCTCGCGGGTGAGCGTGCCGCCGATGGCGAGGCGGATGAAGTACCGGCGTCCCGACGGGGCGAGGCGCTCGGGCAGCGTGGCGTGCGAAAGGAGCATCGCGCCCGAGTCGTTCAGGCGCTCCATGAGTGCGCGGGTCAGCTCGTCGCGTGTGCGCGCGTCGCCCGGAGCGGGCTCGAGCGCGAAGCACACCAGCCCGAGCGAGCGCGGCGTCACCAGCGTGAAGCGTTCGTCGCTCGTGATCTCCGACTCGAGCCACTCGGCGAGGCGCACGTGCCCGCGGATGTGTGACCGCAGGCCTTCGAGCCCGTAGCCCCGGACGACCATCCAGAGCTTGAGCGCGCGGAACCGGCGCCCGAGCGGGACCTGCCAATCACGAAAGTCGATCACCGCGCCCGCATCGCTCGCACGAGTGCGCAGGTACTCGGGCGTGATCGAGAGCGCGCCGGTCAGCGCCGCGCGATCGCGCGTCCAGAACAGGTCGCAGTCAAAGTTCGTGAGCAGCCACTTGTGCGGGTTGATGCAGAGCGAATCGGCCCGCTCGACGCCCGCAAGGAAGTCCCGATGTTCCGGGCACACCGCCGCGGAGCCGGCCCACGCGCCGTCCACGTGCAGCCAGGGCGCGGGAAGGCCCGCCTCGCGTGAAGCCTGCTCGATGGTCGACGAGATGGCGGCGATGGGATCGAACGCGCCGGTCGGCGTCGTGCCCACAGTAGCGCACACGAACGCCGGCACGAGGCCCGCCGCGGCGTCCTCGCGCATCGCGCGGGAGAGTGCGTCGGTGCCCATCGCGAGCGTGCGGTCGGACTCGATGAGCCGCACGCGCTCGCGATCCTCGGGACTGCGCGCGAGGCCCGCGACCATCGCGGCCTTCACGACGGACGAGTGCGCCTGGTCGCTCGCGTACACGCACAGACGCGTCGGGTCCGCGCCCGCCTGCAACGCTCGGTGGCGTGACGCGAGGAGCGCGACGAGCGTCGCCTCGCTCGCGGTGCCCTGGATGCATCCGCCCGCGTTGGACGATGTCGAGAGGAACGCGTCGGGCAGTCCGAACGCGCGGGCCATCCAGTCGAGCACGCGGATCTCGAGCTCCGTCGCCGCCGGGCTCGTCGCCCACAGCATCGGATTGACGTTCAGCCCCGCGGCGAGCATCTCGCCGAGGATCGCGGGGGGCGAGGCGTTGCACGAGAAGTACGCGAAGAACGCGGGGTGCTGCCAGTGCGTGAGGTTCGGGACGATCAGTTCGTCCACGTCGTGGAGCACGCGCGACATGTCCTCCGCGTGCTCGGGCGGCACGTCGGGGAGCGACGCGAGCACGTCACCCGGGAACGCCGGCGGGCGCACTGGGCGCGACTCGATCGAGGCGTAGTAGTCGGCGATGCGATCGACGATGGCGTGCGCGTGCGCACGGAACGATTCGATATCGAACGACGGATCGGGCTCGCGATCGCTCATGGCGAAGCGTACCCGTGCGGATGCGTGTTGATCAGAACGCCGCCCCGAAACGAATTGCGAGGCAGCCGGTCGGGCTACTCCGGCAGCTTTGCCAGCTCCTTCTCGACGCGCTCGACGAGGCGCGCGACGCGGGAGGGGCCGAAGTCGAACTCGATCCCCGCGGCGGCAAAGAGCTCGGGGAGCGGGCGCGAGCCGCCGAGCGAGAGGGCCTTGATGTACGCGTCGATCGCGACGCTCGGGCCCTCCTCCAGCGATCGCAGCCAGAGGCCGAGTGCGCCGAGCTGTGCGATGCCGTACTCGATGTAGTAGAGAGGGGCGCCGAACAGGTGGGGCTGCTTCTGCCAGACGACCTCGCGCTCGGCGTCGAGCCCGTCCCACGACACGCCCGCGCCGAGGGTCTCATCGAGGTGGAGCCACTGCTCGGTGCGCTGCGTGCGCGTGTGCCCGGGGTTGGTGTAGATCCACTGCTGGAAGGCGTCGATCGTCGCGATCCACGCGAGCAGCGAGATCGATCCCTCAAGCTGCTGACGCTGCGCACGTGCAAGATCGGAAGCGTTGGCGTAGAACGCGCCCGGCACGCCCCAGTGCGGCATCGTGAGCAACTCCATCGACATGCTCGCAACCTCACAGAACTCGATCGGCGCGTGCCGGTAGTGCAGCAGCGGTTCGTCGACGCAGAACATCGAGTGGAACGCGTGCCCCGCCTCGTGCACCATCGTCTCCACGTCGCGGTGCAGCCCCGCGGCATTCATGAAGATGAACGGCTTGCGGGAGCGGTCCTGCATGTACTGGTATCCGCCCGGGGCCTTGCCCTTGCGCGAGTCGAGGTCGAGCTGTGCGCCGTCCTTCACGCCGCGGGCCGTCGTGCCGTCGCCCAGCGAATCGAACATCGTGCCGAGGCGTGGATCGAGGGCGTTCATCGCGACACGGGTCTTGCGGACCAGGTCGGCGCCGCCCGCGAAGGGGCGGAGCGGCTCGCGCCCCTTCGGATCGACCGCGAGGTCCCACGGACGGAGCGCGTCGAGCCCGAGCTGGCGCGTGCGCCGCTCCTCGAGACGCCGGTTGAACGGGACGATCACTTCCTCGCACGCGCGCCAGAACTGGCGGCAGTGCTCGGGCGTGTAGTCGAAGCGGTGCTTGGACTTGAACGTGTACGCCACGAAATCGTCGAAGCCCGCGTTGCGCGCGATGGAGTGTCGCAGTTCGATCATGTGATCGAAGATCTCGTTGATCGTGCCCGCGTCCTGCAGGCGCCGCTGCGAGATCGCGCGCCACGCGCCCTCGCGGACCGGGCGTTCCGTGCGCTCGAGGTACTGGGCCATCTGCGGGAGCGTGCGGTCCTGGCCCTCGAAGCTGACCATCATCGCGCCGATGGTCTGGTCGTATCGCTGCGAGAGGCGGTCGAGCTCGGTCTCGAGCGGCACGTTCTCTTCGCGGAACAGGTCGACGTCCGCCGCGGTGTCGCGCTCGAGCACCTCGTATCGCCGCGGGTCGAGGTCGTGCTTGTCACACAGCGATTTCTGGCGCTTGTCGAGCTCGAACGCGAGCGGCTTGATCTTCGGGGGCACGCTCTCGATGTAGTTGAGGTACGCCTGCTGCGCCGCGGCGTCGTCGGTGTGGCAGGTCATGTTGATGTAGAGCCTCGCCGCCGACTCGCTGCACGCCGCGCCGAGCTCGCTGCGATCGACGAGCCATCGCTCCAGCTCGCCCGCGTCGTGGACCGGGCGCTCAAGCAAGGCGCGGAGCAGGGGTTCGACGGCTTCGAAGGTTGAGGCGTCGAGATCGGGCGGAACGAAGGTCGAAGTCGCCATGCGTGCTCCTCGGGCGGGGCCCGTGCGATGATACGGAGCCTGCCCGGGCAAAAATGGGAGCGGGCCCGGGAAATGCCCGGGCCCGCGGTGCGAAGCATGATTCGGAGGAATGCTTACTTCATGAGGCTGTCGAGGAACTCGTCCTGCTGGCGGACCCAGTCCTTGAAGGTCTCGTAGTCGGGCATGTTGAAGGTCAGGAGCGCGAAGTTCGGGTTGTTCGCGACCATCCGCTCGATCCGGCGGAGCGCCTGGCGGGCGCGGTTCACCATCGCGCCGCGCTGCTTGCGGTCCTGCTCGCCCCGGGCCGCCTCGACGCTGGACTGGTACGACACGAAGTACTCGTTCGTCCGCACCTGGTCCTGGTAGGTCTGGTTGCGGAAGGACTGCATCTCCTCCTCCGCGCGGCAGATGGGATAGGGCACACCCGGCACGATCTTGCCCACCCAGTCCACCTCGCGATAGCCCATCGCGCGACCGAGCTCCTGGTAGGTCTTCGCGACGCCCTTGGCGAAGTGATACTTCACCGCGTCGTTCGCGTTGAAGGTCAGGATGCGACCCTTGGGATTGACGAGGTACTCACCCTCCTCGGTGTTGTACCACTTGACGTCGCCGTCGGGAGTGAATGTCGCCGAGAGCGGCTCGTCGATCTGCATCGACCGCATGATCTCCTTCGCGTGGCGTCCACGCGCGGAGATGAGCTCCATCTTGTAGAGGACCTCCTCAAGCCCGCGCCCCTTGACGGCGACGAGCTGCCCCGACCAGCCCGTGCAGGCGCCGTAGTTGCCCTCGGGCATGAAGTAGATGTCCTCGATGCAGTGCGCGGTCATCGCGGCGGCGCTGATCGCCGACTCGATCCACGCCACGACCTGGAACTTGGGCTTGAACTCGTTCTGGATCACGTCGCTCAGGCGCTGGATCTCGAGCAGCAGCCCGCCGCCCGAGTTGATCTTGAACACGACGATGTCGATCTGGTCCTGCTCAAGGATCGGGATGAGGCGACGCAGGCTCTCGGCGGTCATGTACACGCCCACCATGTCCTTGTCGCCGCCCTCGCCGAGGCTGATCACCGCGGCGCGGGGCACGCCCGGCGTGCGACGCGGCGTGCTCGTGGGCTCCTTGGCCCGCACGGGCTCGGCGCTCACGGGCGCCGCGCCCGCGTCCCGCTCGATGGAATCGACCTCGTCGGGACGCACCAGGTCGGTCGCCTCGATGCCGCCCGTGCTGTGCTTGATCCAGATGTAGCCATCGACCTCGCGGATGATCTCGCCCGTGAGGGTCCGCCCGTCCTTGAGCTTGATGACGTCCGCCAGCGCGCCCGCCGACGTCGCGATCATCGCGACGACCGACGCCAGTGCCATGAGGATGTGCCTGATGCTCGACATATTCGCTCGCTCCGATACGGGCCCGTTCTCGCCCGCGCTGTTCCCGTGTGTGCTCGCCGAAACTACTTCTTATCGCGCAGCTGCTCCAGCTTGAGCTGGTCGCGGAAGATCGCGATATCGCCGATGCCCGGGACGCCGATGCGCCTCGGGTTGATCGACTCCTCATAGCGGCGGATGAGCCGCTCCATGTCGTTGAGCTTGCCCTGGCGGATGCCGCGCCCGCGGGTCCGCTCGGTGTAGTCGCCCTGCACGGGCGTCTCGTTGAACTCGCGCCACAGACGCTGCAGGGTGCGCTCGGCGTCCTTCACGCCCGAGGACCACGTGTCCATGATGCGGTCCGAACGCCCGTTGACGATCTCCGCGTTCTTGTCGATCCCGAGCTCGAACAGCAGGTCGTCGATCGACGACACCGTGCCCTTGCTCACGCCCAGCTTGCGGGCCCACTCGGCGTTGATGGTCAGCACGTCGTTGCCCTCGCCTCGGGCGAGCGCGACGATGTCGTCCTCTTCTTCCTTGTCGCCCGAATCGGTGACCTGGATCTCGCCCTTGGAGGCGTCCGCGTCACCATCGCGCAGGACGACCTTGCCGTCCACGACCGAGTAGACGAGCTTCACGTCCTTGCGGGCCATCGCGCGGACCAGGATCGGGTCGTACCCGCCCTGGATCGCCATGCCCTCGGCGTGCCCCATGCGCAAGGATTCCTGCTTCTGGCGCACGACCTCGTCGCCCATCCCGCCGAACATCCCGGCGAGGTTGCCGATGCCGCCCATGCGGGCGTCGGGCGCGAAGTAGATGTTCTTGCACACCAGCGGCAGGAACGCGGCGCCGCCCATCGCCTGCTTCACCCAGAACACGGTCTTGGGCGGGTTGGGCCACTCGCGCTCGATGTCCTTCGAGAAGATCGGCTCGATGTCCTCGGCGCGAAAGAGCTGATCGAACGACGCGAGGTCGTTGCCCAGCGCCTCTTCCTTCAGCCCGCCCCGCAGGCCCTCGTCCCAGCGATTGTTCATCACGAACACGATGTGCGTCGCGTTGTTCTTCCGCGCGTCCGCGACAGCATCGCGGATCGGCGTCTGGCTGATGTCCTTGCCGAACTCGCCGTCGAGCTCGATCACATACACCCGGGCCCGTCCCTCCGTATCCGCAGGGTCGCCCTTCTGCTCGGGCTCGCGCGTGCCGACGGTGCGGCTCGCCTCAGCCGCCTCAGCACCCGCGCCGCGGGCGACCTTCAGGATGTCGCTCTTGCGGTACGTCACCGGGGCGCTGATCCCACCGACGCGGATCTCGATCTCGACCTCGAGGTCGGTCTCCCGCAGGATGCGGCCCTCGACCGTCTTGCCATCGCGGAAGATGATGAGGTCCAGCGACTGTGCCGCGTCCTGCGCCATCGCGCGCGACGAGCTCACGCCGATTGCGCCCGGCAGGAGCGCAAGCCCCAGCGACGGGCCCAGCACCGCGAGCGCCCGAACCATCCGACCGATCCCGTGCACCAGACGCATGCGTCCACCTCCGGTCCATCGTCGCGGGCGATAAGGCCCGTCGATCCCGATCCTTTACTTCCCGTGCAACCCGATGGGGCGAGACCCGCCCCTCCGAACCACACGGACCGAACCGCCCGCGCGGCCCGGCGACGAGAACACCCGCCCTCCCGGACGAGATTCCCGCCGCCGATCAAATGTACGACGCGCCGCCCGCCCGCGGGTTCCACCCAGGCCAGACTTCCGCCAGCCTCTCCTCACGCGCCGGAAGCCCCACCCAGCAGCCGCCCGGCGAACAAAATGCCCTCTTTTGGGGATTTAATGGCCCCTTCGAGCTGAGCGTCGTAGGTCGCGTCCAAAACTCCCTTGAACGCGGGGCCCGGGCGGTGCCCCCGATCCACGAGGTGGTCGCCCGTCACGAGCGGGGGCGGCGCGAGGCCCACGCCGTCCGCGGCGAGGGTCTCGACCTCTTCGGCGATCGCCCGAGCCCGGTCGGGGTCGTCCGCCCGGAGGATCCGGAGCGCCTCGACGAAGGCCGGGCGGGCGGCGAGGCGCTTCCGGGCGGCGACCTCGAGCGCGGGCCAGTCCGTTCGGAGGCGGGCGAGGGCGTCGAGCGTGTCGCGCAAGGCGGCGTGCTCGTCGTTGGATAGAACCAGTGAGGCACGGAGCGTCCCGGAGCTCCCGCCGCGCGAGGCCCCGCCAGCGAGTTCATGCGAGAGCATCGCCGCGAGGGCGGCGGGGAAGGGGGGTCGCTCGATCGGGGCGCCTTCCGAGCCGAAACCCGCTCGCCAAATTGCCGCAAGCTCGTTCGGCAGCGCCGGGGCCGCGCCGAGCTCCATGAGCGTGCGCAGGCCCGCGTCGCTCAGCGTGATGCCGAGCGTCGGCGCGTCGAGATCGAGCGAAGCGAGCAGCGCCGCCGCACGCGCACGGGCTGGGTGCGAGAGCATGCGTCGGACCTCGTCGCCGATGCGTTCGCGGCTGACGCCCACGAGGTCTCGCGCGTGCCGACGGATCGCCTCGCCCGTCGCGGGCTCGATGTCGAAGCCGAGGCGTGCGGCGAATCGCACGGCGCGGAGTGCGCGGAGGTGGTCCTCGGCGAGGCGGGCCTCGGGATCGCCCACGGCGCGGACGATCTTCTTCGCGAGGTCCGCGCGCCCGCCCACGTAGTCGATGACGCGACCTCGCACGCCCGGGGCCTCGGGCGGGGCGAGCGGGTCGAGGAAGAGGGCGTTGATGGTGAAGTCACGCCGGTGCGCGTCGTCCTCGGGCGTCGAGAAGGTCACGGCGTCGGGACGCCGCCGGTCGGAATAGGGCCCGTCGCTGCGGAAGGTCGCGACCTCGACGACGATCCCCGCGCGGGCGTCGGCGTCGGGCTCGCCCGCACCCGCGGGGAGGTCGTTCGGATCGATCTCGGCGGGCAGGACGCGCACGAGCACGACGCCGAAGTGCGCACCGACCTCGCAGGAGCGGCGGAACAGGGCGCGGACGCGGTCGGGCGTCGCGTCGGTCGCGACGTCGTAGTCCGTGGGCGTCAGCCCGAGCAGCT
>JAVEWV010000026.1:0-36274 GCA_034004365.1 Phycisphaerales bacterium
GGCGTCAGAGGGTTGGGGAGCCTGGTGGGATCGTCGGTGGTTGGGTGTGATCGCCGAGGTGTTTGGTCCAGTTGCCCACGTCGCGCCACTGTCCGTGCTTGAAGCCGACGCGGGGGAGCGTGCCGGCGTGCGTCATGTCGAACGCTTCGTGCAGGCGGACGCTCGCGTCGTTGGGCAGCGCGATGCCCGCGATGACGCAGCGGAAGGCGTTCGCTTCGAGCCTCGGGAAGAGCGCGGTGTAGAGCGCGCGTCCGAGGCCCCGCCCCTGCGCGTGGGGCGCGACGTAGACGCCGATCTCGGTGGTCCAGTGGTAGGCCTCGCGGGTCTTCCAGGGCGACGCGCGGCAGTAGGCCAAAACGTCGCCGGCGGGATCAGTGGAGGCCGCGACGAGCCAGGGGAAGCGGGGCATCTCGGCGTCGTAGGCGGCGCGGAACTCGCCCAGCGTGATGGGGCGCGTGCCGAAGTGGGCGACGTTCTCGGCGATCTCGTGGTTGGTGATGGCGAGGATGGCGGCGAGGTCGTCGGGCGTCGCGTCGCGGATGGTGAAGGGCGGGGGGAGCGGCGCGTGCGCATCGGCGGCGGCGGGTAGGCTGTGACGCATGGACGCATTCCTGTGGATCGTGGGCGGTACGTTCGTGGCACTGATGATTGGCGCGGGGAAGCTGCACCTGCTGCCCAAGCTGTTCGGTCGCGGGTTCGGCGACATGATGTGCCGGGCGCCGATGCTGGACTGGATCGTGACGTACTTCACGGTGCTGCCGCTGGTGGCGGGGCCGGTCGTGGCGAGCGTGTGGCTGGGCGGGGCGTGGTGGCAGGGGCTGCTGGGCGCGGTGCTGGGGCAGATGCTGACGGTGTGGGTGTGGGGGTTCCTGCACGAGCTCGCTCACCCCGACGCGCGCAAGGGCCCGCGGATCGTCAAGGCGCTCAACCGCGTCGTGGGCAGGTGGCGGAACCACCTCGCGGTGTGGTGGACGGCGTGGGCGGTGCCGGTCTTCTGGGTGGTGCGGCTGGCGGAGTACTTCGTGTATCCGCCGCTGATCTGGCTGGTGCGCTTCCCGCGGTATCCGGCGGGTGAGTGGGTCAATGTGTCGCGGCAGAAGTTTGAGGGGCTGGTGGGGCACGACCTCATCTGGTGCCTGTACTGCGACTGGATGACGGGGGTGTGGTCGCTGGGCACGGAGATGCTGCGGAACGTCGAGAGCTTCTGGTGCCCGATCCGGTTCCGCTCGGACAAGAAGTGCGCGAACTGCGTGATCGACTTCCCCGACATCGACGGCGGCTGGACGGCGTCGGACGCGACGATCGCGGACGCGGCCCGCGTGGTCGAGGAGAAGTACGCGGGGCGCAAGGAGAACGCGTGGTTCGGGCACGCGTCGCGGAAGGTGGACCTGACGGTGGAGGGCAAGTCGCGCGGGGCCTGAGCCCGCGGCTTTCAACAGCCCGTGGCGATCAGCAGCCGTTCGCGTAGAGGTTCAGGAACGCGAGGAAGTCGGACGAGTCCCAGGAACCGTCGCCGCCGGTGGGCGCGAGGTCGGCGCAGGGCTCGCTCGAGGCATAATCGTTGAGATAGGCGAGGAAGTCGGAACTGTCGGGCTGACCGCCCGACGCGTCCCAGTCCGCGTCGCAGTGGGGCGACATGACGAAGTCGAGCGCGTTCGCCATGAGGATGTCACCGTCGGTGGTGGCGTCCCAGTATCCGAGCGCGTTGACGTCGCTGGAGACGGGGTGCATGCCGAGCTCGACAACCTGCTTCGGGCCGACGACCACGAGCGTGGAGTCGTCGTCCCAGAGCGCGATCTTCTGTCCGCCGTTGACGACCTCGGTGGTGTTGGGGCGGAACGCGCCCCACGGGCCGATGCCGTCGGCGATGTACCCGAAGGCGAAGAAGGTGTCGACGCCCGCGAGGATGGGATGCCCGGGAACAATGCGCGTGCCGATGGAGCGGCCCGGCGCGGCGGTGCCCTTCCAGTTCGAGCCGATGGGAATGAGGTTGTAGCCCTCGGCGAGCCAGCGACCGCGGATCTGGCGCGCGGTGTTGGTGGAAGTGTTGGCGAAGACGGCAACAACGACGCCGCCACCCGAATCGACGTAATCCGCGAGCAGGTCGCCCAGGCCCTCGGAGTCCTCGTGCGAGTCGTTCGACCAGGTGATGATCGCGTCGTACGGCGCAAGGTCGGCGAGGGTGAGGTCGGCGCCGTTCTGGAACTGCGTGGTGCTGATGATGCCCACGGACTCGTAACGCCCCGTCGCGAGGAGCTTGTCGCGCACGTCGGTGAAGCGGGTGTTGGTGTTCGGATTCGCGGTGTTGCTCGCGGCGGCGACGACCGCGACGCTGGGACGCGGGGGGCAGGCGCCCGCGAGCGATGCGGCGGCGGCGAGCGTGAGGGCGTGGCGGATCAGCATGGCGTGGTCTCCGTGCGTGTGCGCGTTTCGGCAGCCTAACCGGAATACCGGGAGGGGCCAAGCGTTGATCCACGCACGCGGGCGGCGCCGGCGCGTGTGTAGGATCGCTCGCGGGATTCCGCGGTCTGGAGGGTGTTGGGCGTGCTGGAGATATGCGATCTTCGGTTTCGGTACGGGACGCCGGGCGCGGGCTGGATCGTGGACATTTCACGCCTCGACGTCGGCGCGGGCGAGCAGGTGCTGCTCACGGGCACGAGCGGGCGCGGGAAGAGCACGCTCCTGAACCTCATCGCCGGGATCCTCGATCCGGTCGAGGGCAGGGTCGTCATCGATGGTGTGGAGGTGCACGCGCTCCGCGGCGCGGCCCGCGATCGCTTCCGCGGACGCACGATCGGCATGATCTTCCAGACGTTCAACCTGCTGCTCGGCTTCACGGCGGAAGAGAACGTGATGGCGGCGCTGATGTTCTCCGGAGTGCCTCGAGGCGAGCACCGCGAGCGTGCGCGGGGGCTGCTCAAGCGGCTCGGGATGGTGAAGTACGAATCGCCCGCGGAATCGCTGAGCGTGGGGCAGCAGCAGCGCGTCGCGGTGGCGCGTGCGGTGGCGTGCGGGCCGAAGCTGGTTCTGGCGGACGAGCCCACGGCGAGCCTGGATCCCGACTCGGGGCGTGCGGCGATGGACCTGGTGCAGGGCGTGTGCCGCGAGATCGGCGCGGCGCTGGTGTGCGTGAGCCACGATCCGTCGATGGGCGCGCGGTTCGAGCGGCGCGAGCGGCTGGAGGAGTTGTCGCGGGGTGCGGCGCACGCGGCTGTTCCGGCGGAGGGGGCGTAACGCATGGCGCTGAGCGACATGGGCATCGTGACGCGGAGCATGCGGGCTCGGATGTTCTCGAGCGTGACGACGATCGCGACGGTCGCCGTCGCGGTGGCGCTCATGCTCGTGCTGCTGAGCCTCAAGGACTCGTCGCGCAAGGCGTTCACGCGCGGTGCGGGCAACGCACACATCCTCGTCTCGCGCGACGCGAGCCCGCTGGCGAGCGTGCTCAACGCGGTGTTCTACGCGAACCCGCCGCGGGCGCCGATCGAGTGGGCGAAGTACCAGGAGATCGCGTCGCTGCCCGTGCTGGAGTGGGCGATCCCGACGCAGCAGGGCGACAGCTACCGCGGCATGCCCGTGCTCGCGACGACGCGCGAGTTCTTCGAGCGGTTCGAGCCCACGGGCGGCGAGCCGTGGCGGATCGTGCGCGGGCGGGTCTTCGAGAAGGAGATGGAGGTCGTCGTCGGGAGCGAGGCGGCGAAGCGCGCGGGCCTCTCGATCGGCGACAAGATCGCGCTCACGCACGGCATGGGCGGGACGCACGTGCACCGCGAGTTCGCGTTCGAGGTCGTGGGCATCCTCGCGCCCACGAAGAGCGCGCACGACCGGGCGCTCTTCGTCAACCTCGACAGCACGTGGATCCTGCACGCGCACGACCGGCGCCTCGCGGCATTGGGGCCCGACGCGCCCGTGACGACGCTCGCCGACCTGCGCGATGAGGACCGACTCGTGACCGGGATCTACCTGCGCGTCGCGACGCGCCCGGGGCGTGAGGCGAGCAGCGCGATCCAGAGCGTGTTCGACCAGTTGCGCCGCGACACGTCGATCGTCGTCGCGTCGCCCTCGCGCGAGGTGGGACGCCTGTTCGAGATCATCGGCGGCATCGACATGCTCTTCCTCGGCATGGCTGCGGCGGTGCTGCTCGGGAGCGGCGTGTCGATCCTGCTCGCGCTCTACAACTCGATGGAGCAGCGGAGGCGGCAGATCGCGGTGCTGCGCGTGCTGGGCGCGAGCCGCGGGCGGGTGTTCCTGCTCGTCATGACCGAGAGCGCGATCATCGGGATGCTGGGCGGCGTGGCGGGGTGCGTGCTGGCGCTGATCGGGCTGGAGGGCGCGACGAGCGCCCTTGCGGCGCGGGTGGGGCTGGTGATCGACGCGGGGCTGAGCGCGCGGGCGGTGGTGGGGGTGCTGATCGCGACGACGTACCTCGCGGTGCTTGCGGGGGTGGTGCCGGCGGTGTCGGCGTACCGGACGTCCGTTGCGAGGAAGCTGTCGCCGATGGGGTAAGACGCCGCACTCTTCGGTGGCGCTCGCGAGCGGCGTTGTTCAATGAGAGATCGAGCGGTCGCTTCGTCGCGCGAGGTGCGCGCTGCGCGATCGGTCGTTCAAGCGGAGCGGGAGGGATTCGAACCCTCGGTACAGGTAAACCCGTACGACGGCTTAGCAAGCCGTTCCCTTCAGCCTCTCGGGCACCGCTCCACGCCCGGCACGGGCCGGGGGAACGGGACGATACACCCGCGCCCGGGCGGCGACAATCGCGGACGACGCCCGGCACGTGAATCGGGCCGCGCGGGGGCGCCACGGCGAGGGCGCGGGACGCTCCCGCTGGGCACAGATCAACGCACGGGTCCTGGTCGTGTGTGATCCATGCGCGCGCGAAACCGGCCCGGAGCGATACCCCGGGCCGGCGCGTGTCGGCGGCGCTTCTCAGCGGTGGGATGGCGGATGGTTACTCGGCGTCGGGGGCGTCGTTCTGCGAGGCCTGCGGGCCCGTGGTGCCCTCGATGATCTTGCGGAGATAGGCGTTCTCGCGGCGGGTGGCTTCGAGATCGAACACGAGGTACTTGATGGTGAGGCGCAGGTAGTCGAGCGACTCCTGGAGGTCCTTCATGGTCCGGCGCATTTTGTCGTGGCGCTCGGCCGTCTCGCGGGCGAGGGCCTCCAGGCGGGGGCGCTCTCCGGCGGGGACGTCCTTGAGCTGGTCGATGAGCTCGCCAAGCCGCTCCTTGAACTCCTGCTCCTTCATCTCGCCTCTCCTCTCTCAATAGTTGTGGCCCGTGTGCGCGGGCATGTGAGAGAGAGATCAACCGGCGGGCCAGAAGCGGGGGGTGTCGCGTGCCAGCGGCGGGCGTCCGAGAAAGGGGCCGCTCGCCGCGGGGCAGGGGCGTTCTGCGTGCCGGGGACGCGGATGCGTGCGCCAGAGCGGGGACCGGTCGTGCGGGGTGTTGCGTGGCGTCAACGCCTCGGGGCGAGCCGCTGCAACACGCGCTGGGCGTCTGTCGGGGCGCCGGAGGTGGCCTTGCGAAAGGCCTCGGGATCGGAGCGGACCAGCTCGAGGCCCACCTTGGCGCAGTGCTCGTCGAGGTTCCGGCGGAAGCGCTGGAACGCGGACTCGAGGTCGTGGCGGGTCAGGAGGCTCAGGGGGTCGGCGAGGCCGGTCTGCGCGGCGGCCCAGTCGAGCAGGGACGAGCCGGAGGAGGTGTAGCGGTAGAGCCCGAGGGAGTTCCGGAGGCGCTCGCCCAGGGGGAGGAAGGGGTCCTTGGCGCGGTCGGGGACGGCGTAGAGGCGTTCGAGGGCGTCCTTGGTGGTCTGGGGGGCGGCGTCGCCGCTGTCGCTCTCGGCGGGCGCGGGCTGGAGGGGGGCGACGCCGGTCGAGAGGGTCTTGAGGCCCGCACGCTCGAAGCGGATGCGGAGCGACTGGCAGGGGGCGCCGTCGTGCGTGGCGGGCTCGACGCCCAGGACAACGCCCGCGCCCCACTCGGGGCAGTTGGCGTGGCGGATCCGATCGCCGGACTTGTATGTCGTGCTCAAGCAACGTCCCCACTGGCGGTCACGCCGGAAGGCCGGGCGTGGGCCGCCTATTATCGCGATTGCTGCGAATTGTCTGCGATCGCCGGCCGGGGATCCGGCCCGTGCGTTGCGGAAGCATAGGGAGGCTGGGGCCGGTGGGCCCGGCGTCCCGTGGAGGCGAATCGTCGCATGGTTGAGGCGCTCAAGAGCGATCAGTTGGCGGAGAAGGTTGGCGGTCGGTTCCGTCTGTGCGCGCTGGTGCAGCGGCGTCTTGAGCAGTTGCTCGACGGCGCCCGCCCGCTGGTGGACCGGGACGGTCGCACGGACCTCGAGGTCGTGATCGAAGAGATCCTTCAGGACAAGATCACGTACGAGATCGTCGAGGACGCCGAGCCGGCCGCGATGAACGCGGGCACCTCGGACAGCATGCTCTGATCCGAGCGCGGCGTTGCATGATCGAGGGAACGCGATGGGCGTGATCGACCCGCAGGTCGCCTCGGCGGTGCGCGGGAAGCGCGTGCTTGTGGGCGTGTGCGGCGGGATCGCGGCGTACAAGGTCGCGACGCTTGTGAGCCGTCTGGCGCAGGGCGGTTGTGAAGTCACCGTCGCGATGACCGAATCGGCGACGAAGTTCGTCACGCCGCTGACGTTCCAGGCCTTGTCGGGCCGGCACGTGTACACGTCGTCGTGGGAGCACGTCGAGTCGCAGGACCCGCAGCACGTGTCGCTCGCGGATCGGACGGACTGCGCGATCGTGGCGCCGTGCACGATGGACGGGCTCGCGCGGCTCGCGACGGGACGCACGGACGACGTGGTGACGCTGATCCTGAGCGTGATCGATCGGGCGAAGACGCCGGTGATCCTCGCGCCGTCCATGAACACGCAGATGTGGAGGCAGCCCGCGACGCAGCGGAACCTCGCGACGCTGCGGGAGGATGGCTTCCGGATCCTCGCGCCGGGCGAGGGCTGGCAGGCGTGCCGGCACGTTGGCCCGGGGCGGCTGCCCGAGCCGGAGGACCTGCTGCTCGCGGTGGCGGAGGCGTTGTCGCCTCGCGCCTGATCGACGGAAGGCTTGATGGGACGGAAGTCGGAGGCGTCGCGGGCCGATGGATGCGGCGCTATACTGCGGGCCCGTTCGGAGAGGTGCCAGAGCGGCTGAATGGGCTGGTTTCGAAAACCAGAATACGGGTTACCGTATCGGGGGTTCGAATCCCCCCCTCTCCGCTTGATGAAGGCCCCGTTGCCCGAAGCACTGCTTCAGCAGTGGTTCGAGAGCGCGGGGCCGTTCACGTATGAGGTGGGCGGGTTTGCACCCGGGCCGGCCTCCCCCCTTCGCTTCCAACCTGGGCGGCAACCTCGCGCTCGACGACGAGTACTTCTACGAGCACGACGCGCGGGGTCGGCCCGTTCGCGGTCGGCTCTCTTCGTCCGAGCCGCGGATCGAGAGTGAAGTCTTCGTGTGGATCGCACGAGAGCTGCCGGAGGAATCGCGGCTACTCAAGCAGGACAAAGAGTCGAGCCATGCCGAGCTCCTTCAAAGATGCACTTCTGGCGATGAGGAGCGATGCCCTGCAAAGGGAGCCGGGCGATTCCAGGCTGTATGAGCTCCGCCACATCGATGAGTTGGCGCGTGGCTGTGCCAGTCCGGAGCGGTGGATGAGCTGTACCGTGCGCGCAATGCATGACCTTGAGTCGCTCCGCTCGGACCACAACATCGGCGATATCGGCGTTGTCCTCCTGGCTCTGCGTGAGGGACGTCACCGTCGCGGACCGTTCTTGCGCAGCTTCCGACAGGCATTCGGCATGCTTGGCATATCTCCTCCCGAGATCGGATGGGCCCTCAAGGGCGGAGGCGTGCGAGTGCCCACGAGGGACACGTGCGTGGAACTGCAAATGTCGGGCCTGCCCAGTCCGGCGTGGTCGGCACTGCTTGTGGAGCGCCCTTGCGAAGACATGGGGCGACGGTTCATCTGGCGAGTCGTGTGGATCGTGATAGGGAACAAGTAGATCGGTACCGATCAGTGTGCCCGCCCGTAGCTCGCGAAGGCGTTGAGGAAGCCGAGAAAATCCGAGGAACGCATCCCGCCGTCGTCGTTGAAGTCGGCGGGACGTGGCTCGGGCGCGCGTTCGGTACGCATGGGGAACGCGATTCTTGGTGCAAACGCATTTCCTCCTCTTCATATGCTCATATGCGTTAAGGCTTGATCCCGTTTCGCGTGGTCATGCCCATGCTCGTTGATGGCGAGGCTTCAGACGCAGGGAATCCCGCGCAATGCGCATGAATCTCCGAGCATAACGAGCGATTCGCGGTGCTCATCCGTGCCTCAATACAACAACGGCGTGTGCGAGCGCATCGAGCGATCAAAGGTGCGTTGTAGATATGGACATTGATTTGTCCGCAGGCAACATCAGGATTTGGCCTGAATCATGCGGAAAATCGCACTATGTGGATACATCGAATGAATCGCGAGATTGGATGCGTCGCATTCAGAAACCGATATAGTGTTCGACTTGCATGCGTTCACTGCTGGGGGAACACATGGACAAGAGCCGCGCAGCTCGTCGTTTCGCGATGCCTTCGGGCATGGCGGTCGTCCCACTCACACTCGGTGCGTGTGCAGCGATCTTCGGCGCACTCGGCATCGCTGGCTGGCATCTTCGCGGTGGGGGCGAGGTGCCGGCAAACCCCGGTCTAGGCCAGACTCCGTACAACGCGGCGCTGGGGATTCTTCTTTGTGGTCTTGCGCTGATCGCTCTTCGGATGGGTGGGCGGCGTCTGAGCACGCTGCTGGGAGGAACGGCGGCGGTGGTGGGGGTTCTTACCCTCATTGAGTATGTTGTGGGAACGGACCTCGGCCTCGACGAGCTGCTGATGGAGCAGCCGCTCGCGCCGGGCGTGTCGCACGTCGGGCGGATGGATCCGAGCACGGCGTTGTCGCTCGTGCTCGCCGGCATGTGCGTCGTGATGCTGGCGATGTGGAAGCGGGCGGCGCCCTGGACCTCGCTCCCGATCGCGATCGTGACGGCGCTTGGCGCGGCCTCGCTGCTCGGCTATCTGGTTGACATCGCGAGCCCGTACGCGTGGGGCGGGCTGGGACGGATGTCGTTCGTCTCCTCCGTCTCGCTCACGCTGATCGGCGCGGGCCTGTACGCGTGCGCATGGGCCGACGGGCACCCGCGCACGAGGCCCGTCCTCCTGCCCGCGTCCGCGGGGCTGGGGGTGCTCGTGGCGACGGCCTGCCTCTGGCGCGCCATGATCGCGGAAGAGGCGAGCCACGACAGGCTGCTGGCATCGACGCTCGGCGAACAGGTCGCGACGCACACGCGCGAGTGCCTCGCGGCCCATCTTGAGGCGGTCGATCACGCCGCGGCGCGGCTCGAGGCTGCGGACGAGTGGTCCGAGGAAACCTGGAGGGCCAAAGCGGAGCGGACTCTGGCGGACTTCCCGATCATCGCGCGGATCGCGCTCGTGAACAGCTCCGGACAGCTCGTCGACATCGCTTCGGGCGCGCACCACGACGCGTCGCTCCTGCCGCACGTGGAGTCGGAGGGCGCGTGGGCGATGGCGGTCGAGCGGGCGCGCGAGTCCGGAGCGCCACTCGCCACGATGGCGCGCGGGTCTCCGGAGGACGAGCCGCAGATCGAGTACGCGGTCCCGATCATCCGCGAGGGTTCGCCCGACGAGTGGATGGTCGCGAGGATCTCGCCCGCCCGGCTCCTGGACGCGTGCGGGCGGCCCTTCGCCGACAAGTGCGCCATCCGCGTTCTCGATCACGGCGTGCATCCCGCGCGTGCGCAGTCTGAAGCGTCCGGGCGGTCGATCGTTCGCTGCGCACTGGGCGACGTGGGCTGGGATCTTGAGGTGGCGCTCGCGCCGGCGTTCGCGGCGTCGCTCCGCTCGGGATGGCCCGGCACCGCGCTGGTGGTGGGGATCTGCGCGACGCTGCTGCTGTCGATCGTGCTGCACCTGCTGGAGTCCGGCGGGCGCATCCGCCTTGCGCAGCGGGGGCTGCTGCGTGAGATCGTGCTGCAGAAGGTCGCGCTCGACGCGCACTCGCTGGTCGCGATGACCGACGCCCGCGGCGTCATCACGTACGCGAACGACAAGTTCTGCGAGGTGTCGAAGTACGCGCGCGAGGAGCTCATCGGACGCACGCACCGGATCGTCAACTCGGGCTATCACCCCAAGGCCTTCTTCGTCGAGATGTGGCACACGATCACCCGCGGTGAGACCTGGCACGGTGATATCTGCAACCGCGACAAGGACGGCGGGCTGTACTGGGTCGCCTCCACGATCGTGCCGATCCGCGACGAGGCGGGCAAGATCGAGAAGTACGTCGCGGTGCGCAAGGACATCACCGTCCAGAAGGAACACGAGGAGTCGATCCGGCGTCTCGCCGCGCTGCAGGCGGCGATCCTCGCGTCGCCGGGCTACCTCATCATCGCGACGGATACGACGGGCGTGGTAACGTCCTTCAACGCGGCCTCGGAGCGTGCGCTCGGATACACCGCGGACGAGGTCGTCGGGCACGCGACGCCCATGCTCTGGCACGATCCCGCCGAGGTCACGCATCGCGCGGGTCCGCTCGCCGACGAGCTGGGGCGCTCGCTCGAGACCGGCTTCGAGGTGCTCGTCGCCAGGACGGAATCCACCGGCGTTCCCGACGAGAACGAGTGGACCTTCGTCAGGAAGAACGGCACGCGTTTCCCGGTCAGCCTGTCCGTCACGTGCCTGCGCGACGGGCACGGCAGGCTCATCGGCTACCTCAGCGTGATCCGCGACATCACGCGCCAGAAGCTCAACGAGGCCGACATCGTTGATGGACGCCAGCGCGAACGCCTCGCCATGCAGGCGACGGGGGTCGGCATCTGGGAGTGGGACGTCGCTGGCGGCATGGTCCATTGGGACGAGCAGATGTTCCGGATCTATGGCGTCGAGCAGACCGCCGACAGCAAGGTGACCTACGACGACTGGCGTCAGGCGGTCGTCATCGAGGACGTCGTCGAGCAGGAGCGAATGCTGCAGGAACTCGTCCGGGGTGGGAAGGACCGCGGCGTCCGGCGCTTCCGCATCCGCAACCGGAGCACAGGAGAGGTGCGCGTGATCGAGGCGCACGATGCGGTGCGCCTGGACGACAACGGGCGGGTCGAGTGGGTCGTCGGCACGAACTTCGACATCACCGATCGGGTGCGCGCGGAGGAGGAACTCCACCAGAAGAACGAAGAGCTCGAGCGCTTCGTCTATACCGCGTCGCACGACCTCAAGAGCCCGATCGTGACGATCCTCGGCTACTGCTCATACCTGAAGCGCGACGCCGGGCGTGAGCGGTACGGGGAGATCGGCGACTATTGCGACGCGATCACCCGCGCGGCGAACCGGATGCGCGCGTGCATCGACGACCTGCTGGAGCTCGCCCGGGTCGGTCGGGCGGATATCGAGTGCGAGGAGGTCCGGATCTCGGATGTCGTCCGCGAGGTGCTCGAGGACCAGGCCGCGGCGATCTCGGAAGCCGGGGTGAAGATCGACCTCGACCTGCGCGAGCCGACGGTGTACTGCAGCCGGAGGCACGCGTCCCAGGTCTTGTCGAACCTGATCTCCAACGCGCTGCGGTATGGCTGCACCGCGCCGGAGCCCGTGGTCTCGATCCGGACGGCCCCCGGGGAAGCGGGGTTCGTGGAGATCGCGGTGGACGATAATGGAAAGGGGATCGAGCCGAAGTTCGCCACCCGGGTCTTCGAGCTCTTCGAGCGGCTCGAGAGCGGCAAGGGGGGGACCGGGGTGGGGCTGGCCCTGGTCAAGCGGATCGCGGAGCACTACGGGTCGCAGGTCCGGGTGATTCCCACCCCGGGCGAGGGGGCGAAGTTCCGTATAGGATTGCCCAAAGGGGACGGACTGGGGTTGAAGAAGGATTCGTCGGGAGAGATTGATGCAAAGCCCCCCAAAGCGGACAAGACCGGTCCGATTCCTGCTGGTCGAGGATGATGAGGATCACGCCGACCTTATCGCCCGGGCGATGAGGGAGCATCGCATCTCCAACGAGTGCAGTCGGGTTGAGAATGGCGAGCAGGCCCTGGCCTTCCTGCGGAAGGAAGGGGAATTCGGGTCCGCCCAGCGCCCCGACATCATCCTGCTGGACCTGAAGCTGCCTCGGATGAACGGGCTCGAGGTGCTCCGGGAGATCAAGTGGGACCCCGAACTTTCCCCGATTCCGGTGGTCATGCTGAGCACCTCCTCGGCGGACGAGGACAAGGAACGGGCATACGAACTGCGTGCGAACAGCTACGTGGTCAAGCCGCTCGACTTTGACAGCTTCAACCAGATCGTCTCCACCCTCAACTACTACTGGGCGGTCGTGAACGAGGCGGTCTGAGGTCCCTTTCCATCGCTATGGAAACGACTCCGAGCGGCCCGATCTGGGGCTGCTTGGGCGGTGCTTTGACGCGCCCCGCGCGATCGGCGTGGCGCATCACTCCACGCGTGATAACCCGGTTGTGCCACCGGCATACTTTGCGCACGCGCACCCCGGAACGCCTTTGTGGGGGTGCCGGACTTGACGAACTACACCCCAAGTAGGGGGTGACCGATGCAGCCTCCAACTGGAGAGGAGGCTGCGAAATGAATCAGATCCGGGTTCTCTTGGCGGAAGATGACTTCGATCATCGTCGGATGCTTCTGTCCGCGATCGCTGGCGCGGGGGCCGCGGTCTGCGTGACGCCGGTGAGTTGTCGGGAGGAGTTCCTCGCGGCGGTCCGGCACGGGCGTTTCGACTGCATCGTGCTCGACTTCAACATCCCCCCCGCCACGGCGCCGGAACTGCTCCAGGAGCTGAGCACCCTGGTGAAGGAAATCCCGCCGGTCGTGGTCATCTCCAGCAGCGAGGACCAGGCGGTGGTGATCGAGGCCATCCGCGAGGGTGTTGCGGACTTCGTTCCCAAGTACGACGCAGTGCAGGGCACGATGCTCTGGGAGCGCGTCTCGAAGGTCGTCAACGCGGCACGGGCGCAGATGACCGAGCGGCGTCGGATCAACAGGCGGCTCCGCTCGCTCGAGAAGGAGGCCCGCCACGATCCGCTCACCGGGCTGAACAACCGCGGGTGGGCGGAGCGCGTGCTCGCGCGATCGGGTGATCGTGGTGATCGTCGATCGCAGACCGCGCTCGTGATGGTGGACCTCGATCACTTCAAGCGTGTGAACGACACCTTCGGGCACGCCGCGGGGGACGAGGTCCTTCGTCGTGCGGCGGGTGTGATGCGGGCGCACTCCGCGGAGACGGACATCGTGTGTCGCTGGGGCGGTGAGGAGTTCCTGGTTGTCCGCCAGTCGTGCTCGCTCATCGATGCATGGATCTGGGCCGACAACCTCCGCCGAGAGATCGAGGCGCAGGTCGAGATTCCGTCCAACGAGTGGCGTCAGACCGCGAGCATTGGCGTGGATGTGCTGCCGACGTCCGAGGTGAGCGTGGATGCTGTCGGGCGTGCCGATCGGGCGATGTACCTCGCCAAGGACTCGGGGCGCGACCGCGTCTGCACGTGGGACATGGCGTGGGCGATGGAGATGGCCCACGAGTGCGGCATCGATCCGTCCGGCACGACGCGGGAGCGCGTGCTCGCGTTCATCGCGAAGATGCGCGCCACGCTCGGGCCGACGCAGCTCGACCACATCGGCCCGCACGGCGAGCGGGTGCGTGCGATCACGCTGCCCGTCGCGGAACGCCTGGGCCTCGGCGCTGAGGAGCGGCGGACGCTCTCGCTCGCCGCGGAGTTCCATGACCTGGGCAAGGTCGGCGTGCCCGAGGCGCTGCTCGCGCTCCCGAGGGGATTCTCGGAGGGCGAGCGCCGGTTCATGAACGAGCACGCGCGGTTCGGTGCGGAGCTGCTCGCCGCGTGCGGCGCCGAGGACGACGCGGTGACCGCGGTCGAGCATCACCACCAGCGTTTCGACCGGTGCGCGGATCGGAGCGTGCCGAGCCTTGCGAGCCTGCTGTGCGTTGCGGATGCGGTGGACGCGATGGTGAACAGCCGTCCGTACGCGCAGTCGCGCACGCCGGCGCAGGTGCTCGCGGAGCTCCAGCGCGAGCGGGGCCGCCAGTTCCATCCCGGCGTTGTCGACATGCTCGGCTTCGTCGAGGGAGCCCAGAAGATCGCGGCCTGATGGTGGTGGGGCGCGGCGGACGAGGGCCCATCGCGCGGTCGTGGTTTCTTTCTACAACGAGAGAGAGGGGGAAGGTGTATGCAGGGCATCGCCAGGCGCATGCACGAACGGGGGAGCGTCTCGGACGGACGCGTCGCGGTGGGGCGGGCCGCCGGGCCGCTGGCCTCGGGCTGCGTTGACAACGTCTCAAAGTCCGGCGTGCTGGTGCGCGTCTCCGGTCGTTCGGGGATCACGCACGGCGACGTCGTGCGGCTGGTCTTCGCGCGGGACACGGTGCCGCATCGGGCGCGCGTCGTCCGGGTCGAGCATCGGGGCGAGGACGATCATCGGGAGACCGCGCTGGGATGCCGCTGGATCGGCGGATCGGGGCGTCGCCCGCCGCTGCGGAGGCAGCTCGTGCCCGGCGCGAGCGCGCATGCTTTGAGGGGATACGCCACGGCGCGTCGGGTGGAAGGGAGGATGCAATGAAGTTCGCAATCACGGAGAATGAGCGTCGAACCCGCCCGCGCATACGCCGCAGCGATGTCGTGCTCTGGCGACCCGGTCGTTTCGATCCCTTTGCATCGGCCTGGCTGCTCGAGACCTCGCGCGACGGGTTCGCGTTCGCGTGGCGCGGCGTGCGCCTGCCGAAGGTCGGGGCGATCATTGATGCCATCTTCGATCCGTCCGAAGCGGGCGGGCGTCCGCGGCTGGCGCGGGTGTGCCGCGTGCAGCACGTGCACGAGGACCTGGTCGTCATCGCGGGCGAGCTGCTCGGCGAGTTTCCGCAGGCCAGGTCCGAGGCCGCGGCGGCGACGCGTGAGATCAAGCCGAGCGGGTCGGGCAAGCGTGCGTTCGAGGCGTTCGATGATGCGTCGGGGGTGCTGGCGTCGCAACAGGTCGCGGGCTGACGCCGCTCCGGGCCTGCGCCTCGGGGGCACGCCGCGTGCAGGTAGAATCCTCCCGATCGGACGGGAGGATCGCGCATGCACGAGCTCGACGGGCTGCGTCAGTTGTTCGAGTTCAGGCGTCAGGAACTGGCGTTGGTGCCGATCCTCAGCACGCTGCTGGCGGGCGTGGCGATCACGGCGGCCGCGGTGCTGCTGGGCGGCGCGGAGCGCAGCCGCCTGCGGGCGTATCTCGTCTTCGGTTTCACGGCCTCGACGCTGGTGCTGATCTTCGGGACGCTCATCGATACGACGCTCCTCGCGGCGATGGGGGCGCCGGGCGTCACCGAGAACGCGGACAAGATGCGGGGCTTCAACGGGCTGAGCCGGGTCGCCGTCTGGAGCGTCCTCGCGGGCGTGCTCGGGCTGCTGTCTTCCGTGGGCCTGCTCGGGTTCCTGCACTCACGGCGCGTGGGCACGGCGATCGCCGCGACGGCGGGGGCGCTGCTGGTCGGCTTCGTGGTGTTCTGCATCGTGCTCGACCGCGTGATGCGGATGTCGTGAGCCGACGGGCCGAGCACGATGCAGAGTGATGGAAGTGTTTGTTCAGCAGCCCTGGCTGTACAGGTTCAGGTACGCGAGGAAGTCGGACGAATCCCACGATCCGTCGCCTCCCGGGGGCGCGAGGTCGGCGTCGGGATCGTGCTGCGCGAAGTCGTTGAGGTACGCGAGGAAGTCGCTCGAATCGGGCTGCCCGCCCGAGCCGTCCCAGTCGGCGGCGCATGGCGGCGAGAGCGATTCAAAGGTGATGCGATCGAGGTTGAAGACCTGGCTGTTGCCGACGTTCTGGATGCGCAGCACGCGCGTCCCCGCGTTCAGCGTGACCGGCACGACGATCTCGCTCCAGGTCTGCCAGCCGCCCGTCGGGTTGACCGTGAAGTCCGGGCCAGCGGGCACGCCATCGGCGAGCAGTCGGAACGCGCCGACCCCGCTCTGGCTGGCGACGCGCGCCCGGGCGAGATACATCCCGCTCTGCTGCACGTTGACGGTGTACTCGAGCCATTCGCCGTTGTCGATCCAGCCCAGGTTGAATCCGCCGCCGGTCGTCGCCTCGATGTCGACAGAGGTGCTGGTGCGATAGGCGCCGCCGTTGTTCTGGGCATCGCGATCGAAGTACGCGGCGGGCGCGGCCCCCTCGTCGAAGTTCTCGGCCTCGATGACGCCCGGGATGTTCGCGGGCGTGCCGCCGTAGGGCTGCTGCGTCGCCTCATAGACGCGGACATACTCAAGCTCGTAGCGGAGTGGGAAGGGCGTGGACTGCGAGGGCGGGCCGGGCCAGTTGCCACCGACCGCGAGGTTCAGGAGCAGGTGGAAGGGCGAATCGAACGGCGCGAAGTCATTGCCGCCCGCGGCGGACGAGTACCACACGTTCGCGCCCGCGGTGTGGTAGAGCTGTCCATCGACGAACCAGCGGATGCGCTGGGGCTCCCACTCGATGGCGTAGGTGTGGAAGTCCTGCGACCAGTTGCCCGAGCGTGAGCCGCCGTTGCTGGTGTTGTTGGGCCAGTTGCCGCCATAGTGGATCGTGCCGTGCGCGCTCGTTGCGCCGTTGATCGTCTCGATGACGTCGATCTCGCCGCTCGCGGCCCAGCCGCCGTAGGGCGAGTTGGTGGGCAGCATCCAGAACGCGGGCCAGGCGCCCGCACCGGCGGGGACCTTGGCTCGGGTCTCGATGCGTCCGTAGAGGAAGTCGGCCTTGTTGAGCGTGCGCAGGCGCGCCGAGGTGTATTCCCTGCCGCCGAAGTTCTCACGGCGAGCGGTGATGGTGAGGTTGCCGTCCTGCACGGTGATGTTCTGCGAGCGACTGGTGTAGTACTGCAACTCGTTGTTGCCCCAGCCGGGGTTGCCGTAGTTGGTGCCATCGCCGATCATCGGCTCCCACTTGCTCGTATCCAGGCTCGTGCCATCGAACTCGTCGGACCAGACGAGCGACCACTGCGCGTGGGCATTGGTCGCGGCGAGCGCAAGGGCCGCGCTCGTCAGGGCGCAGCGAATGGTTATCGAGTGTGCCTTCGTCATCTCCGAGTCCTCCATCGCTCAGTTTGCGTCCGCACCAACCACGAGGAACGGCAGGTTCGCCGTGCCGGCTCCGCCCTTGCCGTCGCGCACGACGACGAAGAGCCTGTACGGACCGGGTTCCTTCGGGATGCGAAGGGTTGCCGCGTGATCCGTGGAATCCACGATCTCCGCCTCGAGTCGCGACGGCGCCGCTTCGGGCGCGCCGCCATGCTGCTTGTCCGTGCTCTCACGCGTGAAGAACCACTCGGTCGCGAGCGGATCGTTCTCGGGATCGCTCACGGGCACGCTCACGCGCATCGTCGAGCCGCCCTTCGCGCCGTGCGTCGGCGCATCGGTCTTGAGCCAGCCGACCGACGGAGCGCGGTTCTTCGGCCAGTGCCCGGTCCACAGGTGGGAGATCTCGTCGACGGCCTCGGTCTTCTCGCCCGAGGGAAGGAACATGCTGTACCAGGACCACGTGCGTTCCTGCTTGTTGCCCCACAGGAACGCGAACGCGCCGAGGCAGCGATCTCGCTGCGCATCGACCGCGAGCTCGTACGCGATGCGGTACATCGCGGCCTTGGCGGAGGTGGGCTGCTCGATCTCCGCGCCCCACGCGGTCACGCCCGACTCCCAGTGCCCGATGGGTCCGAACTCGGTGATCGCGTACGGCCCGGTGTAGCCCTGTCGCAGGATCTCCTGCGAGATCGCGGGCGCCGCGCCATAGATGTTCACGCCGAGCACGTCGACGTGCTTGCAGTGCTGGTTGAACATCGCGACCTGCCCGCCCCAGACGCCCGCGAGCGCGGTCATCACGGGATGGTTCGGATCGGCCTCCTTCGCGACGCGCGCGGCACGCTCGATCTCGATGAACGGGCGTGCGGGCGTGTCGCCTCCCGCGACCTCGTTCCCGATGCACCACATGAGCACCGCGGGGTGGTCCTTGTGCGACTCGATGAAGGAACGAACGTCGTCGAGCTGCGCTTGCACCGCGGCCTCGTCGGCGTAGTTGAATCCGTGCGCCGGATGCTCGAGCCAGTAGCCGACGACGACCTTCAGCCCGAGGCGCTCGG
Organism: Phycisphaerales bacterium; assembly: GCA_034004365.1. Classification (GTDB taxonomy): domain Bacteria; phylum Planctomycetota; class Phycisphaerae; order Phycisphaerales; family UBA1924; genus JAVEWV01. The sequence goes on from JAVEWV010000026.1 coordinate 18,159, forward strand.
CCCGATCGAGCACGCTCTCGGTGGTGCCGTCGGGCCATGTGCGAGAATCGAGCTGGTCCTGCCCCCACGTGCGAATAGTGTTTCCACCACAGGAAACAAGCTCTTCGAGATGATCCGTTCCACCCGCGCCGCGGATGGTGTATTCGGACCCGTCGACGAACACGCGATAGCCGGCGGGCGTCGCACGGACCTCGACCTCGCCCGCGTGGCAGGGGGCCAGAGAGAGGGCAAGGCATGCGATGCTCAGGACGGATCCGGAGGGGAAGGGCATGCGCGCAGTCTACCGAAGTGGACGCCTTCTGCAACGGTTCCGGGAATGCTCCACGAGATTTGTTGCAGGGGCATCCCTGATATCGAGAAATAGGTGTAAACACCTATATTCATTCGTAAACACATGAAATAGCTGTGTTTATGGGTACAACCACCTACGGTTTTGCCCCCCGAATCGCGGGTGAGGTCTTGCGGCCCTGCGGCTTTCTGGTAGCGTGGTTTGGAACAGTTTCGGCCCGGATGGGGCTCGGGGCGTGCGATTCCGACCCGCCGTTCAAAGCCGGACGCAAAGGAGATTCACATGAGAGGTCAGATGGGTTTGGCACTGGGCGTTGTGGTTCTCGCGAGCGCGTCGGCCTCGGCGCAGCTGGCCAACGGCGGGTTCGAGACCGCGGGCAGCGGCGGGCAGGTCTTCTCTGACTGGGCCAACTACGGCTTCGACGGGGGGAACATCCTCCGCGCCGACGCGAGCGAGGTCGCTCCCTTCGAGGGTTCGTTCAGCTGCAAGATGTTCGGCCTGTTCAACTTCGCCCCGCAGCAGGACGTGGTGCTCCAGCAGAGCAACATCCCGGCCGCGGCGGGCGAGGAGTGGACCCTGTCGGTCCGCAACCTGCACAACTCCGCGGACCCGATCCAGGGCCCGAACTTCCTTGTCGTCGTGATCGACTTCTACGACGCGGGCAACGTGCGCATCGGCGGCAACTCCAAGATCACCATCGATGCGAACTCGCCCACGGACCAGTGGATCGCCGACTCCGTCGTCTCGACCGCTCCGACGGGCACGGCCAGCGTGCAGGCCACGCTCGTCTACATCGCCTTCAGCGATGATCCCTTCAACCCGGGCTACGCGGGCGCGGTGTTCGTCGATGACGTCAAGCTCGAGAAGGCCGGCGGCACGTGCGCGGGCGACTTCGACCAGAACGGCGTCCTGAACAGCAGCGACTTCCTGGCGTTCCTCAACGCCTATGTGCAGTGCGGAGGCTGATCCCACCACATCGAGTGATTTCATGGACACTCCTGGAGCGGACCCGCGAGCGCGGGTTCGTCTCCATTCCCGATGTCGGGCAATGATCCTGGGGCCGACCGGCGGCAGACGCCGGAACAATGGAGGCCGATCGCATGGGATGCTCACGCGCGTCACTTCCCCGCCGCGGAAAGGGCCTCACGCCTGGCTTCACGCTGATCGAGCTGCTGGTGGTCATCGCGATCATCGCGCTGCTGATCGGCATCCTCTTGCCCGCGCTGGGCAAGGCTCGCGACAGCGCCCGCCAGGCGCTGTGCCAGAACAACATGCGTCAGCTCGCGATCGCGCTGATTTCCTACGCGAATGAGTACGACTCGAAGTTCCCCCCCTCGCTCGACAAGTATCCCGACCCGGTCACGGGCAAGCTCAGCGTGCAGTGGTACGACGTCGCACGCCTCGGCACCTTCCTCCCCAACTTTGACAGCTCGAACATCTCCGTCACGAACACCGAGAACCAGACGCTCGGCGGCGGGATCATGACCTGTCCCAACCACCCGCAGGCGGGGCGGTCGTTCACCATCAATTACTGGGCGACCTCCGTCGCGCACTACCAGGGCACGTCGCTCTACAAGCCCGGCGCCAGCCCGACCGATCCCACCGGGCGCGACCGTGGACGGGCGTTCGACGCGTCGGCGGACCGCGGGTCGGACCTCCTCCTGCTGGGAGAGGCGTGGGGCACCTTCTGGAACCAGGACGCCGCAACGACCCGCGAGACCCGCTGGTTCACGATCGGAAACATGGGCGCCGCGGTGTATCCGGGCGAGCGCTTCGGCGGCGGGTCCGGCGTGCCGCAGGTGCAGTTCCCGGGCACGAACTACTGGACGCTCGCGCCCGACCTCAACGCCGACCCGCGCGAGAGCCTGAAGTCGTTCATCCCCTATTACCGCCACCCGCGCCGCTCCAAGGAGTTCACCGCGATCAAGGGCTCGGCGAACATCGCCTACCTTGATGGGCACATCGCGCTCAAGACCGTGGACGACATGCTCGACACCTCGACCGGCAAGAGCACGCTCGACACGCTCTGGAGCCTCGCGGACGGCAAGATCGAGAAAGACCGCTGAACAGGGATCGTTGAACCAAAGGGACTGGGTCCGGACGCAAGGAGCTCGCGTGCCCGCACCAAAGAGGAACAACCGGGTGTCCGTGCGAGAGATCGCCGAGCAGTTGGGCATCAGTGTCGCAACGGTGTCCCGGGCGATGAACCTCCATCCGGACGTCTCGAGCGCGACGCGGGCCCGCGTGCTCGCGACCGCGGACGATCTGGGCTACCTCCCCAGCGTCGGCAAGCGGCCCATGAACGTCATCGGGCTCGCCTACCCCACCCAGCCCGTCCGGGCCGACTACGGCAACTTCGAGTCCGCCATGCTCGCGGGCATGCTCCGCGGCATCAACGAGCGGAGCTACGACCTCAAGTTCATCAACCTCGAACGCGACCACGACCCGAGCGAGCGATACACCCACTTCTTCCGGCGCAAGGGCATCCGCGGCGTCATCATCCGCAAGATCCAGCCCGCGTCGGACCTCGCCGAACGCATCGCGGCGGACGGGTTCCCCGTGCTGCTCATCGCGGACCGTTCGGACGATTCGACCGTCAACTACATCTACTGCGATTCCCGGGCGGACAGCGCGCGGGCGATCGATCACCTGGTGAATCTCGGGCACCGGCGCATCGCGCTCGCGGTGCACGCCGTCGTCGATTCGGACCACCAGGACCGCCTCGACGGCTATCGCGACGCGCTCCGCCGCCACGGGATCGACGAGGACGAGCGTCTGCAGATTCGCGCGATGGCGAGCGTCGAGGGCGGCGCGTTCGTGATCGACCGCCTGCTCTCTCTGCCCAAGCCGCCGACCGCGATCTACATCACCGACCCGCTCACGACGGTGGGGGCGCTGCACCGCTGCCTGCAGCTCGGGATCCGCGTGCCGCAGGAGCTCTCGATCGTCGGCTTCGACGACGGCGACGTGCGGTATCGCACGTTCCCCAACTACACCGCGGTGTGCCAGGACGCGGAGCAGCTCGGGCTCGAAGCGGCCCGCTGGCTGACGGAGGTCGTCGACACCGGGAACGTCACGGCGCTCCGCGCGCATCGTCCCACCACGCTGTCCATCAACGAGTCCACCGGCGTGTGTCCCGCGTCCAGCGTCCGCCTGATGGAGGACGGCACGGTGCGTCGAGATCGCGTGCCGCAGGGCGGGCGATTCTGAGGGCTGTTGTGCAGTGACGGATGCGCGTGGCGCCAGACCGAGCGTCGGAATGCAGCGTGACGGCGCGCGCGAGGATGCCGTTCGTGCATCGAGGCTCCCGCTCTGGATGGAGTGCATCCCGCCGGGCGTGTGGGTGATCCTCGTGCTCGCCGCGGCCTCGCTCGTTGTGGCGCCGATGCTCGAATCGGGGAAGCGCGCCGACGGCAAGGTGATGTGGACCTTCGCGCTGATGCACCGCACCATGTATGCCCCGATCCTCAACGAGTGGAACCGGACGCACGACGAGGACATGCACGTCGAGCTCCGCCTGCTGGGCATCCCCGCGCTGGAACGCCGCATGATGTCGGGCTTCCTGTCGGAGATCCCGACGGCGGACCTGATCGAGGCGGAGCGGAGCATCGCGCCGCGGGCCTTCGCGGGCCCGCTCGAGAGCGTGGGCTTCCTCGACCTGACCGATCGCATCCGCGCCGAGGGGCTCGACGAGGCGATCAACCCGCCGAGCTTCATCCCGTGGATGAGCCGCGGGCGGATCTTCGGCTTGCCGCACGATGTCCATCCGATGATGCTCGCGTACCGCTCGGACATCGTCGAGGCCGCGGGCATCGACGTGGACGCGATCGAGACGTGGGACGACTTCGCGCGTGAGTTCGCCCGCGTGCAGACCGACGCGAACAACGATGGCACGCCCGACCGGTTCGCGCTGAACTTCTGGCCCACGCAGGTGGAAGCGCTCGAGGCGCTGCTCTTGCAGGCGGGCGGTGGGTTCTTCGACGCGGAGGGACGCTCGATCGTCGCGTGCCCGGAGAACGTGATGGTGCTGGCGCGGATGGGCGAGTGGATGGCCGGCCCGACACGGATCGCGGCGGATGCCCAGGAATTCACCGCGATGGGCAACCAGATGAAGCTCGACGGGCAGGTGTGCGCATCGGTGATGCCCGACTGGCTCGCGGATATCTGGAAGACCTTCATCCCGCAGCTCGAGGGCAAGATGAAGCTGATGCCGCTGCCAGCGTGGGAGCCGGGCGGTCGGCGGACCAGCGCGTGGGGCGGCTCGATGCTGGGGATCGCCAAGTCCGCGCCGGACCACGACGCGCTGTGGGAGTTCGCCAAGACGCTCTATCTTTCGGACGAGGTCGCGCGTGCCTTGTGGCGTGAGGGCGACATCATCTCGCCGATCCGCTCGCACTGGTCGGACCCGATGTACGACGAGCCCGATCCGTACTTCAGCATGCAGCCCAAGGGGCGGATGCTGATCGATCTCGCGGACCAGATCCCGCCCCGCGCGTCATCGCCGTTCGGTCGATTCGCGCAGCTGCGCGTGCAGGACGCGCTGTACAAGCTCCTGAACTATCGCAACAGCCGCCCCGACGCGACGCGCGCGGAGATGGAGGCGAAGGCCGCGGAGCTGCTCGCGAACGCCGACGCGCAGGTCCGCCGCCAGATGTCGCGGAACCGCTTCGTGGGGGGCGGCTCATGACGCGCGCCGCGACCGCTCTGGCGGGGGCCTCCATGCCGCGCTCCCGGCTCGCGCCGTGGCTGCTGCTCGCGCCCGCGATCGGCGTCCTCGCGATCTTCACCGGGTACCCGCTCGTGCAGTCGGTCCCGCTCTCCATGAAGCAGACCTTCGGGCCCGGCGCGACAACGTGGGTCGGGCTCGAGAACTTCGCCGCGGCCCTCGGAGATCCGATCTTCCATAAGGCGGTCATCAACACGGTGCTGTTCATGATCGGCTCGGTGTGCACGCAGATCCCCGCCGCGCTGGGGCTGGCGCTGCTGCTGAACCATCCGTCGATCCGCGGGCGGGCGGTGCTCCGCCTGCTGTTCTTCAGCCCGCAGCTCGTCGGTCTGGTGTTCGTCGCGGTGCTGACACGCATCGCGTTCGAGAAGAGCACGGGCATCGTCAACACGGGCCTGCACGCGGTCCTTCCGATGTGGAGCCTCGAGTTCCCGTGGCTCGAGAAGCACGTTCTTGCGACGCTCGTGCTCGCGAGCTTCTGGATGTGGACGGGCTTCCACATGGTGTTCTTCCTCGCGGCGCTCCAGAACGTCCCGAAGGAACTGCACGAGGCCGCGTCGATCGATGGCGCGGGGCCCGTGCGCCGCTTCTGGGTCGTCACCATGCCCGCGATCCTGCCCATCGCGAGCTTCGTCACCATGCTCTCCGTGCTCGGCAGCCTCCAGCTCTTCGAGTTGCCCTACGTCGTGTTCGCCGGCGGCGGGCCCGAGAATCGCGGGCTCACCATCGTGACGTACCTCTACCAGACGGGCTTCGAATCGGGCGACCTCGGCTATTCCAGCGCCATCGGCTGGCTGCTCGCGATCATGCTGCTGTTCTGCTCCATCATCATGCTGCTGGCGGGAAGGGCGAGGCACGCATGAACCCCAACGCACGCCCATTCTCGATCTGGACCGTCGCGGCGTACGCGCTGCTGCTGCCGCTCGCGGTGCTCACGTTGATCCCCTTCGTGTGGCTCGCGTGCGCGGCTCTGAAGGCCCCGGAGGACTTCTTCTCGAGCATGTTCCTGCCGACGGGCGAGGGCTTCCTCGGCATCGCGTGGTCGAAGCTCACCCTCGTGAACTTCCGCACCGTTCTCTTCGATGCTGGCATGGCTCGCGCGATGGTCAACTCCATGCTCATCGCCTCGCTCACGAGCATCCTCGCGACGCTCGCCAGCGCGATGGCGGGGTACACGCTCGCGTGCCACAAGTTCCGCGGGAAGCGGGCCGTCGAGATCATCGTCCTGGGCGGGCTGCTCGTGCCCGCGCCGCTGATCATCGCCCCGGGCTACCAGTGGCTGTACACGCTGGGCCTGCTCGACACGTGGACGGGCCTGATCCTGCCCGCGATCGCCCCGGCCTTCGGCATCCTGCTGTTCCGCCAGGCGAGCCTTCGGAGCATCCCGCCCGAGGTGCTTGAGGCGGCGCGGATCGACGGCGCGGGCGAGGGCGCGATGTTCTTCACCGTCGCGCTGCCCATGCTGCGTCCCATGATCGGCGCGTTCATGATGATCACGTTCCTCGCGACGTGGAACAACTTCATCACGCCGCAGATCGTGCTGCAATCCGACGACAAGTTCCCGCTCTCGGTGCTGATCGCGCAGCTCGCGGATGTGTACCGCCAGGACTACGGCGTGATCATGGCCGGGACGTTGTTCTCGATCTTCCCGGTGATGATTCTGTTCCTCGCGCTGCAGCGCGAGTTCATCAGCGGGCTGACAATGGGCGCGGTCAAGGGCTGATGCTGGGCATCGGCATGGAGGAGGAGTCATGAAGACGAGCGAGTTCCCGGCTGACTTCGTGTGGGGTGCGGGCACCGCGGCCTACCAGATCGAGGGCGGCGTCGCCAAGCACGGGCGCGGGCTCTCCGTCTGGGACGTGTTCTCGCGCCAGCCCGGCAAGACCAAGCACGGGCATACGGGCGACGTCGCGTGCGACCACGTCCACCGCTTCGCCGAGGACGTCTCGATCATGAAGCGGATCGGGCTCGGCGCGTACCGCTTCTCGATCTCGTGGCCCCGCGTGCTCCCCGAGGGCGTCGGCGCGTCCTCCGAGCCCGGGCTCGGGTTCTACGACCGCCTCGTCGACAAGCTCCTCGCCGCGGGCATCGAGCCTTGGATCACCCTCTTCCACTGGGACCTGCCGTACGAGCTGCACAAGCGCGGCGGGTGGCAGAATCCCGACAGCCCGTACTGGTTCGCCGAGTACACGCGCGCCGTCGTCGATCGCCTGTCCGACCGCGTCTCCAACTGGCTCACCATCAATGAGCCGCAGGTGTTCATCGGGCTGGGCTATGGCAAGGGCGAGCACGCGCCGGGCCTGAGCCTGCCGTTCCATGAGCAGATCGGGATCGCGCACAACGTGCTGCTCGCGCACGGCATGGCGGCCCGCACCATCCGCGAACGCTCGCACACGACGCCGCGGGTCGGATGGGCGCCCGTCGGCATCACCGCCGCGCCCGCGACCGAATCGCCCGAGGACATCGAGGCCGCGCGCAGGGCTACCTTCCGCGCCGATCGGCCCACCATCTGGTCGAACAGTTGGTTCAACGATCCCGTCATGCTTGGGCGCTATCCCGAGGACGGGCTGAGCGCCTACGGCAACGCCCTGCCCGCGTCCTGGGAGCGCGACCTGACCGTCATCCACCAGCCGCTCGATTTCTTCGGCATCAACCTGTACCGCTGCGAGGTCGTGCGCGCCACGCCCGGCGGGCAGCCCGAGCGCGTCCCGCTCCGCACGGGCTTTGCGCAGACCGCCTTCGCGTGGGAGATCACGCCCGAGGTGCTCTACTGGGCGCCCACCTTCTTCCACGAGCGGTACCGCCTGCCCGTGCTCATCACCGAGAACGGCATGTCCAACGTGGACTATCCGGATGTCGACGGGGCCGTCCGCGACCCGCAGCGCATCGCCTACACGAGGCGACACCTGCTCCAGCTCCGGCGTGCCGTCGGAGCGGGCGTCCCGATCATGGGCTACATGCACTGGTCGCTGATGGACAACTACGAGTGGGCCGAGGGGTACGCCCAGCGGTTCGGCCTCGTGCACGTCGACTTCGAGACCCAGCAGCGGACGCTCAAGGACTCCGCGTCCTGGTACGCCCGGGTTATCGCAACCCGGGGCCGCTCGCTGGACGAGCCCCCGACCGCGTCGGCCGCCCCGCTGGACGCCCCGGAGCCCGCCACCCCGAGGTAGCCCGGCGCGGCGTCCGTTTCGGACGTTTCCGACCCGACCATGCGACGTACATTATGTAAACGTTACGGTCGCTTCTCGGCCTCAGACATGCGGAATTCGCTTCATTTCCGCGTGAAGATCGTGTAAGCTGGAACAGTTCCGGCGCGCAGACGTGCCGCCGGAGGCCCGACGTTCGTTCGAGTCATTGGGTTCTTTGCAAAGAAAGAGGGAGACTTATGCAACGTATCTGTGGGATCCTCCTCGCCGCGGGCCTTGCGTCCTCGGCGACCGCCACCGTCATCAACGTGGACAACTCGACCGCGCCCTGGCTCGCGTTCATGAACGTGTTCGAGCTGCCCGAGAACGGCGGCGGCTTCGTGTTCGCCAGCCCCTGGGGCGTCGCCGACCTCAACTCGAGCTTCGACGACGGCGCGCCCAGCATCACCATGTCGCCCAACACCGTGGGCGATCCCAACGAGTTCTGGTACCAGGGCGGTCGCCCCGGCGAGGACCCCGGCGATCCCAACGATAACGGCGGCCCCGGCGCCCCCGGCAACAAGTCGATGGAGGCCAACCTCTATCAGGAGCTCACCGGCCCCCTCGCTGGGCAGACCGTGACCTTCCAGGGCATCGTGCTCTCGAACACCTTCACCGCCGCGCACAACGCGCAGATCTTCGTCCGCGACTTCGCCCCGGATTACTCCTCGGTCGTTGAGATCTTCATCCCCGCGACCCCCGGCGCCTTCAGCGTCAGCCTCAACACCATCAACGACCCCGCCCGCCACGTGCAGTGGGGCTTCCAGGTCAAGGGCGTCAATGTCTGGGCGACCGACGTCGCTCCCTTCGGCAGTGTCGTGTTCGCCCCGGTCCCCGCGCCCGCGTCGGTCGCGCTGCTCGGCCTCGGTGGGCTCGTCGCCACCCGTCGCCGTCGCTGAGGCGTATCCCGCTCGGCAACGCCGAAGGCTTGCTCTCCAGCGCCGACACGTTGTGTCGGCGTTTTTCATTGGTATTTCGGGGGCTTTGGGGGCAGCAGAAGTGAGAGCGACAACACGCACAGTGCGCCCTATTTCAGGGCGCACATTTCAGGGCGCGGTCTGGCGGGCCGCAGCCGTAAGTACTTGTCTTTTCAACGCCCCGACTAGGGGTCGAACCTAGAACCTAGCGGTTAACAGCCGCTCGCTCTGCCATTGAGCTATCGGGGCAACTCCCCGGTGGTGCCGGGGCCATGACGATACCACCGTACCCGCGCCGGGTCGACCCGCAAGCGATGTTGCCCCGCTCCATCGCCCCCCTTCCCCGACTGATCGGATCGAGCCCTCCCATCCGTCCCCGCGGCGGACGTTCTCGGCCTCGCGGGCTGCCTCGTCCGAACAGACCGTTCCACGCCTCAGCGAGCCTCCCGTTCGCACTGGGCAGGCACGCCCCCGGTTTCGCACATTCCCCACGGGGCCCCGAGCGTTCGCCCCGACCTTCGCAGCCGGCGTTCCGCACGCCACCGGGGAAGACGCATGACCAAGCTCGTCGCCGCCGCAAGCCTGCTTCCGCCCCGCATCCGCCCGGGCACGGTCGCGCACGCCCGCGTGCATGGCGTTCTCACGCTCGGGCTGGCGGTCTCGCTCGCGACGGGCCTCGCGTGGTATGGCATGGGTGAGGCGGGCCGCTCGTGGCTGCTGCTGGCGCTGGGCCTGCTGTTCGGGGCGTACGTCATCGCGACGCGCAACCTCGCGTCCCGCCTGCTGGAGGGCTCGACGCTCGCGCTGGTCGCGTGGGGCGCAACGATGCCGTTCTGGTTCCCCGTGTGGCACGATCAGGTCCGCATAGGGCTGTCGAGCGCGGGGGCGATCCAGATCGGGTTCCTGGGCTCCGAAGCACTGGGGCAACTGGGCTACACGTCGGACGCGATCGAGCCCGCCGCGCTCGCGCTGCCATTGGCGGTGCTGATCGCGGGGTGCGTCACGGGCGTGATGCTGCTCGTCACGACGTCCTCGCCCGCGGTCCTGTGGCGGGTGGCGCTCGGGAGCGTGCTCGCGGCGGTCGCGCTCGCGATCCCGCGCTGGCCCGTCACCGGCGCGCAGGCATCGGTCGTCGTCTGGCACGCGTGCGCCTGCTCCGCGCTCACGCGGTGGGCGATCGTGCAGACGCGGGCACGCAGCGCCGGGTTCTGCCCGTCGTGCGGCACGGACGTCGGTGGCATGGCGTCGCCCATCTGCCCGAAGTGCAAGCGCACGCTCAAGCGCGGGCCGGCGCGCCGCAAGGCGACCGAGGACGAAACGATGCCCGTGCTCGGCGCCTCGCTCGTGCTGCGCGGCGGCGTCAGCGCCCCGGGCGGGCAGGGCGACCCCGCGCAGGTCCGTCCCGACGCGCCGCAGGCCCGTCCGAAGGCGGCGTGATCGTTACGCCGCGGCCCGGCGTGCCCGAGCACGCGGGCGCACGTACGGCAGCAGCTCTTCGGGCAGGCGTTTGATGCCGCGCCTTCGGGCTTTGCTCACCGCGTAGTGCAGCGAGTCGTGCACGCGGTTACGGACCGACTCGGTGATGTTCAGCCCGCGGCGTTCCATCTCCTCGAGCGCGAACCGCCACGCGTGGTACTCCTCGAGGCAGCGCGGCTTGTAGCGGTGGAAGCCGATCGCGTGGTGCCCGATCTCGTGCAGGAAGATCGCGGCGGACATAGGCCCGCGCGGGCGCGGGGCCTCGATCAGCCTCGCCATCGTGCCATCGCGATACTCGACCTCCCACGCGACGCCCGAGCTGCCCGAGCGCCACTTGCGCACACGCACGCCGTACTGGTGCAGCGTGTCGCGCACCATCTGGTCGTAGCGTTCCTGCATGGTGGCGCTCGCGGGGCGGGCGCTCTGATTGGGCTTTCGCGTGGGCGCACGGCGCGCGGGGGCATCAACGATCGGCGCGGTGGCTGGCGGTGGCGTGACTGCCGGCGGCGGTGCGATTGCTGGTGGTGTGATGGCCTGCGCGGGCCTGCGGGCTTTGCTGTCGCGCGGGGATCGCGCGGGGAGCCCGAGCAGGTCCCACAGCGTCTCCGCGATGAACGCGCGCACGCCCGAGCTCATGCCCTCGCCACCTCCAGCCTCGCGTCCGCTCCCAACGCCGCGCCGCGTGCGAACTCCTCCCAGCGCATCGCCCGCTTGCCCGCGGGCTGCACTTCGATGAGTCGGAGCACGCCGCGCCCGCACGCGATACGTCCCTCGGCGGCGCTAATGACCGAACCGGGCTTCGGTCCGCCGCTCGCCTTCCCGCTTGATGCTTCGGAATCCGCCCGCAGGAGTTTGACCTCGCGCCATCCTCCCGCGTCCCCCGCGCCGATCCGCGCCGCCACGCCCGGCCACGGGCTCAGGCCATTGATCCGCGCCCGGCATGCCTCCGCGTCGCCCGCGAGATCGATCGTCGCGTCCTCGCGCCCCAGCTTGCCCGCGAGCGTCACGAGCGACTCGTCCTGCGCCTCACCCTTGAGCGTTCCCGCGCGGTGCCGCGCGAGCACGTCGAGCACCAGCGGCGCGCCGTCCGCCGCGAGCAGGTCGTGCAGCTCGCCCGTGGTCTGCGTGCGTTCGATCGCGCGGCGAGACTGCCCGAGCACGAGCCCCGCGTCCATCCGATCGGCGAGCGTGATGACGCTGTTGCCCGTCTCCGCGTCGCCCGCCATCACCGCGTGATGGATCGGCGCCGCGCCGCGCCACCTGGGCAGCAGGCTCGCGTGCAGGTTGACCGCTCGCACGCCGTCGAGCAGGCGCGCGCCGAGTTTCTGGCCGAACGCGATCACGACCCACGCGTCGGCGCCCAGCCCGCGGACGTGCTCGACGACCGAGGCCTCGTTCACCTTCTCGGGCTTGATGAGCGGGATCGCCGAGCGTGAAGCATCCGCCGCGATCCATTCCGCCGCCCACGCGCCAAGGGGAGTGGGGGTGAGCGTGCCGCCCCGCCCGGCGGGCTTGTCGGGCTGCGTGACGATGGCGCACAACTCGTGCTCGCGCGACAGCGCGCCCAGCGTGGGCAGGCCGAACGCACCCGAGCCGAAGAACACGATCCGCATCGACGCCCAGCGTAGCCGCGGGCTCAGCGGGCCGCGTTGCGCTCGAGCGCCCGCACCGCGGAGCGCACGCGCATGCGGCTGAGCATGGTCATCTTGTCGATGATGAGCACGCCGTCGAGGTGGTCGTTCTCGTGCTGGATGCAGCGTGCGAGGAGCCCGCCGGCGCGGAGTTCAAACAGAGTGCCGTCGAGCCCGATGGCGCGTGCGGTGATCTCGGCGGGGCGGAGGACGTCGCCCCGGATGTCGGGCAGGCTGAGGCAGCCCTCCTCCATCGCGACGACGCCCGGCGCGGGGTCGCTCAGCTCCGGGTTCAGGAACACCATCGCCCCGTCCGAGACGAGGCGGGCCCCGCTCGCCCCGACCAGCGGCTCGCCCTCCTCGGGCGGCACGTCCAGGACGAAGAGCCGCCAGGGCAGCCCGACCTGCGGCGCCGCGAGCCCGATGCCCCCCTCGGCACGCATCACCTCGATCATCTTCCGCGCGACCCGCCGGACCTCCTCGTCATGGGGATCGACGGGCAGGGCGCGCCGGCGGAGGACCTCCGCGGGGTGGACCACGAGCGACAGATTCTCCGCATCGACTGCCATCAACCCATCGTAGCGATGCCGTTCGTGCAACCCGATGGTCCCCGATGGACGAAGAGGGTTCGGGCAGGGCGTTTGCTACAATCCCGGCCCCCCGACCGGTCCGCCGGGCCCGGGGCGTCGTGGTCATCAATTCGGAACACGAGTCGTCGGAGGTGGCGTTGGCGCTGTTCGGACGAAGCAAGGGCGAGGTCGAGGACGCGAGCGCGGACGCTGCAGACGGCGTGCCGCAGCCCGCGCCGGAGCGTGCGGTCCGGTTCTTCGAGCACGCCCAGACCAGCCACGAGGCGACGAACTACGAGTACGCGATGCAGCTCTGGCTCTCGGGCCTGCGGCAGGACCCGGGCTCGCTGCGCGGGGTCGAGGGCTTCTTCAAGTCCGCCGGGGCGTTCCTCGGGGCCTCGGGCGGCAAGAGGAGCAAGGACACCGAGAAGTCGCTGAGCGGTCGCGGACCGGTCGAGAAGTACCTCGCCGGGCTGTTCGAGTGGGGCAGCAAGCCCACCGACGGCTCCCTTGCGGCGAAGGCGACCGAGGCGGCGTCGCAGATCAAGCAGCCCGAGGTGGCGCACTGGCTGGGCGAGCGCGCCCTGAGCATCGCCCGGGCCGACAAGAAGGCGAAGAAGGACGCGTTCGTCCGCCTGCTCGACGCGCTCGAGGCGGTGGGGGACTTCAAGCTCGCGGCGCTCGCGGGCGAGGACGCGGTCCGCCTCGATCCCGCCGATCAGCAGCTCTCCACGCGCGTGCGCAACCTCGCGGCGAAGGACACGATGTCCTCGGGCGGGTACGACGCGACGGGCCAGCAGGGCGGCTTCCGCGCGAACGTGCGCGACATGTCGAAGCAGCGCTCGCTGGAAGAGGGCGAGCGGATCTCGAAGTCCGAGGACGTCAAGGACCGCCTTGTTGCGGAGGCAGAGGCCGCGCACGCGCAGCGTCCCGACGACCTGCCCACGATCAACCAGCTCGCGAAGCGGCTCATCGAGCGGGGTCGTCCCGAGGACGAGGATCGCGCGGTGCAGCTCTACGCCAAGGCGTTCAAGGACACCGGGCAGTTCCGCTTCCGCGAGCAGGAGGGCGAGGTCCGCCTGCGCAAGGCGCGCCGGGCGCTCGCGTCGTACCGCGCCAAGGCCGAGCAGAACCCGCAGGACACCGCGGCGCAGGACCTGCTGCGCCGGGCGCAGAACCAGTTCTGGCAGCGCGAGGCGGAGGAGCTCCAGCTCCGCGTCTCGAACTATCCGACGAACCTGGAGCTGAAGTACGAGCTCGCCAAGCGCCTCGCGATGCTCGAGCAGTTCGATCGCGCCATCCCGCTCCTGCAGGAGGCCCAGCTCGACGCCAAGCACCGCCTCGGCGTGCTCTTCCTGCTCGGGCAGTGCTTCGAGCGGATCGGCTGGACCGACGAGGCGATCCAGACCTATCGCGGCGCGATGGACGCCGTCGAGGACCCGTCCAGCACGCAGGGGCTCGAGATCCGCTACGGGCTGATGAGTGCGCTGCAGTCCAAGGCGGGCGCCGAGCGCGACCTGGAGTCCGCGGTCGAGGCGGAGAAGATCGCCTCGGGCATCGCGATCGTGCAGATCACCTTCAAGGACATCCGCGAGCGGCGTGAGGCGCTCAAGAAGCTCATCGCGGAGCTCCGCGCGGGCTGACGCGCGCGACACTCGACCGCCGCAGCACAGAGCATGAGCGTCGTCGCCATCATCCCGGCCCGGCTCGGATCGACCCGCTTCCCCCGCAAGGTGCTCGCGGACCGGACGGGGCATCCGCTGATCCAGCACGTCTACGACGCCGCGAAGCTCGCGCCGAGCCTCGAACGCGTGGTCATCGCGACCGACGACGACGAGATCGTGCGTGCGGCCCGGGCCTTCGGCGCCGAGGCCGTGCTCACCCGCGCCGACCATCCCAACGGCACGAGCCGCCTCGCCGAGGCCGCGGCGCTGCTCGCGCTTGCGCCCGATGACGTCGTGGTCAACGTGCAGGGCGACGAGCCCGAGATCGAGCACGGCGTGATCGATGCGGCGGTGGGGGCGCTGCGGGGCTCGGACTGCCCGGTCGCGACAATTGCGTCGCCGCTCGCGGGGGGCGACGACCCCGACGATCCGTCGCTCGTGAAGGTGGTGCTCGACGCGCGCTCGCGTGCGCTCTACTTCTCCCGCTCACGCATCCCGTTCGTGCGCGATGCGAGCGGGCCCGACGCGACGCGGGCGCGGCGCGACGCGTGCCTCAAGCACGTCGGGCTGTACGTGTACCGCCGGTCGTTCCTCGATGCGTACGTCGAGCTCGAGCCCACGCCGCTCGAGCGGGCCGAATCGCTCGAACAACTCCGCGTGCTGGAGCACGGCTTCGGCATCGCCGTCGCGGTGCGGGCGTGCCACCATCGCGGCATCGACACGCCCGAGCAGTACGACGCGTTTGTTTCGCGCTGGCGCGCCCGGGGCGGCGCGGATTCCTTGCCCTGATCTGCGGTCCTTGCGTGAGATCACGCTCAGCGCGTCACTCCGCGAGCTTCTTCTCCAGCGCCGCGGCCTGCGCCTCGATCGCCTCACGATCGCCGGTCCATCGCGCGTTCGCCGCGAGTGCGCGCAGCACATCCACCCCGCGCGGATCGCCCAGCTCAACGAGCCCACGTCGTGCGGCGTCGCGTGCGCGGGCCTCGCCGTCCGAGGCGTACGCCGACAGGGCTTCGAACGCCGCGTCGGGATCGTGGTGTGCGAGCCTGGCGATCGCGCCGACCGCGCGCCCGCGCGTGCGGTTGAGCGAGCCGGGGCGCGCGAGCTCGAGCGCGACGCTCAGCGCCTCGGGCGTGTCGAGCGCATTCGCCGCGTCGATCGCCGCCTGGGGCACGCCCTCGTGCTGTGACGTTCTCTGCGCCGCCGCGGTGATCATGACCTCGCTCGCGCGATCGTGCTTGAGCTTCGCCAGTGCCCGCACGGCGTTCGCGCGCGCCCGCCCACCGGGCTGCTCCTGGAACCATCGCACGAGCGTCGCGCCGTAGAACGTGCGCATGCCGGCGGGCGTCGCCTCGTCCGCCGCGACCTCGCCCAACTGTTCAACGATCGCCGCACGAATGAACCCGTCGCTCTCGCGGTCCATGAGGCGGATCAGCTCCGAGCCCGCGCGGAGCGTACCGAGCGTGCGTACGATCTCGGCGCGTTCCTGGCGATTCCGCGAAGCGTCGCCCATGCAGCGCCGCGCGAGTTCGATCGTTCCGGGCGCGTCAATTTCACGCAGCGCACGCCACGCCATGACCCGCGCGTTGTACGTGCTCCCCGCCTCCGCGGCCCGCGCCCACCACGCCGCGGGAGCGTCGACGTCCATCTCCGCGAGCACGCCCATCCGCGGATCGACCTCGATCCACGCGGGCTCGTCAACGGGCGTCACGCTCATGGTCGTCTCGCGCACGTCGGTCCGCATGCGCATCGTCGAGCGTGTTCCGTCGCTCGCGACCACGATGATGGGCAGGTCGAACTCGAACGCGGGGTTGTCCGCGTCCATGCGCTGCGTCTGCGTGACCGCGAGCGAAAGCCCGCCCTCGGCGCTCCATGAGGCGTCGATCTTGAGGCGCGGGATGCCCGGGCGCTGGCACCACTGCCAGAAGAAACGCTCGAGCGAATCGCCCGAGGCGTCCTCGTGCGCCCGGCGGAACTCGTCGGTCTCTACGGTCGAGAGTTTGTGCGCGTCGACGTACGCCCGCATCGCGCGGAAGAACGTGTCGTCGCCCTCGCGCTCGCGGAGCATGTGCAGGATGCTCGCGCCCTTGGGATAGGGGTTCGCCGCGCGTCCGAACGCCTCGCCCGGCTGGGTGTACCGCTTCGAGGCCATCGCGGGCTGGTCGGGCGCAATGCCGCGATCACGCGCGATGACGGCGTCGAAGTTCGTGCGCACGTCCGCGTCATATCCATCGCGCCCGTCACGGTGCTCGAACCAGAGGCTCTCGAGGTACGTCGCGAAGCCCTCGTTGAGCCAGATGTGCTCCCACGAGTTGCACGTGAGGAGATCGCCGAACCACTGGTGCGCCAGCTCGTGCGAGATCAGCGGCTCGAGATCGTTGTCGATCGCGCCCTCCTCGCTGAACACCGCGGTGTCGTACATGGTGGTTGCGCTGGTGTTCTCCATGCCGCCCGCGCCGAAGTTCCATACGACCAGCTGCGCGTACCGCGCCCAGGGATAGGGCTCGTCGAACAGCCTGCCGAAGAGCTCGACCATCTCGCCCGTGCGCCCGTAGGTGCGTGCGACGTCGCCGCCTCGCCCCGGCGGAACGTACACGGGTATCGAGAGTTCGGGCGTGCCCACGTCCACGACGTCGAACTTCCCGACGATGAGCGACACGAGGTAGTTCGCGTGCCCGCCGCCGGCCTCGTCGTCCTGCGCCCAGTGGAACGTCTCACCCTCGATGAATCCGTCCGTTCCCTCGATCAATTCGTCCTTCCGCGAGACGAGGCGCCCGTTCGCGCTGACCTCATACCCCTTCGGCACGTGGACGACGAGCTCGGTCGTGAGGCGATCGTTGGGAAAATCGTGGCACGGGAACCAGAACGAGTTGGACTCGGGCTGGCCCTGCGTGTGGATCTGCGCGGGGCGCCCGGGCCATGCGGGGTCCTCGTGGATCCAGAACAGCCCGTTGGGCGGGTCGATGATGTCGTAGCGCGTCTCGATCGTGCGTTCCTCGCCCACGGGCAGCGGCGGATCGAAGCGGATCGTGAGCGTCTCGCCATCGTGCGACCAGCGCGTGCGATGCCCCTCGCACTGCACGAAGTCGATCTTGAGCGCACGCGCGTCGAGCCGGACGACGTCGCGCGCCTCGCCCATCGCACGCACGCGGAGCAGCTCGCGCGCCTTGGCACGAGATTCGTTCATGTCCGGGATCGTGATCTCGAGGCGCATGTGCTCGTAGTCCACGAGCCGATCGGGCGGGAAGTTGCGCAGGTCGCGCCCCGTCGCCTCGTCAAACGCGACGTCGACCACGTCTCGCCCGCGCGATCCCCACCACGCCGACGCGAGCCCGCACGACGCGCAACCTTCCTCAGCATCACCGTGCCCGGCGTCCGCCAGGGCGAGCGTCCCGCCGACCGAGGCGATCAGCGCCCACGCCGCACACGTCGTCACTCTCCGCGCCATGCCCATGCCTCCCGTGCCATCGTGCGCGATCGGCACGCGCACGTCTCGCAGCCCCATCGCGTGTCCATCGTCGCGAGCACGCCCATCGCTCGCGCAAGCGTGTCCGCACTTGCTGCGTTCGATCGCACGATCGCCTCCGCCGCGCGGATGCGTGCCGCGGGCGGCGAGCCCGTCGCGACGGAGGCCTCGAGCCACGCCTCGGGCATCG
>JAVEWV010000036.1:0-7207 GCA_034004365.1 Phycisphaerales bacterium
TCCCATGCGCGCAGCCAGGGGTCGAGCCCCTCGCGCGTGGGCGATTCCATGATCTGGAAGCACGCCGCGCCGTCCTCGCTCATCCAGCTCGCGACGTACTCCACGCCCGAACCGTCGGGGATCATGCGGCCTCGCGCTCGGAAGCGTTCGCCCACGGCGTCGGGATTGCCGGCGCGGAATCGCTCGATGACCATGAAGAGCATGCGGTCCTCCGTGGCTCATTCTGCGAGCGTGGGGGCACGCGATTCGGTGGATCCGTGTGTCTCGCGGACGCGCGCGAGCCATCTCGACCAGATCGAGAGCACGAGGAGCATGTAGAGTCGCTGCGAGTGGTCGCGCCCGTGCCAGGGGTTGATCGACTTCTCGCCCGCGGCGTCGTGCTCGCGGAGCATGGTGCGGACGAAGCCCATGTCGATGTTCACGCCCGCGTCCGCGAGCCCGGGGAAGGGGTCGGCGGATTCCAAGTGGTCGTAGAGCAGTTGGCGCATGCCGCCGAAGTCGGAGCGGAACCACTCACCGATGGGGATCGCGAAGCCACGCTTGGGTCGATCGACGATCTCGTCGGGGAGGTACTTGCGTGCGACCCGCTTGAGGAGGCCCTTGCGTTCGCCGCGGGGCATGAGGACGCTGAGCGGCGTGCGCAGCGCGGCCTCAACGAGCTCGCGCGCGAGGAAGGGCGCGCGGACCTCAAGCGCGACGGACATGGACGCGGTATCGGTCTTGCGGAGCAGGTCGTCGGGGAGGTAGTGCTCGAAGTCGTATCGGAGCGGGTCGTCGATCGGACGAAACGTGCCGTCACCCGCCGGTTCGCCGTCAACGGAGCCTATGAGACGTCGCAGGTCGGGCGTGGGAAAGATCGCGAGCAGATCGGGGTATCCGGCGTAGAGCGCGGCGGTCGCGAGGCGAGCGAGGTAGGTCGAGCGGGTCGATGGGTTGCGCTGATCGAGAAGGGTGCTGGGAATGAGTCGAAGCAACGGACGCCAGCGGTTGAGGGTCGCGTTGACGGTGTGGCGTCGGTATCCGCCGAAGAGTTCGTCGCCGCCATCGCCGGAGAGCGCGACCTTGGCGTGCTCGCGTGCGGCCTTGCAGACCCAGTAGGTGGGCAGCAGGGACGAGTCGCCGAAGGGCAGGCCGAGCTCTTCGATCAGATGGACGAGGTCGGTAGCGGGATTGGGCTCGCAATCGAGGATGGTGTGGTCGATGCCGATGGCCTTCGCGGTTCGCGCGGCGGCGGCGGACTCGTCGTAGTCCGGATGGGGCATGCGGACGGTGAAGGCCTTGATGTCCGGACGCCGCGTGTGCGCGAGGGCCGCGATGAGCGCGGAGTCGAGGCCACCGGAGAGGAAGACGCCGATCGGGGCGTCGGCTTCCAGGCGGGAGGACATGGATCTGTGGAGCTGTGATTCGAGCAACCCGGCGGTCATGGCGCCCGTGCCCCGAGTTGGAGAGGCAGATTGGAGTTCTCGCTCTCTGTTCATCGCGGCGCTGCTATACGGACGCACATGAGAAATGGGACTTGATGCTGTGTGGTGCGGCGGCATCGGTTCGACACGCTTTGACACGAGCTGCGCGGCATGCCCGAAGATCAGCCATTGACACGCGATGGGCTTGCGATCAACGACCCGCCCCATCTGTCGCAGTTCTTGAGCGATGCTCTCCACGCCAATGAAGGCACTTCCAAAGGCCAGTTCGTATCCACTGCGCTGGTCGAGATCGTGAGCGCCATGCCGCTTTGGATACATGGTCGTGAAGTAGAGGGGTTTCTCGCCGGCCTGGTCTCGGGCCAGATATGCTCGCTCTTTGGCGCGATCCCACACAGCGAGGGCGAACATCCCGTCGAGGTGACCTGCAAGTTGTATCTTGTCCAGGCTTGAGTCGTCCCACTCCCTCCACCCGTGCACCAGCACCTCGGTGTCGGCGTGGTCGGTCTCGAAGCGGTGCCCGAGCGAGGTGAGCTCCGTGCGCAGCTCGCGGTGGTTGTAGATGCATCCGTTGAACACGACCGCGACGAGCCCGCGCCGCCCGTTGCTGCTTTCGGTGGGTTCTCCCGGCGGGCACAGTTCGTGCGCGAGTTTCGGTGTTTCGCCTCGCGCGTAGGTCAGGTCGGTGCGGAGGCGCTCGCCGTCGTGCACCATCGGCTGGTGTCCGCCCGCGTGGTCGATGATCGAGAGTCGGCGGTGCACGAGCGCGACGTCGATGATCGAGCCGTCGGGGCGCGTCGCGCGGTCGCGGAAACGCCCCTGCCCGTCGGGCCCGCGGTGCAGGATGGAGTCGTCGAGCACGTCGAGCCACGCCTCAGGGATCGCCTCGAGCGGGTGCAGCGGCGGGCCGGACTCCGGTGGGTGCACGCGCAGGATGCCGGCGATGCCGCACATGGCGAGAGGATACGTGCGCGGCGTGGGGATGCTGGCCTGCGGGGCCCTCCGGCGGCTTGAATCCGGGCGGGGTTTGACCTCGATACGCTGCGTGCATGGTCGACGCGTCCACGCTCCCGAGCCGCCAGCATCGCTACCCGGGCCTGCCCGAGCTGGACGAGCGGACGCTCTATGCGCGGCGTGAGACGGTGTTCCTCGTGCTCGCGGGGATGTTCCTCGGCACGCTGGCGATGCTGAACATCCTGGGCATCACGCGGTTCATCAAGCTGTACGAGGTCACGCTGCGCGAGGGCACGCCCGACGCGTGGACGCTGACGTTCGCGGTGGCGGTGGGGGTGCTGCCGTATCCGCTCACGTTCCTGTGCACGGACTTCATCAGCGAGCTGTACGGGCGCGCGCGGGCGAACGCGGTGGTGTGGGTCGGGTTCGTGCTGAACCTTTGGGTGATGGCGATCCTGTGGTTTGGCGGCGTGCTCCCGGGCTGGGAGGTGCACGACGCGGCGGGGGCGATCGTGCCCGACGCGGCGGGGCGCGTGCCGGTGTTCTTCGAGGTGCGGAAGCTCGCGTTCGGCGCGGTCGCGGCGAGCATGATCGCGTATCTGGTCGCGCAGCTCGTGGACGTGCACGTTTTTCACTTCTGGAAGCGCGTGACGAAGAACCAGAAGCTCTGGCTCCGCAACAACGGCTCGACGCTCGTGAGCCAGCTCGTGGACACCACGGCGGTGATCCTGATCACGCACTTCTACGCGCACGCGCTGCCGGTGGACAAGGGGCGGGCGATCGGGCCGCAGCTCGCGCTGTTCATCGTGACGGGGTACGCGTTCAAGGCTGTGGCGGCGCTGCTCGACACGGTGCCGTTCTATGTGGGTGCGTATCGCCTGTCGCGGTATCTGCGGCTGGCGCCGCCCGACCATCCCCCGCATCCGCCCGCGGCGGCGGCGGTCGAGGCGGGCGTGGGCTGAGGAACGGCGTGCAGATGGACGTGCTAGAGCGTGTCGCCCCGGCTGGATGAATGGGCCGCGGTGCGATGGGCGTCCGCTGAGGATTCTCCGGAGGCGTCCGCGGGGGCGTGCGTTTCGCGGGGCGTGCCCGCCGAATGCGCAAGGGCGTCGGTTGTCGATGCGTCCGCCTGAGCGGGATGGGCATCGACGCTCTCGCTCACGTGGGGGACCAGTTCGCTGGACTCCTCCTCGAACTGCTTGCGCACGTGCGCGGGCGCGAACTTGAGCAGGTAGATCGTGTGGAGGATGCGGGTCACGAAGATGCCCGCCATGAATCCCCACACGAACGCCCAATGCCGTTCCAATCCGTGCTTATGGATGAGGTAGAACATCAGGCCACACGCCACGCCGTAGTACACGGGGGTGAGGGCCATGCGTTCGAACTGGACGAGGGTGGCGTTGCGGAAGAACTTGCGATCTTCGTCGGCGTGATCCCTGCGGGAGTCGGGCGTCAGCGGGCGCCAGTGGTTCGCCAGCCAGTGCAGCACGTAATAGATGAGCACGTCGGCGATGCCGTCGATGACCGCCGCGGCGGCCACTGTCAGGACGTTCACCAGGGTGGGATGGGCATCGGCGAGTGCGCTCGTGATCTCGGCGGAGATCCACTTGACGGGCCACTTGGCGGCGAGGATGGCGAGCAGCCCCGCGGCGATGATGTTGACGTTGATGTTGAAGACCTTGTGGCGCTGGTAGAAGCGGAGGATGGACGTCGGCATCGCGCGGGATCGTACGCCGGGCAGGCGGTGCGGAGGCTCGTACTCGTTTCAGGCGGGCGTGCCGCGGGGGGTGTCCGGGGAGGACGCGGGCTCGTCCGCCAGGCGGGCCCGGGCGATGCGGACGGCGTCCTCCGAGGCGTCGCACCCGATCGCCCGTCGCCCGGCCCGGAGCGATGCGACGAGCGTGGTGCCGCTGCCGCAGCAGGGGTCGAGGACGAGCCCGCCCGGGGGGCAGCAGGCGCGGACGAGGAGGTCGAGCAGCGCGAGGGGCTTCTGCGTGGGGTAGCCCGTGCGTTCCGCGGCCATGTTGTTGAGCGCGGGGACGTCGAGGACGTCGGTCGCCTTCTTCTCGAGCCCCGCCATGCGCCGGCTGGTCGCGGGGACGCGGGGCGGATCGAACCAGTAGAGGTCGGGATCGAGGCAGTAGAACAGGATGTCATCGTGCTTGCGGGCGAAGCGACGTGGGGACGAGCCGCCCAGGCCGTAGGACCACACGAGGTTGTTCACGAAGCGGTCGGGGCCCAGCAGGTCGTCGAGCAGGAGGCGCGCGTGGTGGCAGGTGCGCCAGTCCACATGCAGCAGCACCGAGGCGCTGGGCCT
Organism: Phycisphaerales bacterium; assembly: GCA_034004365.1. Lineage (GTDB taxonomy): Bacteria > Planctomycetota > Phycisphaerae > Phycisphaerales > UBA1924 > JAVEWV01. Next base: position 4,693 of record JAVEWV010000036.1, read on the forward strand.
GAGCGCGGGCAGCGTGGCTTCGAGGCGCTCGTGGAGCCAGGCGAGCCAGTCCTGCACGCTGGGCCAGGCGTCGTCGTACGCCGTATCGATGTTCCGCCCCGCGCGTTCGGCGGCGGGGGGCGTGCGCTGCGTGCGCCCCGTGTTGAAGGGTGGGTCGGCGTAGAGCAGGTCCACCGAGGCGGGCGGGAGCGTCCGCGCGAACGAGAGCCAGTCCGCGCAGGCGATCACACCATCCGCATTGGCATCGTCCGCCATCGCTGCGAGCGTATCAGCCCACGATCACGCTGGGACGTCCCACCGAGTGGTGGTTGAAGCCGAGCTGGCGGAGTTCGCGGCGCTTGTACAGGTTGCGCCCGTCGAAGATCGTCTTCTCGGCGAGCAGTCCGGCGAGGCGCTCCCAATCGGGCACCTTGAACTCGTCCCAGTCGGTGGACACCACGAGCCCGTGCGCGCCGCGGGCGCACTCGAACGCGTCGGCCACGATCTGGGCCTTGACGCCCATCTGCGCGAGCGACTCGGCCCCGGTCTCGTGGGCCACGGGGTCGTACGCGCGGATCGTCGCGCCGCGCTCGGACGCCCACTTCATGAGATCCAGTGCCGGCGCCTCGCGCACGTCGTCGGTGCGGGGCTTGAACGCGATGCCCCAGAACGCGAGCGTCCTGCCCTTGAGCCCGCCGCGCTCGGCGTAGTGGCGCTCGATCTTGTCGAAGAACAGCTTGCGCTGGCGCTGGTTCACCTCGTGCACCGAGCGGGAGAGCTGCATCTCGAACCCGCATTCGTCGCCCATGCCCACGACGGCCTGCGTGTCCTTGGGGAAGCAGGACCCGCCGTAGCCCAGCCCGGGGTAGAGGAACTGGGTGCCGATGCGTTTGTCGGCGCACATGCCCTCGCGGACGCGGTTGATGTTCGCGCCGTACCGCTCGCAGAGGTTTGCCATCTCGTTGATGTAGCTGATCTTGGTGGCGAGGAAGTTGTTGCTCGCGTACTTGACCATCTCGCTGGACAGGATGTCCATGATGTAGATCGGGTGCCCGTTGCGGACGAAGGGCTCGTACAGCGTGCGGAACCGCTTGATCGAGAGGTTGTCCGGGTTCTCGTGGTCCTCGACGCCGCAGATCACACGGTCGGGCTTGAGGAAGTCGCTCACGGCGTCTCCCTCCTTGAGGAACTCGGGGTTGTTGCCCATGGTGAAGGGGATGCCGGGCCCGACGCGTTCGCGGATGCGATCGCGCACCTTGAGGGAGGTGCCGACGGGGACGGTGCTCTTGACGACGATGGTCTTGGGCTTCTGGCCCGGGCCGAGGGCCTTGAGGACGTCGGCGATGTCGTCCGCGGCGCCCATGACGTACTTGAGGTCGGCCTTACCGTCCTTGCCGCTGGGGGTGCCGACGCAGATGAAGACCATCTCGGCGTCTCGGTAGGCCTCGTTCTTGTCGAGGGTGTAGCTGAGGCGTCCGGCGCGGGTGTTCTGCACCATGAGCTCGGTGAGCCCGGGCTCGTAGATGGGGCAGATGTTCTGGCGAAGCTTCTCGATCTTCCTGGGATCGACGTCGAGGCACGTCACCGTGTTGCCCGTGTTCGCGAGGCACACGCCCGTCACGAGGCCCACGTATCCGGTGCCCACCATGGTCAGCTTCATGCCCGCGCTCCTTCTGCCGCGACCCGTCGGCCGCAACCCAATGGTCCGATATCAAAGGGGTCGCCATGCTAGCGCGATCCCGGGTTTCCGATCGGCTCGCTGGCGGGGTCGTGCCAGCGCCCCCGCCCAAACCCGGTGAGGATGCCCCGCCACATCCGGCATCGACGCGCGCGTCCGCTACACTCTCCGCCCCAATGGCGAAGAAGACACACTCAAAGAAGTCCCCATCGTCCTCCCGCAGCACCCCCCGTCGGAGCAAGGCTCCCGCCAAGGGGTCGAGGGAGGTTCCCGCCTCCGGGACGCGTCGTACGCCGGCCCCCCGGGCCGGGTTCACCGCGTCGACCGCGGATCGGCACGTGCTCTACCAGCTCGCCGTGCAGAACGTCGAGTCGGAGATCGACTTCGTCGACGACGAGTACAAGCGCCTCCGGGGGCGGCGGGCGGCGAAGCTCCGCGAGGACTTCTGCGGGACGGCGAACACGGCGTGCGAGTGGGTGCGTCGTCGGCCCGGCAATGTCGCGGTGGGGCTCGATCTCGATGGTCCCACGCTCGAGTGGGGTCGCGTGCACAACGTCGGGGTGCTGACGCCCGCGCAGCAGAAGCGCGTCTCGCTGCTGCAGCGCGATGTCCTTACGCCGGGGCGCGAGGGCTCGGGCGTGGACGTCGTGCTCGCGATGAACTTCTCGTACTGGATCTTCCAGCAGCGGGCGGTCATGCTGGACTACTTCCGCAGCGTGCGGGCCTCGCTCGCGACGGGTGGGGTGTTCTTCCTCGACCACTACGGCGGTCCGGAGTCGATGGAAGAGACGCGGGACGAGCGGGAGATCGTGCCGGACGAGGGGGCGTTCTAGGGCAAGAAGTGGGGGTTCACCTTCA
>JAVEWV010000027.1:0-34347 GCA_034004365.1 Phycisphaerales bacterium
CACGTCGAGGCGGTGCGGAACGCGCTCGCGTCGGGCGGCGCGGGCATCATCGGGAAGTACCGCGTGTGCTCGTTCGCGATCGACGGCACGGGGACCTTCCTTGGTGGCGAAGGCTCGCTCCCCGCGGTGGGCGAGGCCGGGAAGCTCGAGCAGGTCGCGGAGGTGCGTCTGGAGATGGTGTGCTCGCGCGCCGCGCTGCCGCTGGCGCTGGCGACGCTGCGCCACTTCCATCCGTACGAAGAGCCCGCGATCGACGTGTACGCGCTCGAGGGCGAGGCGCGCCGCGGCGTGGGCCCGGGTCGTCGGCTCGTGCTCGATCGACCCGCGACGGTGCGCGAGCTCGCCGAGCGGTTGCGCGGGCACCTCGATCGCGTGCGCCTGCGCATGGCTCTTGTTGGCGACGACTGGCCCGTGACCACGCTTGGCGTTGTTCCCGGCGCGGGCGCATCGCTCATGAAGAGCGCGATGGCGCAGAAGTGCGAGGTCTTCATCACGGGCGAGATGAAGCACCACGAGGTCATGGAGTGCATCGGCAGCGGCATGGGCGTGCTGCTCGCGGGGCACACCAACACCGAGCGCGGCTATCTCGTGCGCCTCGCCGAGCGCCTGCGCGGGCTCATGCCCGGCACCGAGTTCCGCCAGAGCGTTGCAGACCGGGACGTCATAACGTCGCTGTGAGGTCGCCGGAAACGCAGGGCGTTCCACGCATTCCTGACTCCCTGACTTGATGACTTCCTGACTCAACGACTCTCTGACTCGTTGACTTTCTTCACGTACTGATACTCGACCGTTTCGCTGAGGTCGAACAGCTCGCGGATCGCGCCCGTGCGCGCGTAGCCGAGACGTTCGTACATGCGGTGCGCATCGAGGAATCGCGTGTCGCTCCACAGCTCAACCGCACGGCAGCCGCGCGAGATCGCCTCGCGTTCCACGGCGTTCACCAGCGCCGCGCCGAGCCCGCGCCGCCGTGCCGGACGCGCGACGTACAGCTTCTTGAGTTCAAGCACCCGCGATTCGTGCTTGGACGGAGCGCACGCCACGCACGCAATGATCTCATGCGCTGCTTCTGATGATGTCGAACCATCATCTCGTCCCGCATCGACGACCCAGAACCGTCCGTTGAGGCGCGCGATGCCCGACGCGGGCGCGACGAGCAGCGGCTCCTCCCGCTCGGCGTCGAGCACGCAGTTCTCATACTCGTCGTAGCACGCGCGGATCAGCGCCTGCAGCGCGTGAGCGTCCTCGTCCCGCGCATCGCGCAGGCCCGGGATCACGCCGCGCCCACCGGCGGATCGCTCGTGCGGAAGCTCATGACGAACTGCGAGCCGTACACCGGATAGTCCGACGCGACGCGATACCCCCGAAGCGCCGCGCCATCGATCCGCAGCGCGTGGCACACCCGCTCGAGCAGCGATCGGTACATCGGCACGTCGCTCGACCCGAACCTTCCCAGCCCCTCGCCCAGCGGGAGCACCGTTTCCAAGAGGTCGAGCCGGTCGATGTCGCGGGCGGGATCGTTGCGATCCGCGGTGCCCTGGATGCACGTGTCATACACGCGCAGGTCGGGATCCTCGCCCTGGAACAGGTCGCGATGCACGAGCATGTCGAAGTGCAGGCGCTGCGAGGGGATCGCCAGATCGCTCGACGCCCACGCGCGCCGGCCGCGCTCGCTCGGGACGTACCGCGGGATCTCCGCGCGATTCACCTCGCACGTCACGAGCCGGGCCGCGTCTCCCAGCCCCACGCCCTCGAGGATGTAGTGCGTCTGCTCGCCCACGACGCGCGCCGTCAGCACGGGCACCGGCTGGGAGCAGAACTCCTCCACCACCGTGTTCTGCACGCGCTCCATCGGATCGCCCGCGAGCGTGAGCGGGTGGCGCGTGCCGGGCGTCTCGATCCCGCGCTTCGACGTGAACTTGATCGTCACGCCCGGGCGGAGACGCCGGAGCCCCGACACCACCTTGATCCACACCACGTCGACCTTGTCGTCCTCGGCGCTGGGCCAGAAGATCGCCGCCTCGGCGAACACGTCCGCCTGCAGGCCCTTGAGCTGGCTCATCGCCCGGAACGCGGCCTGCTTGCGGCGCAACTCGAACTCCCTCCTCGCCTCGGGCACCCACGCGCTCAGGATCGCCTCAAGCCCGGAGCGATCGCCCCCGTCCGTCCGGATCAGGCCCTCGAACGCGTCCACCGCCGCCCGCGCCGCGGCCAGCTCGGCCTCGGGCGCGCCGAGCTTCTCCGCCGCCCGCACCACGCGGCGCAGGGGCTCGGGCCCGGGGACTCGGTGCATCGCGCTCATCGCGTCCGGCGCGCGCAGGGCCTTGAGCAGGCGGCTGGCGAGCACCTTGTCGACGCCCAGCGAATCGGCCAGGCGCTGCGGGCCCGCGTCCGAACCGGGCACGTGCTCGATGACCCGCGTCAGCCCGCGGAGCAGGGCGTCGCCCGTCTCCATGATGCGGAGCTCGATCGACTCCATCGGGCGGGTGTCGCCGGCCTTGCTCGCCACCGAATGTCCAGCCGATTCCGCCATCGATCCACCCGCCTCCCGCATCGCAGACGCCCGGAATGTGCCACCCAGATCCAGCAGTCCGTGCCGAGGAATGGGCTGGCGAGCGGGTGACACGCACAAATACCGATCGAAAACCGGCCCGCCGAGGCAAGCGTACCACCCTTCGGGCGGGAGCACAAGATTTCTGGTGAGTTTCCTAGAAACTTCATTGCAACCGATCCCCCGCCCGGGTAGAACCTATTTGTGGGCCATGGCCGCCCCGTTCCCCGCCTTGGTGGGCGGGGAGGGCGGGCACGAGCCCGGCGCCGCTCGTTGATGGCGCGAAATCACGAGAACGGACCAGACACGTCCGCAGTACGACAGGAGAGGCACATGACAAGGCAGACCACCATCGCACTCGCCACGCTCGCATTCGCCGCCGGCATCGCCGGGGCCCAGACCACCGTCGTCGATTTCGACGATGGCGACACCCACGGCTGGGAGGGCCCGCAGGGCGTGGGCGGCATCTCGTACCTCGACCCGACCCACGGCGTCGGCGGGAGCGGCGGCTACCGCACCGAGTTCAACGACTTCGGGATCGTCTTCTCGAACAGCACGAACTCTGCGTTCGTCGGCGACTACACGCAGTATGACGAGGTGACGATCTCGTTCGACCTGCGGATCGACCAGATCGGCTTCTCGGGCCTGGGCATCTCGCGCCCGTTCATGCTCGAGCTGCGCAACTCGACCCTCGGCGACGCGGGCTACCCCTGGGCCAGCGCGTTCTACGAGTTCGGCTGGTACTCCGACAGCTCGTTCAACGGGTTTGCCAATTTCTCGGTCACGTTCAACCCCAACGACCCCACCCTGCCCGCGGGCTGGGGCGGCTATGGCTCGTACGACCCCGTCACCTTTGAGACGGCGCTCCCGGCGGGCGTGACCTTCGCCGACGTGCTCGCGGGCGTCGACACGATCGCGATCTCGACCCTGCTGCCCGACTACTTCTTCACGAACGACTCGTACGACCTGACCGTCGACAACATCACGATCACCGCCGTCCCCGCCCCGGGCGCGAGCGCGCTGCTCGTGCTCGGCGGGCTGGTCGGCACGCGCCGCCGCCGCTGATCGGCGGGCACAACGCACACGGCATCGCGAGGACCTTCCCACGCGCGGGCGGCCCCATCGGGTCGCCCGCGTTCTCGTTCCGGGCCCGCCCGGCTGCCCCCGTGCCCGCTCGACTCGCGCGCCGGGCGACCCAATCATTCCTCCCCGCGCCACTGCGGGACGGAGGGTGCGCGGATGGGCGACAACGTTGAGACCAAGGTCGTGAACGGCGTCACGCTGAAGAAGGTCAAGATCCGCTGGGCGACGACCAAGCGCTCGGGCAAGAGCCGGCGCTGGAAGCACCGCTGGGAGTGGCGCAAGGTCGAAGCCACGAAGTGATCGCTTGAGGTCGCGGCACGACGCGGCGTGCAGTTGTGTGCGCGCTCGTGACTCGGCCCGTGCGCAATTAGTTCGGCGCGGTGCTCACGCGCACCGGCGTGATGTTGAACTGCTCGCGCCAGTCGAGCCGCCACGCGCCGCCGCGCTTCAGGAAGCGGAACGTCTCGGGCGTGCCGTCGGGGCCGGGGCCGGTGGCGAGGGCCTCGTCGCCATTGATGACGCTCGTGAACGTGTCGGGGTCGAGCGTCGTGCCGGGCTCGAGGGTGACCTCGCCGTTCTCGCGGAACATGTCCACGAAGATGTCCTTGCCGGACTTGCCCTTGAGCTTGCGCGCCATGTCGGATCGGATGGGCGCGGGCACGCTCGGGTCCATCGCGGTGCGTCGGATGCTCACCTCGAACTCGCGCTGGAACTCGGGCGCGGTGAGGTTCCAGAGCGAGTCCCAGTCCGCACGCGCCATGTAGACGATCGCAGAGACCATGACCTGCTCGGGCGTCGCGTCCTCGGGCGAAACCTCATCGAGCGGCGCCACCATCGACGCGATCTTCGCGATCTCGCCCGTGGGATCGTTCTGGGCCATCTTCGCCGCGTCGAGCGAGGCGATCTGCGGCGTGGTGGTCGCGGCACGCGTGAGCTTGGCGACCTCGTCCGCGACGATCCGCTGCTGCGAGAGCTCGGCCTCACGCGCCGCCCGCTCGGCGTCGCCCTGGTGCTCCATCTCGTACTGCTGATAGAGGAACGCGCCAGCAAAGCCCGCGATCACTACCACCGTTGCCCCGACAAGCACGTTGGACATGGCATCCCTCCCCAGCACGGGCCCACGACGCGGTGCGATAACCGCGAATGGGCCAGTCCTCCGCTGGGGAGTATCGAATCGAGACGCGTGCGTGCGGACACCGATCGCGCGTCAGCGGTGCACGCGGTGCAACGTGTACCACCTGGATCGGGCGGTCCCTGCGATCGCCCCGCTCCCGGTCCGATATCGGATTGTGCTTAGCCCTTCGCCCCCGCGCCCACCGTCATCTTGACCGGCACGAACGTCGGACGCACGCGGGCCTCGAACTCGTCCCTGAACTTGTTCATGATCGTCCGCACGGCCCAGTTGTTGCCGTCCGCAAGGCCGCAGATCGTCGTGCCCGGCATGCTGCCCATGCTCGTCGCGATCTCGAGCGCGAGGTCCAGATCCTTCGTCCGCGCGTCGCCGCCCTCGATGCGCGTCAGCAATTGATAGAGCCAGCCCGAGCCCTCGCGGCACGGCGTGCACTGCCCGCAGCTCTCGTGCTTGAAGAAGCGCGAGATGTTCCGCGCCACCGCGACCATGTCCGTGTCCTCGTCGAACACCGTCGGGCACGCGGTGCCCAGGCCCAGCACGTTGTGCTTGCGACCGATGTCGAAGTCGAGCTCCGCGTCGAACTGGTCCGTGCCGAGGATGCCCATCGACACGCCGCCCGGGATCGCGGCCTTGTACTTCTTCCCGCCGCGCATCCCGCCGCAGTACTGCTCGACGAACACGCGCAGCGGGATGCCAAGCTCGAACTCGAACACGCCCGGCTTGTTCACGTGCCCGCTCATGCCCATGAGCTTCGTGCCGTAGGACGGCGGCGCGCCGATCGAGCTCTCGACGCCCTGGCCCATGAACCACTGCGCGCCGTTCTCGATGATGCTGGGCAGGTGCGCGAGCGTCTCGACGTTGTTGATGATCGTCGGGCGTCCGAACAGGCCCTTCACCGCGGGGAAGGGCGGCTTGATGCGGGGCCAGCCCCGCTTGCCCTCAAGGCCTTCCAGGAGCGCCGTCTCCTCGCCGCAGATGTACGCGCCCGCGCCGCGGTGCACGTAGCACTCGCCGACGAACGGATCGCCCGAGGCGTTGGACGACTGGTTGTGCAGGCCCTTGTCGCCGAAGATGCCGTGCGCGTACGCCTCCTTGATCGCGTTCTCGAGCACCTTCGCCTGGTGGTGGTACTCGCCTCGGATGTAGATGTACGCCTTGTTGAGCCGGCACGCGTACATGCAGATCGCGATGCCCTCGAGCACCAGGTGCGGGTCGAAGTCCATCAGCAGGCGATCCTTGAACGTGCCCGGCTCGCTCTCGTCGGCGTTGATCGCGAGGTAGCGCGGGCCCGGATCGACGCCCGCCTCGATCTTGGGAAGGAACGTCCACTTGAGCCCCGTCGGGAAGCCCGCGCCGCCGCGCCCGCGGAGCGTCGACTTCTTGACCTCCTCGGTGACGTCGCTGGGCTTCATGGACAGGGCCTTGCGGAGGCCCTGGTAGCCGCCGGTGCGGACGTACTCGTCGTACGACACGACGTGCCGCTCGCGCGCATCGGCGAAGGGCGGGGAGGGGATCCGCCTGGTCAGGATGCCCTCGCTCAGCGTCATCTCCCACTTCGTCCGCGCCATGGCCGCTCCTGATCTGCGTCCGACCGCTCACCACGTGCCCGCGGAACCCCGTTCGGGGCACGCCCCGCGGGCCCTCGGGCCGTTCCGGGAGCCGATTCTAGGGAACGGCGTTCGGCGTGCGACGGGGCCCGCTCGAACCGGAGGGGCGCGTTCCCAATCATGCCCTTGTGGCACGAGCCCGAGACAATCCGTACGCGCCGCCGCGCCCGATGGGTCCCGACCGAGGGCCTGTCCGAGAGTCTGGCGGACGACCCGTCCGCGGGCCCGATCGAAGGCCGGACCGTGGGTCGGGCTCCGCGGGCGTCGCGCCCGAATTCTTCGAGAAGCAGTCCTGGTTCCGCAATCCGATCATCGGCGTGCTGCTCCCCATCGAGACGCTGTTCACGATCGGCATCGTGAGCGTGCTCGTCGGGTTCAGTGGGCGATCGGTCCCGGTCTGGGTGTTCCCCCTCATCGTGGTCGGCGGCACTGCGCCGCTGGTCGTCCTCGCGCGGCTCCCGCTCCGGACCATCGTGGAGGGGACCGACCTCTTCGTGGGATTCGCTGCGCCCCGCCGCCGGCGCATCGACCTGGCCCGCGTCACCGAGTGCGAGGCCATCCGCTACTCGCCGCTCACCGACTGCGGCGGCTGGGGCCTCAAGGCCTCGCGCCGGTTCGGCATGGTGCTCAATGTCGCGGGCGATCGCGGCGTGCGCCTGGTCTACATGAACGACGCGGGCAAGGAAAAGCGACTGCTCATCGGCTCGCAGCGCGCGGACGAACTCGCGAGCGCGATCGAGCGAGCTCGCCCGTCATAATCGGTAGCCATAAAGAGAACTACTTCGCTTCGGACGCCTCGGGGGCTTCTTCTTCGGGGAACTCCGTGCCGCCGATCTCGCCGGATTTCTCCGCCTGGATCAGCGCGTTCGCCTGCTCCTCGAGCTGCCAGAACGTCTCGGGCACGATCGCGAAGTCCAGCCCGGGCGAGCTCAGGACCACACCGCTGAACCCGTCATTCAGGCGCACCATCTCGGGCAGTGGGCCGAGCATCTCGTACCACATCACGCGCGGCACGCGCCAGTGCGGGTAGATCACCTCGACGCGATACCGGAACACCAGTTCATCGGCGAACGGCGGGTCCTTCTCGTCCGGGTCGGCGAGCACCACGTCGTATTTCAGCGTTTCGCCCGAGCGGATGGTCTTCTTGACGCCCAGGCGCGGGCCCAGCAGGAGCGGGGAGTCGAGGTCACGCCGTCCGACGAGCACGTTGACGCGAACCGCCCGCGTGGACGAGTTCTGGATCTTGATGGGCTGGATGAGTTCGCCCGTCTCCTTCGAGATCCGCGGGCCCGTCTCGCACGCGGGGACGAAAGCGGCCGCGCCCACCAGCATGAGCGCGGCCGCGAAGGATCGGATCGTGAGGTGGGGCCAACGCGGGCGGGTGGTCGTCGCATCCATGCGTGCAGCGTACACGCCCGATGCGCGGTCCGTCCGTATGGCCCAGCATGCGCGTCGGAACTCTCAGCAGCCCATGCTGTACGCGTTGAGGAACGCGAGGAAGTCCGAGGAATCCCACGCGCCATCGCCGCCCGCGGGTGCGAGGTCCGCGCACGCGTCCTGCACCGACCACGCGTTGAGGTATGCGAGGAAATCGCTGCTGTTGGGCGCGCCGCCCGTGCCGTCCCAGTCCGCGAGGCAGCCGTCCGGATCGCACGGATCGGTGAGGCGGATGATGAAGCTCTGGTCGAGCCCGGTGATGGTGCTGATGCCGCTGCCGAAGATCGTCGAGCCGTCGGCCGAGATCCCGCTGAACGCCGACACATCGAAGTTCGGGGGCAGCGAGAGGCCCAGCGAAGCGATGTAATCCTCGGCCTCGATCATGCCGGTCTCCGCGGTCCAGATCCATCCGTCGCCCAGGCTGAACGGCTGGAACGCGTAGATGTTGAAGCCCACGACCGTGGCGCCGTCGTCCGTGACGCCCAGCGCGCCCGCCTGACCAAAGCCAACCGCCGTGCCGGGCAGGAGCGGCAGGAGCTCCTGGTCGTACGACGTGCCGTTCCATCGCCAGATCGCGGCCTTGCGCGTTGCGCCATTGATGCTCTGCCCGACGATCGTGCTTCCATCGGCGGTGACCTGCTCGGCGCCCGCGAACGCCTCGGTCTCGAACAATCGGGTCTTTACGCCGTTGCGCCAGACCGTGGACTGCCATGCGCCGTCCGCGCGTTCCTCCCAGCCCACGACAACCGAGCCGTCGTAATTCGCGCCGTTGACGCGGGCGCTGCGGTTCGCGTCGACGGGCAGCGCCACGACGCCGCCCTCGTTCGTCCACGTCATGGGCTGGGCCTTGCCCGGGTTCCGCCAGTAGAAGCCGGTGAGCGTCTGCCCATCGCCCGACAGGCCCCACGCCGAGCCCAGCGACGAGTCGAGATTGATGCCGTTCGGGCCCGTGGGCGGGAGCGCCGCCTGCCAGATGCCCTCGGACCACACGCCGGGCGTCGCGAAGCTCAGGGTGTCGTCGATGATCGTCGCCGAGATGATCGTGCCGTCATACGAGATGTCCGGCGAGCCCGCGCCCGTCCCGATGATCGGCACCGTCGCGCGCCCGAGCAGCACCGGCCCGGCCGCCTCGGTCCAGATGAACGTCTCGTACGGCCCGATCAGGTTCCCGCACCCCACCGTGCCGTCGGCGGACATGTCCGAGATGATGTACCCGACGGGCAGGAACGTGATCGTGGGCTGGGCGCTCGCGCCCGCCGCCAGGCCACACAGGATCGCCGCCATCGCACCGCTCTTCATGGTCGTTCTCCGAAAGAGGAAAGGGTTCGCCGGCGGCGTTGGCCACCGGCGCGCCGGGTGTGTGTGATGCCGATCAGCGGCGACGACGCGCCGCAAGCCCGCCCATCGCGAGCAACGCGAGGCTCGACGGTGCGGGAACCGCGTTCCAGGACATGTTGTCCACGTACGTGAAGGCCGCGCCGAACGCCTGCCCCACGAACCGGATGTCATCGAACGACTCACCCGCGTCGGCGACGATGTTGATCCATGTCGGGCCGAAGTCGGAGAACGTCGGCGTGACGATATCGAAGTAGAGCTCCTGCCCGCCGCTGGCGATGAAGATGACCATGCCGCCCGAGATGAAGTCGGGCGGGCCCGCGTTGTCCCACACCTGGGCGGAGAACGCGGTCACGGGCGCATCGAAGTTCATGAACGCGCCGAAGGGGGCCTCGAAGACGTTCTCGTCGCCGAGCCACTCGAAGTCCACGACGGACTCGAAGTTGCCCACCGCGCCATCACCCACGCCCGCGCCCAGCACGATGCCGTGGCTCGACTGCCAGTAGGTCGTCGCGACGATCCCCGTCGGCGTGCCCGGCTCGTCGAAGTTCAGCGTCGTCGCGTACGTCGGCGCCGCGGTGCTCCCGAAGGTGACCGTCACGCCCGCCGCCGCGGTCGCGGAAGCGAGGGCCATCAGGGCCGCCACGCCCACGCCCTTCATCACTGCTGCTCTGCTCATGTCTCAAGCTCCCTCTGAGGTTCGTCCGCGGCGCGCCGCCCGTGAGCAACGTCCGCTCCGCCCCGGGGCCTCGCGCGACCCTGTCGCGACAGACCCGACCCCGAGGGCATCCGGAGAACCTACACGCCGCCAGAGTACCAGTCAACTTTCCAATTGGAAAATCATTTGAATATTTCTCGGGGGGCGAGATTCGTGCTATAGTGAACCCTTCAGGAGGGCGAGCGTGCCGCACGACAACACCCCAACCACCCTTGAGGACGCCTGCCGGGCCACGGTCGGTGATCTAAGAGCCGCTCTCATAGATCTTTATGACAGCGTCGGTGCCGATCCCGCCGCTCCACAGGACGTCGCTCGCGACCTCAAGCTCAACAAAACCCTGACGTGGGGCATCGCCCGCGTGCTCCAGGCCGCCGACAACCTCGCCGCCGTCAGCTATGTCCCGGGAAGCCCGTCGATCGAGCGGGTCATCGATGCAGCGTCCAAACGCGGCGCACCGCTCGAGGCCCAGCATCGCGTTCGCGACGCGGCCCGCCGGTTCGGCGAGATGATCGAGGTCCACGCGGGCGATCGCGCCACCCTCGATCTCATCATGGACGGGCTCGGGCAGAACGGCGAGATCGCTCTCGAGCAGAGCCGCAAGAGCGCGTTCCTCGGCAACAGCGGCGTGTACGGCGTGCAGGCGAAGACCAACCTGATGTCCTGCGTCATCGCCCCGAACCGGGACGACCCCGACCAGCTCGACCTCGCGATGCTCCGCGGCTACCAGCGCATCCGACGCCTCCGCCCGAGCGTCAAGATCCCCGTGTTCCGCGTCCGCCAATGGAGCGACGCGGGCCAAGCGATCGGCAACGCGGAGTGGTCGCCCCTGAGCGCGGGCGCACACGATCCGTTCCTGCGCGACTTCGGCCGTGGCGCCATCCCCGAACTCCAGCCCGTCCGCGCCGAGGGCGGATGGGACTATGTGCTCCAGCCCGGACCGATCGGCAACGGCGGCGCGTTCGACTGCTACTTCGCCGACAAGCTCATCGCCGGCGCGTCGAGATGGCGCACCGATGCGGACCACACGGGCGAGTTCGGCACGACGATCTCGATCCCGGCCGCGCGGGTGGTCTTCGATATCATCGCGCACAAGGACGTGCAGTTCGCGCTCGATGCGAGCGTGCATGTCTACGCGTTCAACTTCGTCTCCACGCCGGCGCACGGCAACTGGGACGAAGACTCACGCCTTCCCATCCGCCAGCCCGTCGTTCCGCTCGTCGGCTCGCCCCCCGCCGTCGCGACGCCAATGGTGCCCCGATACGCCGAGATGGCCCAGCTCATGTACAAGAGCCTGGGGCACGACGGCGAGGGATTCATGGGCGTGCGCTTCGAGCTGGAGTATCCGCCGATGGGCTCGACCGTGGTGCTGCGATTCAACCTTCCCAGCGCACAGGACCAAGGCGGGCGCGCCGTACCTCGCCATCCGGCCCGCTGACTCGCCCGATCGCACGCGTCGGAACTCTCAGCAGCCCATGCTGTACGCGTTGAGGAACGCGAGGAAGTCCGAAGAGTCCCATGCGCCATCGCCGCCCGCGGGCGCGAGGTCCGCGCACGCGTCCTGCATCGACCATGCGTTGAGATACGCGAGGAAATCGCTGCTGTTGGGCGCGCCGCCCGTGCCGTCCCAGTCCGCGAGGCAGCCGTCCGGATCGCACGGATCGCCCGCGCTGCGGAACGCGATGACCTGCGTGCCGTTGCCCGTGATCACGAGCGTGCCGTCGCGCCCGACCGCGGGGCCACCGATATTGACGTTCGTCACGCCGAAGTCCCACAGCGGCTGCAAGCTCGCGGTGAACGCGTACAGGCGTCCCGCGGCGAAGCGTCCGTTCGAGACGAACAGATTGCCGTTCGCATCGCTCGCCATGCGAGGGTTGACGCTGAAGTTGGTCATGTCGTCGGTGTCGAGCACCGGGCCGCTGTCGATCACGCTGCCGTCGCTGGGATCGAGACGCGACAGCAGGAGCCCGGGTTGGAGCATGTAGACCGAGCCGTCCGGCCCGACAGTGAACTCGCTGTTGGTGGTCCACTGCGAGGGGATCGACCACTTCTCAGTGAACGCCGCGCCGCTGTCCTCGAAGGCGTAGAAGAAGTCGGTCAGGATGTTGTTCTGCGTGCGGTTCAGATAGACCGAGCCGTCCGGCCCGACCATCGGCGTCTGCTGGACAGTGAAGCCGGTCATCGTGGGCGACTGATACAGGAAAGCTCCCGTCGCAAGGTCGAACTTCTTGATGGCGTGCCCCGGGCCCGCGACCGCGTCGACCACGTACACGCCATCGTTCCCGATCGCCGCGCCGCACGACCCGCTCACGCTGCCCTGCCGGCTCGCGACCCATACGCGCGTGCCGTCCTCCGCGTTGATGCGCCAGATGTCGCGGAAACTGGCGACGATGAGGTCGCCATCGTCGGCGAACACCACGCCGTCGTAGAAGCCCGCGTCGACGGAATCCTCCGATTCCCACAGCTTTGCGCCCGTCGTGGCGTCGAGCGCCCAGACCGTGCCGCTCGACGTCGCGCCGTTGCCCCCGCGGCAGGCGTACACGCGCCCGTCGCGCGCACCGGCGATCCACGTCGTCCACTGCCCGGTCAGGAACGGGATGTTGAACCGCCAAAGCTCCGCACCGGTGTCAAGGTCGTAGCAGATCACGGGCGACTCGTCCGAATTGGGCTCGGGTGGGAAGCCGTTCTGGCGCACCACGAACACGCGATCGCCCATGATCACGGGCTGCCACGAGATCAGCGACGTCGCGCCGCCGCTCCACAGCACGTCCGGCGCGACGGGCCCGACCTCGGACGTCTGCCCGTTCCGCCCCGCGTTTCCGCCCGAGTTGGACCAGTCCTGCGCGAACGCACTCCCCGACAAGGCCAGAACGACACCCACCCCGAAGCCCATTCCAACGAACGCACGGATCGACATCACCCCGCTCCTTCCAGGCCCACGAGAGGTGCACGAACAAGCCACGCCCGACGCGCTGATGGCGCCAGCGACGTCCCAGACTACCGATGGAGCCCGGAACGACCAACGCCCATGCGGGGGTTCCGAGCGGTGTTGGATGAATCTTCATGGAGTGCCGCGGAACGGCCCGCACATGGGCACGAATGCCGAGATCACGAGCCGCACGCAAGACCATCGCGATGGATCGTTCGGATCGAAAACCATCCGATCGTGCCGACCTCAGAGCTTTGGCCGCCTCCGAAGCCCACCGAGATCAGCAGCCCTGGCTGTAGAGGTTCAGGAACGCGAGGAAGTCCGACGAATCCCACGCTCCATCACCGCCCGGTGGCGCGAGGTCCGCGCCAGGGTCATGCGAAGAGAAATCGTTGAGATACGCGAGGAAGTCGCTGCTGTTGGGCGTTCCGCCCGAGCCATCCCAATCCCCAAGGCAGGTCGATGCGATCGCGAACTCGTGCGCACCCATGTCAACGATCGGCGCGGCGCCGATGCCCGTGTCGGGCGTGTTCGGATCGTCAGTGAACCGGTCATTCCCCGCGAAATCGGTCGCGAGTCCCACGGGCACGGCGCCGTTGAGCCCGGCGTCGATCACGGGCGATCCGGGCGCGGGGCTGTAGTTGCCCATCGGGGTATCCACGAAGAGCGGCTCCGAGATCAGGTTGGACTCAACATTGCTGAAGTCGCCATCACCGACGACGACGCTCACGGACCCATAGACCAGGTTTCGAGCCAGGTCCACGGGCACGCCCGGGGTAACGCCAACTCCATAGTTCGAGGCGAGTCCGCCGAACGTCACGATGTTGTTGTGAAAACGAACCTGAACACCCGGGTCGGAAGAGATGGACGCATACAGGGCGTTCGAGACCGAGCTCGATCCGCCGGCGCCAACGTTGCCGGAGAGTCCCGATGATCCTGGAGAGCCGGGCGGGCCATCATCCCCGAAGACGCCGCCCTGGCCGCCGCTCCCGCCCTCGCCGGGATCTCCACCCGCGCCAGATGCTCCGCCCCCTCCGGGTCGCGCAGCGTCGATCCTGATGATCGTGTTGTTCGCGAACAAGGCCGAGACCTGCGCATCGATCGACTGAAAGACGGCCACATAGCCACTCGTGCCGCCGGGGCCACCGTTGCCACCGGGTCCGCCGACGCCGCCGGGTCCGCCCGGGAACCCATCTCCCACGGTGCGATCACTTCCAGTGCCGCCCTGGCCTCCGACGCCGCCCTTGCCTCCTATGCCACCGGCGCCGCCCTGCCCGGCACGCGGATTCTCGATCAGGTTCTGGACCACGGTGACCGAGTCGACGGACTCACAATGAACGATCATCGTCGCACCGCCGACTCCGCCGTTCCCCCCGTGTCCGCCGGTGCCGCCGGTCCCGCCAAAGGTGCCCGGCCCAGGGAACGAAGGCGTCGTGCCGTCCTGTCCAGGCGTCCCCTGCGCGCCGTTTCCGCCGACGCCGCCGTCACCACCCTCGATCCCGAAGAAGCGGCAGTTCGTGACCGCCAACTCGGCGCCCATGAACGAGCGGATGACGAACATATCGCCCCCGCCGCCCCCGCCCGACCCAGATTGACCCGGGGTGACAGCGTCGAACCCGTTGAAGCCCTTGCCTGCCCGCAATGGGCCGAAGGTGCACGCATGCACAACAAGGTTCGACCCAGCAAGCGCAGCCACGACGATTCGATCGCTCGAATAGCCCGTCGATGGGCCATCGAAGAACCGACAGCCATTCAAGGTCAGCTCCGCATCCTCGACCCAGACGGCGGAGAGCCCGAACCCCGTGAACTCCGCGAAATCGACGGTTCCCGACGAGCCGGTAAGCAGGATGAGACCGTCCCAGTAGCCGCTCGACGCCGAGAACGTCACGGGATCGGCTTCTGTGCCGTTGACCGCGATCGTCGCGTTCGCGGCGATGCAAACCGCGCCCAATGAATCTACGACGACTTGGGAGCCCGCCCCGATCGTGAGGCTGCCCGTGAACGTCGTGTGATCCGTGATCAACAACGTTCCGCCCGGCGGCACGACGACATTACCACCAATGACCGTCTGGGCTTCGACCTGGGTCGTAGACACCCACACCACAACAACGGCCAAGACCCCCACCTTGGTGCGGCACGCCATAGAACCTCCCGCGAGTACGAATCTCCCGCTCCTCCACGATGACGCCCAACAACCTATCACACCCTAATACCCACCGCAAAGAACAATCCGGGAAGGTTCGCCCAAGGCAATGTCGCCACCAGCTCGCGGGCGCCAAGGCACTGGCCGCCTTCCTCATGGAATTCAGAGCGCACGCGCGTCGAGCAAGGCCAGTAAGTGGATGCAGGCCAAACAGAAAACACCCGCGCCAAGAGCACGAGGTTCGATGTGGCCACGGATGGCCCGGGGCCGAGCCTTCCGCGTGGAATGCGCCCGCGAGAGATCGGGTGATGGAATCGGGCGAGAGGCGACGAAATGCGCTGCGTTTGGGATACGGGGTTGTGCAGCAGGATGGATGCATTTAGATTGCGTTCAGAGAGGCCCGGTCGTGTCGCCGGGCGGAGCAAGGCATCCGGGGCTGGTCGCGGTGCGTTCGTCCCGCAGAGGGAGAACGGACATGGGACGCAGTGCTTGTGGTCAGGGTGTCGTTCGTGGGTTGGCGCCGATGTTGGCGGCGTGTGCGCTCGCAACGCCGGCGATGGCGATCGACGTCAACGGCGTGATCACCGTGGACAACGCGTACGGGTTCGGATTCGGCAGCGTGACGGGCATGACGACGTCGAGCTACTTCGGCGGGATCCGCAACACGTCGGCGGCGGACATCACCAACGGCGCACCCGTGCTGTACACGGCGGGCACGGCCAACGCCGGGAATGGCTTCACGAACCCGGGCGTGGGTCCGGAGCTGTACGCCCTGAGCAGCCTGCCCGCGAGCGATTACATGTACCTCATCACGTGGTCGGACGACGCCATCCTGCAAGGGGCGATCGGATCGTTCACAGTCGGCACGACGACCGTCGGGACCGTGCCCGCAACGGGTTGGCAGGTGTTCGCGACGGGGATCGACCGCGACTCGAACATTCCATCCGACACGCTGACGAATAGCGCGGTCGACATCGCGCTGATCAACCAGCAGATCGCGATCGCGAACGCGAGCGCGGGCGGCACGGGGACGAGCATCGGCTGGGTCGATGAGAACGGCCTGCTCCCGGGCGGCGGCGCGGGGACGGGCGCGCTGGTCTTCGGCGATGACAACACGGGCGGCGCGGGCGGAACGCACCCGTTCGGCGCGATCAACGGCATCGACAGCGCGGCGCGGTGGATGTGGTACAACGAAGACCCCGCGTCGATCGGCAACCCATTCTCGGCGGGGCCGGAGGGCCCGGACGGGCACAACGAGTTCCTGATCTTCCGCATCCCTGTTTCGGCGATCCCCGCGCCCGGATCGATGGTGCTGCTGGCGGGCGGCGGGCTGCTCGTCGCGCGGCGACGCCGGTAGGCCAATCCGATCGTTGGCGATCTCATTCTGAAGGTCTCAACGAAAACACCCGCGCCAAAGGCACGGGTGTTTTTCATGCTTACTTGGAACCTGCGACCGCGACACAGGTCGGGCCCGTGAGGCTCAGCCCTTCCACGAGCTCTTGTACGCCGCGATCGCCTCGCCCAGCTTCTTCTCGAGGTCGCCGTCGAGGGCCTTCTTCTGCGCGATCTCGTCCCAGATCCCCTTGCCCGAGGTCTGGAAGTACTCGAGCATGCCCTTCTCGAACTCGCGCACCTTGGGAACCGGCACGTTGTCCAGGTATCCCTTCGTGCCCGCGTACATCGAGATCACCTGGTCCACCACGTGGAACGGCGTGTACTGCCCCTGCTTGAGCAGCTCGACCATCCGCCGCCCGCGATCGAGCTGACGCTGCGTCGCGGGATCGAGCTCGGTGCCGAGCTGTGCGAACGCCTCGAGCTCACGCGCCGACGCCAGGTCCAGTCGCAGCGAGCCCGAAATCTTCTTCATCGCCTTCACCTGCGCGTTACCACCCACGCGCGACACGCTGATGCCGACGTTGATCGCCGGACGCACGCCCGCGAAGAACAGCTCGGGCTCGAGATAGATCTGCCCGTCCGTGATCGAGATCACGTTCGTCGGGATATACGCCGAGACGTCGCCCTCCTGCGTCTCGATCACGGGCAGCGCCGTCAGCGAGCCCGCGCCGTTCTCGTCGCTCAGCTTCGTCGCACGCTCCAGCAGGCGGCTGTGCAGGTAGAACACGTCGCCCGGGTACGCCTCGCGACCCGGCGGGCGGCGCAGCAGGAGCGAGAGCTGGCGATACGCCACGGCCTGCTTCGACAGGTCGTCATAGATGCACAGGGCATGCTTGGGAGTCTTCCCGTTCTTGCCCTGCCACATGAAGTACTCGCCCATCGCCGTGCCCGAGTACGGCGCGATGTACTGCATCGGCGCGGGGTCCGAGCTCGCCGCGTTCACGATGATCGTGTAGTCCAGCGCGCCGTTCTTCTTCAGAGTCTCGACCACGCCCGCGACCGTCGACTCCTTCTGACCCACCGCGACGTAGATGCACACCACCGCCTCGGGCGTGCCCCAGTACTGCTTCTGATTGATGATCGTGTCGATCGCGACCGCCGTCTTGCCCGTCTTGCGATCGCCGATGATCAGCTCGCGCTGCCCGCGACCGATCGGGATCATCGCGTCCACCGCCTTGATGCCCGTCTGCAGCGGCTCGTGCACCGGCTGACGCTCCGCGATGCCCGGCGCGATGATGTCCACCTTCCGGCGCTCGCTCGCGTTGATCGGGCCCGCCTCGTCCAGAGGCTCGCCCAGCGGGTTCACCACGCGCCCCAGCAGCGCCTCGCCCACCGGCACCTCGAGCAGGCGACCCGTCGAGCGGACGACGTCGCCCTCCTTCACCTTCAGATAGTCGCCGTAGATGACCGCGCCGACCGTGTCGAGCTCGAGGTTGAACACCTGGCCCATCACGCCGCCCTCGGCGGTCTGGAACTCGAGCAGCTCGCCCGCCATCGCGTTCGACAGCCCGTAGATGCGGGCGATGCCGTCGCCCACCTCCACGACCCGTCCGACCTCGCTGACCTCCAGCTCCGACTGGAAGTGCTCGATCTCCTGACGAATGACGCTCGCGATCTCGTCGGTCCTGATCTTCACGGCGGGCTCCTGCTCGTCTTGCCCCGGTCCGGCCCCTGCGCCCCGAACGAGGGCGCCCCAGCCGATTCCGAGGGACGCAAGGGTAGGACGCACCCCCGCGCCGGTCCGCGCGCGCGCCGCGCTTCTCACGCCGCCCGCCTAACCTCCCGCCATGCCCGACGCCTCGCTCCTCGAAGCCTTCCCCACCCCCACCGACACCCCCTTCGTGGTCGAGCACCTCGCCGACGAGTTCACCAGCGTCTGCCCCAAGACCGGGCACCCCGACTTCGCCACGATCACCCTCCGTTTCCAGCCGAAGTCCACCCAAAACAAGGGGGTTTGTGTCGAACTCAAGAGCCTCAAGCTCTACTACCAGTCCTTCCGCAACGAGGGCATCTACTACGAGGCCGTCACCAACCGTATCCGCGACGACCTCGTCGCCCTCATGACGCCCGACTGGCTCCAGGTCATCACCCACTGGCGCGGGCGGGGCGGCATCCGCTCGATCATCCGCGCCGACCACGGCGACATCCCCGCCCACTTCCGGGGCGCGTAGCACGAGCAGGCCGGACCACCCCCGGCACACCAGCCATGCCCGACGGGACAGATCCCACGCCGAGGCCGCCCGAACGATCGCCCGCGCCGCCCCCGGCGGATCTCGCGAGCGATCCGGGCATCGAGCGTTCGTCCGTCCGAGCGCTGTTCATCAGCCTCGCCCTGGCCGGCACCAAGCTCGTCGCGGGCGTGCTGGGCAACTCCAGCGCGCTCGTCGCCGACGCGGTCGAGTCCTTCGCGGACTGCGTCGGGTCCCTGGTCGTCATCCGCGGGCTGCGCACCGCTTCGCGCCCTCCCGACGCCGCGCATCCCTACGGCTATGGTCGCGCCGAGGCGCTCGCGGCGGTCGCGGTCTCGGGGCTGCTCGTCGCCGCAGCGGTCACCATCATCTACCGCGCGTTCATCGACCTGCTCACGCCGCACAAGGCCCCGGCCGCGTGGACGCTGCTCGTGCTCCTCGCCGTGATCGCGGTGAAGGAAGGGCTCTACCGCTCGCTCGCGCGCCACGCCGAGCGCCACCGGTCCGACGCGGTCCGCGCCGACGCGTGGCACCACCGCGCAGATGCGATCACGACGCTCGCCGCTTTCGTGGGCGTGTCGATCGCCGTGTGGGGGCCGGGCCTCACCAGCATCGCGTCGCTGGTGCTCGCCGACGAGGCCGCCGCACTGATCGCGAGCGGCATCATCCTCGTGACGGCATGGTCGCTGGCGCGTGCGCCGCTCCGCGAGCTCCTCGACGCTTCGTCGCCCGAGGTCGCCGACGCGGCGCGCCTCGCGGCCGAGTCGGTCGCGGGCGTGGTGTGGTGCGAGAAGGCGTTCGCGCGAAAGAGCGGGCGGGGGCACCTCGTGGACATGCACCTCCACGTCGATCCGGAGATCAGCGTGCGCGAGGGGCACGCGATCGCGGGGCGCGCCAAGGCCGAGATCCTGCACCGCGTGCCGAGCGTGGCGTACGTGCTGATCCACGTCGAGCCGGCGTCCCGCCCGGGCACGGACGATCCATCTTCCGCGCACGACGCGCCGCTCAGTCCGTGACCTCGTCGCCCGCCGCCACGCCCGCCCCCGCGGGGGTCCGGCGCGTGATCGTCAGGCGCACGAACCGGTCCTCGACTCGCGCCTCGACGCCCGCGGGCAGGCCCGTGATTTCGGCGTCCTTGCCCGGGACCCCGCGCTCGAGCTCCTCGAACGACAGAGCGACGACCGCGCGGACGCGCTTCTCGTCGCGCCGCACCTGCTCGATCGCCTCGCTCGGGCCGGTCAGGCGGACGTCCTTGAGCACGCGGTCCTCCGCGGGCACGTCCACCAGCCAGTTGTTCACCTCGATCGGCGCGATCATGAGCGCCACCGGCACGCTCGCGATCGTCAGCTCGGCCGTGCGTGACCGGATCATCAGCGACACGTCGACCTGCGCGGGCTCGACAGTCACGAACGGGTTGTCGCGCATCCACGCGGGCGCGCGCACGGGCACCTGCGCCAACGTCTCGTTCCGCCCCGGCGCGAGGCCCGACGCGCGCGCCTGATCCACCTCCGCCGTCGCGAACAGGTACGCACGATCCGCCTTGTCGAGCGCGGCGCGCGGCGCACGCAGCGAGACCTGCGCGGGCTTCGACGTTGCCGTGCCCTCGACCAGCACGCCCGGCGTCAGCACCTGCACCGGCACCTGCACCCGCGTCAGCTCGTCCACCCCGATGCGGACCGATTCCGGATCGCACCGCACGATCGACACGCCCCGCCCGCGGAGCGATGGATGCTCGCGCATGACGTCCAGCAGGCTCAGCTCGTACTCGCCCGGCGTCGCCGGCACCCCGGGCATCCCCGGCTTGATCACGATCGGTCGCAGGAACACCTCGTCCATCGCGTCGATCGCGCCCGTGGACCCTTCGAGCGTGACGTCCACCCGCCCGCGCCAGTTCGTCTGCCCATCGACCACCCACGCGACGCGGTCGCTCCCCGGCTCGCCCGACACCGCGACCTCCGCCCGCGACGTCCGCGAGATCAGGCTCTCGCCCTCCGCGAAGAGCCAGATCAGGACCGTCACCAGCGACGCGACCAGCGCCGTCCGGAGCACCGCCTTCGCGCTCGTCACGCCCGAGCGGGCCGCGCCGCGTCTCGCCATGTCGCGCCAGTCACGCACGCTGCGCCTCCCGCGTCGCCGCGCCGGGCTCGTCCTTTGCCGCCTGCTCGCTCTCTGTCGCGTCCTCGTGGGCGGGCTCGACCGCGAGCGTCCCCGCCTGTTCCGCCTCACGTGCCGACTCGCGGAGGCGCGAGAGCAGCTCCGTCCCGAGCTGCTCGGGGCTGAGCGGGGACGAGAGCTTCCCGTGCTCGCACACGCGGATCGCGCCCGTCTCCTCGCTGACCACCACGATCAGCGCGTCGCACTCCCTGCTCAGGCCCATCGCCGCGCGGTGCCGGGCGCCGAACGTCGGATCGGGCATGTCCGCGGGCTCGGCCAGCGGGAGCTGCACGCTCGCCGCCGCCACCCGCGTGCCGCGGATCACCACCGCGAGGTCGTGCAGCGCCGTGCCGGGATAGAAGATCGTCTGCAGGAGCTGGCTGCTCACCTCGGCGTCGATCCGCGTCCCGCCCTCCGCCAGCACGCCCAGCCCGCTCTGCCGCTCGATCACGATCAGCGCCCCGAACCTGGCCTTGCTCAGATATCCCGATGCGGCCTGCACCGCCTCGACGACCTTCTGCATCTGCCCGGGCGTGCTGCGGAACAGCGACGCCTCGCCGAGGCGGATCACCGCACGCCGCAGCTCGGGCTGGAAGATCACGATGAACCCGACCACCGCGACGGTGAGGAACTGGTTGTAGAGGTAGCTCAGGCGGGCGAAGGTCTCGGCGCCGCCCAGGATGCGGGCCAAGAGCGTCGCGACCACGAACAGCACGAGCACCGCCTTGAGCGCTCCCGCCGCACGCGTGCCCTGCACGAACCGCACGACGATGTACACGACCACCCAGATCAGCCCGAGCTCGACCGCCACCTCCCACCAGGGGTAGCTGCCGATGCGCGCCAGGCGCTCCTGGATGCCAAAGGTGCTCGCCAACACCGCTCGTGATACCCCTTCCGTGCTCGCCCGCCCTCGCCAGTGTACCGCCCACTCGCGCCCGATCGCTCCCGGGCGAATCTCGATCCCCTACGCTCTCCACCGTGCCCGAACTCGCCTTCGAGCCCACGCCCAACCCCCACGCCGTCAAGTGCGTCACGCCCGTGCCGCTCGTGAGCGCCCCCGCGCCCTTCCGATCCCTCGAGGCCGCCGCGGGCGACGACCCCGCGCGCGTCCTCGCCCGGGCGCTCCTCTCCATCCCGGGCGTTGCGCACGTGCTGCTGCACCCCGCCTTCGTCACCATCGCCCGCACGCCCGAGGCCAAGTGGTCGTCGATCAAGCCGCGCGTGAAGCGCGTGCTCGAGTCCGCATTGGATGGCCCCGCCCGCCCATCGGGCCCCGCGGACGCCTCGCCATGACACCGCGCCCCGCGACGCTCGCGCGCAGGCTCACCGACTGGTTCCGCGTGAGCGCCCGCGACCTTCCCTGGCGCGCGCCCGCGAGCGCGACACGCCGCGATCCCTACGCCGTGCTCGTGTCGGAGCTCATGCTCCAGCAGACGCAGGTTGCCCGAGTGGTCGAGAAGTACAACGAGTTCATGCATCGCTTCCCGAGCGTCGGCGCGCTCGCGGACGCGTCCGAGCACGACGTCCTCGCCGCGTGGACGGGCCTGGGCTACTACCGGCGCGCACGCCTGCTCCACGCCGCCGCTCGCGCCGTCCGCGACGAGCACGACGGCGTCATCCCACGAGAGATTGCCGAACTCCGCGCCCTCCCCGGCGTGGGGCCCTACACCGCCGGAGCGATCGCGTCGATCGCCTTCGATCAATCCGAGCCACTCGTCGATGGCAACGTCCAGCGCGTGCTGCTGCGATTGCACGGGCGCGCGCTCCCGCTCGCCTCGCGCGAGGCCGACGCGTTCGCGTGGGAGCACGCGCGCACGCTCGTCGGATCGACCGACACACCGGGCGACCTCAACGAAGCCCTCATGGAGCTCGGCGCGACCGTCTGCACCCCGCGAGCGCCCGCTTGCGAGTCCTGCCCGCTCAAGCCCTCCTGCATCGCACGGCGTGACGAACTGACCGACCGCATCCCATTACCCAAGAAGCCCGCGGCCCGCGCCGCGATCGACTGCACAACACTCGTGCTGCGCGATCGCGAAGGCCGCGTGCTCATGCACCGCCGACCCGACCGAGGCCTCTGGGCGGGCATGTGGCAGCTCCCCACGATCGAGGCATCCCGAAACGCCGCACAACCCGACGATCAGCTCCGCGATATGAGAGATCACACAGCGGGCGAGCTGCTCGCCTCGCTCGGGCTAGATGCCAATACCCGCGGGCTCACGCCGCTCATGACTTTCGACTTCGCGACCACGCACCGCGACCTGTCCTTCCACGTCGTGGAGCACGCCGACCCGTTGCCACCCGCGCGTGCGCGATCGCTCTCCGCCGTTCGTTTCACCGCTAGCGCGTTCCCCGAGGGCGCTATTGCGCTCTGGGCCCATCCGCGCGACGCGCTCGCGCTCCCACTCTCTTCACCCATGACGCGCATCCTGAAGGCCCTCGCCGCCGATCCGCCCGCGCTGTTCGCTCGCACCCCGACGCGCGCCTCCGCCCGCGCATGACCCGGCACGCAAACCCCGATCGCGGTATCGTTCGCCCGCGTGGTCCTCGCGGTCGTCATGCCGGTCTACAACGAACGCGCCCTCGTCGGGCTCGTCGTCGATCGCGTCCGCGACACGCCGCTGCCCGAGGGCGTGTCCACGCGACTGATCGTGCTCGTTGACGACGGCTCCACCGACGGCTCGCGCCAGATCGCCGAGCACCTCGCCGAGCAGCCCGACGTGCTGCTCGTTGCGCACGATCGCAACCGCGGCAAGGGCGCTTCGATCCGCACGGGCTTCGAGAGCGCCCTCGCTGCCGGCGCGGACGTCGCGATCATCCACGACGCCGACATGGAGTACGACCCGCGCGACCACGCATTGCTCGTCGAGCCCGTCGTGCAGGACCGGGCCGACGTCGTGCTCGGCTCGCGCGTCTTCGCCCCCGCACGCTCGCCCCGCGCCGCGATCCACACGCTCGCGAACCGCTTCCTTTCCGCGGTCACCACCCAGCTCACGGGCTTGCGCGTGCGCGATATGGAGTGCTGCCTCAAGGCCTTCCGGCGCAGCGTGATGGAGCGGATCTCCATCACGGAGGATCGCTTCGCCGTCGAGCCTGAGCTCGTCGCCAAGGCCGCCCGCCTGCGCCACACCGACCCGCCCGTCCGCATCCTTGAGGTGCCGGTGTCCTACGCGCCGCGTTCGCACGCGCAAGGCAAGAAGATCACCTGGAAGGACGGCGTCTCCGCCCTCCGCGCCATCGCGAAGCATAGCAAGTAACTCTTTGCGCACGACGAAGCACGCGGCCGGTGATGCCGTTTCCGTGCACACGGCATTCGCCGATCGCGCAGCACCAAGACAAACCTCTGTGCTCTCTGTGCCTCTGTGGTGAGAATCACTCTCAGCAGCGCTCGTGCGTGCAGCGCCCTCAGCACCAGCTCGGGCGCACCAGCCGCAGCAATTCGTCCACCCGCGCGTCGAGGCGCTTCGGGTCCTCGTCCGTCAGTGTCACGTGCCCCAGCTTCCGCCCGGGACGCGCTTCTTTGCCGTACAGGTGCACGCGCCCGCCGCGCACGCGCAGCAGCGCCCCCGCGTCGGGCAGGCTTCCGATGAGGTTCACCATCGCGCTGTGCCCGCGTGAGCCCGTGTCGCCGAGCGCCATGCCCATCACCGCGCGCACGTGGCTCTCGAATTGATCGCAGTGCGCGCCCTCGATCGTCCAGTGCCCCGAGTTGTGCACCCGCGGCGCGATCTCGTTCAGCAACAGCCGCGGCTCCGCGCCCTCGCCCATGTCGAACAGCTCGAGCGTGAGCACGCCCACGTAGCCCAGCGCCTCCGCGACCGCGCGGAGGTGGCGCTCCGCCGCGACGCGCACGATCGCCGGCGCCTCGGCCGGCGCCCGCGTGACGCGTAGGATGCCGCCCTCGTGCACGTTCTCGCACAGCGGATAGAACGCGATCTCTCCCGACATCGAGCGCGCACCGATGATCGACAGCTCCCGCGCAAAGCCGACCTTCCGGTCGAGCAGGCATCCGCCGTGCTTGAGCAGCTCCCCCGCGCGAGCGACGTCTTCAGCGCCCGAGATCACCACCTGCCCCTTGCCGTCGTAGCCCATCCGCCGCGTCTTGAGGATCGCGGGCAGCCCGACCTCGCCGATCGCGCCGTCCAGCCCCTCCGCACCGTCCACCGCCGCATCGCGCGGCGTCGGCACGCGCACGCTCCGCGCAAGCTCACGCTCATCCACCCGGTCCTGCGCGATCTCCAGCGCACGCACGCCCGGACGCACGTCCACCATCTCCGCCAGCGCACGCACCGGCCCGCTCGGGATGTTCTCGAACTCGTATGTCGCGACGCTCAGCCCCTCGGCGAACCGCGCGAGCGCACGCTCATCATCGAACCGCCCGACGTGCAATTCCGCGACGTCCCCCGCCGGCGCGTCGGGCGATCCATCGAGCACCCGAGTGCGAACTCCAAGGCGCGACGCCGCCACCGCGAGCATCCGCCCGAGTTGCCCACCGCCCAGGACGCCGAGCACGGGCGACGCCGTCATGCCCCCCCACCCTCGCCGGGATCTTCCATCGTGGGCGGCACGCTCGGGTCGGGATCGCCCAGGATCCGGCGCGTCTGCGCCTCGCGATACGCCGCGACCGCCGCGCGAACCTCCGCCCGCGTCCGTCCCACGATCGACGCCGCGAGCAGCGCCGCGTTGATCGCGCCAGCCTTCCCGATCGCCAGCGTCCCCACGGGCACCCCCGCCGGCATCTGCACGATCGACAGCAGCGAGTCCACCCCGCGCAGCACCCTGCTCTCCACGGGCACTCCCAGCACGGGCAGGTTCGTCTTGCTCGCGCACATCCCGGGCAGGTGCGCCGCCCCCCCCGCCCCGGCGATGATCACCTCGATCCCGCGCCCCTCCGCCCCCGCCGCGTACGCGAACAGGAGGTCGGGCGTGCGATGCGCGCTGACCACCCGCGTCTCGTGCTCGACGCCGAGTCGCCGGAGCGTCTCCGCCGCGTGCGACATGGTCTCCCAATCGCTCCGCGAGCCCATGATGATGCCGACGATCGCCGCCACGCCGCGCCCTCCGACTCTCCCCGCACGGGCTCAGACTCTAGCGTCGCATCCCCGCTCCAACGCCCGAAGTCGCGGTGCGCGCGACCGCCCGCCGCATCGTCCGACACGTGCGAGCCCATCCCCCTGATTCGGGGCATTCTCGCAGTCCCACGCACGAAATTCTCGGTCCTTTGCTGGTCGCGACCTCGGGCGCACGCACCTTTGTCCCGCCCGAAGTGCCCGCGTGGCAGGGCGTGGAGGCCGGCCGCGCGCAGACAAAGGCCCAGGTGGGCCCAAGAGGGGAGATCCCATGACCATCGCGAGCCTCGCGAAGTCGTCCGTGTCCATCGCGATCATCGCCGGGCTCGCCGCCTCGGCCCACGCCGACGTCATCGACTGGAACATGCCCGCTGGCGGCTCGTTCAACGAGCCCACCAACTGGTTCGGTGGCACCGCGCCCGCCATCGATGACGACACCCTCTTCGCCCTCGACGGACAGACCTACGCCGTCGACCTCGCCGCGAGCACCGCCGTGGGCGGCATGCAGGTCTCCTCCGACCAGGTCACCCTCAACCTGCTGGGCAACACCCTCACGCTCGACAACTCCAACTACCTCGGGCTCCGCCTCGATACCGGCGGCAACCTGACCGTCCGCGGCCTCGGCTCGCTCCGATCCTTCGACGGGCCCGACAACGCGGCGTGGATCGTGAACTCGGGCAGCACCCTCACCATCGCCGACGGCGCGGACGTCGTCGTTTCCACCGGAGTCGTCAACATCCTCGGCTCCATCGTCGTCACGGGCGGCTCGACGTTCAGTGACGACGGCGGCATCGGGACGTTCAGCTTCTTCGGACCCGCAACCGTCAGCGACGCCGCCAGCGTGAGCGCCCGCAGCCTCAACGCAACCTCGATGAGCGTCATCGACGCCTCCGTCAGCGGGGAGTCCGTCTTCCTCTCCGGAGACACACTGATCGACGCCGGCAGCGTGAAGGCCCAGGACTACATGCACGTCGACGGCACGCTCACGATGCGTTCCGGCGCGACGATCTCGGGCCTCTTTAGCGGCTTCAACGAGAGCTTCGACCTCGCCACCGGCGCGCAGGTCCGCCTCTTCGGCGACAGCTCGATCGAGGCCACCGACAACGATGTCGAGATCCCTTCGATGGCCCGCGTCCTCGGCCAGGGCTCGTTCAAGTTCGCGACGATCGCCAACTCCGGATCGATCTCCCCCGGCTTCGATTCCGAGGATGACGGCTCCGCCTTTGCCACCCTCGACCTTGGCTTCGGGGCCGCGCTCTCGCAGACCGCCGCGGGCATCATCGAGATCGACATCGGCGGCTCCAACCCCGGCGTCAACCACGACCTCGTCCTCGCCGGAACCGTGGACTCGTTCGTGGGCGCGCTCGGAGGCATGCTCGACGTCGAGTTCCTCGGCTTCACGCCCCTGCTCGGCGACTCCTTCGACGTCATTCTCTTCGCGCAGGCCGTCGACTGGAACACCATCGGTGGCTTCGACTCCTTCTCCGTCTCGGGCCTCTCGGGCGGGCTCTCCGCGAGCATCGAGTACCTCCCCGACGCCATCCGCGTGAACGTCATCCCCGCACCCGGCGCGATGGCCCTCTCGTTCGCGAGCGTGCTCCTGTCCGCCCGCCGTCGGCGTTGAGCCCGGAGCGTCGTCGCCCGCACCGCGCGCCTTGAATCGATGACGCCCGCGCACGCCGCCGGGCCCGCGGGGCGCGCATGACGCCGGACGTCTCCATCCTCGTCGTCTCCTACAACACGCGTGAGCTCACGCTCGCGTGCCTGCGCTCGATCGCGCACGAGACCACCCGCCCGCACGAGGTCATCGTCGTCGACAACGCCTCGACCGACGGCTCGCCCGCCGCCATCCGCGCCGAGTTCCCGGGCGTCACGCTCATCGAGCCCGGCGCAAACCTCGGCTTCGCCGCGGCGAACAACCTCGCCGCGCGTCATGCGAACGCGCCGCTGCTGCTCCTGCTGAATCCCGACACCGTCGTGCTCGATCGCGCGATTGATACGCTCACCGAGTTCACCCACGCGCACCCCGACGCCTCGATCTTCGGCGGGCGCACGCTCCGCGAGGATCGCACGCTCGACCCGGTCTGCGTCATGGGCATGCCGAGCACGTGGTCGTTCCTCTGCGAGGGCGTCGGGCTCAATCATCTCTTTGCACGCACGCGCCTCTTCGACCCCATCTCCTTCGGCCCGTGGAAGCGCGACAGCGTCCGCCGCGTGCCCGTCATCACCGGCGCGTTCCTCATGATCCGCCGCGATCTCTGGAGCACGCTTGCAGGCATGGACGAGCGGTTCTTCCTGTACTGCGAGGAAGTCGACCTCTGCATGCGCGCCCGCGAACTCGGGCACTCTTGCGAGTTCTGTCCGGGCGCCGAGATCGTCCACCTGGGCTCCGCATCGCAGCGCGTCCGCGCCGATCGCTTCGTGCGCACGCAGCGGGCCAAGGCCCAGCTCATCCGCAAGCACTTCCGCCCGCCCGCGCGTGAGCTGAGCCTCTTCTTCCTTGCGCTGCGTGTCTGGACGCGCCGCGTCGCCTCGCGCATGCTGGGCGTTGCTTTGCCGCGGTACCGCGATCCCTCGCGGGAGTGGCGCGAGATCTGGAACCGCCGGCGTGAGTGGCTCGACGAGCATCCTTTGGCGACAGCCCCGCGCCCTGCGCACGCAACGGAGCCGCGCACGTGACCATCGCCGCAGCTCCAGCCATCTCGGTCGCCATCCCCGCGCACAACGAGGCGGGCGTGATCGAACGCACGCTCCGCGCACTCTTCGCGTCCATCAACGGTGCGGGGATCGAGAACGCCGAGGTCGTCGTGGTCGCCAACGCCTGCACGGACGACACGGCCCAAGTCGTCAATCGGTTTGCCCATCAAATCGCCGACCCGCCCGCCGCGGGCGTCGCGCCACGCCTGCGCGTGATCGAGACCGACACGCCCGGCAAGACCAACGCGCTCAACCTTGCCGACGCCGCGCTGACGCTCTTCCCGCGCTGGTACGTCGACGCCGACATCGCGATCTCCGAGAACGCAGTGAGAGACGTCCACGCCTCGCTCGCAAGGCCCGGCGTGTGCGCCGCCGCCCCGCGCATGTCCTTCGACCTGTCGCAATCCTCCGCGCCCGTCTGTGCGTACTACCGCACCTGGCAGCGCATGCCCTACTTCGATCATGGCCCGCTCGCCGGCGCCTACGCCCTCACGCGCGACGCCCGCGCCCGCTGGACCACATGGCCCGACGTCATCAGCGACGACGGCTTCGCCCGCCTGCACTTCCAGCCGCACGAGCGCGTCAGCGTACGCAGTGCGTCCATGACGGTCCTCGCCCCGCGCACGTGGCCCGCGCTCCTCCGCATCAAGGCCCGCTCGCGCGCGGGCGGCATCGAACTCCGCGAGCGATTTCCCGACCTGTTCGCGAACGAGGACTGCGCGCCGCAGCGTTCCGCGAAGCGACTGCTCCGAAAGCCCGCACGCTGGCCCGACGCCGCGGTGTACGCCCTCGCCAACCTCATCGCGACACGTCGCGCACGAGCCAAGCTCGACCGCGAAATCCGCGGCGAATCCCGCTCATGGGAGCGCGACGATACCTCACGCGCACGCTGAGCAGGCGTGAATAGCCAGACGCGCTCGTCATGGCTTCGTGTGCGTGCCCTCGTTGCGCAGCTCCGCCCGGATGCGCTCACGCTCGCGCACCCGAGCGATGCCGGCCCAGATCTCCGGATTGCCCAGCAGGAGCAGCACGCCGATCGCCGCCGAGAAGAGCCCCGCCGCCGCGTCGTAGAGCAGTCCGACGAGCAAGCCGCCCACGACCACGACCAGCGCGATCCCCGCGAGCAACGCGCCGAACGATCGCTGTGCCATCCGCGGATGCGCGGGCAAACCCTCGGGCGATTCCCGCTCGATCTCGATCGACAGGCGCGACGCATCATTCTCCGCTTCGTAGCGGGGCGGCTCCCGATCTCGCCCCACACCCTTCATCCCACGAGCATCCGCACGCATGCGTTTCTTCGTGCCCGATTCCATGGCCATGCTCCGATTCCGCCGCGAGTGTTCGCCGCGCGGCCGTCGGCGCGGAGCGCACGCTCCACTGCACCCTACGAGCGCCGCGAGCGCATGGTTACATCATGAACGAGGATTCACGCACGGCCCGAACACACCGCATCCAGCCACCAAACAAAGAACCGCGCCGGAGCGCGGTTCGGTGTTCATATGCTGTTATGACGCTTCACAGATTCAGCCGCCGTGGGCCCGCTCCACGATCGTCGCTTCCTCGATGATCACCGGGTCCAGCGGAACGTCGCCCATGCTGTTCTTCGTTCCGGTCCCCACGGCGCGGATCGTGTCCACCACGTCCATGCCCTCGACGACCTTCCCGAACACCGCGTACCCCGCGCCGTCGCGTGCCTGGTCCAGGAACGCGTTGTCCTGCACGTTGATGAAGAACTGCGCCGTCGCCGAGTCCGGCTGGTTGCCGAGGCGCGCCATCGCGATCGACCCCCGCACGTTCTTCAGCCCGTTCTGCCACTCGTTCTTGATGCCCTTGCCCGTGGGCTTCTGGTTCATCTCCGGCGTGAACCCGCCGCCCTGGATCATGAAGTCCTTGATCACGCGGTGGAAGATCGTGCCGTCGTAGTGCCCCGACTCGACGTACGACACGAAGTTCTCCACGCTCACCGGGGCCTTCCCCTTGTCCAGCTCCAGAACGATCTCGCCCTTGTTCGTCTTCAGCGCAACATGCACGTAGCGTTCCTCCTCGCTCATTTTCTCCAGCGCGTCCGCCGCGGCCTGCTTCGCCTCGCGCTCCTTCCGCTCGGCGTCCTGCTGCTGCTGGAACGCCGTCGCCTGAGCCGCGGGAACCCCCGCGGGCGGCACGAGCAACTGAGACATCGCGCTGGGCGCCAGCGCCGCGATCATTCCAACCGCAATCCCCACCGATACGCGAAGACGGGCCATGTTCGCCTCCCACGCCGGAACGGAGCTGATCGCCGTACGCGCCGCCCCGATCATCCACCACTTCCTTTGAACGCGCACCCCGCGCGTCCCTCCGACGACGATAGGCCGCGTCGCGCTCGCCCTACGCCGAGTCGCTTCCGCCGCCTCCGCGACCCGCCCGATCCCCTAAAACCCCCACGTGAGCCCGATGATGAGCGAGCCGTACGCGTCCCCGCCGCTCTGCCCCTCGAACCGCTCCGTCTCCCACGTGTTCGCGTACCCGAGCTCAAGCACCGCCGAGTCCGTGATCCACCACGCACCCGCGACGCCCAGCGACGCCTCCCCCACCGCGACCCTTCGATCCACGCTGTGGCTGGTCCAGAACGTGTTTCCATCCAGCGCGATGTCGCGCGCAACGAGCCGCCCGATCACGCGCGCGTACGCGTACACGCCAAACCGCTCGCGCCACACCCCCGCGTGGTCCTTGAACTCCATCACGCGCCCGGGCCCGAAATCATCGGGCAGCCCGAAGCCGATCCGCGCCGTCCCCCCCGCCTCCGCCGCGATCTGGAAGTTGCCGAACCGTCCACCCGCCTGCCCGATCGCGTCCGCCTCGAACGTGTCGAGCAGCCGCACGCGCTCCGTCCGCCACTTCCGAATCCAGCGCAGGTCGATGATCGGCTCGTTGTCGATCTGGTTGTCCCATCCCGAGGGGTCCACGCTGCTCGTCACGCGATGCACCTGACGCTGCAGCCCCTCCGCCCCCGAGTAAGGTCCGACAACGCCCAGGTCCAGCTCGAAGTGATCGAGCTTGTGCACGTCGGATCGCTGCAGGAAGAACCCGCCATACAGGTAGCCCACGTACGGGCGATCATCGAAGATGAGCTCCTCGAGCTCGATCTCGTCCGGCGTGTACATCTCGTGCCCGATCGAGATGCCCCCCACGACGTCCATCGACTCGAACCCGCCCGAGCCGGGCAGCCAGTGCGCAAGCTCGTCGAACGCCTTGGCCGACCACGCCAGCTCACCGCGGATGCCGTTGGTGTAGTGCCCGTCGTCGTCCGACCACCAGCGGTGATACCCGCCGTCGTTGTCCCAGAACAGCGCGAGCGACGCGTCGAACGGCGCCCTGCGATGATCGCCCCGCCGGGCCGTGCTCCCCGCCGCGTTGCCCATCGCGTCGTCGAGCGTCAGCTCGATGTGCTCAGCGTCGATCTCGTGACCCGCTGCATCACTCGCCGCGCCACCGCCCGCATCCTGCGCGAACGCGGAACCCAAGCACGCCATGAGCACGCACGCACACACCCCCACGCGCGCCGCGATCGTCCTCATCCCTCGTCGCTCTCCCGCAGCTTCACCAGCACCGAGTAGTCCTCCAGCGTGGTCGTGTCCTGGCCCGTCCGCTCCTCACCCGAGGCGATGTCGCGGAGCAGGCGACGCATGATCTTTCCCGACCGCGTCTTGGGAAGCGCGTCCGTGAAGCGTATCTGGTCCGGGCGCGCGATCGCGCCGATCTCCTTCGCCACGTGCGCCGCCAGGGCCGCCTTCAGCTCCTCGCTGGGCTTGAACCGCGGGTCCAGCGTGCAGAACGCCGCGATCCCCGTCCCCTTGATCTCGTGCGGCATCCCCACCACCGCCGCCTCCACCACGCTCTCGTGCGCCACCAGCGCGCTCTCGACCTCCATCGTCCCGAGCCGGTGCCCCGACACGTTGATCACGTCATCGACGCGACCCATGATCCAGAAATAGCCGTCCGAGTCCCGACGCGCCCCGTCCCCCGCGAAGTAGTACGGCGACACCCCCGTCCCCGCGCTCGTCCCCCCCGGGCGGAACTTCGACCAGTACGTGTCGATGAACCGGTGGCGATCGCCATAGATCCCGCGCAGCATCCCGGGCCACGGGCGACGCAGCGCGAGCAGCCCGCCCCGCCCGTGCGGAACCTCGTTGCCCGACTCGTCCAGGATCGCCGCGTCCACGCCAAAGAACGGCAGCGTGCAGCTCCCGGGCTTCGTGGGCGTCACGCCGGGCAGCGGCGTCAGCATCTGCCCGCCCGTCTCCGTCTGCCACCACGTGTCCACGATCGGGCACACGTCCCGACCGATCACCCTGCGATACCACATCCACGCCTCGGGGTTGATCGGCTCACCCACCGTCCCCAGCACCTGCAACGAAGAAAGGTCATGCTTCCGGGGGTGCTCATCGCCCCACTTCATGAACGCGCGGATCGCCGTCGGCGCCGTGTAGAACTGCGTCACCTTGTGACGCTCCACGATGTCCCAGAAGCGATCCTCGTGCGGGAAGTTCGGCGCGCCCTCATACATCAGCGTCGCCACGCGGTTCGGAAGGATCCCGTACAGGATGTACGAGTGCCCCGTGATCCAGCCCACGTCCGCCGTGCACCAGTAGAGCTGCCCGCTCGCTCCGCCGGCCCGCTTCGGCTCGGACAGCCCCGGGATGAGATTGAACACGTACTTCGCCGAAAGGTACGTGTGCACCATGTACCCGCCGACCGTGTGCTGGATCCCCTTGGGCTTCCCCGTCGAGCCCGAGGTGTACAGCAGGAACGACATGTGCTCGCTGTCGAGCGCCTCGCACGGGCACTCCTCGCTCGCACGCGACATTTCCTCTACCCACCCGCGATCGCGCCCGTCGTGCCACGCGACGTCGTTCCCGCACCGCTTGAGCACCACCACGTGCGACACCGCCTCGCACGTGCCCGAGAGCTGCGCGCACGCCGCGTCGACATTCTCCTTCAGCGGCACAACCTTCCCCCGCCGCCACGCACCATCGCACGTCACGACGACCTTGCTCTTCGCGTCGTGCACGCGGTCCACGATCGCCTGTGCGCTGAACCCACCGAAGATCACCGAGTGCACCGCGCCGATCCGCGCGCACGCAAGCACCGCCACCGCCAGCTCGGGCACCATCCCCATATAGATGGTCACCACGTCGCCCTTCTTGACGCCGAGCGATTTCAGAACGTTCCCGAACTTCGCCGTCTCGCGCTGGAGGTCCGCGTACGTGAGGTATCGCACCTCGTGCGGGTGCCCATAGGCCGTCTTCCCCGCAGGGAGCGCGGGCTCGCCCTCCCACACGATCGCGACCTCGTCACCATGCCCCGCCGCGACGTGCCGATCCGCCGCGTTGTGGCACAGGTTGGTCGTTCCGCCCGCGAACCACTTCGCGTCCGGCGCCGACCACTCCAGCACCTTCTTCCACGGCGTGAACCATTCCAGCTCCCGCGCCGCCTCTCCGAAGAAGCCCTCCGGGTCGCTCAGCGATCGCGCGTGCATCGCCCGGTACTCATCCATCGACGAGACGAGCCACCTCGCCGCCCCCACCGCGCTCGCCGTCGGAGCCGGAAAGACCCGGTCCTCGTGCAGCATCGATTCGATGGAAGTATCTGCGTCAGAATGATTTACAGACATGGCACGGCCTCGGTCCCCGCGCCGCGCCCACCGCGACGGGGAGCCCGCCAGCATACCGCACCCATGCCCCGCCAACACCCGCCCGGCTAGTGGCCCTCGCGTGTGACGCGCAGGATCTCCTGCACCGTCGTCAGCCCCGAGCCCACCTTCTTCATGCCGTCCTGCTGCAGCGAAACCATCCCGCGCACGATGCACAGGCGCCGGAACTCCGCCACGTTCGGATTCCGCGCGAGGTTGGCGCGCAGGGGGTCGTCCACCACCAGCAGC
>JAVEWV010000010.1:0-121344 GCA_034004365.1 Phycisphaerales bacterium
TACGGCAATGTCGACAGCGCCGGGCGCGGTGTGGGCACGGACGTGAGGTGCGAGCACGCGGGAGGTTCGCGATGAGCGATCTGCGTGCGGGCTCGTTGCTGGAGGGAATCGACACGCCGGAGGTGGGCGCGAAGCGCCCGCCGCGCGTGCCCTTGCGTGAGCGGATCAACCGCGTGCCGCGCACGCTACGTGCGGCCCTTGCGAAGCGGTGGCGTGCGAGCAAGGTGTTCCGATTCGCGAGCGCGGGTGCGCTGGCGACGCTCGTGATCGGCGGCAGCATCGGGGCATACCTCGCGCTGCGCCCCGTGCCCAAGCCGGACTACCTGGAGGACGAGCTCGACAAGATCTTCAGCTACACGCTGCTTACCAACGAGTTCAACAACCTGCCCGTGGAGGAGAGGGTGGAGCTGGTCGGGCAGCTCGTGTCGCGCCTCGGGAAGATGAGCGACAACGACTCGACGCTGCTCGCGGCGTTCGCGGCGGGCATCGCGGGCTCGGCGCGGGAGCAGCTCGAGAAGAACGTCGCGACGCTGTTCCTCGACATGTGGGACCAGTCGGCGTTGCAATACGACAAGGTGCCGCAGGAGGAGCGTGGCGCGTTCCTCGACGAGACGTACATCGGCTTCAGCAAGATGCTCGAGGCGCTGAGCGGGCAGCCGCGGGACATGAGCGACGAGGAGCGTCTCGCGGAGGGGCGCAAGCAGGGTCAGCGCGAGGCGGAGATGATCCGCAGCGGGCGGGTGTCGTCGCGGGATGGGGCGCAGTTCTTCCGTTTCATGAACGAGCGGGTGGGCGAGCAGGCGAGCCCGCACCAGCGTGCGCGGATCGGGCCGGTGATGCGCGACATGATGAGTCGGATGCGCGGGCATAACTGAGCGGACGCACGCTGCGGTTTCACTCTCCCCTCGCCAGCTCCCGCTCCGTTCGGCACGCCACGCTCAGGCGTCCGTCGAGCGCCTGCATCGCGACCAGGCGCACGCGCCTGCCGTCGGCGAGGCGGAGCGTCGGCGAGTCCACGATCGGCACGCGCCCGGCGAGCGCGTCGAACAGACGCCGGCTCTCGGGATGGTCGCGGAACTCGGGCGGGACGTACTCGTTGACGAGGTCCTCCGCCTCGCCCAGCACCCACGGCGCGGGCACGCTCAATCGCCCGAGGTGCACGTGACGCGCGCGGAGCCAGAGCGCGCCGTCCTCGCGGATCTCGGGCGTGAAGGTCGCCCAGACGATGCGGTCCTGCCCGCCCGCGACGAGGCGTGCGCCCAATCGGACGTCGCCCTGCCCGAAGTCGATCTGCACCTCGGCGAGCTCGCTGGGCCAGCGGAGGGTCTCGTCCTCGTTCGCGAGCCACTTGGGCAGGCGGACGTTGAGCCATGCGTTCGCGTCGGAGGCGCTGATCGAGGCGGACCACAGCTCGCTCGACCAGTGCTCGGGGCGCTCGGCGGACGCGCTGCCTGCGCGGGAAGCGTGGAGCTGGTCGCTGATCGCGTACTCAAGCTGCTCGGCGGCGTCCTGGGTGCGTGGGTCGGCGGGGCTCACGTTGCGCCACCAGCGCGGCGCCTGCGCGGAGAGCGAGTGCGCAAAGAGCAGCCCGCCGCAGAGGAGGGCGGCGAGCGCGACGCTCGCGCGGAGCAGCCACGGGCGTGCTCGGCGCAGCGCGGGCCAGAGCATCGCCACGAGGGCGCGGCGTGGGGTGGGCGGGAAGGCGAACATCTCGTGCGCGTCATCGTCGCGGGGCGCGGATCAAAAGACAAATCGCGGGCGCTCGCGTCGTACGGGTGCAAAATGAAAACCGGCCCGCCGCGAGGGCGAGCCGGTGGATGGACGCGAGATGCGGGGCCCGATCAGCGCTTCGAGAACTGGAAGCGGCGGCGGGCGCCGGCGAGGCCGTACTTCTTACGCTCGACCTCGCGTGCGTCGCGGGTGAGGAAGCCAGCGTTGCGGAGCGCGGGCTCGAGGGTGGGGTCGTAGTTGAGCAGGGCTCGGCTGAGCCCGAGGCGGACGGCCTGGGCCTGGCCCATGGTGCCGCCGCCGGTGGCGCGGATGTAGACGTCGAGCTTGCCCTCGAGGTTGGCGAGGCGGAGGGGGGAGTAGCAGTCGGACTGGTCGCGGACCTCGGTGAAGTACTCCTCGATGGTCTTGAAGTTCTTGCGCGAGGTCTGGACCTTCATCTCGCCCTTGCCCTCACCCTCGCGGGCGGGGCGGATGCGGACGCGGGCGGAGGCGGTCTTGCGACGCCCGATGCCCCACCACCAGCCGTGCTTATCCGGGGGCAGGGGCTCGCGCGGGGCGCGCTCCTCCTGCTGGGCGGGGGTGTCATCGATGAGCTTCTGCCCGATGAGGTTGGGATTGAGGATCGCGGTCTCGGACATGGTGTGTTCTCGTCAGCGGGGTTGGTTCCCCGCGGTGTGGTCGGCGTGATGCGTGCTCAGACGCCCATCGGGACGGGGTTGGAGGAATCGTGCGGGTGCTCGACGCCCGGGTAGACCTTCAGCTTCTTGAGCATGTGGCGCCCGAGGCGGTTCTTGGGGAGCATGCGACGCACGGCGTCGGAGATGAGCAGCTCGGGGCGGCGCTCGCGGAGGTCGCCGTAGCTCTCGAGCGTGACGCCACCGGGATAGCCGGTCCAGCGGCGGCGGAAGCGGTGGTCGGCCTTCTTGCCGGTGAGGGCGACCTTGGAGGCGTTGGTGATGATGACGTAATCGCCCGTGTCGACGTGGGGGGTGTACTCGGGGCGGTGCTTGCCCATGAGGACCTGTGCGACCTCGGCGGCGAGACGGCCGAGGGGCTGGCCCTCGGCATCGACGATGCGCCACTGGCGCGGGACGTCGCCGGC
Source organism: Phycisphaerales bacterium (assembly GCA_034004365.1). Lineage (GTDB taxonomy): Bacteria > Planctomycetota > Phycisphaerae > Phycisphaerales > UBA1924 > JAVEWV01. The sequence goes on from JAVEWV010000010.1 coordinate 2,834, forward strand.
CTTGGCGTTGTAGGTTTGACGCCGCATGCGTGCCTCCTGCGTGGGAAGTCGAACGGACGATGCCGCGCGAGCCCCAGCGGGGTGACGTGTGCTCGCTGCCTACCGGGCAGGGCGGGCCTTGGCGACGACGCCTCGGCAGATTTTTCCGTGCGGGGCGGGCGAGCCTCCGATGGCAGCCCGCGTGCAGGAAAGCGATGTTAGGCGGGACGCCCGGGGCGGGCAAAGCGACCCTCGAACCCGGGAATGGGGGGGCGGGGTGGATCGGGCGGGAGGGAAGCGACGATGATCCACTGGTGATCTTCCGGGCGGGAGGCAGGCATGAGCGAGCGTGAAGTGGCCCAGCAAGAGCGGCGGAAGGACCCCGGATCGAGGGGGGCGATGCTCATCGCCCTCGTCCTGGGCGTGCTGCTGTTCGGGCTGGTGGTCTGGGTGCAGCTCGGGGGCGGCAAGGGCTCGCCCGCGGAGGGGGCGGGGGCTGCGGAGGCCGCGGGGGTGGCGATCGCGCCGGCGGACGACATGTTCGGGATCATGGCGCGGGCGCTCGGGAAGATCGCGATCGGGTCACAGCGCGAGGGCGAGCGGTTTCCTGCGTGGGGGTGGGGAATGCTCGAAGACCCCGGGCAGTCGGCGACGAAACTCATCCGCCTCGCGATCGTCGAGGGCGCGGGACGCTCGACGGATGACGCGATCGCCCGGCTCGATGACGCAGAATCGCGGCTGCGCGAGGACGCCGAGCGCGAGGATGCGGGCGACGCAGCGGGCGCGCAGGAGGCGGAAGGTGAGGGTGTTGTCGCGACGCGCGAGGCGCTGGCGTCGGACATCGCCGACCTGCGCACGATCTATGAGCATGGGACGGACGGGCTCGACGACGAGACGCGGGCCCGATTGGTCGAGCACCACGGCTGGTTCGGCGAGCTGGCGCTCGCGCACGGGGACGACGCGCGGATCGGCGAGCTGGTCAAGGGCTGGAGGCGCATCCTCTACTTCGCCACCGCGATGGTCGTGCTGCTGTGCGCGTGGCTCGTCGCGGGGCTGGCGATGGGCACGCTCGCGATCGTGCTGATCGCGACGGGGCGCCTGCGCTGGCAGTTCGATCCGCCCGCGCCGGGCGGGAGCGTGTACCTCGAGATGTTCCCGATGTTCATCGCGATGTTCCTCGTGGTGAGCGTGGGGATGGACCTGCTGGGCCTCGCGCTCAAGTCGCAGTTCGGATGGTCGATCGACGCGATCGTCGTTGCGCGGCTCGTTTCACAATGGCTGATCGTGCTGGTCGTGGCGTACCCGCTGCTGCGGGGCGTGAGATGGTCGCGGGCGTCGCACGACCTGGGCTGGCACCGCGGGCGGGGCGTGGTGCGCGAGGTGCTTGCGGGCATCGCGGGATACCTCGCGGGCGTGCCGCTCTTGATCGGCGCGGCGCTCCTGACGGCGGCGCTCAACGCGGTGGTGGGGGCGGCGCGGGGTGGTCCGCCGCCGACGCCGAACAACCCGGTGGTGGACATCCTGGTGAGCGCGAGCCCGGTGGTGATCGCGCTGCTGGTGGTGCTGGCGACGCTGTGGGCGCCGATCGTGGAGGAGACGGTGTTCCGCGGGGCGCTCTACCGGCACCTGCGCTCGCGGATGGCTCCGGTGGTGGCGGGGCTGGTGTCGGGCACGCTGTTCGCGTTCATGCACAGCTATGGATGGACGTTCACGCCGCCGCTGATCGCGCTGGGGTTCACGTTCGCGATGGTGCGTGAGTGGCGTGGGAGCCTGATCGCGCCGATGACGGCACACCTGCTGCACAACGGGACGCTGATGGTGATGCTGGTGGTGGGGATGCAGGTGGCGTAGAAGGTACACGGAAGCATAGTGGTCAGAATGCCAAGCTAGTGTTTGCCAGAAATAGAACTCACTCGTCGATTTGTGCGACAGACGCCAAAGTGGGCTTGGTGTGGGTCGCATAGCAGCCGTGCCAGGGCACATAGAACCCACGTGTTTGTGCCGACCAGTGGAATGTTCCTGGACAATCTAGCGACCATGCGCACAGCCACGGCGAATCCGATTTGCGAGGATCGTACAGCCATACACATGAATAGCAGATCAGGCCTCGCATAAGTACAACGGTATCGATGCAATCTCGATCGTTCGCATCAGCCAAGAACCTCAAAATGCTGAGAGTACGTTCGCGATTCTCGGCCATGGCGGTGTGCGGGTCTTCGGCCAGCCGATCGAAATCAGGTGCGGGGGCATAGGTCACTTGGTCGATCGGCCACGGGAGGGCCTCGTCATAGAGCAGCGCGTGGCAGCCTCGCGCCCAATAGAAAACGAGATCCAGTATGTTCTCCCCACCACTCAAGAGGGGTGTATGTTCCCATCCACCAACCCACTCTTGTTTGATTGAGAAATAGCGTCGAATCGAAGCAGTGTCGTTCGACGATCGATGTCGGACCATCATCCCAAACAGAATCTTTGCCATCTGATCACGAGTCGATTTAAATTCGGCGTCGCATTCGGGATGCACGTCTAGGACAACCGGCCATTTTTCGACCGGATCAATGTCGAAAACGTCGTTGAGTCGGAACATCCAGCGAGGAAATACATGTTCCCTCTGCGTCGCCTTCGTGGATTGCTTGCTTCGATCTGGCAAAGGAAGCCCGCACAAATAACAATCTCGCAATCCCTTGCGGGCACGCAGGGCTTGTTGTTGTGTATGGATTTTCATGTTGGCGTCTAGGGCCTCGTAATAGCCGCGTTGGTTCGACGCCTATGGCTTGCGGGCCATCACGACCCAGACGCGGTGCCAGATGGTGATCGTGCCTTCGGGGCCTTCGGGGAAGTCGCGGGCGAGGACCTGCGCAAGGTCAGCGTCGTAGGCGCGGACGAGGTCGGGGCTGAGCGAAGCGGCGACGCCGTTGCAGGTGCGCATGCGCCCGCGCCAGGCCTCGTGCGAGAAAGGCTGGGGGTGCTCGTAGGAGAACTGCTCGATCTCGACGAACCCGGCGGCGGGCAGGTGCGAGAGCGGCGCGAGGTGGCAGCCCGTGCCGCCCGCCATGGGCCAGGACGGGTTGTACTTGAGCACGAGGTCCTCGCTCGCCTTGGCGGCGGGGGAGCGCCCGGGCAGGTAGTCGAACGAGCAGACGACGATGCGACCGCCCGGCCTGAGCACGCGCAGGGCCTCGCCGGCGGCGGCGGCGTGGTCGAACCAGTGCCACGCCTGGCTCGCGACGTACCAGTCGAGCGAGGCGTCCGGGAGCGTCGTCGACTCGGCGCGGGCGACGATGAACGAGCAGCGTGCCGCGGCGTCGGGGGCGAGGCGCTGGGCGGCGACCTTCTGCGCCGCCTCGACCTGCTGCGGGGAGAGGTCGAAGCCGACCGAGCGTGCCCCGCGGGCGGCGGCCTCGAGGGCGACCCAGCCCGGCCCGCAGGCGGCATCGGCGAGGTCGCTGCCCCGGAATGGGGCGATGCGTTCGAGGCGGTCGTACATCGAGGCGGGCGGCCCGGGGCGGAATCGGGCGTAGTCGTCGGAGGTCTTGCCGAAGTCGACGGACTTTCCGTAGTCCTGCACGCGGGCGAGCTTCTGCAGGTGCTCGGGGATGTGCGGGGGCTGGGGGCGGGTCATGTCGGATCGTTGGCGCGGGGGAGGGCCCGTGCGGGGCGGGCGGTTGGCCCGGGGGCGGCGCGACCATACGCTGTGCCACCATGGCGTCGGTCTGCTTCTACTTCCAGGTCCACCAGCCGCACCGGTTGCGGCAGTACACGGTGTTCGATTCGGACCCGTTCTACTTCCACGACGCGAAGAACCGGGAGATCGCGGAGAAGGTGGCGAGCAAGTGCTACCGCCCGACGACGTCGCTGATCCTGGAGCTGGTGAAGCGTCACAAGGGCAACTTCCGCGTGTCGTACGCGATCACGGGGACGGCGCTCGACCAGTTTGAGCATTTCACGCCGGACGTGATCGACCTGTTCAAGCGGCTGGGCGACACGGGGTGCTGCGAGTTCATCGGCGAGACGTACTACCACTCGCTGTCGTTCCTGTATTCACAGGCGGAGTTCGAGTCGCAGGTCGAGATGCACACGCAGCGCATCCATGATCTGTTCGGGCAGAGGCCCACGGTCTTCCGCGATACGGAGCTGATCTACGCCAATGACCTGGCGCGGGCGCTCTCGCGCATGAAGGACAAGGACGGGAATGGTCGCTGGCACGGAACGATCTGCGAGGGGACGGACTGGCACCTGGGCTTCCGCTCGCCGAACTACGTGTACAAGCCGCCGCCCGGGGACGACGGGAAGGACCTCGTGGGGCGCGACGGGCGTGCGTTCGGGCTGCTGCTCAAGAACTATCGCCTGAGCGACGACATCGCGTTCCGCTTCAGCAACCGCGGGTGGGCGGAGTGGCCGCTGAGCGCCGAGAAGTTCGCGGGGTGGGTGAACCAGATCAACGGCGACGGCTACCTGTGCAACCTGTTCATGGACTACGAGACGTTCGGCGAGCACCAGTGGGCGGACACGGGGATCTTCCAGTTCCTCGACAAGCTGCCCGAGGCGGTGTTCGACGTCGCGAAGAAGGGCGACGGCTCGACGGAGAACCACTTCATCACGCCGAGCATGGCGCTCAAGCAGTTCCCGCCGGTGGGCGTGTACGACGTGCCGCAGTACATCTCGTGGGCGGACATGGAGCGTGACCTGACGGCGTGGCGCGGGAACGCGATGCAGGACAACGCGCTCGCGGAGTGCTACGCGCTCGAAGAGAAGATCAAGCGGAAGCTCGCCGATGCGGAACGCTCGGGCGACGAGACCGAGATCGAGCACGCCGGACACATCCTCAACGACTGGCGGAAGCTCACGACGAGCGACCACTTCTACTACATGTGCACGAAGTTCTGGTCGGACGGCGACGTGCACAAGTACTTCAGCCCGTACGACTCGCCGTATGACTCGTACATCAATTACATGAACGTGCTGGACAACGTCCGCACGCGCGTGTCGCAGTCGGCGAAGGAAGCGCTGGCGAAGAAGTACGGGTGAGAGAAGGCACGAGGCGATCGGCACTCGGCATTCGTTGTTCGGCAATCGGCATGAGACGCACGCCGCCGCGTGTTGCTATGGCGCGGGCGGGGCGTCCGTTGGCGACGCGGGCTCGGACTGATCGTCCTTGGGCGCCTGCGCGGGCTTCGGTTCTTCCGCGGGCGGCTCGGGCAGCTTTGGCGTCTGCTCGGCGCGGAAGCCCTGGGCACGATCGAGCAGCTCGTCCTCGACCTGGCGGCGCGGGAGCGTCCGCTCGGGCAGGGCGGTGAGGTCGAAGTGCCAGCGCTCAACGTTCTCGATCCGCACGGGCAACGCCTCGGCGACGAGGTCGGGCCCGGGATACTCGTAGAACGGCGCGCTCGCGGTGCGCGAGGTCTGGAGCGTCTCGTACCCATCGAGCGAGAGACGCACGTCGTACTCGCCGTAGAACTTGAACGACGCGCCGCAGGGCGTGCGCCCGATCTCGCGATCGTTGAGCCAGACGAGCGCTCCCGGCGGCGTGCTGGTGACCTCGATACGCCGCTCGATGCAGCCCGTGAGCCCCGCGGCGAGCGCTGACGCGCCGAGCACGCCCGAGAACAGGCGGCGCGCGGTGGTCCGGCGGGCTGCGGGGGACGGCGGGGTGATGTCGTGCAGAGGGGCGATCACGCGAGCAGCGTAGCGGGGGTTGCGGGGCGGGTCCGGGGAGCCAGCGGGAACAATCGCGGGCACGCATGGGTAGTCACACGCGATGTCGTTGCGCGGGGTGGGCATTCTGATCGCGGCCGTGCTGGGCATGCTCGTGCAGGGCACGCCGTGGGCGGTTGCGTCGGGCGGCATGGCGCCGGTTTCTGCGTGTGCTTTGGAGCCGGCACGCGCGCCGTGCGGGTGCGATTTGCACGCGTGCCAGTGCGAGCCGAAGGGGTGCCCCTGCGCGGCGCCGGGAGAGTCGGCGCCCGACCCGTCCCCCACGAGCCCGAGCTCGGCGTTGGACGGGCGTTCGTTGGTTCTGGGCATCACCGACCGGACGGGCGCGTCGTTCGCGTGGCCCGCGCCGGATCGCGTGCGCTGGGGGCGGACAATCGCGATGCGGACGCCGCGCGTGATGGCCCCGGCGCGTGAAGCCTTGTGCGTGTGGAGTACATAGCGCGACGATCCGCGCCGGGAGTGCGCGCGCATCGTGCCGCCCGAATCGCTGCGGGCCCCTTCGGGAGGCCCCCAGCGGCGGCGTGAGCGCGCGATCGTGCTCGTTCACCGTTCTTTCTTCACACATGCACAAGGAGTTTGACCATGGCACGTCATGGCCTGCTGGCCCTGGCTGCGCTCGGACTGATCGTCCCGGCGGGCCTGATCGGATGCGCGTCGTCGCCCTCGGTGGGCACGGCGACGGCGGAGCACCGCGCGATGCTGGACGACGCCACGCCCGTCGAGAGCGGCGAGGTGGTGGTGTACGCGGAGGGCATGGGCTGCCCGCTGTGCGCGACGAACGTCGATCGCACGATCTCGCGCCTCCCCGGCGTGGCGAGCGTGAGCATCGACCTCGACGCGGGGGCGATCACGCTGAACATCATCGGCAAGCAGCGTCCGACGCGGGGCGAGCTGGCCCGCGCGGTGTACGACGCGGGGTTCACGGTCCGCGCCATCGAGCAGAAGTAATCCGGGTCGCGTGCGGGGCGTGGCGCGATCGGCGCGTCACGCCCTCGTGCGCGGGAGGCAGGAATCATGCAGCGCACGCGTGGAATGCTCGCGGTGTGCGTCGCGATCGCGACGCCCGCGATGGCGCAGGAAGCGATCAACACACCCTCGGCGACGCAGCCCGCGAAGGGCGTCGCGGCGCTCCGGCTCCAGACCAGGGTCTTTCGTCTCGGCAACGATCCGACGGGCCTCGATCGGGACGCAACGGTGCTCTCCCAGAGCGCGACGCTCACGTACGGGCTCTCGCGCAACGCGTCGATCTCGCTCCGCATGCCGATCGCGCTCCGTCACGAGGTGGACGCGGGCGAATTGGACCGCGAGTTCGGGTTCGAGGACGCGTCGATCGAGGCGAAGTATCGCGTCTGGCAGCGCGACACCGGCGCGATCAACTTCCAGCGCATCGCGCTGGTCGTGGGCAGCGAGCTCCCGACCGGGACCGGCGACCTGTCGAGCCATTCGTTCGATCCGTACGTCGGGGCCGTGTTTACTGGTGTTTGGGGCCGACACGGGATCAACCAGTCCGTGCGGTACAAGTTCAACACGGGGACCGATGAGTACCCGCTCCTGCCCGGGCAGGGCGAGGACGACGCGCTGTACCTCGACACGGCCTATCTGTACCGCTTCTCGCCCGATGTGTACCGGGCCGGGACCGAGGCTTCGTTCTACGGCGTAGTCGAACTGAACACGCTCTACGAGACGGGCGGCGACTGGGAGACGCTGCTCTCGCCCGGGGTGCTGTATGAGGCGAGGCGATTCGCCGTGGAGGCGGGCGTGCAGGTGCCCGTGTTCGAGCGTGTGGAGACGCACCCGGAGGTTGAGTGGGGCTTCGTGATCGGGTTCCGCGTGCTTTTCTAGCAGCGGGCGCTGCGGGCCCTGTCAGCCCTTGCGCACGAGCGCTTCGAGCGCGTCGATCGCACGCTTTGTTTCGGGGTGGTGCGCCAGGTCGGGCTGGGCCAGCGCGATGGCGCGCCGGACCTTGTCCAGCATCTTCTCACGCTTGCCCGCGCCGTCGGCGAGGTTGTCGTACACGTCGGCGAGCTTGATGAGGCGCCCGCGCCAGTCCCCCGCGGCGAGGCGGGCGTCGTAGTCGCGCTCTCGCTCGTCCTCGGGCAGGAGCATGTTCTTGCTCATCTGCACGACGAGGCGGGCGACTTCTTCACCAAAGTGTTCGGCGATGTCGTCGTAGTCGCAGGACGTGTCCTCGATGGTGTCGTGCAGGAGCGCCGCGGCGAGCGTGGTCTCGTCCTCGTGCCCGAAGGCGTGACGCACTGTGAGCGCGACGCGCACGGGATGGGCGAAGTAGGGGGTCTTCCCGTCCTTACGCAGGGTGTGCTGGTGCGCCCGGGCGGCGAAGGACGCGGCCCGCTGCCAGAGTTCGTGCGACATGCGCGGTTCTTTCTCGGTCGCGCGACGGCGGATCAGTCGTGCGTGCCGTTGCGTGACGTGGCGGGCGCGGGGACGCGCGCGGGCCCGCGGCGCGCGGGCGGGGCGTGGTGATCGTCGAACTCGTCGCCCCGGAAGAGCGAGCCGAGGTACACGCGCCGGACCATCTCGTCGTTGATGAGGTCGCGCGGGGCGCCCTCGGCGAAGACCTTGCCCGAGTCGATGATGTACGCCCGGTCGCACACGCGCAGGGTCTGCTGCACGTTGTGGTCGGTGATGAGCATCGCGATCCCGCGCTCGGAGAGTGCGCGGATCTCCTTCTGCAGGTCCTCGACGGCGATGGGGTCCACGCCGGAGAACGGCTCGTCGAGCAGGATGAGCCGCGGGTTGGTGACCAGGGCGCGGGCGATCTCGAGCTTGCGCCGCTCGCCGCCCGAGCAGGTGCGTGCGGCGTGCTTCGCCTTGTGCGTGAGCCCGAACTGCTCGAGGAGCTCGGCGGCGCGGGCGCGGCGCTGGGCCCGCGCGATCGGCAGCGTCTCGAGGATCGCGAGCAGGTTCTGCTCGCAGGTCAGGCGCACGAAGACGCTCGGCTCCTGGCTCAGGTAGCCCATGCCGAGGCGGGCCCGGCGGTACATGGGGAGCGTGGTGATGTCGTTGCCATCGAGCGTGACGCGCCCGCCGTCGGGCTCGATCATGCCGATGGTCATGCGGAAGCTGGTGGTCTTGCCCGCGCCGTTGCGTCCGAGCAGCCCGACGATCTCCGCGGGCTCGACATGGAACGAAACGCCATCCACGACGACGCGTTCGCCGTAGATCTTGCGGAGCTGGCTGGCCTCGAGCAGGGGCACCGGAGGAGTCTATCCCGCGGCGCGACGGGCACCCGGCGGGAGCGGCCCCGCCGCGGATTCGGCGAGCGAGGCGTCGGTTCCCCGGGCGAGGCGCACCACCTCCGCGAACACGATCCCGCAGCGCCCGCACCGGGCGGCGGTCTTGCGCCCCTCGGCCTTGGGCGGGAGGGCGCGATCATCGCGGAGCGGGCGGGTCCGCAGGCACTTCGGGCAGCGGACGCCCCAGATGCTGGCATTGTGCGGAGCGGACACGCGACCCCCTTCCCGAGCCGGGGCGATCGCCCCTCGCGTTTCATCGGCCCGCGCGGGGCGGGCGGTGCGGGAAACCCGCGATCAGACGATGAGGCGCATGCACATCGGGTAGCGGTAGAACTCGCCCCGATTGGCGGCCATCGCGGCCATCACCATGCCTATCACGCCGAGTACATACGACCCGATCGCCACAATCGGGATCAGGAAGAAACCGATGCCGCAGGTCACGATGGTGATACCGATCGCGGTGACGGTGTAGAGGACGAGCGACAGGTGGAAGTTCACGGCTTCTTTCCCATGATCATCGATGAACGCGGATTGCTCGCGCCGGACGAGCCACATCACCAGAGGGATCACGACCAGGAGCGGGAAGACCAGATAGGCCAGCAGGGAGAGGTGGATCAGAAGGGCGTACGTGCGTTCATCATCCCTGACGTCCGGATGCGCGACGCGCCACGCCCCGTCGTCGGGAGAGGCGGAATAGGCGTCGTTGTATTCCATCCCGGCCTCCCACGTCGATCCGTCCACGCAAGGGGCCATCCCCAATAGAGATGGTCGCCCACGCACGCTGGTTGGGCAAGCGAGGGGACGGGTTTCGCGGGAGGCCAGCCCGGGCGAAGCCCGGCGATTACCGCCGGCGGCGGGCGAAGGCCAGCGGCACGAGCGCGAGCACGCCCGCGGGCGCGGGGACGAAGGTGGCGGTGAGCGCGATGGAGCCGCCCGCGGTGCGATCGCCGAAGGCGTCCGCCGAGACGTCGATCGTCGCGAGGAGGCGGTACCGCCCCGCGCTGAGCGTGGTGTTGTACAGCCCGGGTCCCGAGAACAGCAGGTCGTCGCTCGAGTTGAAGAACGACACGCGCGCGCCGTTGGTCAGCGACGTGATCACGGACTCGATCGAGATCTCGGTCCCCTCGATCACCGCGAAGGTCATGTCCAGGATCGAATTCGAGGAGGACTCGGCCCGGATGCCGCCGCCCGCGGCGTTCACGCTGGTGGAGGCGGACGCGGACGCATTGAGCTGGATGCGGTTGCGCGTGAACGAGGACAGTTGCCCCACGGATGCTCCCGCGCCAGCGCCGATCTGGTTGGAGACCGCGCTGTTCTGGCCGTTGAACTCGCTGATGAACGGCGTGTGCACCACGTCGGCGGGGGCGTCGACGTCAACGCCCGCGGCGTTCTCGCTCTTGGCGTACGCCCCGACCGAGCGGATGTCCGTGAGCATGGTCATCTGGGCGTGAGCGGCGACGGAGGCGCCCGTGAGGGCGACGAAGGCCGCGAGACGCGGCGTGGGCATGAACGAACGCATGGAGTGATCCCTTCCGGTTCCGGGCGTGGAGTGGCTTGGGGAGGAACGTAAGCCCTCGGGCGGGGCCGATCAATGCTGAATCGAGGGTTATGGGGGTTGAGGCAAGATGCTGAGCGCGATCTTCGCGCGGAGGGCGAGGTTGGGGCAGCTACGAGCGTGTTGGGCCGGGCGCGTCCGCGGGCTCGGAAAACTCAGTTCCGAGGAACAGGCCGCATTCGGGGCATCGCTGGTGCGTGGCGCCGTCGACCGCGTAGTCACACTTCGGGCACAGCACGCGCTTCGGGAAGGGCACGAGCACACGCGCGGCGAGGCGGGCAAAGATGAGCACGAGCAGCCCGGACAGGAACGGGAATCCGGAGAGAACGAGCGGGCCGTAGTTATCCCACCAACCCCAGTAGTGCGTTTCTGTCAGAATGGCGTCGAGCGCAAACACCACAACGAACGGTGTGGACGCTAGAACGACGAACCAGCCAAGCACGCGGCACGTCGCCGCCATGTACATGCGCAGTCGAATGATGTCGGCGGGTGACGGAACCATGCCAGGATCCTTGGTCAAAGGTCACTGGTCGATTCGCATCAGTGCCCGAACAGGTTCTTCTCGCCGAACATGCCCGCGTTCTCGAAGTGGCGCATCGCCTCCTCGATGCTGGTGAACACCTTCGTCGCGGTCTCGGTGATGAAGGGGCTGGGCGTCTTCTTGGGCTTCCACACCACGTAGACCTCCTTGGTGTGCTCCCACGCGTGCTGCAGCTCGCGCTCGACGCCGCTGGAGAGCCCGGGGATGCCCGACGCGAGCTCGGGGACGTAGCTCACGATCATGTCGGCCTGGTCGATGAGCTTGAAGTCACGCATGTAGATCTGCCCGTCGATGTCGCCCGCGATGTCGAGCACCTCGCGCACGCGCACGCGAATGGGCGTATTGCTGATCTTGCGACCGCCGAACACGTGCGGCTCGACCTCGAGGAAGCTGTCGACATGCCCCTCCCGTGCCGCGGCGAGGGCGCGTTCCAGCAGCAGTTTCTCGTCCACGTCGCCCGGGTCGAAGGTGATGAAGTTTTCGGCGAGCGCGGCGCGGAACCGGTCGATCTCCGCCAGCACCTCGGGCATGTCCATCACGTGGCTCATCGGGAACGAGGGATACACCCGGCGCATGCCCGGGCGGCAGACGAGGCGGAAGCACGTGCGCACCGTGTCCTGGTGCCTGCCGCGCGAGAGGATGTAGAACTGGCTCCCGGGCACGGCCTTCGCGAGCATCTCCGTCGCGAGGATCTCTTCCTCGCGCCACACCATGCAGTCCTTGAGCGTCGCGTCGATCTGGTGCTCGGCGTGCAGGCGGTGGTGCACCACCTCGATGTTGTCGACGAGGCAGATGAAGAGGTCGGGGTTGAGCGCCTGCACCTGGTCGAAGTCGAACGCGCTGAACAGCCCGTGCCTCCAGCGGAAGGTCGCGTGCGTGTTGACGATGACGTTCTCGTGCCGGGTGGACTGGGCGATCACGTCCTTGAGGGCCGCGCGCCGGATCGAGTGCAGGCGGCTGATGGGCAGGTTCAGGATCTGCCCAGGGCGGACGTCGGTCGCCTCGGCGTACATCATGTCGCCGACGTTGTAGAGCTCGAGCCCCTCGCCCTGCGCGCCCGCGAAGTCGCGGACGGCGTTGAGGTAGGGCTTCTTGTCCATGCCGACCTGGCCGGTGATGATGGCTCGCATGGGGGGAGTTTAGGGCGGGGGCGGGGGAAGGCCGTCGAGCCAGAATTGGAGCTCCGCCACCGTTTTGGTCGCTCCAAGCCGCTGGTAGAGGTCGCGGGACTCGGTCCACAGACGCCGGGCTTCGTCGAGGTCGCCGCGGATCTGGGCGACGCTGCCCATGTTGGCGAGTTGGATGGCCTGCCCTTCGAGGTGGCCGAGCGTTTTCTCGATATTGAAGGACTCGGCGTAGAGGCGCATGGCCTCGTCGAGGTCGCCGCGGGTCTGGGCGACGACGCCCATGTTGCCGAGGTCGGCGGCCTGTCCCCAGAGGCTGCCGAGTTGCGTGTTGATCTCCAGTGCCTCGCGATAAAGGCGCATGGCCTCGTCCGAGTCGCCGCGCGTGTGAGCGACGATACCCATGTTGGCGAGTTGGATGGCCTGCCCTTCGAGGCGGCCGAGCGTATTCTCGATATTGAAGGACTCGGCGTAGAGGCGCATGGCCTCGTCGAGGTCGCCGCGGGTCTGGGCGACGACGCCCATGTTGCCGAGGTTGGCGGCCTGTCCCTTGAGGCTGCCGAGTGCCTTGTTGATCTGGAGCGCCTCGGTGTAGAGTCGCATGGCCTCGCCGAGGTCGCCGCGGGTCTTGGCGACGATACCCATGTTGCTGAGGTTGGCGGCTTGGCCTTCGAGGCTGCCGAGTTGCGTGTTGATCTCCAGTGCCTCGCGATAAAGGCGCATGGCCTCGTCCGAGTCGCCGCGGGTCATGGCGACGATGCCCATTCTGGCGAGTTGGATGGCCTGGCCTTCGAGGCTGCCGAGCGTTTTCTCGATATTGAAGGACTCGGTGTAGAGTCGCATGGCCTTGTCGAGGTCGCCGCGGGTCCGGGCGACGTTGCCCATGCTCCCGAGATTGTTGGCCTGTCCCTCGAGCCTGCCGAGTGCCTTGTTGATCTCCAGCGCCTCGCGATAAAGGCGCATGGCCTCGTCCGAGTCGCCACGCGTGTGAGCGACGATACCCATGTTGCCGAGGTTGGCGGCTTGGCCTTCGAGGCTGCCGAGTTGCTTATGGATCTCCAATGCCTCGGCGTAGAGGCGCATGGCCTCGTCGAGGTTGCCGCGCGTGTGAGCGACGATACCCATGTTGCTGAGGTTGGCGGCTTGGCCTTCGAGGCTGCTGAGTTGCTTATGGATCTCCAATGCCTCGGCGTAGAGGCGCATGGCCTCATCGAGGTTGCCGCGGGTGGCGGCGATGTTGCCCATGTTGCCGAGCGCGATGGCCTTCGACGAAGAATCCTTCGCGAGGTTGAGCACGCGCCGGTACGCTGCATCGGCCTCTTCCAGATTGCCGCGCAAACTATGCACGATACCGAGACGGTTGAGCGCGTCGAGGTCGTCGGGGTCTCGGTCGAGCAGACGTTTCACGGCCGCGACGGCGTCGTCGATCCGTCCGACGCGATAGGCCGTCTCCGCGATGGCGCGGTCCGTCTCGGCCGCGGTGGCTTCGATCGTTTTCTTTATCTCATCGAGGCGTTCCCGCCCGCTCACGAGCGCCGACACCGCCTCGTCCGGGCTGCCGTCGGCGAGGGCTTGCCGTGCTCCCGCCATGCCAGCTTGCGCGAAGCGGGCCACAAGCTCGACGGCCCGTTCCAGCCCCTCAGACTCGGAAGTCGCCGCGAGATCAACACCGACCGCACCACTCGCCGCGCCGGGCGGCGTTGTTCGCTCGAAGGCCTCGACCAGTTGCGCGCGGAGTTGTTCGTTCTCGGCCTTGTATTGGTCGCGGTCCCGCTCCGCGAGCTTCTTGTCCGCGAGTACGTCGGCATGTTTCTCCGGAGGCACGCCGTGGATCGTCGTCTGGTGAATATCTCTCCCGGCCTGCGCGAAGTCGCGCCCCATCGAAGTCGCGACGTTGCGGACCTTGTTGTTCGTCATGTTCGAGGATCCGCCGGCCGCCGCGGGCGCGGCGGGGGGCCGCCTCGACCAGACGTCGAGCACGCCGAAGCCCAGCGCGGCGAGCAGCGCCAATCCGACGATGACGAAGCCCCACTCGCCGTTCCGCAACTCGAACGCGCCGCTCGCGACGCCGTCGTCCGTTGCGCCCGCCGCCCTGGCGACGATGCTGAAGGTGGGCGTGACGGCGGACATCGCCGCGGTGCTCAGGCAGAACCACATCGCGCGCCGGTATGGCCCGATGTGAACGCGCCAGAACACCACGCCCGCGACGATCACGCCGAGCACGAGGACGTACGTCCAGAGCCACCGCCATCCGATGAGCAGGAGGCCGCCGCACGCCACCACGCCGACGAACGCCGTGATCGCGGCCAGCCAGGGCCTCGTGGTAGATGCGTGCGTGCCGGAAGTCACGAGGAGAGTGTACGGAAACTGTTCGATGGACCGGGCGTCGATGCCCAAGCGTCGCTGTCGCGCGGGCGGAATCTGATTGGGCCACGCGTTGCCCTGAGCTCCGGACCGGGCGGGGCCTCCTCAGGCGGATTTCACACAAACCCCGCAAACCAACGGCGTGGGGCGTGCGAATGCCCACGAGTCGCGCGGTTTCTCCCGCGCGGGCTCGCGTTCGGCGTCGCCCCGATCATCCCGATCTCCGTGCCCCTCCCACTTCAAGGGCGTTCGTTCCGGAAAGGTGATCCAGACATGAGAACGATGAGCGTTGTGGCGTGCCTCATGGGCGTCTGCGGGGGCCTGGCCGGCGGAGCGGCCCGGGCCGACGAGTTCCGCTTCCAGAACGACGCGGGCCTGTACGCGCTGGAATACACGCGCTGCGCGGCGCAGAGCACCTTCGGGAACTACTTCTTCACGCACGGCTCGGTTGTCGAACTGACGGCGGTGGACGTTGCGCTGGGCTATACGGGCTCAACGGCGCCGCGTTCGAGGTGTACGACGATTCCGACGACGACGGTCGGTACGACTCGGGCGACTTTCTCGCGCTCTATGCCGAGGGCGCGGCCGACTATGACCGCAGCGGCGTGCAGAACTCGGACGATTTCGCCGCGTTCCTGAACGACTGGATCGACGCGGCGCGCTGAGCGAAGCGCCGTTCCGCCCCTGCCGATCTCACCTCACGGCCCGGGCCCGCGCCCGGGCCGTTCTGCTTCCCGGGACGTTCGGTTTCATGGGCTGCGTTGCGGCCCGAATCGCCACGCGTGCTCCCACCCCCGGGGCGGCTGACTGGGGTTGCCTTGCCCAATAGAGCCCTAATGGGTCCGATCCTGCATCCGAATGACCAAAGCCGCGTACTTTGGCTGGACCCGCCAGATGATTTCTGGCAGGATGGCGCCGCAGCGCGGCGGTCGGAGCGAGTGCCCGACACGACCCACCCCGGACGGGGAGAAAGAAACATCATGTCCATGCAGTTCGCGCGCGTCGCCGCGCGGTCGGTCCGTCCATCGGCGGCCTTGGTGGCCCTCGCGATGGCGGGACAGGCCGCATCCGCACAGTTCCTTCCGCTCGGCGTGCTCAGCGATCGCACGCCCGACCCCGGGTCGTTCGGCGTGGGGCTCACGCCCGACGGCAACACCGCGGTGGGACATTCCAACGTGGACTTTGACGACGGCGTGGGCGGGGTGCTCTCGTACGCCAACGCCTTCCGCTGGACGCGGTCGGGCGGCACGCTGTTCAATCTCGGCGTGCCCGAGGGCGGGCTGGGCGGTTCCTCGGCCGCGCGGGTGAGTGGTGATGGCTCGGTCGTCGTGGGCACCACCGGCTTCTCGCTCTCCGGGCAGTATGAGGCCCGCAACGGCACGATCTGGACCGACGCGGCCTCGAACGCGCCGGTCGCGCAGCTCGTCGCCGAGGCGTACACGGTGCAGGATGTGTCGCGCGATGGGCGGTTTGTGGCTGGCACCACGCGCGTTCCCGGCGATCCGTTCCCTACACCGAACCTCGCCTACATCTGGGAGCACGGCGCGGGGCCGCTGCGGGAGCTGGGCACCCTCCCGGGCGGCTCGTACTCGGTCGGGCATGCCATCTCGGGCGCGGGTGATGTCGTCGTCGGGACGGGCGACGCGGGCGTCGGATTCGTCAACGCGTGGCGATGGACCGAGCCCGCCGGCATGCAGATGCTCGCGGGCCTCCCCGCCGACCGAGCCTCCGAGGCGTTCGACATCTCCGCCGACGGCCGAACCATCGTGGGCCAGTCCGGTGGCGAGCTCTATCGCTGGAGCGAGACGGGCGGGGCCGAGATCCTTGGGAAGCTCCCGGGCGCTGCCTTCCTGACCAGCTCGATCGATGTCCGCGCGGACGGCAACATGATCGTCGGCACGTTCATGGACGACTTCTTCGAGCTCAAGCCCTTCGTCTGGACGCCCGAGTTCGGCATGGTCACGCTCGAACAGTTCATCGCGGGCGCGGGGCTCGACACGCTCGGCTACATCCCGCTGTCCGCGACGGCCGTGTCCGACGATGGGCTCACGATCGCGGGCGTGGCGCTCTCGCCCCGCGGCATGTTCGAGGCCTACGTGCTCACGGTCCCCTCGCCCGGGTCCGCGATGCCGGTGCTTGGCGTGCTCGGCATCGCGGGCGTGCGCCGGAGGAGGCCCGCGCACGGCGCGGGCCGGATCGCATAAGGGCGAACCCACGAGCCGCGCCGGGTGGACCCGTCCTGCCTCGACGAGGGCGATCTCGCCCTCGCATTCGCCCGTTCGAGCCATCGCTCCGCGAGGGGCCCGGTCCGCTACGCTTGCGTCCTCACGCTCGTCCCCAGCCGGAGCACGCCCGGGAACGAGGTCGGTGCGACATCGGAGGACGAACATGGCCATCCTCGTCGACAAGGACACCAAGGTCCTCTGCCAGGGCATCACCGGCTCCTTCGGGGGCGTCCACGCGAAGGGCTGCTTCCTCTACGGCACGAAGCTGGTCGGAGGCGTCACGCCCGGCAAGGGCGGGCAGAAGTTCGACGTGGACGGGCGCGGCTCGGTCCCGATCTTCGACACCGTGCGACAGGCCGTCGACACGACCGGCGCGAGCGCGACGATGATCTTCGTGCCGCCGCCGTTCGCGGGCGACGCGATCCTCGAGGCGGCCGACGCGGGCGTGCGCCTGATCTGCTGCATCACCGAGGGCGTGCCGGTGCAGGACATGGTGCGGGTGCGGGCGATCCTCGACGAGCGCAACCTCGCGGCGCGCGGGGCCGACGTGCACCCCGCCGAGAACCTCATCACGCTCATCGGCCCCAACTGCCCGGGCATCATCACGCCCGGCAAGAAGACCGGCGGCGGGCAGACGAGCGACGACGTCTACACCAGCAGCGCCAAGGGCGCGGGCGGGTGCAAGATCGGCATCATGCCCGGCTACATCCACACGCACGTGAGCGAGTCGAAGCTCAAGAAGGCGGTCGGCATCGTCTCGCGCTCGGGCACGCTCACGTACGAGGCGGTGTGGCAGACCTCGCAGCTCGGGCTCGGGCAATCGACGTGCGTGGGCATCGGGGGCGACCCCGTCCGCGGCATGAGCCACATCGACGCGATCCGTCTCTTCGAGCAGGACCCCGATACGCACGGCATCCTGATGATCGGCGAGATCGGCGGCTCGGACGAAGAGGCCGCCGCCGAGTACATCAAGAACCACGTGAAGAAGCCCGTCGCGGCGTTCATCGCGGGTCGCACCGCGCCGCCCGGCAAGCGCATGGGGCACGCGGGCGCGATCATCGAGTCGGGCGGCGTGGGCACGGCCGACGGCAAGATCAAGGCGCTGCAGGCCGCGGGCGTCGAGGTCGCGCTGAGCCCCGCCGACATGGGGCGCGCGATGATCAAGGCGATGAAGATCGGCTGAGCACGCCGCGGCGAACGAGTCGATCCGATCATCCACCGGACATCCTGCGGGCTCGGATTCAGATCGCGCAAATGCGAGCCATATTCGTTTGTCGCACCGCGCGGGCCGTGTTAGGTTTGGCTATCGGCCCCGTCCGGGCCGTCGTGAGGGATGACCCATGAACGGATCAGCCGCGCGGCGACTCTGCGCCTTGGCACTCGGCGCGATCGCCGGCACTGCGAGTGCAGAGGTCGTGACGTACGAGTTCTCCGGGCTCGTGACGGAGCGTTTCGGCGTTCATCCCTCGCTCACGGACGTTCCGCTCGGGGCCGAGATCGTGCTCCGCGCGACGCTCGATCCCGACGCGACGCCGACGTTCCAGCAGCCCGGGCGCATCGTGTGGGGTTCGGCGCCGTTCGTCGCGATGGACGCCGTGGTCGATGGCGTTCCGTACCCGCTCTACGCCCCGGGCGATGCGGACCCGGAAGGGTTCATGATCCTGCGGGACAACGCGGGCCCGGGCGAGGGCGGCGAGCTTGCCGACGAGTTCGATTTCTCGATCGCATCATCGCCACTCGGCTGGGCGCGGGTCCTGCTCTACGACGACGTCGATGCCGAGGACGTGCCGCAGGGAAGCGATGCGTTTTCCGGCCTCGCCTTCCCGGACGCGGCGGAGATCCAGCCCGGGCGCTGGAGCATCGCAGTGGTGCAGGTCGGCGGGCTCTCGGCGGACGTGCTCTCGGCACGCATCGTTCCCGCGCCGTCTGCGATGCTCGTGTTCCCCTGCGCCTCGATCGCCCTGCTCCGCCGCCGCTCGTGAAAGGAAGAAGTCAGTGAGACGCACGTTCTCCGCACTCGCTCCCGCGATCCTCGCCGCTCATGCGTCCGCCGGCGTCGTGACGTACGAGTTCACGGGCGAGCTGTACCGCGCGGACTTCCTGACGGGCGTCTTTGTGGGGCTCGAGCCGGGCGACGCGTTCACCGTCACGATCAACGTCGATGCCATGCTCGCGCCAATGACCGACGAGCCCACGCGCCGGCGCTGGGACGACGCCGTCATCCTCGGCTTCGTCGTCGAGTTTGACGACCGCACCCTCATCTATCGCGACCCGAACGAGGCGGAGGGCGTTGATGGCGAGGTCGTCATCGAGGACAACTTCGACGGCGAGGGCACGCTCCGGGATTCCTTCTTCGCCCGCGCGCGGCGAGACTTCGGAAACGCGTGGATCGACTACGGCTCCGAGATGTTCGATCCGCCCGGCGGCATGATCGATTCGATCTCGGGGCTCGACCTTCCGACCGAGGCCGATCTCGACCCCGCCCGATGGGAGCACGCCGAGCTGCGTATGGGCAACAACCTGTCCATCCAGGGCACGGTCTTTTTGGCCCGCATCATCCCCGCGCCTTCCGCTGCGCTTGCGCTGGGCATGGGCGCGCCTCTGGTCATGCGTCGCCGTCGGCGTCCCCTTGGCATCTGAGCGAGGACTCGCCTTTGATCCCGCGTGGCTGATCCGGCGCAGAGGACCATCCCGTTCCCGCTGATCGTGGGTCCCACCGCGGGCGGCAAGTCGGCCCTCGCGGTCGAGATCGCGATGGAGGTTGCGCGACGCGCCGAGAGCGTGCACGCACAATCGGCTTCTACAGAGGTTCCACTCCCGCGCGCGGGCGAGGTCGTCACCGCCGACGCGTTCCAGGTCTATCGCCACCTCGACGTCTGCACCGCCAAGCCGACGCCCGAGGAACGCCGCGGCGTGGCTCATCATCTGATCGACCTCGTCGAGCCGGACGACCCCGAGGCGTTCACGCTGCACCGCTGGCTCGCGCTCGCGGAGCGGACCATCGCGGACGTGCGCGCGCGGAGGAATCTTCCGATCGTGGTGGGGGGGACGCACCTGTACGCGAAGGCGCTGCTCGAGGGGTTGTTCGAGGGCCCGGGCGCGGATGAGGCGCTGCGTGCGGAGCTTCGCGCGATGGATGCGCTCGCACGCCGCGCGGAGCTGGAGCGCGTCGATCCCGCCGCCGCGGCCCGGATCCATCCGAGCGACGAGCGGCGCACGATCCGCGCGCTGGAGGTCTTCCGCCTGACGGGCAAGCCGATCAGCGCGCACCAGTCGCAGTGGGACCGCGAGGCGTCTCCGCGTGTCGATGCGCGGCTCGTCGTGCTGCAATGGCCCGCGGAGGTGCTGTCGCGCCGGATCAACCAGCGCGTCCGCGACATGGTCGCCGCGGGGCTGGTCGAGGAGTCGCGCGAGCTATGGAAGGCGGGGCGGCTCGGTTCGCAGGCGGGCCAGGCGCTCGGTCCGAAGCAGCTCGTCCCCCACTTTGAGGGAAGACAGAGCCTCGCGGACGCGATCGAGAAGATCAAGATCGAGACGCGGCGATTCGCCAAGAACCAGCGGACCTGGCTGCGGCGGCTCTCGACCACGCCGGGGGCGATCGTGATCGACGCGACGAGCGGCGAACCGGGCGCGTGGTCGCAAGATATTGTCAATAGGATATTTACGACACCGTAGCCCGGCGGTATCCATCCCGTTTCCGGCCCGGATGCTTGCCCCGAGGTTGCTCGGGGATGAACTCGGGCGGGGGGAGACGCGTTCTGCGCGTGCTCGTGCCTCGCGGCTTGACTCCCGGGCTCGGGCGAGATTCCCTCAGCCGGGACGGGCCTTCGGGCCGACGTCAGAGGATGGCGCATCGGGCACACCCCGTTCAGGGGTATAGCTCGGCGCGGCGTCACGCGGGGCGGGGGCGTCGGCATCGCCGGGAGGGAGCCCGGCGGATCGGCGTGGGGCACGGGATACGGAAGAACCAGCGCATGGCCAAACGAGCGGCATCACGGACGAGCGGCACTTCAGGGGGCGACGCCGCACCGGCGAAACGCGGGCGGTCCGCGGGCGGCGGATCGCGGAGTCGGAGCGGGGGACGTTCCGGCGGGCGTTCCGGGGGGTTGGGCGTCAAGGCGGGCGACGCGACGGGCAAGCACCTCGTGATCGTCGAGTCGCCCTCCAAGGCCAAGACCATCAACAAGTACCTGGGCGGCGACTACCTCGTGCTCGCGAGCGTGGGGCACGTGCGCGACCTGCCCGAGAAGGCGAAGAAGGGCGAGAAGCGGCCCGTGCCGGGTGTGGATCTCGAGCATCGGTTCCAGCCGAGCTATGAGGTGCTGCCGGGCAAGGAGCAGGTGATCAAGGAGCTCAAGCGGGCGGCGGGCGAGTCGCTCTCGAGCGGGCGCGAGGTGTGGTTCGCAACCGACTTGGACCGCGAGGGCGAGGCGATCGCGTGGCACCTGGCCGAGGAGCTGGGCATCGATCCCACGCACGCCAAGCGGGTGGTGTTCCCGGCGATCACGAAGGGTGAGATCGAGCGTGCGTTCTCGACGCCGCACCCGATCGACCTGGACAAGGTCAACGCGCAGCAGGCGCGCCGGATCCTCGATCGCATCGTGGGGTACCAGGTCTCGCCGCTGCTGTGGAAGAAGGTGGCGCGGGGGCTGAGCGCGGGGCGCGTGCAGAGCGTTGCGGTGCGCGTGATCGTGGAGCGCGAGCGGGAGATCCGCTCGTTCGTTCCCGAGGAGTACTGGGAGATCGGCGCGAACTTCGCGCTGTCCGAGGCGAAGGCCCGCGAGCTGGGCCCCAAGTGGCGTGCGCTGCTCGCCGAGCGCGACGACAAGGGCGCGGGCCCGACGCTCAAGGCGCAGAACGCGTGGCTCGCCGAGCACGGCGTGGTCCGGGCGGAGCTCGTCGAGATCGACGGGAAGAAGTTCGAGATCGGTTCCGGCGGCGGGGACGTGGACGCGTGGCCCGACCTGACGTCGAAGGTGCGCGCCATCGTCGAGGCGTGCGGGCTCAAGAACGTGCGCACGAGCGTGCGTGAGGACGCGCGGGCCAAGGGCCCGGCCCGCTGGGTGCGCACGATCGAGGGCGAGGCGGACGCGGGCAAGGCGTTCGAGATCGTTTCGATCGAGACGAAGCGCACGAGCGTGCGCCCGCCCGCGCCGTTCATCACGAGCACGCTGCAGCAGGGCGCGAGCTCGCGTCTGGGCTTCGCCGCCCAGCGCACGATGCGCACGGCCCAGCAGCTCTACGAAGGCGTGGACATCCCGGGCGAGGGGCCCGTGGGCCTGATCACGTACATGCGTACCGACTCGACGCACCTCTCGGGCGAGGCGCTCTCGATGGTGCGCGAGCACGTCGCGAAGACCTACGGCGATCGCTACCTGCCCGAGAAGCCGAACTTCTTCTCGTCGTCGACCAAGGCGGCGCAGGAGGCGCACGAGGCGATCCGTCCGGCGTCGATGGCGTACCCGCCGAACAGGGTGAAGAGCGCGCTGACGAACGACCAGTTCCGGCTCTACTCGCTGATCTGGGAGCGTTTCGTCGCGTGCCAGATGACGCCCGCGGAGTGGGACTCGACGAGCGCGATGATCGAGACGGCGGGCGCTTCGTCCGGGGCGGGCTCGATCAAGCGGCTCACGTTCCGCGCGACGGGGCGCGTGCTGGCGTTCGACGGCTTCTATAAGGTTGCGGGCGTGCCGGTCTCGGACAGCACGCAGACGCTGCCCAAGATCGCGGAGAAGCAGAAACTGCACGCGGTCTCGATCGAGCCGACGCAGAAGTTCACGAGCCCGCCGTCGCGGTTCAGCGAGGCATCGCTGATCAAGACGCTCGAGGCGGAGGGGATCGGGCGTCCGTCGACGTACGCGAGCATCATCCAGACGATCCAGGACCGCAAATACGTCGAGCAGATCAGCCGCGCGTTCCACGCGACGGATCTGGGCGAGGTGGTGACGGACAAGCTCGTCGAGGCGTTCCCGCGGATCATGGACATCGGGTACACGCGCGAGATGGAGGGCGAGCTCGACAAGGTCGAGGACGAGCACCTCGACTGGATCGACATGCTCCGCCGCTTCTACGGCCCGTTCAAGCAGAGCCTGGAGCGTGCGCACGAGGAGCTGTCGCACGCGAAGGCGGAGCTGGTGCCCGCGCCGGAGGAGTATCGCTGCGAGAAGTGCGGGAGCTCGCTCGTGTACCGCTTCGGGCGGAACGGGCGGTTCCTGTCGTGCTCGACGTATCCCGAGTGCAACTACGCGTGCCCGTGCGATCGCGAGGGCCGCCCGATGCTCGCGCAGTTCGTGAACATCCGCTGCCCGCGCACGGGGCGACCGATGGTGCTCAAGAACGGACGCTTCGGCCCGTTCCTGACCACGGCACTCTCGGAAGGCATGACGCCCGACGACGGGATCATCCTGAACCTCGACAAGAAGCGGCACGTCACCGCGCCGTCGCCCCCGCCGCTCGAGACCGACCTGCCCTGCCCCACGTGCCAGTCGCCATTGAACCTGCGCGACGGCGTGCGCGGCCCGTGGCTCGGGTGCTCGCGGTTCCCGAAGTGCCGGGGGCGCGGGAAGTGGACGGAGCTCCCGGAGAAGCAGCGCGAGGATCTGGAGAAGCGGCTCGCGGCCCACTCCCGCGAGCATCCGATCCCGACGATCTCGACGCTCGACGGGCGCGCGCTCACCGACGCCAAGGGCAAACCCCTGCCCGACGCGCCGACCGTGGACGATCTCATGATCGACGCGGAGCGGGCCGAGGAGCTCGCCGGCGGGAAGCGCCCGGTGCGCACGCCCGCGGGCAGCGCGGCGTGATCGCTCGCGGGGCGGGCCCGGAGCGACCTCCGCCCCATTTCGCGCACAATCTCGGTCGATCGATGATCCGCGGCGTCCTGCGCCGATACTGTGTCCTTCCCGCACGCCCGCGGGGACCGGACGAGGATCGATGACGCCTCCAGACGGCACAAGAAGCACCCCGCGCGCGTCGGGCGTTCCCGCGATCGATCGCGTGCTGAAGTCGCCCCGGGCGCAACGCTTCGCGCGGGACTGGTGGCAGATCCTGCTCGGTGCGGTGATCGGCTCGCTCACGGGGCTGGGCGCCGTCGGGTTCATCAAGCTCCTGCACGCCGCCGAGCACTGGTCGAGCCACGCGCAGACGAAGATGTCGATCTGGCTGCTCCCATTGATCCCGATGGGCGGCGCGCTGATCACCGGGCTGCTCGTCACGCTGTTCGCGTCGGACGCGCGCGGGCATGGCGTGCCGCAGGTCATCGATGCGATCGCGCGCAAGAGCGGCTTCATCCCGCTGCGCGTGGGGCTGACAAAGGTGCTGGCGAGCATCGCGACGGTGGGCTCGGGCGGGTCGGGCGGCGCAGAAGGTCCGATCGTGCAGATCGGCGCGACCTCGGGCAGCGTCATCGGGCGGGGGCTCGGGCTGAGCAAGGAGCACCTGGGCACGATGGTCGGGTGCGGCGCGGCGGCGGGCATCGCCAGCGTCTTCAACGCGCCGATCGCGGGCGTCCTGTTCACGCTCGAGATTCTGCTCCGAGATTTCTCACTGCGCACGTTCACGCCCATCGTCGTCGCGTGCGTGTGCTCCACTGCCGTCACGCAGCTCACGCTCGGCGCGAACGAGGCGATCTTCGGCAAGGGCCTCGCGGGATATACGTTCACGGCGCTGGAGCTGCCCTCGTTCTTCGTGCTCGGGCTGGTGTGCGCCCTCGTCGGCGTGGGGTTCACGCGCCTGCTGCACTTCGGCGAGGACAAGTTCGAGAAGGTGAAGGTCCACCCGATCGTCAAGCCCGTGATCGGCGCGCTGATGCTGGGCGTGCTGGGCATCCTCTTCGTGCTCGTGACGCAGCGCGAAGCGCCCGCCGACGTCGTGCCCGCGTTCTTCGGCAATGGCTACGACAGCATCACCTGGCTCATCCAGCCCGCGACGTACCTGCACGGCACGCCGCACGAGGGATTGCGTCTCGCGATCTGGACCGTTGCGCTCCTCATGGTGTGCAAGGCGATCGCCACGACGTTCACGCTCGCCACGGGCGGATCGGGCGGCGTGTTCGCGCCGTCGATGTTCGTGGGCGCAGCGACGGGCGCGGCATTCGGGCTCTCGCTCGCGGCGCTCGGGCTCATCCCCGGGCACGCCTCGCCCGCGGGCTACGCGCTCGTGGGCATGGGGGCGCTGATCGCCTCGACTACCTTCGCACCGCTCACCGCGATCCTGCTGCTGTTCGAGCTCACGCGCGAGCCGCTCGTGCTGCTGCCCATCATGATCGCGGCGATCCCCGCGACGGTGCTCGCGCAGTGGCTGATGGGCGAGTCGATCTACACCTTCCGCCTGCGCCAGGCGGGCGTGCTGCTCAGCGCGGGGCGCGACCTGACGGTGATGCGCCGCGTGCGCGTCGCGTCGTGCGCGCTCGAGCCTTTGCCCAAGGAGGGCATCCATCCGGGCGATCCGCTCAGCAAGCTCATCATGCTGCACGCGCACCACCACGGGCCCGACTTCGCCATCACCGACCAGAGCACCGGCGCGCTCCTGGGCATGGTGACGGGCTCGGACATCCGCACGGCCCTGATCGATCGCGAGGCGATCCCGCTGCTGCTGGTTGCGGAGCTGATGCGGACGGATCTCCCCCGCGTCTCGCGCGACGAGACGCTCGACGTGGTGCTCGACAAGTTCGCCCGCCACGACGTCGCGAGCCTGCCCATCATGAGCCCGATCGATCCGACGCTGCCCGTGGGCCTCATCACGCGGAGCAACGTCATGGTGCGGTACCGCGAGGCGCTCGAGGAAAGCTGATCTATTCCCCCAGCGTCTTCTTCCTGCGCAGCACGTGGTGGTAGTGCTGCGCGAAGCGGTGCGCTTCGTCGCGCACCTGCTGGCACAGGCGAAGCCCGAGGTTGTCGCGCGACAGGCGGATCGGCTCGCTCCGCCGCTGCACGTAGATCAGCTCTTCCTTCTTCGCGAGGCTGATGACCATCGGCGGGCGCACGCCCATGATCTCGAACGCCTCCAGCGCCGCGTGCAGTTGCCCGAGCCCGCCATCGATGAGGATGACGTCGGGGTATAGCTCGTGCCCCTCGCCCGCCTCGCGGTACCGTCGTGACACGACCTCGCGGATGCTGGAGTAGTCGTCGTTGCCGCCCTGGACGCTCTTGATGCGGTAGCGCCGGTACTCGTCCTTGAAGGGCCTGCCGTCGATGAAGCAGACCTTGCTCCCGACGGTCTCGCCGCCCATGAGGTGGGCGATGTCGATGCCCTCGAGGCATCGGATGGGCTCGTCGAGCCCGAGGGTCTTCTGCAGGCTGGTGAGGCTCTTCTTGGGATCGACGCGCTCAAGCTCACTCTCGGGCTGCCAGTTGTCGCTGCGTGAGGCGCGCTCGTCGAGCTTCTCGATCGCGCGGATCTGGTCGCGCAGCGTCGCGGCCCGCTCGAAGGCGAGGCCCCTCGAGGCCTCGTCCATCTCCGTGCGCATCTCGCGCACCATCGCGCTGCGTTTCGTGCCCAGGAAGCGCACGAAGCGGTCCACGTCGCCCTTGTACGCGTCCTTCCCGATCTTGTCCGCGCACGGCGCGGTGCACTGCCCGATCGCGTGCAGCAGGCACGGGCGGAAGTACTTGTTCTTCGGGTCGTTCTCGAGGATGTCGAGGCGGCACGTGCGGAACTTGAAGATCCGCTGCAGCACCTGCACCGCCTCGCGCAGCGCGCCCGCGTTGGTGAATGGGCCGAACACGCGGGCCCCGATCATTTCCGGATGCTTCGTCCCGTCCTCGGCGAGCCCGGTGGGATTGCGCGTGACGAACACGCGCGGGAAGTCCTCGCGCGTCGTCACGACGAGGTAGGGGTACGTCTTGTCGTCGACCAGTCGTGCATTGAACCGCGGCTTGATGTCCTTGATGAGGCGGTTCTCGGCGAGCAGCGCCTCCCACTCGCCCTGGCACACGAGCACGTCGAGGTCGTGCACCACGTCGAGCATCTGCTGCTTCTTGAAGCCCAGGTCCGCCGAGGGCACGAAGTAGCTCGACACGCGGTCCGGCAGGCGCGACGCCTTGCCGACGTACAGCACCACACCCGCGGCGTCCTTCATGAGGTACACGCCCGGCGCGGGGGGCAGGTCGCGGGCCTTGCGCAGGAGGCGCGAGAGGCGATCCTCGCGCGACTCGCTGCCCCAGGGCGGGGGCGCGTCCGCGGGCAGGAAGCCCTCCTCGTCCGTGATGGGGCGGTCGGGATCGTCGGCCACGGGGGATTGTTCGCGTGCGCACGCCGTCCGGACGCGGGCCCCTCGCGGGCGGGGTGAGGGGCGTTTTCATGCCGCATTCCTATTGTTGAAATTCTAATTGATCCTTCACCAATGAGATCACCATGCCCCGACCCCGCTCCCGCACGAAGCCCGACCCGTTCCTGATCCGCGAGCCGCGCCAGGTCCGGGCCCTCGCCTCCCCGGTCCGCCAGGAGGTCCTCGACGTGCTGATGCACGCGGGCGCACTCCCCGCGGGCGAGATCGCCGAGCGGATGGGCGTCGCGCCCGACGGGCTGTACTTCCACCTGCGTCTGCTCGAGCGGGTCGGGCTGGTCCGCCGCGCGGGCTCGACGGGCGCGGGACGCCGGGAGGCGGCGCTCTGGGACGTCCCCGGGCGGCCGATGGTTCTGGACTACGAGCACGGATCGAGCACCGCGTCGTCTCGCGTGCGACGCCTGTCGCCACCGCTCGACGCGATCCTCCGCCTGACGCGGCGTGACGTGCGCCGCGCGCTCGCACGCGACCAGGCCAGCTTCTCCGGCCCGCGCCGGGACGTCTGGGTCGCGCGCTTTCGCGGGAAGGTCTCGCCGAGCGAGCTTGAAGAGATCAACGCGCTGCTCGCGCAAGCCGCGGAGATCGTCCGTGGCGCTCGCGGCGGGCCCGGATCTCGCTCCGTCGCACTGACGTTTGCGCTGCTTCCGACGGTCGAGAGCCGCGCCGATCGCACGCCTCGCACAAGGAAGAAATCATGAGCCGTTCCTCCGCGTTCGTTCGTTTCGCGCTCGTCGCCCTGTCGGCGGCGTCCCCACTCGCGCATGCGCAGGGCGGAGCGCCCGCGTCCATCGACGCCGCGAGCCTGCGCTTTGAGACCGGCGTGCCGAGCGCGCTGGACGTGAAGCGCGCGCCGACGGGCCACCTGCTCGTGCGCCCGCAGGTCAATGGTCACGACGCGGGCTGGTTCATCTTCGATACGGGCGCGGGCATGGGCGTCGTCTCGACGCCGCACGTTGAGCATCTCGGGCTCACACCCGCGGGCTCGATCGACGCCGTCGGCGTGGGCGGGGCGACGGGTGCGCCGCTGTTCGCGTGCGAGACGCTCTCCATCGGTCCCGTCACGCTCGCGGGGCACACGCTCATGGGCGCGGACCTCTCGTTCCTCAAGCCTCACCTCGGCGAGGAGATCGTCGGCGTGCTCGGGTACGACGTGCTCTCGCGCTGCGTCGCGGAGATCGACTTGGCGGACTCCCGCATCGCGCTGCACGATCCCGCGTCGTACACGCTGCCCGAGGGTGCCGCGTGGCAGCCGCTGTTCCTTGAGGGGCGCGTCCCGTCGATCGACGCGAGCTTCGAGGGGCACGAGGGGCGGTTCCGCCTCGACACCGGCGCCAACGGCGGCGTCACGTTCCACGAGCCGTGCGTCCGCGAGCTCGGACTCGTGGAGGGGCGCGAGGTGTCGCCCGCGAAGATCGGCGGCGTCGGTGGATTCGTCGACGCGCGGAGCGGGACCATCGAGTGGTTCGAGCTCGCGGGCGTGCGCCACGAGCGGGTCCCCGCGATGTTCGCGATGGAGCCCAAGGGCACGTTCGCCGACGCGACCAAGGCCGGCAACATCGGCGGCGAGATCCTCTCGCGCTACGTGCTGGTGTTCGATTATCCGTCGTCGCGCATCGCGTTCGTGCCGCGCCCGGAGCGCAAGGACGCGGGCGAGCGCCCGGGCGACTGATCGTGCTCAGCCCGTCTTGACGGTGCCCACGACCTGCCCGACGCCCTTGGGACGTCCCATGACGACCGCCATCACCGCGCCCGCGAGCGTCCAGCTCCCCGCGACGTCGATCAGCAGGTACATCGTGTACGTGGTGGGGAAGTAGAACCAGTTCCATTGCAGCCCGTGCGTGCCGATCGCGGCGACAACGCCCGCGAGGACCGCCGCGGTGAGGCGGTTCGTGAACCGCCCGTTGGGCGAGGCCATCCGCATGAGCACCATCAGCAGCGTCGCGACCACGAGCGAGATCAGCCCGCCCTGGATGAAGGTCTTGGGGTCCATCGGCTCGCGCCCGTCCTTGTGCACGAGGAGCATGCCGATCGGGCCGGCCTTGTGCTTCGCCTGCCACGCGTCGATCGCCGCCTGGTCCTTGGTCGCGGGCGCGGGGAAGAAGTACGCCCCGTCCGCGGGGACTTTCTCGTTCACCATCGCCATCACCGCGTCCTCGGTCGCGAGGGGCTTGACGGCGTTGTTGCCGATGGTCATCCAGAACGCCGCACCCCAGGTGAACAGCACGACGGCGCCCGCGAGGATCGCCAGCAGGAATCGCATGATCGCCTCCTTCTGCATCAAGGATCGCCCCGGGGACGCAGCGGCGATCACGCGGTGATCGTCCGTTCCGGGGCGCGGGCCGCAGAAATAGGCCGCCCGCACGCAGTATCGCAAACGCCGGGCGTGCCCGCCGCCCGCTGAGAGGCGGAACATTCGTTCGCCCTTGCCCGATCGTCCGAGCCGGACAGCGCGATCAGCCCTCGAGCGCGAGCATGCACATCATCTCGACGCCCGTCGCGAGCGCGTCATCATTGAAATCGAACGTCGCCTGGTGCAGCCTGGGCGTGCGGAGGGGATCGTCGCCCGCGCGCAGCAGCCCGAGCAGATAAAAGCACGCCGGCACGTGCGCGCCGTAGTACGAGAAGTCCTCGCCGCCCATGAACGCCTCGGGCACCTCGCGCACGCGTGCGGCGCCGAGTGCGCCCTCCGCGACGCTCCGCCAGCGATCGACGAGGCCCGCGTCGTTGCTCGTGACCGGATAGCCCTCGCTCCAGTCGATCTCCGCGCGGCATCCGTGCGCGTTCGCGACGCCCTCGCACACCTCAAAGAACCGAGCCTTCGCCATCGTGCGCGTCTCGGGGCGCAGCGTGCGCACCGTGCCGTCGAGCTCGACGACGTCGGGGATGATGTTGTTCGCGCTCCCGCCCGCGATCCGCGCCACGGTGCACACCACGCTGTCGAGCGGGCTCGCGGCCCGCGACGCGATCGTCTGCAGCGCCGTCACCATCGCCGCGGCGCACACCACGGGATCGCGCGCGAGGTGCGGCATCGCGGCGTGACCTCCGACGCCGCGCACGCGCACCGTGAAATCGTCCGTCGCGGCGAGCAGCGGGCCGGGCCTGGTCGCGACCTCGCCGAGCGGGAGCGAGGGCCAGCCGTGCAGGCCGTAGATGCGTGAGACCGGTGCGCCCACGCCGCCGTGCGCTGCGCCGCGCAGCGCGCCATCCGCGCACATGATCTGCGCCCCGCCGCCGTGCTCCTCCGCGGGCTGGAACACGAACGTCACGGGGTTTGCACGATGCGGAAGCGACGCGAGCACGCGCGCGGCGCCGAGCAGGATCGCGGTGTGCCCATCGTGCCCGCAGGCGTGCATGACCCCGGGCGTGGTCGAGGCGTACGCAACGCCCGTCTGCTCGTGGATGGGCAGCGCGTCCATGTCGGCACGCAGCGCGACCGCACCATCAGAGATCGCGCCGCCCGCGGGCCCGAGCGTGGAGGGCAGGTGCGCGATCACGCCCGTCCCCTTCGCGAGCCCCGCCCGGACCTCGAGCCCCAGCGTGCGCAGCTCGCGCTCCACCAGCGCGCTCGTGCGATGTTCCGCATCGCTCAGCTCGGGGTGCGTGTGCAGGTCGCGCCGGATCGTGGTCACGCCGGGCAGCACGCGCGCGATCTCCTCGCGCACCTGCGCACGCAACGCCTGGCTCGTGGTCATCGACTTCGCCTCCAGCATCGTCATTCCAACGCTCCAATCCGCGTCGCGCGAATCGCCCGTGCGGGCGTGTCAGCCCCTTCGCGGGTGCAGCTCGCGCCACTTCGTCACGGCCTCGGGCTCGCGGGCGTAGACCACGCGGGCCCGGGCCGGGTCGTCGCCGACCGATCCCCAATCATTCGCCCGCGCCGCCTCGGCGCACGCCACCGCGAGCACGCCCCCCGCGTCGAGCCTGGGCGGCACCACCTCGAAGCCCCGCGCCCCGCAAAGCGAGCGGATCGACTCGGGCACGAAGCGGTCCCCGATCACGCCGACGAGTTCCGCGCCGTCGAGCGCCTCGCCCACCCGGGCCGCGTCGACCATGCCCAGCGTCTCGGCGATCTCGAAGGCGTCGCCCGTGCGGACCAGCGTCGCGTGCGTGCGCTCGTTCTTGCTCGCAAGGAGCACCAGCAGCACCCCGCCCGCCGCGGACGCGTCATTCCCGTGCCACCCCGCGGCGGCGACGCGCGCGGTCTCGACGCCAAGCACCCGCGCCCCGATCGCCTCGGCGATCATCACCGCCGCCGACATCGCCACGCGCAGCCCCGTGAACCCCCCGGGCCCTGCTGAGACGGCGACCAGCCCGACCTCGCTCGGCTGGACCCCCGCCGCCCGGAACACCCGGTCGATCGCGGGGACGAGGTCGTCGTCGTGGCGGAGTTCGGGGCGGAGCGATCCCGCCGCGAGCACCCGGGCCCGCCCGCCCTGGATCCGCGCGAGGGAGACGCTTTCTGATGGGGGGCCTTCCGCGGCGCTGGGATTGCTCGTCTCGATGCAGAGGACGAGGTCGCGCTCGGAGCGGGGTGCCTGCACGGGCAAGCGTACGGCGGCTTCGGGCCCCGTTTGGGCGTGCGGGCGGTTCACTCGTCGAATCGTCGGCGTTTCTTGCGTTCTGACGCCTCGCGCTTCGCCTGGAGGCGGCGCTCCACCGAGCCCTTCGTGGGACGGGTCTTCTTCCGGGGCTTGGGCTCGGTCAGGGCCCGGGCGAGGAGGTCCCAGAGGCGTTCGCGGCAGGCCGCTTCGTTGCGTTTCTGCGAGCGGTGCTCGTCGGACTGGATGAGCAGTTCGCCCGCGTCGGTCATCAGGTCGCCCGCGAGGCGGACGAGGCGGGCCCGCACCCGTGCCGCGAGCCCGAGGGCGGCGACCTCGACGCGGAGCTGGCACTTGGTCGCCCGCTTGTTGACGTTCTGACCGCCCGGGCCGGAGCTGGCGACGAACGCGGTGCGCACCGCCCCCGGGGGCGCCGTGACGCCCGGGCCGACGCGTTCACCCGGCGATTCGCTGCCCGCGCCGTCGCGGGTTCCATCAGGCATGAGCACACCCCTTCAAATGGGGATTCTTTCACGATCTTGTTGTTCCCAGAATATCGTGGTTGCGCGCGTCCCACGCGGGTGGGTCGGGCCGCGGGGGGTGGTTTGCGGGGCAAAGGAAACGTCCGATCACGGGAGAGTTGTTTTCCTCGCAAGTTGGGCGTTGACCGCCCTTTGGCGATGTGGGATACTGCGGGGCACGATGCGCGGGACGCCCTTGGGCCGACCTCGTTTCGTGGTGTGGGGATGGATTCGTTGGGGATGGTTTGGGGATGGCAGCGCTTGCCGTCTGGGGAGGCATTGGGGATGGCCGCCCGCGGTGCGTTTGGATTCTGTGCGATGGTCCAAGCGTCCTTCGTGGTGTACGCGGTTCCCGTCCTGCGCGCGGGCATTGGCTCGGAGCACGAGCCCACGCCCATTCGCGGGAGTGTCCTTCCTGTCGGCCGCTGGTGTTGTTGACACCGGCGCACGCGCGTGCGGGAAGGGATGCGTCTCGTATGGCGACCATCACGAAGAAGGACCTGATCGATCGCATTGCCGATCGGACCGACCAGAAGCGCGTGGTCGTCAAGCGCACCGTGCAGATGTTCCTCGATGAGATCGTCGCCGAGCTCGGCAACGGCAATCGCCTGGAATTCCGCGACTTCGGCGTGTTTGAGATCAAGCAGCGGGCCCCCCGCATCGCCCAGAACCCCAAGACCCTCGAGCGCGTCGAGGTCCCCAGCCGCAAGACCATCAAGTTCAAGATCGGGCGCCTGATGAAGGACGCGGTCGAGGGCGAGCCCGCGGGGACCGGCGAGATCGTGACGCGCGGGGTTCCGAAGATCGCCAGGCCCGCAAGCGACAAGCCCGGCAGCGTGAAGGCCCCGCGCCTGGCGTCGCCCGACGTGAGCGTGACGCCCGTGGTCAAGACCACGCTGAACCACGCCGCCAAGGCCAGCGCGGACCGGGACTGAACCCCTTCCCCCATCCCCATCACACTCGGCTCGCGCTCCGCGTCAGTCCTTCGCCACGTGGGCCGGGCTCAGGCCCAGCATCCGGTCCAGCGCCTTGAGCGCCAGCGAACGCACCTCGGGGTGCACGCGGATCGCGTTGACCACCCGCGGCGTTCCGTCCTTCGTCCCCACGCCGCAGAGGTTGTCGAGCACCCAGAGCAGGTGCGGCTGGTCGATGCGATACATGGTGGTGCAGAGGCACTGGCAGTCGGAGAGGATGCGGACCGAGACGCCCCGCTCCGCCGCCTCGCGGGCGATGCGGGTGACCAGGTGCACCTCGGTCCCGACGGCCCATCGCGAGCCGGGCGGGGCGGAGCGGATCGTCGAGATGATGAACTCGGTCGAGCCGGCGAGGTCGGCCTTGTCCACGACCTCCTTCGCGCACTCGGGATGGACCAGGATGCGGGTCGGCTCGCGGTCCGGGTGCTGGGCGTCCTCGGCCCGGACCTGGTCGCAGTGCTCGGGGCGGAAGAGCTTGTGCACCGAGCAGTGCCCCGCCCACAGGATCACGCGCGAACGCAGGATCTCGCCCGCCGACGCGCCCCCCAGCGGCTCGCCCGCCCGGGCCCGGCGCGGGTCGTACACGCATGACGCGTGCGCGACGTCGATGCCGTGCTTCGCGGCGGTGTTACGCCCCAGGTGCTGGTCGGGCAGGAAGAGGATCTTGACGTCATCGCGCGAGCCAAGAGCGTCGATCACGGCGCGCGTGTTTACGTCCTCCCCATTAGCGGGTGGTGTTTCGCGCAAGTCGTTGACATCGCTGAACTCTGCATTTCCGAGCGCGGCGTGGCGCTCGTCCGCATTCATGTTCTCAGCGTTGTTATCACCGCCGCGCATCGCCCAATCGAAGACCATCGCGGCGTTGCTGCTCGTGCAGCACGCGCCGCCGTTGGCGCCGACGAACGCCTTGATCGCGGCGGAAGAATTGACATAAGTGATTGGAATCACTTGTCCTTGCCAGCCGCCCTCTCGCAGCGTCGCGTGGATGGCGTCCCATGCCTGGCAGGTGTCGTCGTACTGCGCCATGTCCGCCATCGAGCAGCCGGCGGAGAGATCGGGCAGGATGACCTCGACGTTCTCGGGCGTCAGCATGTCGGCCGACTCGGCCATGAAGTGCACGCCGCAGAAGATGACGTGCTTCACGGGCCTCGTGCGCGCGACCTCCGCGGCAAGCTGGGAGAGCTTGAGGCTGTCGCCCGTGAAGTCGGCGTGCTGGATGACCTCGTCGGTCTGGTAGTGGTGCCCGAGGATGACGAGCGAGTCGCCGAGGCGACGGCGACGGTCCTCGATCTCGCGGGTGAGATCGTCGGGCGACATCTTGAGGTAGTGCTCGGGGAGCGAGGGCTGCCACAACATCGGCGCGGGTCTCCCGGGATCGGGGCGTGCACGGATCGCGCGACGCTCGATCATAGCGCGACGCCGCGCAAGGGACCGATCGGGGCCGTCTCGTTCAAGGTGTTGTGATTAAGCCACTTGCGCGAGGGGGAGCGCCTCGGCGAATCGCAGCGCGACGATCTGGCGATCGTTGGTCGCGCCCAGCGAGCGCACCACGCGGGCCTCGATCGCGCTCGCCGTGCGGACCACGCCCGCGCCGTCCCACGCGACGAAGACCTCGATGCTGTCGCCCGGCGCGAGTCGGCGTGAGCCGTGGATCTCAATGAGTAGCCCGCCCGCGGAGGCGTTGATGGTCTGCCCGGGCATGGTGCGCTGGCTCGGGGCGTGGCGGACCTTGCAGGGGCGCGTGATGCCGACGCGCGGCGAGGCGCGGCGGTCGCTGGCGGTGCTCCGGGAGGGTGTGCTTTCCACGCGAGGCTCCGATGGGGCGATGCCCTGCACCGGTTATCGGCGATCGGTCGATGACACTGCACGCTTCCCGCGGAAGCGGTGGGAGGGCCCGTGCCGCACGCGAACGCACCCGCAATGACCGCTTTAATCCCCACGTTCCGGCGTCCTGGGGCGCTGGCGCGGTGCCTCCGCGCACTGGCGGCGCAGGACCTGCGCGAGGGGTATGAGGTGGTCGTCGGCGTGGACGGCGGCGCGGAGGCGGACTCGGGCGAGGTGGAGATCGCGCGGGAGGCGATGCCCGCGGCGCGGGTGGTGATGCTGGGGAAATTGGGGCCGGCGGGCGTGCGGAACGCGCTGCTGCGCGAGGCGCGGGGCGAGATCGTGCTCTGGCTGAATGATGATGTTGCGCCGCGATCGGACTGCCTGCGGATGCACGTGCGTGCGCATGAGGAGATTGCGGGTGGCAAGGACGATGGCCGCGGGCTTGCGCCGGCGGCTTGTCGAGAGCGTGAAGATTCTGGAACTCGGTGTCGGCACGGAGTGCCGACCTACCCGGGACAAGGGCTTGCGCCCGTGGCTTGTGCCGAGGGTCGAGCGGCGGCGGGGTGCGACATGGTCGTCGGGGCCTCGCCGTGGCGCGTGCACGAGGATGACACGCTGTTCGATCGTGTCGTGCGCGAGACCTCGATGATCTTCTTCTACGATCGCATGGACGCGATGGTGCGGGATGACGCGGCCCGCGCGCGGTCGCACGACTGGGGCTTCCGGCACGCGTGGACGCTGAATCTCAGCGTGCGGCGTCACGCGATGGAGGGGTGCGCGTTCGACGCGTCGCTGCCCTGCGCGTGCTTCGAGGATCTCGAGTGGGCGCATCGCATGGCACAGACGCGCGGATCGCGCGTGCTGTACCGGCCCGAGGCGATCGTCGAGCACGACCATCGGATCGATCTTGATTCCTATCTGCGGCGTGAGCGGATGCTGGGACGCGAGGCGTTCCGGCTCGCGACGCTCAAGCCCGCGTGCGCACGCGCGATCTTCGGACGTGACGTGGCGAGCGCGGACGAGGTGGGCTACGCGACGCAGTTCGTCGAGCGCGAGCGTGGGAACGCCGAGCGGATCGAGGAACATCTCCGCGAGACGGGCTCGCGGCCCGCGGGGTGGATCGATGATGCGGGGGTGGCACGGGAGATGGTGCGGGCGCTGTACGAGATGCATCTGCCGCTGAAGCGACGGCACTGGCGGATGGGGCTCGTCGAGGCGGCGGACGCGGGCGTGCGCACACGCGCGGCGTGAGAAGGATCTCGCGCGAGTTCACGAGTGTGCGAGGATGAAAAACAACCGCGGGCTCGCGCCCGCGGCTTCTTGAGCGTTTGACTACGAATCGCCCCCACCCTGGCCCTCCCCCACGGGGCGCGGGGGAGGGGATCGAAGGTGAGTATGCACAGAGTGCCGACCTACCCGAGGCGTCGGCATGGAGCGTCGACGGATACGGATACGAACGAACCGCGGGCGTGCGCTCGTGGCTTGTGTGGGATCACATCCCGCCGTACATGAACTCTTCCTGCACGACCTTCCCGTTCTTGACGGTGTAGACGCCGACCTCCTGCATCTTGATCCGCTGCCCGGTGGCCTTCACCTCGACGTCCATGTCGTAGAGCACGCCGAAGCCGGTGGCGCCGACGAAGGGGCCCGAGGCCTTGCAGGCGTGGACCTGATGCGCGGCCATCCATTCCTCGCACTTCTTCTGGACGGCCTTGCGCCCCTTCCAGGCGAGGCCCTGTCCTTCGATGGAGACGAAGCCGGGGTGAAAGTGGCTCTTCCACAGCTCGGCGTCGTTGCCCATCTTGTTGACGTGCGCGACGACGATCGCGCCAAGCTCGCCGGGCGTGTGGCCCTTGCCGGTCTTCACTGGCTTGGGCGCGAGGGCCTTGGCGCTCGCTTTCTTCGACGCCTTCTTGCCGGCTTTCTTTGCGGGCTTCTTGGAGGTTTTCTTCGCGGTCTTCTTGGACGACTTCTTTGCGGACTTCTTGGCCATGATTTGTTTCTCCCTCGGGGGTTCGCTGCGCGGGACGGCGCGGAATGTACCGCGCGGCGTGGCGAACGCAAGCGCGAGGTGCGGCGCTGTCCCGAACGGGCGTCAGCCCCCGATGCCGCGCCGGCGTTCGCCCGCGGGCGTGGGGGGCGGCACGGGCTCGGTGCGGGCGGGCTCGGTGAACATGGGCCAGCCGAGCAGGCGGGCGAGGGTGCGCGGGACGTCGGTATTGTCGATGACTCCGGCGAACGCCCGCTGCCCGGGCCCGCGGACGAACAGCGGGACCATGTGGTCGGTGTGCCCGTTGGTCGCCCACTTGGCGTCGAACGCGCCCGAGTCGTAGTCCTGCGTGCCGATGCTCAGTCCGCCCGTGTCGTGGTCGGCTGTCAGGATGATGAGCGTGCCCGGGAAACGCTCCTGGAACTCGAGCGCGACGCGGAGGGCCGCGTCGACCTCGCGCACGCCCGCGACGGCCCGATCGAGGTCGTTGGCGTGCCCGGCGGTGTCGGTCTCTTCGACTTCGGCGAACACGAAGAACCCGTCCGGATCACGCGAGACCGCGTCGAGCGCCACGCGGAGCGACTCAGCGAGTTGTGGGCCGAACGCGTCGGGGTACTGACGCTGCTCGGGCGCGAAGAGCACGGGGCGGTCGCTCTCGGCGAGCTGGCGGTAGGCCTCGAAGTCCTGCGCGAGGGCGTAGCCCATCGCCTCGGCCCGCTCGCGGAGCTTCGCGGCCAGCGGCACGGGCGCGTCGCCCGGATCGTTGGGCGGCGGCTCGATCTGCACGCTCGCCTCGCGGAGCCCGCCGACGAGCACGTTCACGCCCGCGCCGGTCATCTGCTCGAAGATCGCCTCGTGCATCTTGCGGTTGGGCACGCTCACGACCCACGCGGCGGGCGAGGCGTCGGTGAGGTCGGTGGTGGTGAGGATGGCGCTGGACCACCCGCGCGATTCGGCCTCTTCCATGATCGTGCGGAGCTCGCGTCCGTCGGGGTCGATGCCCAGGGCGCGGTTGCGCACCTTGAAGCCGGTGGCGTACGCGGTCGCGCCCGCGGCGGAGTCGGTGATCGGGCCGGTGGCGCTGCTCGTGATGACGAGCGCGCTCTGCGGCATGGAGAGGATGGTGCTGGTGCCCTCGCCGCGGGTGAGCGTGCGCACGCCGGAGATCATGGCGTCGCCCATGCCGTCGCCCTGGATGAAGATGACGGCGTGCGGGGCCTCCATGCGTCGCTCGGCGCGGCGGTCGGTGCTCTCGCCGCGCGGGCCCGGGGGCTGGGCGGCCTGTCGGCGGACGGGCTCGGCATCGGGGCGATTGCCGGCGGGCTGGTTTGTCGGTTGGGCAAGGGCTGGGGCGAGCCCGGCGAAGGTCAGCAGGGTCGCGACGCGGATGGTGCGATGCATGTGGTTCCTCTCGGGATGGACTCCCGAACGCTAGAGGGCGCGGGCGTGCGTGATGCCTCGCGTAGTGCAGGCTTCGCGCAGTCTTGACAATGCGCTGGTCGGGGCGCGATCAGGAGATCGTCAGCGTGGGCCTCGTCTGCCCGGCGCGCATCGAGGCGAGCGCGACCTGGTTCTCGATGTTCGTGATCATGGCCTCGAGCGCTCCGGGCAACGCCGCGCCGCCCGCGGAATCCGCGAGGAAATTGGCGGTGGGATCGCCCGAATCGCTGTTCTTCCGCAGTGACATGTTGATGGGCACCGCGCCGAGGAACGGCAGGCCCAGGCGCTGGGCCATCATCGCCGCGCCGCCGCGCCCGAAGATGTCATATTCCTTGCCATCGTCGGCGATGAAGTAGCTCATGTTCTCGACGACGCCCAGCACGTCGACGCCGAGCTGCTGGAACATTCGCGCGGCGCGCACGGCGTCGTCCTGCGCGACGCGCTGCGGCGTGCACACCACCACGGCGCCGGTGAGCCTCATCGACTGCGCCATCGTGAGCGCCACGTCGCCCGTGCCGGGGGGCAGGTCGATGATGAGATAGTCCAATTCGCCCCACGCGGTCCGCTCGCTGAGCTGCTTGAACGCGCCGTGCGCCATGGGCCCGCGCCAGATCAGGGGCTTGTCGGGATCGACGAGCTTGCCGATCGTGACGCTCTTGATGCCGTGCACGTTGAATGGAACGAGCTTGCCCTCGAGCACCGCCTGCTCCATCGATGCGAGCCCGAGCATGGTCGGGAGCGAGGGGCCGTAGATATCGCCATCGAGCAGGCCCACGGCGTGCCCGCGGCGCGCGAGCCCGACGGCGAGGTTGACCGCGATGGTGCTCTTGCCCACGCCGCCCTTGCCCGCGCCGACGGCGATGGCGTGCGTGACGCCGGGGAACGCGGCGGCGGCGTCCTGCGGGTTCGGCGCGCGGGACGAGCTTGCGGCGTCGTTGGATGGTGGTCTCGATGGCGCGGGCGATGCCTTCGCGTGGGACGCTTGAGTGTCGGCGTTCGCGCGTCGGGCCGCGTCGGAGCCGGGCAGTTCCGCACGATGCACCACGCTCCCCGCGTTGTCGACGAACTCGATCGCGAGCCCATCGACACGCTCGCCCGCGCCCGAGGCGGCGGCGCGGATGGCGCGATCGGCGTCCATCGCGAGGATCGCCATCGTCGCGCGATCGAGCTCGGGCGTGTGCAGTCGGACCGCGGCGTACCCGTCGCACGCGTTCACCCATTGCAGCGAGCCGTCCGTGACGAGGTCGGCGTTCGCGCCGGGCGCGCGGACCCGCGAGAGGGCGGAACGGACGAGGTCCTTGCTGAGTCCCAAGGCGAAACCTCCGGTTTGGAAGGTCGGGGGGGGCGTCCGAGAACGCCCCCGAAGGGGCGCCGGGCCGCACGCGGGCGGGGCGTCCGGGCGGTTGCGGCGTGCCCCGCGGGCCTCGGCCCGTGCGCCGATCCGATGTTAGGGGCGGGCGAGCGGGCCGCGGACGGGCAATCCGGGCGCGAGTGGGGCGTTGTGCATACGTGGCCCCTTGGCGGGGTATTCGGGGGCGGGTTGGAGCGTGGGCGCTGGGCGCCCGTGCGACGAGCCCCGGTGGAATGGAGCAAGGCGGGCGCGCGTCGCCCGAGCAAGGAGTGTGGCTCATGGATCGACGGATGAATCGTGTGGCGCTGGTGGTGGGGCTGGCGATGACGCTGGGCGCGAGCAGCGCGTGGGCCCAGGCGCAGGGCGACGCGGGGCGGGGGCGTGGCCCGGACGCGCGTCAGCGCGAGCGCCGCGCCTTGCTGGCTGGCCCGGAGGTCAAGGACAACGCGCCGCCCGGCGTGCAGGGGCGATTCGCTCCGGGGCAGGGCGACAAGCGCGAGGGCTCGGGCATCGTGCCGCCGCAGGAGTTCCTGCGTGCGATGCGCTCGCTTGGACAGATGCCGGCGGAGTCCGGGCTCGCGCTGACGCCCGAGCAGAGCGATCAGATTCGCGGGATCATGCGCGAGTTCGCCGAGTCGCTCCCGCCCGAGGCGCGGCAGCGGCTCGCCGATGCGCGCGAGGGATTCGGTTCGGGCGGGCCGCAGGGTCCGGACGGGCAGGCGCAGCGCCGGCGCGGTCCCGAGGGCGGTGAGAACCCGCGCGGCCTTGAGCGGCGCGGTTCCGGCGGGCAGGACGGACGCGGTGGTCCCGATGGGCGGGGTGCGCCCGGCGAGGACATGCGCCGCGGTGGTCCTGATGGACGTGGTGGGCCCGATGGACGAGGCGGGCCTGGCGAAGACATGCGCCGCGGTGGTCCTGAGGGGCCGGGCGGTCCGGATGCGCGTGGCACTCCGGAGATGCGCCAGCAGATGGTCGAGAAGCTCCGCGACGTGCAGACCCGCGCGTGGGCGGTGCTGACGCCCGAGCAGGCGAAGCACGTCAAGGGCGAGCTCGCACGCATGAAGGGCGAGCGGGATGGCGTTGATGGCGAGCGTCGCGCGATGGAGTACCTGCAGAAACGCCGCGACGGCGCGGAGCAGGGTCGCGGTGAGGGCCAGGGCATGACGCCCGACGAGTTCCAGCAGGAGCGGATCGATCGGCGTGCCCAGGAGCTGGGCCTGCCGGCGGGGGTCCGCGAGGCGCTCAAGGAGATGTCGCCCGAGGAGCGGGTGGAGTTCTGGCAGCAGATCGAGTCGCGTCTGCGCAAGCAGCGCGAGGCCGCGGGAGGGGAGGGCGGCGAGCCCCGTCGGCGTCGTCCGGCGCAGGGGCAGTCGCCGCGTCCGGAGTGAGGTTTTTCCTGCCCTGAATGGGGCAGGGGAATGTGAAGACGCTTGTGGATATCCCGGGCCCGTCTGCGCGAAACTTGTGCGGACGGGCCCGACTATTGCGCCAAACACCCCTTGTCAAGGGTGATCTCGTGAAGGTCCGACAAAAAATCTTGCCACGGTGTCAAACTATTGGCCGATAAGGGCGTACCATTCTTTGATCTCTCTCTCCTCCAGCGGGGCGCCGTCTTACGATGGCGCCCTGCTTGTTTTTGCACTTGGCCGCCCCCATCGGTTGTGCCGAGCGCGGGCCGGACGGGGTGGTCGGGTCACCCGAACAGAGTGTGAAGGACGGGCGGGCGCGGGGCACGAACACCCTAGGCGGGTGCGACGTTGTGGCGGTGCTGGGGACGTATGGGAGGGTCGCGGATGTCGCAGCGGGCGGTGGTCGTGACGGGTGCGGCGGGGTTCATCGGGTCGCACGTGTCCCGGGCGCTGGTGGCGCGGGGCGAGCGGGTGGTGGGGATCGACAATTTCGATCCGTACTACGAGCGGGCGCTCAAGGAGCGGAACGCGGCGGAAACGCGCGGGCTCGCGGATCGGATCGGGTCGGAACGGCGTGAGTCGGCGAAGGGGGGATCGTTCGCGCTGGTCGAGGCGGACATCACCGACGCGCGGGCGATGGACGAGCTGTTCGCGCAGGAGCGGGTGGTCGGCGTGATCCACCTCGCGGCGAAGGCGGGGGTGCGGCCCAGCATCGCGGACCCCGTGGGCTACGCGCACGCGAATGTGACGGGCACGAGCGTCCTGCTTGAGGCTGCGCGGAAGGTGGGCGTCGAGCGGATGGTCGTCGCGTCGAGCAGCAGCGTGTACGGGAACAACCCGAAGACGCCGTTCTCGGAGGAGGACGCGGTCGAGCACCCGATCTCGCCCTACGCGGCGACGAAGCGTGCGTGCGAACTGATCTGCGACACGCACCACTACCTGACGAAGATGCCGACGGCGTGCCTGCGGTTCTTCACGGTGTTCGGGCCCGGGCAAAGGCCGGACCTGGCGATCCGGCTGTTCATGCAGCGGATCGCGCGGGGCGAGGCGATCACGATGTTCGGTGATGGGAGCATGTCGCGCGATTTCACGTTCATCGACGACATCGTTGCGGGCGTGCTGGCGGCGTACGACCGGATCCCGAGCTTCGGGTATCGCGTGTGGAATCTGGGGCACGATCACCCGGTGCGGCTGGACGAGATGATCCGCACGATCGAGCGGGTGGTGGGCAAGCGGGCGGCGATCACGCGGGCCGAGCCCTCGGCGGGGGACGTCGAGCGGACGTGGGCGGACCTGTCGCGGGCCCGTCGGGAGCTGGACTACGCGCCGGGGACGGCGTTCGAGGAGGGGGTCGCGCGGCAATGGGCGTGGTTGAGGGAAGCTGGGCTGGCGTGACGCGGGTGCGCGTCGGGCGTCTGGTGTCCAAGCGATTGGTTTCGATCGGCCGATAGAGCCTGTCGCGGGTGTGGGCGCTCGCGTGGAGGCGGCGTCATGCGCGTGCTGATGGGCGAGAGGCAGCGTGAGCGGATCCTGTCGATGCTGCCCGAGGGCGGGCGGATGCTCGAGTGGGGCTCGGGCGGGAGCACGCTGTGGTTCGGCGAGCGTCTGCCGCGCGGCGCGAAAATGGTGAGCGTGGAGCACCACGCGCAGTGGGCGGACGAGGTGCGCGATTGGGTGGCGCACCTTGAGAACGTCGAGCTGCGATTCCGTCCGTCAAACGGGCCCGAGCGTGCGAACGCGACGATCGAGGAAGAGGACGCGCGCGGGCTGGAGGAGTACGTTCGCGCGACGCGCGGCGAGGACGAGAAGTTCGATGTGATCCTCGTTGATGGCGTGGCGCGGTGCGTGTGCATGGAGCGTGCGCGCGAGCTGCTCGCGCCGGGAGGAACGATCTTCCTGCACGATGCGCAGCGGGATTGGTACGACGAAGGCAAGGCGAAGTGGACGGAGCACGGGCACATCGGCTCGTGCGCGGACTATCCGGGGCCGCACCTGTGGTGGGGCGGTCGGGAAGAGATCGGTCGTGGCGGATCGGGGGGCGGGGGATCGGGTGAGCTGCCGCTGATCGTGAGTTTCTATACGACCGGGACGCGGTATGAGGATGAGGCGCGTCGGCTGATCGCATCGTGCCAAGAACTTGGGCTTGAGCACGACGTGCGCGGGATCAAGCCGCGGGGCACGTGGGAAGCGAACTGCGCGATGAAGGCGTCGTTCGTGCGGAGCATCTGGCGGGAGGCGGGTCGCCCCGTGCTGTGGCTGGATGCGGACGCGGTGGTGCGAGCATCGCCCGAGCTGCTGCGCGGCGCGGCGTGCGATCTCGCGGTGCGCAAGGTGGAAGGCTGGTCGTTCGCGAGCGGCACGGTGTATTTCGGGCGTGGCGCGGGCGAACTGCTGGAAGAATGGGTGGCGCGGTGTGAGCGTGAGCCGCGCGTGTGGGACCAGGTGCATCTGGACCATGCGTGGGAAGCAGTGTGTTCGCGGTCGGGCCTTGAGACGTGGTGGCTCCCGCGCGGGTATACGCACATCTTCGATGAGGGTGCGTGCAGTGGCGTCGTGGTTGAGCACATGCAGGCATCGCGCCGGCTTAAGGCGGAGGTATCGAGCGGCGTGGAAGGGCCGGAGCCCGCGCGGGACGAGGAGATCGTGCGCAGCCGTGCGGCGAGCCGTCCGCGGGCAAGGGTGCTGGACGGGTGCGAGGCGCACGGCGACGTGCCCGTGCACGCGCCGCTTACGCACCTGCCCTGGCGCGTGAAGCGTGCGATGGTGGATCGGCTTGCGCTCGAGTGTGCGGCGCGAGGTGTGCGGCGGATCGCGCTGTACGGCGCGGGCGAGCACACGGAGCGCTTGGGACCGGCGACGTGGGCGCGGCGTGGCGTGGAGGTGGTGGCCGTGCTGGACGACCAGCCGCGGGCGGCGTCGATGATGGGCGTGCCGATCGTGCGCCCGGTCGATTTGCGAGAAAGTATCGATGCG
Source organism: Phycisphaerales bacterium (assembly GCA_034004365.1). Taxonomy (GTDB): domain Bacteria; phylum Planctomycetota; class Phycisphaerae; order Phycisphaerales; family UBA1924; genus JAVEWV01. Next base: position 46,899 of record JAVEWV010000010.1, read on the forward strand.
GTGGTCGTGTCGAGCGATGCGCACGAGGACGCGATCGCGCGGCGGGCCGAGGAGCTGTTCACGCCGAAGGGCGTGGAAGTGCTGCGGATCTATGAGTGGAAGCCGCTGGGCGAGCGCTCGCGTGCGGCGCGCCTGGCGGGGTAGCGTGCGGCGGGTGTCGCGCGATCAGGCCGCGGCGCGGCGTGTGGTCTTCGCCGATTCACGAACGAGCGAGAGGACGGCGTCGATCTGCGATTCGTAGGTGCAGCGGGCGCGGACGCGATCGGCAATTGCATGAGAGGTGTGCGAGCGCCAATCGTGATCGGCGCTGGCTTCGAGTCGTGCGGTCAGTTGAGCCATAGAGGCGAAGCACGTATCGGCGAGGTCGCCCAGCAGATCAAGCGCGGTGAGCGCCGTCGGCTCGGGAGACGAGCGGACCTTCTCGATGGAGTGGCGTGAGAGGGCGGCGACGTCCGACTCACCCAGGCCCAGGCGAGCGAACGTTGCGCATGCGGCTCGGGCGGGCTCGTGTGCGGCTGTGCTCCAGCCCGACCACAGGTTGCCGTGGCGGTCGGGGTCGGAGGTGTGCAGGAGTGCGCGGGTCGTAGCGCCGAGCAGGTGTTGCAGATCGCCCGAGTGCAGCCTGCACAGCGGCAGGCCACCCGAGAGTGCGCACTCCATGACGCGCTGGTGCAGGTTGGTTGAAATTGATGCGTGCAGGGTGATGCGCGCGGACTGGTACGCGGCGCGCAGCGGCTCGGCGTGGTCGAGCGTGCCGCGGGCGAAGGGGGCGAGCGTCGCGTGGCGATCCCATCCGCGACCATAGATGTGGAAGCGCAGGCCCTGGGAGCGAGCGATCTCGGCGGCCCACGCGAGCGTCTGGTGGCGCACGACGCGGTCGGCGAAGGGCAGGAGCGCGTGCTTGACCAGCGGCGTGAGCAGCGCGGCATCGAGCGGGGCGTCGTCGCTCAGGCGGAGCTGTGCGCGGAGCGAACGCTCGGCGGCACGGGTGACGTCGCGCACGGCGTGGTGGAGCAGGGGGTTCTCGGCGATCGTCCGCACGTGCGGGAGCGCGTCATCGAACGCGCGGAGCGCGGGCGGGAACGACGCGAGACGCTCGCGGGACTGGCGCGCGACCTCCTCGGGCGTGTCGCTCTGGTTGCCCATGTGCGCGATATCACAGGCGAGGTCTTGCGCGAGCACGGGATCGATCGGCCCATCGTGGAACTTCGCGGTGCTGGCGAGCACGGGCATGCGGAGCGTGCGCTCGCGGGGATAGGCGAACGAATCAAAGAACTCGCTGTGCATGTGTCCCACGAAGAAGTCGGCGGGACCGAGCGAGGCGCCCAGCTCGCGCTGGAACAGGTGTGGCATCGCGTCCTGCACCCAACAGACGAGGGGGATGTTGGGCGGGATGAGCCCCCAGAGGGCCGAGCGCGGGTAGTTGATGCTGATGATGAGGTCGGGGTCGAACTCGTCGAGGGCGCGGAGGTAAGCGACGCCCGAGAGCAGCTCGTGCGGTGAGGGCTCGATCAGCAGACGCGGCTCGTGCCCGAGCTGGCGGAGCGCGTGGGCGATGTCGGCCGAGGCGTGGCGCACGAAGGTCGAGTGCAGGTGCGTCGGGATGAGGACGCGGAGCGGGCGATCGGCGAGCGCACCGGGGTGGCGTGCGGCGTCGCGCGTTTGCACGATGGTGCGCCGACGCTGAGCTTCCTCGTTCTGCTCCCGCTCCGCCTGCTGGATGCACGCGGCGATGGGCTGTGCATCGACGCCGGGGAGCGAAGCGACGGGGCCAGCGATCTTCGTGCCCAGACGGGCGTGGAGATGCTCTGAAAGCTCGGCGATGGCTGCGTCGCCAACAAATAATGACACGCGCGGTTCGGACAGGATCGGCGCGAGGTCGGCGACCATGAGCGCGTCGATGAAGCGTGGTCTGTCGAGCTCGATGATTCGGATCGCGGGCGCATATCCATCCGTCGTGGATGGTTGCGTCCGCTCCGCGATTTCGAGCGCAAGAAGTGGTGGACGTAGCCCGATGATTGTCAGGGGCGGTGTAGGCCCTTCGGGCTTCTTCGTGAGTACGCCGACGACCTCGCGTGCGAAGCCCGCGTGGTCGGCGAGCCAGTCGAGGCGCGGTGGGGCGTCGTTCTGCGCGGATGATCCGGCGGGGGGTGTGCCCGGCACTGCTTCGAGCACGCGGACGATGTTGCCATCGCTCGCGCGGAGCCAGCGGTCGGCCGGGGCGTCTGGGCGAGCGGCGAGCGCGGGTTCGATCGCGGCGTGGGCACGCGGGTGGTGCTCGCGGAGGGCGGTGAGATTGGCGGCGAGGAAGGCTTCGCGCTGCGCTGGGGTGATCTCGCTGTCCTGGAGATCGCGCAAGGATTGCGCGAGCGCGGCGACCGTCTCGTCACGGCGCACGGCGTCGGGGAGTGCCGCGAGGTGCCCGCGTGCGGGCCCGGGCAGCCCGAGTCGGGCGAGGGCCGCGGCGAGGGCGAATCGCATGGCGTGGTCTTCGGGGGCCTTGGCAAGGTATTGCTGGGCGATGGAGGCGAAGGCCCAGAGCTTGGCGTCGCGGAAGAGCGTCAGGATCTGCTCGCGCGAGACGCGCTGCGTGGTCATGTTGTGGTTATCGACCGGGGGCGGGCGGTTCCGCCGATAAAGCATGGCGAGCGCGCGCCGCTCGGGGAGGTCGGCATGAGCGGGAAGATCCTGACGCGCGAGGGGCTGATCGCGGCCCGCGAGGAGGCGCGGCGTGAGGGGCGCGCCGTCGTGCAGTGCCACGGGTGCTTCGACATCGTGCATCCCGGGCACGTGCGGCATCTCCGGCAGGCGAAGGCGCAGGGCGACGTGCTGCTGGTCTCGATCACGGGTGATCGGCACATCGCCAAGGGGCAGGGCAGGCCGCTGATCCCTGAGGAGCTGCGTGCGGAGAACCTTGCTGCGCTGGACTTCGTGGACTGGGTGCACGTCGACGATTCCGCGACGGCGGAGGAGTTGCTGGGCACGGTCAGGCCCGACGTGTATGTGAAGGGTCGCGAGTACGAGCACAACCACGACGAGCGGTTCGCGCGGGAGCGGGCGGCGGTCGAGTCGGGTGGCGGGCGGGTCGTATTCAGTTCGGGCGACGTGGTGTTCAGCTCGACGGCGCTGATCGCCGCGATGGAGAGCAGCGTCGATCCGTACCACCATCGCCTCGCCTCGCTGCTGAGCGACGAGCGGTGTGCGGGGCCCGCGCTCTCGGGCGTTGTGGGGGCGATGCGCGGGAAGCGCGTCGTGATTGTGGGTGAGACGATCCTCGACGTGTACGTGCTGTGCGATCGGCCCGAGGTCGCGGGCGAGAGCCCGGTCATGACGCTCCGCCCGCTCGAGCATCGGCGATACGACGGTGGGGCGGCGATCGTTGCGCGTCACGCCGCGGCGATGGGCGCGAGGCCCGTGCTCGTGACGGGCATGCCCGAGGACGAGGTGGCGCGGCAGGTGCGGGCGCGGCTGGTGGGCGAGGGCATCGAGGTGCGCCACGTTCGCACGGACGAGTCTCTGGCCGAGAAGCAGCGGTTCCTTGTGGGCGCGCAGAAGGTGATGAAGGTCGATCTGGTCGATCCGATCACGCTCGATGCGAGCCGCCAGGACGCACTCGTGGGGACGGCGGTGGACGCGGCGCGCGAGGGTTGCGATGCGCTGGTCATCACCGACTTTGGGATTGGTCTGTTTACGCCATCGATGCTGTCGCGTGTGTGCACGGGCGCACGTCCGCACGCGGGGGTGGTGTCGGGCGACGTGAGCGGGAAGCGATCATCGCTGCTGGCGATGCGGCGTGCGGATCTGCTCTGCCCGAGCGAGCAGGAGCTGCGCGACGCGCTCCGCGTGTATGACGAGGGCCTGCCCGCCGCGGCGTGGCGCCTCATGAGCGAGACGCAGACGCGGCAGGCTCTCGTGACGATGGGGCCGGAGGGGCTTGTTGCGTTCGACAAACTGCCGGGCGCGGACGAGGACCAGCGAGCATGGAATCGGCGGCTGCGTGCCGAGCACGTGCCGGCGCTCTCGGCGCACGCGATCGACCCGCTGGGGTGCGGTGATGCGTTGCTGACGGCGGCAACGCTCGCGCTCGCGTCGGGCGCGAGCCTGCTCGGCGCGGCGATGCTGGGATCGCTCGCGGCGGCGTGCGAGGGGTCGCGGGTGGGCAACGTGCCGGTGAGTGCGGCGGATCTGCGACAGGCGGTGGCGCGGCTTCACGCGTCGCACCTGACGCTAGCGGACCCGGAGATCGTGTCACGTCCAACGAGGCGCGCGTCGTGATCGCGTTCGTGATGCCGCATCGGGATCGGGAAGAAGAGCTTGCGAGAACGCTCGCGATGCTCGGTGCGCTGGACGTGGGGCCGGGCGAGGTGATCGTTGCGGACAACGCCTCGCGCGAGCGTCCGCGTACGCCACGCCGTCTTGAGAACGGGCTGCTCGTCCGACGGCTGGACCTGAGCGAGAACATGGGCGCCGCGGCGCGCAATGTGGCGGTCGAGGCGAGCGATCCGCGATGCGAGTGGGTCGTCATGCTCGATGACGATTCGGCGCCGCTCGATGCGGGATTCATGCACGCGCTCGCACGCCAGGACGCGCGCGTTGGCGCGGTGATGGCGGACATCGTGCTGAGCGATGCCCGCGGGCGTGAGCAGGGCGGGCTGCCCGAGGTGTTCATCGGGTGCGGCGTCGCGATCCGCAGGCGCGTGTTCCTGGACCTCGGCGGGTACGACCACGCGTTCAATTACTACGTCGAGGAGTATGACCTCGCCGCGCGGATGATCGCCGCGGGGTGGCGGGTGGTGTTCGATCCGGCGTTCCGCGTGGAGCATCGCAAGGTAAGTGCGGGTCGTGACATGGACGCGATCCTGCATCGTCTCGTGCGGAACAATGGCTGGGTCATCCAGCGCTATGCGCCGGAAGAGGATCGGCGCGAGCTGCTCCGCGAGACGCGGCGGCGCTATCGCGCGATCGCTCGCAAGGAGCAGGCTGGGGGTGGATTCGGCGCGGGCCTCGTCGAGCTGCGTCAGACGATCCGTGCGCAGGCGAGGATGCCCATGCCGCGTGCGCATTGGGATCGATTCACGGGCCTGTCGCACGCGTACGAGGCGATCGAGATCGCGTGGGCGCGGGAGGGCTTCCGATCCGCCGCGATTGTCGACGCCGGGAAGAACGCGTGGTGCGTGGTCCGCGCGCTGCAGGCGATGGGCGTCGTGATCGAGCGGGATGAACAGCGCGCGGATGTCGTTGTGCCGGGGACGATGTCGCCGGGTCCGATGATCGACTCGGCCTTGCGCTGGCGTGATCGGGGGGCGAGCGTGGTCACGCCTTGGATGGGCGCGTGGGCGATCGTGCCCCCGGGCATGCGTCGTGGTGCTCAGGCGGCATGACGCGCCGAGTAGCCGAACGTCCGCTGGAACTCCGCGAGTTGCTCGACGACCTCGGACGCGTAACGACGGGCATCTTCGGATGGCTCGCGGCTGCGGCGATCGACGCTCCGATCACTGACTTGTCCGGCGTGGCGCTCGATCTCCCAGGCGCGTCCAAAGCTCTCCATGTGCCGATCCGGGCGACCGGCGAGCGGCCAGTCGAGCCACGATTCCAGTGCGGCGCGTTCGGCGGGATCGCGTACAAAGTCCTCGTACCTGACGACGCGCACGCGATCCGAGGGCACGGCCGATCGCACGCGGAGCAAGGCGTGTGAGGCGTCGATCAGCCGTTGCGTCGCCCAGTCCATTCCCTTGCCTGGGATGGGCGATCGCGTGTGCTTTTCGGCGAGGCTCAGGGCGGCATCGCGGATATCACGCACAAGCACGATCACGCGCCGGGGCTGGTACTTCGCAAGTAGGTCGTCGTAGCCGAGCGGGTTGACTTCCTTGACGCCCCACGAGCGGAGTCCGCAGATGATCGGCCCCCATACGCGCCAGAAATGGGCTTCGCTCGACTCGTCGCCGCGGCGCAGCATGTGCTCCGGTGAGGGGCAGTCCGGGAACTCTTCGAACTGCATCGGCAGGTGAGCGCCGGGGTCGCCCCGTGTCAGGCCCGGCTCCACAAGGACCAAGCGCTCGGGCGGCGCGGTCAGCAGGTTCGCGAGCATCGTGGTGCCGGCGCGTGGAAGCCCGGCGATGAACAGGTCGAGCGGGCGGTTGGTGGACGGGCGAGTGCTCATGGACATCTCATGCCTCATAGGGATGGGCGTGGGTGATCAGGCGGCGGCGCGCGGAGGTTGCCCGCGCACGAGCTCTGTGGCGGAGTAAACGGAGGACGTGGAACGAATGACCTGGACGCCAGCATCGCGAAGCACGCGTGTGCGATCCCACATCTGCTGCTCGTATGCGCGGTTGTTGATGATGATCGTGTCGCACGCGAGATGTTCGATCGCCTGGGCGGGCGTCACAACGGGCAGGCCCATGGCGCGCGGCGCGGGAGGGGCGTCGTCGATGAAGCCGATGAGTCGGGCGCCTCGCCAATGCGGTCCGGGTTGCAGGGCGTGCATGGCGGATTGCGTCTGGCGTCCAAGTCCGTAGATCGCGATGCGACGGGCGCCGGCGCGGGCTGCGCGGTCGATCTGTGTGCGCAATTGACTCGTGGCATCCTCGTCGAGCAGCGAAGGGGTGAGCACGACGCCGATGCCCGCGTTGCGGAGGATCGCGGCTTCGCGGCGGAGTTCGTCCGATGCGTGCTCGACAACGATGAGTGCGTCGCATGCGCTCGCGTCAGCCACAGGCAGATCGTCGCGCGTCGATGCGGTCCGTATGCGAGAGAAACCGAACGATCGAAGGGTCTCTGCGATGCGATCGACAGCGCCGCTGTTTGCACGTCCGCGCCCGCTCCAGCGCCATGATTCGAGCAGTCGGCACACGCCATCGCACGGGCGGGTATCCATCGGCTGACGCATGGCATCGTGAAGGATGGTTTCGTACTGCAGCGCCATCGCATCGATGGACAGCGGCCCACGGACACGCTCCCACGCCGCGGCGCCCATGTGGGCAAGCCGATCGCGATCGTGGTGCAGCTCGACGACACGATCGGCCATCGCGCCCACGTCGCCAACTTCGGTGAGCGAGCCACTCACGCCGTCCTCGATCCAATCGGCCGCGCCGCTGCGCACGCGCGTCACGACGGGCACGACGCCGCGCCCCATCGCCTCGAGCATCGCGATGGAGGTGCCCTCGTACTCGCTCACGAGCACGCTCACGTCAATGTTGTCGAGGAGCGTCTGGACCCATGCCGGATCGCGCGGGCCGTGCATGGAGATCGTGCGCTGTGCACGAGCGTTCGGCAAGGCGTCGATCATCGATCGAACCATGCGTTCCTGGGGTCCGTCGCCGACGATGTCGCAGTGGAATGGCACGTCGCGTGTGCTCAGTGCGGCGAGCAGCCGGGGGAAGTCGCTGATGCGTTTCTGCGATTCGACGAGGCGTCCGATGTACGCGATGCGGAGCGGGCCTGTCCGGTCGATCGTGCGCGGATGCGGCGCGATGGGCACGCCGTAGGTGATCGTCGCGTGCGGGACGTGTGCGAGTCCGAGGCGAGCGTCGAGCGCGTCGAACCTCTCGCGGCAGGTTCGGCTGACGGCGATCGATGCCTCGCGGCGTGGATACGCGTTCAGCCAGGCGAACTGCGCGTCCTCATCGCTGTGCGCGATGCCGATGGTGCGGACGCCCTGGGTGCGGAGGCGCATCGCCGCGGCGTAGGCAATGTCGCTGTTGTTGGGCAGGACGAGATCGGGCGCGAGGGATTCGATGGCGCGTTCAAGCGTCGCGATCGCATCGAGCGGATGATCGGTCGGATCGAGTGCGACCATGCGGGTATGGTCGTCGCACGCATGGATCGCGAGAGCCGCGGAGAAGACGTCCGGATCGGTGAGGATGAGCAGCGTGGTGAATCGGAACGAGCCGCGCCGGGCGAGCGCTGCGCCGAGGCGCTGCGACCAGATCGTCACGCCGCCGACGGCGGAGAAATCACACGCGACGCAGCTCAGGATGTGCGGTGCTGTCGTGGATGCGGCTGCGTTTGTGGGGCGTGCCGCGCGAGCGTCGGCATGAAGGTGCGCGGTCGGTGTAGGTGGCGCTGCTGGGAGTGCGATCGCGGAACGGTTGGTTTGCAGTTCGTCCACGATGCGGCGCGCCGCGCCCTCGTGCCGGATGTCGCTGAGTCGACCATCGGGAATGGACTCCATCCCGAGCGAGAGGAGCATGTCGATCAGGCCGTATGCATCGGCGGCGTGGTGCATTGTGTGGGCGGCCTGCTGCGCGATGATGTCGAGAGCGGTCCAGTCGAGATGTGGTTCCGCGGTGCGCTCGCGGGCGCAGTCGCTCGTGCCGCGCGGCGCGAGGAGCACGTCCCCCGCATGCCATAGCGGTGTGCCGAAGGGATGGAGCACGCCGACGGGCAACCGCGCGGCGCGGGCACGTTCTGCGAGCTTCGCTTCGAGCAGGAGCGTGCTCGGGGTGAGGATGATCGCGCGTGCATCGCGCAGCGCTTCTGCAAGCGGGCGCTCGTCCTGCGGTACATCGAGCTCACGCGCGAGCCCGCCCGTCAATCGCCATGAGACATGAACGCGCATGCGTTCGGACGCATCCCGCACGCTTCGCAGCGCCTCGATGAGCAACGCACGCTCTTCGTTGGAGAACGCGGGATTGGTTGCCGTTGCGACGATGATTCCGCGCGGGTCGATCGGCGCGTTGATGGTGTGATCGCTCGCGCCCTTCGGTTCGTTCACAAGGCGTGGCAGGCCCGTTGCGAGGGCCTCGTTCCCGAGCGCTCGTAGGACCGCCGCGTCGTCCTCGCTCGCGCACGCGATCAGATCGACGGGCGCGGGGCGCAGGAAGCCCGTCGGTGTGTCGGGCCCGATGGCGTCGCGTGTGAGCACGCGACCGATCGGTGTCGGGGCGAGCACGCGGTTGCGGAAGGTGTTGCGGAAGTCGACGACGCCATCCATCAGCAGCACGCGCCGGGCGCCCACGCGGGCCGCTTCGCGGAGGAGGTCGCGTGCCCGGGCCGAGGTGGCGTCGGTGACCACCGCGGCGAGCGTCGAGTCATCGAGCTTGGGCGGCGGCTCGAACGGGAGCACGCGCCGGGCGCCGAGGCTTGCATCGGCGCAGGCGGCATCGACCCCCCGGAAGTGGTCGGTTCCGAAGCGGAACTGGTGCAGGATGAGCGTTCGACGGGCGCCGGAGTCCATCGCCCTCCGTCATCGGCGGGGGCGAACGTCGGCGCGCAGATTCGACGGCGGACTGCCGCTGGCGAGGGATGTCATGCGGCGTTGGAGTCGAGGGCGCATACGCGGGATGAATGCGCAAGAATTGCGCAAGTTGTGTGGGATTAGGCACAAATGATGAACGGGAATTCGGAGCATCCCTCATGCGCGGAGTCGACAAGGCCGAATCCTTCTTCTTGGAGCCGGCCTCGCAGCCCGGTTCGACGGAGTTTGCCACATGGACCGCGTTTGCGACGCGCTCATCGTGATGCTTCCGTTCCGCGAGAGCCTCGCCTCGTGGCACGCCCGCGGGCTCCTCGAACGCGAGGCGGTGCTCTGGCACGCGATGCGGGCGGGGGTCGGTGCGCTCATCGTGGCCTCGGGCGAGGCCCATCCGGGCGATGACGCCGCGGTACGCGCGGTCGATCCAAACGGCGACATCGCGTTCGTGACGGGTTTTGCGCCCCGGGCGGCGGACGGGCGACTCGTCCGCGAACTGCTCGGTCGCTTCGGTGTCGGGGCGAACGTCGTCATCCGCACCTGCCAGATGTCCGCCGGTCCGCTCGCGCTCGCCGCGGGTGATCAGTTGCGGGAGCGTGGGATGGACGTGCGGCTGATCGCGCGGGCGGGGCACATCTGGTCGCGCCGGCTCGCGATCGAGCGTGGTCCGGACGATCCGCGCACCGCCGAGGCGGGGCGGATCGAGCGCGAGCTGTGCCGTGCCGCCGGCCTGATCGTGGGCACAACGGGCAAGCAGGTGGACGAGCTGGCATGGCGGTTCGGGCTGGCGGAGGAGCGTCTCCGTGTGGTGCCCAACTTCGTGCCGACCGACGAACCGCCCACGGGATCCGACGAGCGGGACCCGGCGACGATCCTGTGCGTGGGGCCGTTCGTCGGGCGGAAGCGGATGGACTCCCTCGTGCGGAGCGTGGCATCGATCGACGACGAGGCGCGGGATCGGGTGCGCCTGCTGCTGATCGGTGACGGCCCCGAGCGGGCGAGCGCGTGCGACCTTGCGGCGGGCCTGGGTGTGCGCCTGGAAGCGCCGGGGTGGGTTGCCTGGAGCGAGGTGCGCGAGGCGATGCGTCGTGCGACGATCTATGCCGACGCGTCCACGCATGAGTGGCACCCGCGTGCGGTGATCGAGGCGATGGCGGCGGGCTGCCCCATCGTGACGAACGACGCGGCGGGGCTGGGCGGGCTGGTGCAGAACGGGGCGACGGGCGTGCGGATTCCGGACGACATCGCGGACTCGTTCTCCAGCGCGTTCCTCGGGCTTCTTGAGGATCCGGAGTGGTGCGAGATGCTGGGTATGAACGCGGCGCGGGTGACTCGGGCCGCGTTCGGGGTCGAGGAGGTCGCTCGTTCCGAGCTCGGCGTGATCGCCGAGGCGTGCGCGACGGGCGGGCGCTCCCTCGCGGCGTGATGCGGCGTGTGGATGGCACGGCGCGTGCATCCGATCGTGAACTCCTGCCGATGGAAGTAGCGTGCGGAACACGCTGGCGGTCATCCTGCCGACGGGACTCTCGCTCGGCGGCGTGACGACCTGGGCACGTGGTGCGACGCGTGCGGTCGAGTCGCGCGGCGGCCGCGGCGTGCTCATCATCGGGCCCGGGACGGACGCCGCGTTACGCGATGTTTCGGGTGAGTTCGACGGTGCGCCAGCGATCGTGCGTCTGCCCGGTCCGATCGTGGGCGCTGGCCGGCGGATCGATCCAGAGACCGTGGAGGCTGCGTGCGACGGGCTCGCACGCGTGCTGGACGATGCCGATCGCGTCGTGCTCGCGCCCACGATCTCGGGCGACGCGTACGGGCTTGCGATCGAGATCGCCGAAGCGATGGGCGAGCGTGTGCGCACGCTGGGCGTGCTGCACTCCGAGTACCCGCACGACCTGCGCGTGATGGAGCGGTATGCGCCGGGGCTCTCGGCGATTGCTGGCGTGGGCGAGCGCGGCGCGGCCCTGCTACGAGAGAGGTTGCCCGGCCGCGAGATCCTGCGCATCCCGCACGGGGTCGAGTGTCCGGGAGCGCCGCCGCAACGTGAGGCGATCGCTGGGCGAGCGGTGCGATTGGTCTACGCGGGGCGGCTCGAGCGGGACGTCAAGCGCGTGCTCGCGTGCGTCTGGCTTGCGGACGAACTGCACGCTCGCGGGATCGCACACGAGATCACGATCATCGGTGACGGGCCGGCCCGTGCCGAGGTCGAGCGTGAGGCACATTCACGGGCTTCTGTTCGTCTGCTTGGCGCGATGTCTTCCGACGGAGTGCGCGAGCACGTCGCGCGTGCTGACGCGCTGCTGCTGCCCTCACGCCACGAGGCGCTCGGGTACGCGAGGCTTGAAGCTGCGGCGATGGGTTGCGTTCCGATCGTCACCGATACCGGCTCGGGCCATTCGGAAGGAATCGAGGATATGCGATCGGGCGTGCTGTGCCCGTCGCACCGCGACGATGACGAGCGTGCCGCGGCGGCGCAGCTCGCGGGGGGCATTGTGCGGCTCCTCCAGGGAAATACTCAGAGCATCGCGCGCGGGGCGTATGAAGCGGTGCGCGAACGCTTCTCACTCGCGGGGCACGCCGACGCATTGCACCGCGCTCTCGGCGCGTGCTTCGAGGCGCCGATGGTCGTGTGGGACCATCGCGTTCCGACGGCGTTCGATTTCTTTGATGATGTCATGGGGAGCGGGAGTGTGCCGTCCGATGCATGCGTGCGTGCGCGGCGCGTGGTCGAACGCATCGGCGAACGCCCGATCCTTGTGCATGGTGCGGGGAGGCACACGCTCGCGATCTGGGACGCGCTCACGTCCGGACCCGCGCGCGTCGTCGCGATCGTTGATGACGATCCCGCGCGGTGGGGCGGCGATCTGCGCGGCGTGCCGATCATTGGTCCTGATGATGCGATTCGCACGGACGCACGCGATCTGGTGCTCAGCTCATGGCTGCACGAGCACGACCTGCTCCGGCGGTGTGCTCCGCTCGCTGCGCACGGCGTGCGCATCCACACGCTCTATGGCACGTAGATCGCCTCAATCGGCCTGGGCGTTGCCCGGGTTTTCTCGCACGTGCTCGCCTGATGCATCCTCGAGCAGCTTCGTGCGGCTGATCGCGTCGCGCGCATCGCTTGCATCGAACACCACCAGCGACGCCACACGCTTGCGGCGCAGGATGCGGGCCGGGCGGTCCTCGGACGAGAGCGCGGTCGGGCCCGCGTCGAGGACGCGGATCTTCGTCTGGGGCGGAGCGCTGCCCTGCGGACGGCTGATGCGCACGCCGCCCCGTCCGGGCGTGCGGGCCAGGTCGCGCGAGGGCGTGTGCACGCGCTGCGTCTCGTTCGTGCGCGGGCTCGGAGACGCGGTTGGCGCGGGCTCGTCCTGCGCGATCGCGTGCCTGGCCTCGGGCTCCTGGAACACCGGCGCAAGCAGCGAGGCCGGTACGCTCGACGTCCAGCTCTCGTGCGCCGCGTACGCGCGACGCAGCGGGCGCGAGGTGTACATCGCGGGCACGAAGCCCAGCGACGCGACGCGCGCGACGTCCGCCTCGACCTGCGATTGCGACACGACCGCGTTGAACTTCTCGCGGTGCACGTCGTAGTCGACCTCGAGCCACGTCTCGTGCCCGGGCAGCAGGAAGTCCGCGAGCTCGAACGGAGTCGAGGCGGGGAGCAGCCCATCCGCGCTCGACGCCTGGCGATCGAGCCCGTCGTACGCGATCGCGCCCAGCACGTGCGTCAGATCGCATCCGCCGCGCACGACCATGTGCACGCCCGGGGCCTGCTCCGAGATGAGCTGCATCCATCCGATGCGCTTCCACAGCGGGCTGGAGCGATGGTCGAACTCATCGAGCACGATCGTGCTCGCGCCGGCACGCTGCAGCGCGCCGATCTCGTCGCCAAGGTGCTTCTGCTGGCCCGCGACGTCCGGGTCGATGGAGAGGCACTGGCCCTGGCGTCCGAAGATGCTGCCCGAGCGGAGCCACACAAAGCCAAGTTCGGGCACGCGCCGCATGGGCGAGTCGGGCGACAGCATCATGTTCAGACGCGGATCGGACTCCAGCGCCGTCACGAAATGGAACGGCGTGTACTGCTCCGCGGGCGGTGCGCCCGCGACACCCTCCAGCACCACGCGATCCCAGTTCCGGCGCTTCTCCAGCTCCGACGCCAGCGGCGACCATCCGTTGCGGTCCGGGCGGAGCAGCGGGTGGAGGACCCAGCCGCGCGGGTTGTCGCTCGAGATCGCGGCGCTGCGCGCGAGGCGCTCGATCGTGACGGCACGCGGATCGCGCTGGTATGCAACGCCGCCGTAGCGGGATCGGAAGTACGTGCGGTAGGGCAGCAGCGTGCGCATCCAGTCGTCGGGCTGGTCGGTGAAGCGGATCGAGATGGTGTACGAGCGCTTCTCGCCCGGCGGCACGATGCACTCGTTCGCGAGCGTGGGCTCGCGGTCCGGCATGTTCGACAGGGCCAGCACGATCTCGTATCCGCGCGGGCCGCCACCCTTGGGCCCGACGTTGGGCGACGATGCCTCCATCGACACGTCGTGCTCGTATTCCAGGACCGGGTACGCGATGCTCACGCCCGCCGCGTAGCGCTCGCCGCGCAGGACGAGCGCGGGCATGTACGCGTCGATGGGGTATGTGCGGACGATGGGGTCCATCTTCTCGCGCTCGCCGCGGATGACTCGCTCCGGGTGCGCCGGGTCGGGGCCGAGCACGGACTGTCCCAGGTTCAGGAGCCCGATGCGCACGCGTCCCGCGCGGAGCGGTTCGCTGGCGGTGTTGGTCAGGGTGAGCGTGACGTCCGCGCCGTCGGGCGCGGGGCGCATGGAGATCCGTGCCGTCAGTGCCTCGGCGCCCGGGAAGTGGTCGTAGAGCGGGTCGAGCTGGCGCATGACCAGCGGCGTCCCCGTAGTGCGATCCTCGATCATCAGGTCGCCCGCGAACATGCTCGCATCGACGCGCACGCCCGTCTCGACGTCGCTCGGCGCAACGACCATATCCTGCGCGCGCGTAGCGCGCGTCGTCATCAGCGCGACGATCATCGCGCCGAAGATCGCGAGCAGGCGGATTGGGGCGAAGGCCGTCTTCATGAGCGCATCCGACACCTCTCGGACCGACCCGCGCGTCGCCCCGCTGCCGGGCGGCGTGCGCGTCCACTCCCTTAATCATGAAGAATCGGCGATCCGGACGCCCGCCATCGGCCCCCCGGACCAATGGACGCGCCCGCCCAATCCGAACAGACGAACCCGCCTGCCCAGCCCGCACGCTCGCGAGGCTTTGGCGGGGAGGAACGTTCGTGTCACGGGCGAACCGAAGTCCCGCTCGTCCGATAGTGGGGGCATGCGGGACACGGGCGGGAATGGGGACGGGGCGCGTCATGGGCGGGCCCGATCGCGGGTGGGGCGATGCGTTGCGCTTCTCGCGAGGCTGATGGGCGTCGGCACGCTCGTGTGGTCGCTCGCGTGGCTCTTCCCCGCGGTTGCGTGGCCCGTCGACCTGCTCGCCGAGCTCTCGATGCAGGGGTTGGTGGTCGCGCTGGTCGTCGCGGGCGTGTGCGTGGCGTCACGCTTGCGTACAGCGATCGCCGTGTCCCTCGCGGCCCTGATCGGTTTCGGTGCCTGCTTCGCGAGCGTGCGACGTCTGCCGCGTGCGCCGGGTTCAACGGTCGCGTCGCTCCGCGTGCTGGAGTTCAACGCGCATGCCCCGGGGCGTGATCCGCTGCTGGTGCTCGATGACATCGCGGGCGTGGGGGCGGACGTTGTGTGCATGACCGAGCCGAACGCGGAGCTGGCCCGCGCCATTCGTGCGGGTCGGCTCGGCGAGCGTGATCCGGCGATGCAATTCCAGGAGTGGCGTCACTGGGTGCGTCATGAAAACCCGGCGCAGGTCGTGGTAAGCCGCTGGCCGCTCGAGCGCGAGCCGGTCGAGCATCCGGACCTGGGCGGCGAGGGGATCATGGCGCTCCGGGTGCGTGCGCCCACCGGCGACTTTGGCGTGGTGATGATGCATCCGGAGAGCGCGACGACGCCGCGCAGGTGGCGTATGGCGTTCGAAGAGCTGGAGGCGGCCCGCCTCGCGGCGGAGCAGCTTGAGGCACGTGGTCTGCCCACGCTGATCGTGGGGGACGGGAACACGACGCCGACGGGCGCACGCTCGCGCATGCTCGCTCGGGACGGGTGGCTGCGGGCGAAGCCGATGGGGCTGGCCTCGACGTTTCCGAGCTGGCTGCCTGAGCCGGTGGGCGTCTCGATCGATGATGTATGGGCACGGCGCAGCGTGAGTGTGCGATCGTGGCGCGTGCTCGGGAGTTTCGGCTCGGACCATCGCGCGATCGAGGTCGAGCTGGAGATGCCGCGATCGGATCCGCCCACATAAAAAGCCAGCCGCGGGCGCTTCGTGCACCCGCGGCGTGGCGAGCCGGACGTCGTGTGACTCGGCCCCCAAAGTGTTTCGGTGCGTCGGCTACTCGTCGCTCACGTTCGCCAGCGTGCTCTCGCCCTTGTCCTTCTCGGCGGGCTTGGCGGGCGCCATCGCATGGGCGATGGCCCGGCGCACTTCCGACGGCTTGAAGAAGAAGCGGGACTTCACGGGGCTCGCCGCGTTCGAGCCCGAGCGGAACGATCGCTGCGTCGCGCCATTGTCCGTCGTCTCGAGCTGCTCGCCAGCATACTGCCCGGCGCCGGGCACGCGGCGGACGCGGACCACACCGGCGGTCTGGCCCGGTGCGGGGACGAGCGTGGGCGGGGGTTCGCCCTTGACCTGCTCGCCACCGCCGTCGTCGATGGGGAGGAAGCCATTCGGGAGGGCGATGCTGCTGGTGGCGTGGGCGTCGCCGCTCGCGCCGCCAGCGCGGATGTCGGCCGGGATGGTGTGCTTCCAGCTCTCGACGGCGCGGACGTCGCGTGAGAGGCCGCGCGACCAGAAGATGCACGGAACGTAGCCCATGCTCGCGATGCGCTCCGCATCGGCGGCGATCATCGACGAATCGGGCCACTGGATGTTCAGGACGCTACGGTGGAAGCGATAGTCCCATCCCATCCACGTCTCGTGCCCGGGGTTGAGCAGGTCGGCGAGGATGTGCGACTGGCGGATCCGGATGAAATCATCGGGGCTCTTCGCGTTCTGATCGCCTCGGAGCCCCTCGATCCACGTCGGCGCGAGGTTGTGCATCACGTCGCTGTTGTGGGGCTCGAGGATGAACTTGATCTGCGGCTGGCGCTCATGAAGGTTCTTGATCCACTTGTAGCGGTTCCATCCCGGGGAATACGAACCGGAGAAAGCGTCCATGCCCACGAGCGTCGCGCCAGTTCGCGCGACGGCGTCGATCTCGTTGTAGCCCTGCTGCATCATCCACGGATCGTCGGGGTCGATGCCGACGATGTTGCCCGAGCGATCGCGGATGAGTGCGGAGAAGGTCCACCAGAAGCCAAGCTGGTCGCCCGAGGCGAGCAGGGGCCCGAAGGCCTTGTTCTTGTCGAAGACCTGCGCGAGCTCGGGATCGCGATTCCAAGCGGTGGCGTACCAGAATGGCGTCGTCCGGTCCTGCTTGTAGTGCCCCGGCGCGTGCCAGAGCATGTGGCGATCCCAACCCGCGCGCTCGGTCAGTTGCGTCGCGAGCGGGCGCCAGCCGTTGCGATCCATGCGGATGTCGGCGGGGACAGCCCAGCCGTCGGGGTTGGCGCCGCTGACGTTGGCCTTGGCGGCGAGCGTTCCGCCGTTGACGGGGCGAGGGTCACGAACGTAGTCCACGCCGCCATAGAGCGACTGGAAGTAATCGCGATAGGGCACGAGCGTGCGGACCCATTCATCGGAGCGATCGGTGACGCGGATGGCGATGGTGTACGTGCGGCGTTCGCCGGGCTGGAGGATCGCGTCGTAAGCGAGCTTCGCGCCCTTCTCGCCGATCGACGAGAGGCGGAACTCGATCTCCCAGCCGCGCTGCGTGGCGTCGTAGGCGGGGTTCCTGGGCGAGCGGATCATGAGGCGCGCCTGGTGCTCCCACTCGATCACCGGGTAGTGCAGGCTCACGCCGACCGCGTACTTGTCGTTGCGAAAGACGGCGACCGGTGAGTAGATGTTCTCGGGATAGACCCACGCCTGGGGCACCCAGGTCTCGGCGTTGGCGCGTGCGTCCTGTCCGACATCATCGAAGTCCTGCCAGGTGACGTTCGGGCCGAGATTGATGTTGCCGATGCGGATGCGCCCGATCTTCATGGGCACGGCGCGATCGTTGTGGAAGTTCAGCACGAGATCGCAGCCACCCTCCTTGGGCAGCATGGAGACGCTGGGAGCAAGCACATCGGAACGCTTGTCGGCCTCGTAGAGCGAGTCGCGTGCGCGAGCGACGACGATGGTGCCGTCGCGGGTGTCGGTGAGCACGGGCACGCCGTTGATGAGCTGGGCGCGGACCCAACCGGCCTTGGGCGGCGCGTCGGGGATCTCGGTGACGGGATCGTCACCGCCTCCGGTGGGCGCCTTGGGCTGCCAGGCGTACGCGTTCCCGCATGATGCGAGCAGCGAGGCAGCGAGGATGAGAGCGAGCTTCGTGGCCATGGTGGTCACCCCCCAGAACGAATCCATGCGCGGTCCGTGGACATTCTCCTTTGCAAACATGCCAAACCCCCCTTGCAGGCGGCAAGCGGTCGCGGGACGACCGGACCCGCGCAGGCCGCAGGGACGGTAGAGACGGAATGCGCGCAGGTCGGCCCAGAGGCGTGGAATCGTGCAAAGGCTGGCGCACCGGCAGATTTTCGGCCGGCGTCGAGAGGATCGAATGGCCCGTTTGGGGGGATCGAAGCGGCTCAGGCGGCGTTGGCCTCGTGCCCGCCCTCGTGCTCAGGAAAGCTCTCGTCGGCGTAGTTGTCGTAGGCATGCTCGTCGTCCGGTGCGGCGTCGACGTTCACGGTCCAGCCCATCCGTGCAATGAGGCGGGCGAGCAGGAGCATCGCGATCCAGGTCAGGATCGTTGACAGGGTGGCTCGAAAGAGAAAGAGCCCAAGTTCCCCACGGCTGAGCCCAATGATCTGCCCAAGCGCGACGCCGACGGGGACGATCGCAAACGCGTTCCCGCCGTGGATGCGAGGGAGTTCATCGAGCGTGCGGACGAAGATCGCGAGCAGGAACGCGTAGAGAGGCAGCGAGATCCACACCACGTCGTACCACAGATGCCCGACGAGACCGGGGCCGATGGAGAAACCTGAAGGGCGCCCCTTGAGGTTTCCGCGATCGACGGCGATGCGTCCAAGCGCGTCGGGCTTGGGGAAACTCTCGGGGAAGAACTGACGCGGAACGATCATGAGCGTGGTGTACTTGAGCTGGTGCAGGGGGTCGCGTTCAAACGAGAGTGGATGGGTGTCGATGATCCACATGCTGTTCGGGGCGGCAAGCTGCCCGGTCGCGAGATCGATCAGGCCCGTTGAAACATCTGCATTGGCGAGTGCGCTGACAACCCGATGGAGTGAGCGTGCCTCACGGAGCTCTTGGCTCCGGATGGTCGAGAACGCGGCGAGGAATATCGCGCCCGCCGCTCCGACTACGCCGAGCCGGAAGATGGTGGTCATTGGTGGGAGGTACTTCCACCATCCGTGGTACGAACCCCAGATGACACCCAGCAGCACCGCCGCGATATCGCGCCGGCCGAAGCTGCCGATGAGGGAGGAGGCGAACGCAACGGCAATGATGCCCCCCCCGAACAGTGCGAGCACGGGGTTCCACCATTGCTTCGACCAGCACCATGCGGCGATGGTCGCGGCGGCGGCGGTAAACGCCGATCCCGCGATGAATGCCAGTGGGCCGACCACCGGTACGTAGGTGAGGACGAACCGCCCGAGGAGGCCGGAGAGGAGGAAGAGGACCGCAAGGGTCAGCAGAGCGCTCGTCTGGGGGACGCTGGTTCCCACGGGTAGGCGGAGCGCGACTCGCTTGGCGATGATTCCAGACTGATAGAAGGCGAGAAAGAGGATCATGAAGACGGTCGCGACGACACAATAGATCCGGGCCGCGTGCTCGGGCTCCGCGATGCGGAAATCGCCGAAGACTCGCGTGTTGAAGGCGATGAGCGCGCTCGAGACCTGGAAGATCAGGAAGCCAAGCAGGAAGAAGTTGCGCAGGCTCAAGAGATCAACGCGGCGCGTGAGCGCCTGCACGAGCATGACGACCGCGGTCGCGATGCCGAGGATCGTGATGACGAGCGAGGGGAATGCCATGCGTGGATCGGCTCTGTGGTCTGCGTGTGTCGATGGGGTTATCGGGTTGCGGGCAAGGCCGCTTGACCCGGATCGCGGGATTGGCTCCGAGCGAGGCGCGAGTAAAGTGCCTGAAAACGTTCGGCGATCACGCGCTCCGACAGGTTGGCGAAGACCCAATCCCGCCCGGCCTGTCCCATCGTGGAGAGTTCAAGACCCGCTATGTCATTAAGGGCCCGCGCCAGGCCCTCGTCCCCGACCGTCGGGAAATCGATGATCCGGCCGCCCCCGGAGGCCTCGATCTCGGGCCACGTGTCGACGCCGCGGGTCGTGAGCACGGGCGTCCCGCACGCGAGGGCCTCAAAGAACACGTACCCGAAGTTCTCCTGGCTCGTGGGCAGCACGAACACGTCCGCGGCCTGGTAGAGCGAGAGCTTCAGATCGCCCGAGACGAATCCGAGGAATCGAACAAACCCGTCGACGCCGAGCCCGTGCGCGAGATCGGCGAGTTCCTTCTCGTACGCGGGCTCACCCGATCCGGCAATCAGGATGCGGGCATCGGGCCGCGACGCACGCAGCTGGATCGCCGCTCGGATCAGGGCATCTGGGCCCTTCTTGTAGTGCAGGCGGCTGAGAAAGAGGAACGTCTTGCTCGCGCCAGCGAACGCGTCGGCGAATCGCTCACGGGCGAGTTCGGGCCCGGGCAGTCGCCCAAAGGGCGCGAGGTCGAACAGCAGGGGGACGACCACGCCCCGCGCCGCGCCGGATCCGATCCACTTGACGCCCTGATCGAGCTCCGCCTGCGCGGTGAAGTGCACGCTCGCCGCACCGCGCAGCATCGCGTTCCCGCCAAGGAGCAGGAACACGCGCTTCTTCGCTCGCGATTGCGCCATCGACCAGTCGTCCAGCATGCCGTGGACGCTCAGGACGTACTGCACGCCCAGCGATCGGCACAGGGCGGCGATCTGGATGTTGCTGGGCGTCCACATGGAATGGATGTGGACGACGTCGTGACGGGAGATCAGGTCGCGGACGCGGGCGATCTGGGCCGAAGAGAATCGCCCGAGGCGGCCCGCGGGGCGGCCGATGTCCACCAGTTTCGGGGTGCCAGGCGGCGGGCTCGCGGCCTTCCAGGCGTCCGGAGCGTCCTTGGGATCGGTGGCGAGGGCGGTGACCTCATCCCCGGAACGGGCGATGAGGCTGCACATGTCGATCATCGCGCGAACGACACCCCCCTGTTCCAGGCGGAGCTCTTTCACGTAGTGGAGGATTCGTCGGGGCATGGCGAGTCCGTCATATCGGCGTTGGGGGCGGGATGGTTCGCCGCGTGTTCGCGCTGGGCGAGGATGGTGTGCCGATAGTGGGTGGGGATTGTTGGATGCCCCCACCCCGGCCCTCTCCCACGGGGCGCAGGGGAGGGAGGATGAACAAGGCAGCGGGGTGTTTGTGGGCGGGGCGAGAGGAGCGCGGCATGGCGGACGGTTCGCTGCGGGTGGTGTTTGTGCAGCCGTCGCTGGCGAAGTACCGCGTGCCGGTGTATCGCGAGCTGGCGGGCCGGGCGGGGATCGACTTCCGGCTGGTGTACGCGCAGTCGCCCGGGATCACGAACGTCGACGCGGACGGCTTC
Organism: Phycisphaerales bacterium; assembly: GCA_034004365.1. GTDB lineage: Bacteria > Planctomycetota > Phycisphaerae > Phycisphaerales > UBA1924 > JAVEWV01. The sequence goes on from JAVEWV010000010.1 coordinate 67,894, forward strand.
CGGGCGGAGCTCTCGCGCATGCGAATCGCCAAGGTGCGTGGGCGGAGCCTGATCTGGAACAGCGCGCAGGTGCGCGAGGCGACAAAGAAGCGGTGCGACGTGCTGTGCCTGAGCTGGAACGCGGGGTACCTCTCGCTGGTCCCGGCGCTGCTGCGTGCGCGGGCGTCGGGCGTGGGCACGATCGTCTGGGGGCATGGATACTCGAAGAACGAGTCGCCGCGGCGTGCGCGTGCGCGGGAGCGCGTGGCGAAGCTCGCGGACGTGGTGATGTTCTACAACCACACCGCGGCGCGGCGGTACGTCGAGCGCGGGTGGGCCCCGTCGCGCGTGCACGTTGCGCTCAACGCGCTCGACCAGGGGCCGATCCAGCGAGCGCGGGAGCACTGGCTCTCTCGTCCGGACGAGCTGCGCGCGTTCCAGGTGGGGCACGCGCTCGCGGATCGTCCGACGATCGTGTTCGTGAGCCGACTGCTGGAAGAGAATCGCGCGGACCTGCTGCTGCGCGCCGCGGCGAAGCTGCGCGAGCGGTTCGACACGCTGCGCGTCGTGATCATCGGCAAGGGCCCGGCGCAGGCGGCGCTGGAATCGCTTGCGGGCGAGCTTGATCTCGGATCGTGCGTGACGTTCACGGGCGCGATCTTCGACGAGATGGAATTGGCGCCGTGGATGCTGAGCAGCCACGTGTTCTGCTACCCGGAGAACATCGGGCTGAGCATCCTGCACGCGATGGGGTACGGGCTGCCCGTCGTGACGAGCGACAAGATCGAGGGGCAGAACCCGGAGATCGAGGCGCTCCGCGATGGCGAGAACGGGCTGCTCTATGCGCACGGCGATCTCGACGCGATGATCGAGACGCTTGCGCGCGTGCTGGGTGATGGTGTGCTGCGATCGCGTCTGAGCGCGTCGGCGCACACGACGGCGACGCAGCAGTTCACGCTCGCGAACATGGTGGATGGGATGGAGGGGGCGATCCGCGCGGCGGCGGCGCGGAGGGCCTGAGGGATCTCGCCACAGAGGCGCAGAGACACAGAGAAGAATGCACGGGTTATGAAAAACTCGGCGTTGCGCCTGTGCAGTTCTCAGGTCCGCACTCATCACCAGCCGATCCAGCACACGTCGGCACGGAGTGCCGACCTACCCAAGTCAGGAAGGAATGAGCCCCTTCTCTTTCCGCTTCAGCTCGACGACCTTCACGCAGATCATGTACTCGTACACGGCCTGCAGCGTGCAGTACGTCAGGCCCGAGCGCCCGTCGAGGAAGCCGCCCTGCCCGAGGTACATATAGAGGAACTTGAGCAGCGGGCGCTGCGGCATGCGGAACGAGAGGTTCTTCAGCTCGAGGCGGCGCGTGTTGCGATCGCCCGAGAAGAGGCGAGAGAGCTTGACGGGGTTGGCCTTGAGCGCCTTGACGGTTTCGATGGCCTCGTAGGTCGAGTAGCGGTTGTGACGCTCGAACCACTCGCGGAGGCCCTTGCTGAAGTTATAGTGGATGAAGTGCTCTTTGAGATACCCGATCTTCCCGTCAACGTTGGGGATCGGATTCGCGAGGCGCTCGAAGCGGATCTTGGGCGGCTGGAAGAAGCGCATGATGTTGCCCGGCGGCATAGAGCGCTTAAGCCACTGGTCGCGGAAGTAGTTCTTCCTGCCGCAGTAGTACGCGACGGGCGCGTTCTGGTCGTTCATGGTGCCCGCATCCCACGCATCGGCGATCTTCTCGATCTCGGCGCGGAGATCGGGGGTCATGCGCTCGTCGGCGTCGAGGTAGAACACCCAGCGGTGCTTGAAGTCGATGTTCTCCATGGCCCAGTTCTGGTGCGGCCCACGCCCGTCGTAGGGACGCTCGAACCAGCGGCAGCCGCGCTCGAGGGCGATCTTCTTGGTGTCGTCCTTCGAGAGCGAATCGAGCACGACGACGTCGTCCGCGAAGCTCACGGAGTCGAGCAATCCTGGAAGATTGTCCTGCTCGTCGAGCGTCTGGATGAAGATGGAGACGGGCATCAGCGTGCTCCGGCGTGGGTGAGTGAAGACACGTCAACCTCATAGATCTTGCGGGCGCCGTCCATTGCGGAGTCGACGCAGACGCGGGCTGCATCGTGCGAGAAGCGCGGGTGGAGATCGACGCGGATATCGCCGTCGAACTGCTTCGGCGAGTCGTAGCGGCCCACGGTGTAGCCGATGTTGTCCTTTGTATCCCAGATGAACAGGGGCTGGCGGCCGCGGTCGGGATAGCCATCGGTGACAAAGAAGCGTCCGGGGAACGGGCCCGCGCGGTTGTAGGTGCAGTGCCCGTCGCAGATGAGTTCGCCCATGGCGTACCGCTGGGTGTCGGCGTGCTCGGTGTCGGGGATGAGGAGGTAGGAGTCCTTGACGATCTTGTTCATGAGCACGCGGGGCTTGCCGAGCGCGTAGTACACCGGCTTGAGCGTGCGTCGCGCGAGATTCATGGCGAGCGCGACGGGGGACCTTGATTGTCCGCCCGCGCCGAGGAGCTTGCGATGCCCCGCCCAGGCGAGGATGGTGCGATCGTCGCGCCAGTCGAAATGGCTGACCATTCCCGACATCAGCAGGCGGAGGTCGCGGGGCGCGGTGTCCGCGTCGAGGTTCAGCGTGAACAGGCGTGACTGCGTGATGCCGTCCGGGCGCTCGAAGCGGTGCAGCATGCAGAACCGCGTGCCCGAGGTATTGAACATCAGATGATTAACGTGGTTGGGGCGATGCGTGCCGCGCTCGTCGGGGTCGTGGGCGGCCAGGTCGGCGATCGAGACGAGGAACGCACGCTCGCCGGTCGCGAGGTCCATGCGCCACACGCCGTCGTTCTCGGGCGCGATGACGCTCGCGTTCGGATCGACCAGCCCCGGCACGCCGTACTCCGGGCGGCAGGTGTTGAGCCGCGCGAATGAGAGCGTGAGGGTGGTCCTTTTGTCAGGGCTGACGGCATAGACGGGCGCGGGCAGGGTGCGCTGCTCATTCCCGGCGGCGTCGATGATGATCGCAGCGTGCTGCGCGTCGCGCAGGTCGTTGAAGAGGATGAGCTCGCGCTCGGGGTTGTTCGGGTCGGGAATCCACTGGGCCATTGCGCCCTGCTGCCAGTTCCACGCGCGGCTGGTGGCGAGCGTGGTGAACGCGCCGGATGTGGTATCGACGACGCCGATCTCGCAGGGCTCGCCCGCGCGGGGAAATCGATCGGCGAACGTGGCGCGATGGCAGAGCAGACGCGTGCCGTCGCGCGACCAGGGCTGCTTGTCGTAGTACCCGACCCAGTAGTGCCAGGCATTGCCGCGCTCGTCGCGATCGCGCGGCGTGAGGCAGCGTATGGGGAGTGGTCTTTGGATCACGCGGACGCGCCTTCGGTGCTGTGGGCGTCTTCCGGACGTTCGCCCTTGGGGAGGTTCTTGTGGGGAGAGAGATCGCCGAGGATGCGGTCACCGATCGGGCGTGCGGGCGTTCCGACGCAGACCTTCCACGCGGGGAGGTCCCGGAAGACGGCCGAGCGCGCGCCGACGACCGAGCCCTCGCCGATGGACACGCCCGGTGCGACGAAGACGTCGGCGGCGATCCAGCATTGCGAGCCAATGGTGACGGGGAGCGGGACGAGGGGGCGAGAGGGGTGCTGGTAGTCGTGCGTCGCGCCGCAGAGGTAGGTGTACTGGCTGATGACGGAGTGCTTGCCGACGGAGATGGTGTCGACGCAGTAGCAGTCCACATCGTCGGCGAGCGTGGCGTAGTCCTCCATGACGAGGTTCCACGGCGCCCAGACCTTGGCGCGCGGGTAGACGCGCGCCTTGGGGCTGATCCGCGCGCCGAAGAGGCGGAGCAGCAGGTTGCGCCACTTGTGGAGCGGGCGCGGCGAGGGACGGAACAGGACCACCCAGACGACGTTCCACACGGCCCGCATGAGGCGATGGCGCGCGGAGAAGGCGCTGCGCGCGTGCGAGATGTCGACCTGCGGGCGAGCGTCGTGCGCTGCAGGGATGTTCATGGAATCCTCGCGTGAGGTCACGGGCGTAGCGCCCGCGAAGGGATCGAACGGTCCGTCTGCGGGCCCCACCGGGCGGGCCGGGCTGCCGAGGTACATGAGGTCGGGCGCGAGATCCTTGAAGGCGCTGGTGCGTGCGCGGAGCACCGCGCCCCGCCCGATGGTGACGCCGGGCCCGACGAAGCAGTCGGACTCAAGCCACACGTCGTCCTTGAGGACGATGGGCGCTGGGGTGAGGGGGAAGCGTGGGTGGGTGTGGTCGTGCGTGGCGCCGCAGAGGTAGCAGGCGATATCGATGTGGGTGTTCCGCCCGATCTCGATGTGATCGACGGAGTACAGATCGCAATAGTCCCCGATGGAAGCGCCGTCGTGGACGACGAGGTTCCACGGTCCCCACACGCGGAGGCGACGCCCGACCCGGACGCCGCTGCCGATCCGCGCGCCGAACATGCGGAGCAGCATGCGTCGCCAGGCGTACGCTTTCGGCGGGCTGTACCGGAAGATGCTGAGCTGCACGACGCCCCAGAAGACGCGCGCGAGGCGGTTCTTGAGCGAGTGCGGGCTCGGCTTGTTGCTGAGGTTGACCTCGGCGCGGCCCGGCTGCGCGGAGGCATCGATGGACGTGGGAGCGCTGGTGCTCATCGTGCGCCCTCCGTGGCGATGGGTGATCCCGCGCGGGTCACTCGTGCGCTGCTGCGCCCGGTCACCCGGGCGCAGATTGCGTCGAGCGCTTCGCACGAGTGTGCGCGGGTATAGCGGGCGAGCAGCGCACGGCGCGCGGCATGGCCGAACTGTTCACGCTCGGCTCGATCCACTGCGAGGCGTTCGATCTCGCGGGCGAGGCCCTCGTCGTCGTGCGGCGAGAGGCACACGCCGCAGGACTCGGCGTCGATGACCTGCGCGGTGTCGGCGTCGCGGGGCCCGATGAAGATGGAGGGCCTCCCGGCGGCCATGATCCCGAAGAGCTTGCTGGGGACGATCAGCCCCTCGGCGCCCTCGACCATGGTGATGAGGTGCACGTCGGCGCTCGTGAGCATGCCGCCAAGCTTCTCGCGGGGCTGGTAGGGATAGAACGTGACGTTGGTGAGGTTGTGGTCCTTGGCGAACTGCTCGGCCTCGGGGCGGCGACGCCCGGAGCCGACGAACAGGAAGCGGACGTCGTCGCGGTGCGCAAGGTGCTCCGCGGCGCGGCAGATGACCTGCGCATCGTGCATGATGCCCAGGTTGCCCGCGTACACGACGAGGAACTTCCCGTCGAGCCCGTGCTCACGCCGGAACGCGCCCGCGTCGGGCGCGTCGGGGTTCACTTCCTCCGCGTCGGACCACACGCTGACCACCTCGACGCGATCGTTCCTCGCGCCCTTCGCGCGGAGGATCTGGGCCATCTTGGGCCCGAGCGCGACCGCGGCGTCGCAGTGGCGGATCACCATCCTGCTGAAGAACTCGAGGAACTTCGCGATGGGCGACTTCCACGTCAGCATCCCGTGCACGACCATGACGTCGGGATACAGGTCCATCACCCAGTACACGAAGCGCGAACGCTTGATGAGCTTGAGCCAGAGCCCGATGAGCCCGACCATCGGCGGCGTGGTGAGCGTGCACACGACGTGGGCCCGCCTGAGGAACGTCGCGCGGAGCCCGGCGAAGAGCACGAAAAAGAAGAAATCGAGCATGCGTCCCTTGTTCGACTCGCGCCCGAAGGGCGAGCCGGGGACGCGGTGGATCGTGATGCCGCGCCAGACTTCCTTCTTGGGCAGCGCACGGACGTCGTCGGCCTCATAGGAACGGCGCGAGGCGATGACCGCGACCTCGTGCCCGCGGGCGGTCATGTGCTCGGCGAAGTCGGCAAGGTGCTGCGCGGTCGCGGAGACGTCGGGCCAGAAGGTCTGGTTGATCAGCAGGATGCGGAGCGGGCGCTCCGCGCGGGCGGGATCTCCCGCGGGCGGTGACGCGGTCGGGTTGTGCGCGTCGGCTTGGCCCATGCGGCGCGAGGCCTCCCTCTCTCGACGGTGCGACCCCGGTCCGTCCTCCGGGGACTGATCTTCGGGACGCATCGCGGCGCAAGCAAGTTCGGCGTTCGGACGCGCGCGCTTTGGCGAGACGGGTCGGCAGGCGAGGGTCGGGGCGCACGATGCGCGATCTTCCACCTGATTCGGGGAGTCTTGGGCGCACGGTTATCATGCATTGCGCAGGACGCGTGGAGGCATGGATTGGACGTTCAGGGCTGGCTGACGCTTGGGGTGATCGTGCTGGCGCTCGCCGGGCTGGCGAGCGGCCGCGCGGGCGCGGACCTGGTGCTCGTCGGCGCGGTGTCGGTGCTGGTCTTCCTGGGCGTGCTGACGCCCGGGCAGGCGCTCTCGGGGATGGCGAGCACGGGCGTCGCGACGGTGGGGGTGTTGTACATCGTCGTCGCCGGGCTGGTCGAGACCGGCGCGGTGCGCTGGGGCGCGCAGGTGCTGTTCGGGAAGCCCACAGGGAGTGTGCGCGTCGGGGCGGCGCGACTGACGGGCGTCGCCGCGGTGATGTCGGGCTTCGTCAACAACACGCCGCTGGTGGCGCTGCTGATCCCGGCGGTGCAGGACTGGTGCCGGCGGCGCGGGGTGTCGGTGTCGCGGATGTTGATGCCGCTGTCGTACGCGGCGATCCTGGGCGGAACGACGACGCTGATCGGGACGAGCACGAACCTGGTGGTGAGCGGCGCGTGGCAGGAGCACGCGGACGCGAACGGGCTCGCGCGCATGGGGATGTTCGAGATCGCGTGGGTGGGCGTGCCCGTGATGCTCGTGGGGTTGTGCTACCTGTTCTTCGTCGCGCCGCGCCTGCTCCCGGAGCGCAAGCCCGTGCTGGACGTGCAGCACGATCCGCGCTCGTACACGACGGAGATGATCGTCGAGACGGGCAGCGCGCTGGTCGGCAAGACCATCGAGGGCGCGGGGCTGCGCCAATTGCCCGGGCTGTACCTCGCGGAGATCGAGCGTGAGGGGCAGCTCTTTGCCGCGGTGGGCCCGGACGAGGTGCTCCGGGCGGAGGACCGCCTGGTCTTCGTGGGGATCGTGGATTCGGTGGTGGACCTGCAGCGGATCCGCGGGCTCAAGCCCGCGACGGACCAGGTGGTGAAGCTGGGCGAGCCGCGCCCGCAGCGGGTGCTGGTGGAGGCGGTGGTCTCGAACACGTCGCCGCTGGTGGGGCGGACGATCCGCGAGGGTCGGTTCCGCTCGCGGTATGGCGCGGTGGTGATCGCGGTGGCGCGCAACGGCGAGCGCGTGAACAAGAAGATCGGCGACATCGCGGTGCGCGCGGGCGACACGCTCCTGCTCGAGGCGCCGCGGGCGTTCGCGGAGCAGCACAAGAACTCGCGGGACTTCTTCCTCGTGAGCGAGGTGAGCGACTTCTCGCCCGTGCGCCACGAGAAGGCGCTCATCGCGATCGGCATCCTCGCGCTCATGATCGTGCTGGCGACGACGGGCGTGTTCGGCTTCACGATGCTGCACGCGGGCGTGCTCGCGGCGGGGCTGCTCATCGTCACCCGCTGCCTCTCGGGATATCAGGCGCGCCGTGCGGTCGACTGGCAGGTGCTGGTGGTCATCGCGGCGTCGCTCGCGCTGGGGCGTGCGCTGCATGAGAGCGACGCGGCGACGGCGCTGGGCAACGGGCTCCTGGGGCTCGCGGGGCGGAGCCCGATGCTCACGCTCGCGCTGGTGTACCTCGCGACGATGCTGCTCACGGAGATCGTCACGAACAACGCCGCGGCGGTGCTGATGTTCACCATCACGCAGGCCGCGGCGGAGGCTGCGGGGCTGGACCTGCGCCCGCTGGCGATCGCGATCATGATGGCGGCGTCGGCGAGCTTCTCGACGCCGATCGGGTACCAGACGAACCTGATGGTGATGGGCCCGGGCGGATACAAGTTCTCGGATTTCCTGCGCGTGGGCGTGCCGCTCAACGCGCTCTGCATGCTGGTGACGATCGTGGTGATCCCGATGGTCTGGCCGCTGCGATAAGGGCGGCGGGCGCGTCGGCTGGGGAGGAGTGCTGTCGTGGCGATGCAGGAGGTGCTGGGCGCGGGCGGAGCGCTGGTCACGCTGACGATCCTCGAGATCGTGCTCGGGATCGACAACGTCATCTTCCTCGCGATCCTGACGGGCAAGCTGCCCGAGCACCAGCGGGCGAACGCGCGACGGATCGGGCTGATGCTCGCCGCGGCGGGACGGATCGCGCTGCTGCTGGGCATCAGTTGGATCATCGGGCTCAAGAGCGAGCTGTTCTCGCTCATGGGGCACGCCTTCAGCGGGCGCGACCTCATCCTGCTCGGCGGCGGGCTGTTCCTCATGGCGAAGGCGACGGTCGAGATCTACGCCAAGAGCGAGGGGCACGACACGCAGCGCGTGCAGAAGCGAGCGGGCTCCACGTACGCGAGCGTGCTCACGCAGATCGTGCTGATGGACCTTGTTTTTTCGCTCGATTCGGTCATCACCGCGGTGGGCGTCGCGAAGGAGGGGCAGCTCTGGGTCATGATCACGGCGATCGTGCTCGCGATCGCGGTGATGATGATCTTCGCGGGGCCCATCTCGAACTTCGTCGAGCGGCACCCGTCGGTCAAGATCCTGGCGCTGGCGTTCCTCGTGCTGATTGGCGTGGTGCTCGTCGCGGACGGTCTGGGCGAGCACATCAATCGCGGGTACATCTACTTCGCGATGGCGTTCAGCGTCGCGGTCGAACTGCTCCAGATGCGAGCGGATAAGAAGCCATCATCCGCCTGAGCGCGTGCGGGCGGCTCAGCACGTCGGGAGCGTGCGATCGGGCGCGCCGTCGATGTTCGGATAGTCATCGTGGCGCTGCCAGTAGTCCTCGCCGTAGTTGATGAAGACCTCCTCGCCCGCGTCGATGTCTCGCGCCGCGGTAAAGACGATCCGCGGCGGGTCGGGCATCGTGCGCCACGTTGCGTTGGGCGACGGATCGTGGTTGAAGACCGAGGCGGAGCCCCAGACCACGGCCCGCCCGTCGCCGTCGAGGGGCCATTCGTAGAGGTAGTGGTTGATGACGCTGGGCAGGTGCTCGAAGCCCCGCTCGAGCGGGAGGCACGGGCACTCCTCGATCACCTCGCCCGTCCGGATCGGCTCGATGGCGAACACGCCCAGCCCGTGGACGCGGGACGGAGCGATCACGACCTTGGACCCCGGCGCGAGTGCGGCTTCTGTCATATGGCGCGGAGGGTAGGTGGGGGCGGGGCGCCGCGGTAGGCTTGGGGCATGAAGGACGATCCCCAACGCCCCGTCGTGCTCACCACCCGCCCCATGGAGGCCCAGGCGGCGATGGTCGCGGCCGTCCTGCGGGACGAGGGCATCCCGGCGGAGCTTGCGGGGATGTACACCGCGGGCTTCCGGGCCGAGGCGCCGGGGGTGGTGCAGGTGCTGGTGCGCCAGGGCGACCTCGAGCGGGCGAAGGAGATCCTCGCGGAGCTTGAGGGGACGGGGGATGGCGTGTCGGACGACGATCTGGATCGTCAGGCGATGGACGCGGACGACGTGTGACTCGCGGCGTTTGTGCGCAGCGAGTTCACGCGCGGTGCAGCTCGAGCGATTGGATCGCCTCGATGATCATGCCGTGCAGGCGGGCGGGCGCGCAGACGATGCCCTTGTTCTTTTCGAGCCCGCGCCCCGTCGAAAAATCGAGCACGTGCCCGAAGATGTCGGTGACGAACGCGCCGCCCTCGCTCGCGACGATCGTGCCCGCCGCGTGGTCCCAGATCCGCTCGACGTAGCCCTTCTTCGTGGGCAGGCGGATGTAGGCGTCGCCCTGCCCGCGCGCGACGACGGCGTACTTGGCCTGGCTGTCGAGGCGGGTGGGCTCGGCGATCGCGACGCCCTGCTCGCGCAGGTGCTCGATCACGCGGTCCATTGCGGGCTCGCTGGAGTGCGCCTTCTCGACCGAGGCGCAGATGCTCACGGGCTGGTCACGCTCATGCACGACGCGCTTGATCTCGGTGCCCTTCTCGTGCGGCTTGTCGGCGGGGTACTCCCACAGGCCCGTGCCGCGCGCGGCGACGTAGATCGTCCCGTGCGGGTCGGGCTCGTCGAGCGGTGCGGAGAAGTCGCGGGCGAGGTTGGGGCAGCCCAGCACGCCGATGACCGGCGCGCCGCGCTCGACGAAGGCGAGCGCGATCGCGTACTGCTGATTGCGCAGGAAGCCCTTGGTGCCATCGACGGGGTCGAGCGTCCAGAACGCCTGGTGATGGGTATCACCCGCGCCGACGTCGATCGCGCCGAGCATGTCGTCCTCGGTGCAGTCGGGCCAGACCTCGCGCACCGCGGCGAGCACCGCGTCGCGCAGCGGCGAGGACTCGTCCTTGCGCAGGGTCGCGCTGTCCTCCTCGCCGACGAGGATGACGTCCTTGCCCAACGCTCCGCGGAGGGCGTGCCCGATGATCGCCTGGCTCGCGAAATCCGCGACGGAGACCGGGCTGTTGTCGTCCTTGATGAGGCGGAGGATCTCGCCTTGTGCGCGCTGCACCTGGCGACAGACGTAGCAGGCCTGCGCGACGGCGTCGCGCGCGAGCTCGGCAAGCTGGGCGTGGGTGGTCATGGGCTGATTGTTGTCAGGTCGCCGCGGCTTCGCGCGAGATCAGCCCGTGCTTGGCGAGGAGCGCGAGGCACTGGCCCACGCACTCCTCGACGCTCTGCGTCGCGGGCTTGAGCACCAGCTCGGGCGAGTTCGGGGCCTCATAGGGATCGTCGATGCCCGTGAAGCCCTTGATCTCGCCCGCGCGGGCCTTCTTATACAGGCCCTTGGGGTCGCGCTGCTCGCACACGTCGATCGGCGTGTCGACGAACACCTCGATGAACGAGATCGGCGAGGGCTTCGCCTCGGCGTGCATCTGGCGGCACAGGTCGCGGTCCTTGCGGTAGGGGCTGATGAAGCTCGTGAGCGCGACGCACCCCGAGTCGGCGAACAGCTTCGCGACCTCGCCGATGCGCCGGATGTTCTCCGCCCGGTCCTCCGCGGAGAAGCCGAGGTCCTTGTTGAGCCCGAAGCGGACGTTGTCGCCATCGAGGCGGTAGCAGTTCACCCCGCGGTTCACGAGGACCTGCTCGAGCGCGCTGGCGATTGTGCTCTTGCCGCTGGCGGAGAGCCCGGTGAACCAGAGGGTGCACCCGGTGGCGCCGAGGCTCTTCCACCGCTCGTCGCGCGGGAGGTTGCCCTCGTGCCATGTGATGTTGGTCGCCTTCTGCTCCGCCATGTGCCGTGCTCCTGCCGCGCGGTGCTGCGCGAGGGGCACTGTAGACACGCGGGGGCGGCGGTCGGTCGCGGGCCCGATCAGTCGCAGCCGAGGGCGTAGTGGTTGAGGAACGCGAGGAAATCGGAGGAATCCCAGCTCCCGTCTCCGCCGGGCGGCGCGAGATCGGCAACAGGTGCGTTGCTCGCCCAGTCGTTGAGATAGGCGAGGAAGTCGCTGCTGTTGGGCTCGCCGCCCGAGCCATCCCAGTCCGCCGCGCACGTCGGCGCGTCCGACAGCCCGAACCGCGCGACAGCGGCAATCGCCTGACCGTCGACGAGGTCGAACGACCCGCTGAGGAACACGGTTGGCACATCGCGCCCCGGCTCCTGGAGCGAAACCAGGTTGACGCCTCGCGGGGCCTGCTCGTCGTACGAATCATTGAAAGAGTTTCGGAACCCGGTGCCGAGGCCGTCGGTGAGGAAGGACGAGCCATCAAAGCGGAAGATGCCCTTGAAGACGGATCCCTGCGGTGTGTTCTGGATCCCGAAGTCGAGGCCGATGAGTTCGGCCGGCATGGGGCCGGAGCCGTCGAGGTCGGCGACGACGAGCGAACCTCCGGCGCCGGGAACGTTCAACGAGTTCCATCGCTGCAGCGATCGGTCGAAGTAGTACAGCCCCCCGCGCGCCGCGAAGAGGCGGTCTTCGCCGAGATAGTGGTAGTTCGCCAGCGCGCTGGCATTCGGCCTGGTGCCGACCGTGCCGATCTGCGACCAGGTCGAGCCGTTATAAACGCAAGGGCCCTGGCGGGACTGCCCGTTGATCTGCGTGTACGTCCCGCCGATGATGAGCTGCGGGGACGAGTTCGCATCGACGAGCCCGAAGTGCAGGGCCTCCACGAAGAACTTATTGGTTCCCGGGACCGTTGCGATGACGTTCCACTGCGTGCCGTCCCACACCTGCACCGCGTTCGACCCATAGCACGCCGCGATGAGTTCGACCGAGCCGTTGCCGTCGAGGTCGGCGGTCTCGAATTTCGTGACCGGCGTTCCGGTGCCGGCGCCGAGCCCCTGCCATGTGTTGCCATCCCACACGGCGATATAGTCGGCGGGGGCGCCGTTCGCAATAGTCATGTATCCGCCGGCGACGAGGCGCTCGTTCTCCGGCCCTGCGCCGTCGGGATCCCACGCGGTCATCGTCGTCACAATGCCGTAACCAAAGCCCGTGCCCACGAACCCCGATCCGGGGACCAATTCCCACCCTTCCCCATTCTTCATGAGCAGGCCGCGAAGGGACTCGCCTCCGGACACGAAGCCTTCTGGAGAGCTGATCACGATCGTGCGCGGTGCACCACCTGCGCCGTCGGGATCGAAATCGCACATGGCGGGCGTGCGGCCCCTGACGAAGCCGTTGCTCAGCGGGCACAACCCCTGCCCATCCCAGCGCACGCACGCCGTCTGCGGCTGATTCGCCTGCTCGACGTTGATGCCGCCGAGGACCAGGTCGCCCCCGATCGTCGCGATCGACTTGACGTAGGACGTGCCGGGCACGGGGTTCCACGCCAATCCGTCCCAGACGAACGCGCCACCGGTAGCGAATCCACCGACGTTTGGTCCCCGGACCTGCGCGACGAGCGCGTTGCCCGTTGAGGGATCCTCGTCCTGATCCCACTCGCAGAAACGATCGATGCCGTACTGGCTTGGCGGGAACCCGTCCATGGGCGACCACTGCGAACCGTCGTACTGGGCGACGCTCGCGAAGGGCGCGTCGTCGATCAGCGAGAAACCACCCTCGACGATCACGAGTGCGTGGAGCGGGCCGGCCCCGTCGGGATCCCACGCGAAGAGCGTTGAGATGCTCGCGTTGGCGGTGCCGACGGTTGTCCACGCCGTGCCGTCGAAACGCCGGACGTCGCTGCCGACGCCCACATAGATCTCATCGGCGACACCTGGGGTATTGGAGGGGACAACGCATGAGTACAAGGAGGACTCGGCGCTGCTGCCGCCGAGCGGCGTCCAGTTCGTGCCCGACCAGACGGCAATCAGGCAGTTCTGCGCCTCTCCCATCGGACGCAGGTTCTGCCCCGTGATGATCGGCGCGGGAGCGATGGGGCCGGGACCATCAGCGTCCCAAAGGTTGATGGATCGCACCGAGCCGCTGCTGAGAGAGCCGAAGGTGCTCCAGGTCGAGCCGTTCCATGCATACTCCGGCCCCGTGGTGATCAGGAGATCGTTCCCCGGCACGCCGTTCGCGTCCGGCCACACCACAACGTCGCTGATGGACGCACCGTCATTCTCGGTGCGTTGGGTTCGAAATCCACCGCCAAGATCGTCGTACGCCTCACCGTCGAACGCGACGATGTCGTTTGCCACCGCATCGCCGAAGACCTCGAAGGCGCCGCTGAAGACGACCTGCGGTCGGCCCTGCCATTGAACGGTCTTGGCGAACGTGAGGTCATACCACCCGCCGTAGCCACCCACATCCGTCGTGGACTGCCCGGGCAGCCAGCCGACCTGGTAGGCGAGGGCCGAGGGCGCGATCGCCATGCCGAGGACCGCGGTCAGGGTGCGGGCAAGGGGTGTGGCGGATTGCATGTGAGAATCTCCCCATGGAATTGTGGGTGCGTACCCAACCTGTGCTTCAAGGCTACCGCGCCCTCGGGGCAGACGCGAGTGTCAGAACGCGTTTGTTCGAACATTTATAAAGCACGGTCCGGGTGGCGAGACCTAGAAAAAAATCGCAAACACACGCCCGGCGACAACCAAATGCCCTCCCAAGGGCGAGCTTGGCGCGGCGACTACGAAACCTCCCGGTCGTGCGAAGGGGTCGCACGGCCGTTGAATCATAAGTTGCGTTATTCGCAGCCGAGGGCGTAGAGGTTGAGGAACGCGAGGAAATCGGAGGAATCCCAGCTCCCGTCTCCGCCGGGCGGCGCGAGGTCGGCGAGGGGCGCGTTGCTCGCCCAGTCGTTGAGATAGGCGAGGAAGTCGCTGCTGTTGGGTTCGCCGCCCGAGTCGTCCCAGTCCGCGAGGCAGCCCGCATTGAGCCCGCGCCAGATGACGAGATCGCCCTCCGGGCGCGTGTTGCCCGTCGAGATCACGGACCCGATCTGCGTGAGCGAACCGTCGGCGCCGACGCGGAAGACGTACAGGCCCTGCACGCCGTCGGTGGCGGTCGAATCGTCGGTGACCAGCAGGAGGTCGCCGAGCGCGTCGAGATCACCGATGGTGCCCTGGAGCCCGATGTCGAAGAGGAATCCGGTCTCGGTGAGCGAACCGTCCGGCGCGACGAGGAACGTGCGCACCGTGGCGTCGGTGCCGTGCCCCATGCACAGGACCGCGCCGTCGCGTGCGATCGCGAGGTACGCGGGCGAGTTGCCGGAGGAGATGAACGGGCTGCCCGGGATCGGCGAGAGGATCGCGGGGCTGCCGATGGGATTGATGTCGAATCCGAGGATCTTGTTGCGATCGCTGGAGATCCCGCCGCCCGCGTAGAGGTGGGCCCCGTCGGGGGACCGCTTGATATCCAGCGGGTACACACCCAGCGTGGAGATCTGGCCCTCGTACGCCAGCGTGCCCGATCCCGAGACGCCCCATCGGCGGATCACGTACGCGTTGGTGTCCTGCGTGTAGAGGAGGCGCTGGTCGGGGTCGGCGCACATGTCGGCGTTGAACCCGCCGGTGGATGCGCGATCCGTCTCGACGAGGGTGAGCAGCGGTTCGTCGAACTCATACACGCCGACCGTTGAGCCGGACAGATCCGTATCGAGGATCGCCAGGAATCGATCATCGACCCACTGCATCGCCAGCGGCGAGCCGGGGACCTTCGTCTCAAGCAGCTCGGTGAGTGTTGAGTCCGCGTTGACGCGGAAGATGCGGAGATCCTCAAGATCCGGGAAGCCATCGCTCGAGCCCGCGGCGTTCGAGGC
Source organism: Phycisphaerales bacterium (assembly GCA_034004365.1). Taxonomy (GTDB): domain Bacteria; phylum Planctomycetota; class Phycisphaerae; order Phycisphaerales; family UBA1924; genus JAVEWV01. Next base: position 83,011 of record JAVEWV010000010.1, read on the forward strand.
GGCGAGAAAGCGCCCGCTCGGCGAGAGCGCCAGCGAGATGGTCCAGATGCCCGCGGGAGCGTTGTCCACCAGGCCCGCGGCCCCACTGTTCGGGTCGAACGTGATCGATGCCACCGAGCCCCCGAGCGAGTAGTAATGCGCGATAAAGCACGTCGGTTGCGTGGCCTGGGCGCTGGCAAGCGCGCACGCCGGCACCGCGACCCCGAAGGCGGACATGCGGCTCAGGAATCGATGGGTGGGCATGGTTCCTCCTCAAAGCCCCACGGAGGTCCGCGTGATAACGACGCGGCCGTCAGACTACGCCATTCTCGGAGGACGTCCAAGCGGGAAGGTGGGCGATCGAGCGGAAAGGAACAATACCCAAACAGAGGACGACCAAATGGTTTGAGAAGTTGATGAAGTCCCAGAATCACCTTGTTCGGGGGCGGCAGATCTGCTTTGATAATTCTTGGTCCGCATATCCGCTCGGATAAGAAAAGGGGAGATCACAATGAAGCAGCATGCGTTGTTGGGGGTCGCTGCGGCGGCCATGTGTGCGGCGAGCGCGTCGGCGCAATACGTCGTCGAGCTGGTCGCCTGGAACCTGAACGAGCCGCAGGGCATCGATGTCCTGCAGCGGGGCAGCCGTCACCACGCCTACTTCGGCGAGACCGACGCGCTGCGTCGTGCGATCGCTGGCCTGGGCGTGACCGCGCCGGTGAAGAGCGGCGTGTGCAACGCGGCGGGCGTGGCCGTGAACAGCCTCGGCGACGTGTTCTGGACCTGCACCGATGAGGGCGCGATCTACAAGTTCGACGCCTACACCGGCGACGTCGCGATGTTCATGAGCGGGCTCGACCAGCCCAAGGGCATCGACCTCGATCGCTACGGCAATGTGTACTACACCGAGGCCTCCAAGGTCTCGATGTACGACGGCATGATGGTCACCCAGATCGCCGACGGCTGCGCGTTCAGCGACGTCGCCGTGACCGAGGACGGGCGCGTGTACTGGTCCTGCCTGGATCAGGGCACGGTCAGCTTCATTGAGAAAGTGGGCGACATGCCCGAGCAGCTCCTCACGGGCCTGAACAGCCCCGTCGGCCTCGCCGTGAACCGTCACGGCACCCGCCTCGCGGTGCTCGAGGCCCCGACGCCCGGCGCGTCCGCGGCCATGAGCGGCGCCAACTTCGTGTGGGAGATCAACCTGAACACGGGCGCCCGCTCGATCGTGATGTACGGCGAGAGCGAGCCCTATGACGCGGCGTACGGTCGTGACAACTGCCTGTACTGGACCGATCGCGCCGAGGGCGTGATCTATCGCGCCTGCCCGCCCACGCCCGTGGAGCAGGTGTACAGCCCCGAAGAGCCCTGGTGGGAGCGCGTGTGCAACCTGCCCGCACCGCACTGGTGGCCGCACTGGCTGAGCTGGCCGCCCTTCTGGTGCGATCGCTAGCCTTGGTGTCCGGATAATCGAGGCTTAGAGAGCATTCCTTACAACCTCCCTTCGGGGAGGTTGTTCTTTGTAACGGAGCAATTGGTATAGAAAACGGTCTCATGCCAGTCCGCATTGTGCCCGCCCGATGACCTCCCCGGGGCTTGTCCCGGGGAGGTGGGTCGATGCAGCCAGCGGACGCTCCAGCTCGCGGGCTGGTCTGGGGGCCGGAGGACACCTGTCCGCCCGGGGTGAACGCGACCATGCGCGCGATGGGCGAGCCCGTCGCGCACGAGGACGGCGTGCTCTCCTGGTTCACCGGGCACGGGCAGTACATGCCGCGCATTGATTGCCTCCGCAGCGAGGCGGGCGGGTCGGACTGGACGTGGATCGGGATCCTGATCACGCTCTCGATCGCGGTCGTGGTGGGCTATGTCAAGATCTTCGTGTTCTGGCGGCGGAGCTACCTCGAAGAACGCCCCGAGCACCGCAACACCAAGCTCATGCAGCTCGCGTGGATCTTCGCGATGTGCGCGGTGTGCGGCTACTTCGCGCAGGTCGTGCTGTTCTTCTGGCCCGGGTATCGCCTTCTGGCGTTCTTCCTGCTGGTGCTGAACTTCTGGACATGGAGATTCGCGGGGAACCTCAGCGAGCTGAAGGTCTCGTTGTCAGCGAAGCGTCTGCAGGCAGAGCTTGCACGCTCGCTCGAGTCGCGCAACGCGGAGCTCGAGCGTGAAGTCGAGAGCCGCACCGCGGAGCTCGCCGAGGCGCGGGCTCAGGCCGATGCCGCGAGCGCGGCCAAGTCGGCGTTCCTCGCGCACATGAGCCACGAGATCCGCACGCCCCTGACATCGGTACTCGGATACGCCGCGCTGGCCCGTGAGGACGGCTCCGCCGCCCCAGAAGTCCGCGAGCATCTCGACACGGTGCTGCGGAACGGCGACCACCTGCTCGCGATCGTGAACGACGTGCTCGATCTCTCCAAGATCGAGGCGGGCGAGCTGCAGATCGAACGGAGTCCGATCGACGTGCGCGATATGGTGCGCGGGATTGCGGACCTGCTCTTGGTGCGTGCGAAGGAGAAGGGGATCGAACTGCGTGTGGACGTCGCGGAAGACGTCCCGAGCTGCGTCAGTTCGGACGCGCTGCGCCTGCGGCAGATCCTGCTCAACCTCGGCTCGAACGCAATCAAGTTCACGCAGGCGGGCTACGTCGGGATCGCCGTCACCGTGCGGGGGCACATGCTGTGCGTCGAGGTCAGCGACACGGGTATCGGCATGGACGGGGAACAACTCGCGCGGATCTTCCGCCCCTTCTCACAGGCGGACGCACGCATCAGCCGGCGGTATGGCGGGACGGGACTCGGGCTCGCCCTGTCCGCGCGGATCGCGGCGCTGATCGACGGCGGGATCCAGGTGACGAGCTCACCCGGCAAGGGCAGCACGTTCACGCTCACGATCGATGCGCCGCAAATTGCCTGCCACTTGGGCGAATGCCGCCCCACGGCTTCGAGCGATGCGGCCCCGCGGCTCACCGGACGGCGCGTCCTGCTCGCCGAAGACGGGCCGGACAACCAGCGACTCATCGCGACGATGCTCCGCCGGGCGGGCGCGGAGGTCGAGGTCGCAAGCGACGGGCGCGAGGCGCTCGAGAAGGGGCTCGGCGCGTGGCGCAGTCGCCGCGCGTACGACGTCATTCTGATGGACATCCAGATGCCCGAGATGGACGGGATCGAGGCGACACGCCAGCTCCGGGAGGCGGGCTATCCGGGCCGCATCGTCGCCCTGACGGCCCATGCCCTCGACTCGGAGTCCGAAGCGTGCCGCGGTCAGGGCTTTGATGGGTATGAGACCAAGCCGATCGACCGCGAGGGGCTGATCCGTGCGTGCCTCTCGGACGTGCCGAGCGGGGTCGGCGGTTGACGCGACCGAACCTCAGCCGAATTCTGATGGTCCCGGCAGTGGCTGGGCGGCTTTGGCGATAGAGTAGTTTGTCCGGTCGAGGGCCCTTCCCGCTCGTGCGGGGGCGTCCCGGCCTTGAGGGAGCGTGCCGTTCGGCATGCCCGACGTGTCCGAGCCCACGGAGCCTCCACGAACGTCCCGCGCCGCGCCCAGCGATGGGCCCCGTGTGTGCGTGGTCGATGTCATCGCGCCCCAGTCGCTGCTCTCTCCGGGCGACGCCGCGGCCCTGCGCGAGCTTGCGCAGCGTGCGGCGACGCTGCTGGACGTCTCGGGCGAGGTACGGGTCCGCGTCGTCGATGACGCGCACATGGCCGACGCCCACGAACGCTGGGGAGGCGTGCCCGGGACCACGGACGTGCTGACCTTCGACCTGCGCGATGGTCGCGCCGCCCGCGACGGCGAGATGGACACGGACGTCCTGGTGTGCGTCGACGAGGCGCGTCGCCAGTCGGTCTCCCGGGGCGTCGCGGTCGTCCACGAGCTGCTGCTGTACGTGCTGCACGCGATGCTGCACTGCATGGGCTACGACGATCACGACGAGGGCGACTACCGCGCCATGCACGAGCGGGAGGACGCGGTGCTGCGCGAGATCGGCGTGGGCGACGTATTCGCGCGCGAAGCGCCCGACGCCGGAGGAACGCCGTGAGCGGGTGGTGGCTCTGGATCGCGCTGGCGAACGTGGCGGCGGGCGGCGTGTTCGCAACGCTGGGGCTATCGCTGCGCCGCGCCTCGCGGACACAGATCGAGTCGATCGCGTCGCAATCGAAGAGCAAGGGCGCTCGCAAGCGTGTCGAGAAGATCGGGCAGGACATGGACGGGCACGCCGTCGCGGTGGTGCTCCCGCGCGTGGTGGCGAACCTCGCCGCGGGCTTCGCGCTCCTGCTGTGGATCATCGGGCAGCGCGGGCCGGAGGCGCTGGGGCCGGTCGAGTTCGGCGTCGCGCTGGTGGTCGCGGGCGCGATCATCTGGTTCGTGGGGCACGTGCTCCCGCACAGCGTGGGCAAGCACGCGGGCGAGCGGGTCGTGGTGTCGTGGTCGATCGTCATCCGCGCCGCGTACCTCGTGACGTTCCCGTTCCGCGGGGTGAACCGCTTCCTCGACGAGGTGGTCCGTCGGCTCGCGGGCGCCGACGCCGACGGCGATGACTTCCTCGAAGAAGAACTGCTCAGCGTCGTCGAAGAGGGCGAGCGGGGCGGGCAGATCGACGAGGCGGAACGCGAGATGATCGAGGCGGTCGTCGAGTTCCGCTCGACGACGGTCGAGCAGATCATGACGCCGCGGACCGAGATGGAGGCGATGGAGTACACGGACGAGCTGTCGCGCGTGCAGTCGTTCGTGCGTGAGAGCGGGCACAGCCGCATCCCGGTATGCCGCGAGGGGCTCGACCAGATCGTGGGCGTGCTGTACGCGAAGGACCTCTTGCACTGGCTGACGGGCCCGATGTACTCGGGCGAGCGGTTCGAGCTGTCGAAGATCCTGCGCCCGGCGGTGTTCGTGCCCGAGACCAAGACGGTGCGCGAGCTGCTCGCCGAGCTGCTTGCCAACCGCGTGCATCTTGCGATGGTTGCGGACGAGTACGGCGGCACGGCGGGGCTTGTCACGATCGAGGACATCGTCGAGGAGGTGTTCGGCGAGATCCGCGACGAGTACGAGACCGAGGAGGACGACGCGCCGGAGATCTCACTGGGCGAGGAAGGCGGCTCGCTCGTGGCCGATGCACGGGCGTACATCGACGACGTGAACGACGCGCTCGAGGCGATGGGCGTCGAGATCCCCGAGAGCGAGGAGTACGACACGCTGGGCGGGTTCGTGACCGTGGCCCTCGGGCACATCCCGGCGGTGGGGGAGGTGTTCGAGTCGGGACGCATCCGCGTCACCGTGCTCGAGGCGGAAGCAACGCGCGTCACGCGCGTGCGTCTGGACATCGCGCGCGAGGAATCGCAGGGAGACTCCGTGGGCGCCGCGGCGAGCGAGGGGCCCGCGGGCGACGCGAACGCGAAGTAAGAACAGAGATGTGCGCGGGGTTCAGCGTGTCCGGGTGAGGATGGCCCGGCAGAGCTCGTGCGTGAGCGCGTGCCCGGAGCGCGAGGCATGCACGTCCGCGCGCAGCGGGCGTCCCAGCAGCGCGAGATCGCCAACCAGATCGAGCAGCTTGTGCCGCGCGGGCTCGTCGGGCACGCGCTCGGCATTGTCGATCGGGCCGGCGGGGCCGTAGACCAGCGCATCGCCCGGTCCAAGGTGGGTGAGCAGCCCGAGCGATCGCATCACGCGGGCCTCTTCCTCGAGGCAGAACGTGCGTGCCGGCGCGACGTCACGCGCGAACGCCTCGGGAGCGCCAGACGCGCCCGATCCCCACGACACCCGCGCGGGGCGGATCGGTGATCCTGCGGGGTACGCGAGGTCGTACGACATCGTGCATCCCGGCCCGGCGCGCGGCGTTGCCTCGATGCGCGCCCCATCACGCTCAACGACCACCGGCTCGTCCAGCGTGATCTCATCGCACGCGCCGCCGGGCCCACGCACGCCCGCGTGACGAATCAGATCGACGAACGGGAGCGCCGAACCATCGGCGTGCGGCACTTCGGGCGCGTCGAGCTCGATCGTCGCGTCGGTGATGCCGAGGCCCGCGAGCGCGCCGAGGACGTGCTCCGTCGTGGCGATCGTCGCGTCGGGTCGCTCACGCGACGCGAGCACGGTGTGCCGCGGCGGGAGCGCCGAAAACGCGGGCACGACGGCGCGCGCGGCGAGGAACTCGATCGTCGCGGGCACGCGCACGCCGAGGTCCGTGCGCACGAACGCGATGCCCGAGCCGGGCTCGGCGGGTGTAATGCGGAGCGTCGCCTCAATGCCGGTGAACAGGCCCCGACCCGTTATCGCACGGCTGGGCGCGTTGAGCGTGCGCGACGGGATCAATCGTGGCTCCCGCGCACGTGCGAGCTTGCGTCGTGGGCTGCGTCACGCCGTTCCTGCGATTCGCGCAGGGCTCGGAGTTCTTCCTCCAGCAGAGCGATCCGATCGGCGAGCTGCTTGTCGGCAGCGCGGAACCGCGCCGTTGTCTCGGGGAGGCGTTGGTACTCCGCGAGCGAGCGCAGGTTCTCCATCACTGGTCGCGCGTGGCTGCCCATCCATGTCTCGCCGGCGGGCACGTTTTCGAGCACCGTGCTTGCGCCGGCAAGGCGCGACCCCGGGCCCATGGAGAGGTTGTCCTTCACGCCGCTCTTTGCGCCGATGACCACGCCGTCGCCCAGCGTGACGGACCCGGCGAGCCCGGACATGCCGCAGATGATGCACATGCGTCCGATTCGGCAGTTGTGCCCGATCTGGCAGAGATTGTCGATCTTGGTGCCCTGACCGATGATGGTTGGTCCGAACTTGCCGCGGTCGACGGTGGAGTTGCTGCCGACCTCGACGTCGTCATGGACCTCGACGCTGCCGACGTGCGGGATCTTGAGCAGCCCGCGTCCGTCCGGCGCGGGAAGGAAGCCGAAGCCATCGCTCCCCATGACGACGCCGGCGTGGATGATGCATCTGCGCCCGATCGAAACCTTGTCGTAGAGTGTGACGCGCGGCGCGATCGTGGTGCCCTCGCCAACGCGGCAGTTGCGCCCGATGACGACGCCCACGCCGACGCTGACGCGCGGACCGATCTCCGTGCCCGCGCCGATCACCGCGTAGGCGTCAACGCGCGCGGTGGGGTCGATGCGCGCGTCGGGCGAGATGATCGCGCTCGCGTCTACGCCCGGAATGACCTCCGTTCGGGGCGTCAGGGCGTCGAGCAGCCTGGCGATCGCATGGTCCGCGCTCGGAACAACGAGCAGCGCCTTGCCCTCGGGCAGCGTGGGCGGGCGATCGGGCGAGACCGCATCCGCATTGACCAGCGCGGCGGACGCCTGAGATTCGATGAACGTCCGCACGTACTTTGCGGAGCGTGCAAACGTCAGCGTGCCGGGGCGGGCGACCTCCGCCGAGTCGACCGATGTGATCTCGATGTTGTCCGGCCCGACGAGCCGCGCGCCGGTCAGCGCGGCGAGCGCGCCGGTGGTCGTCGGCAACATGGGTTTGGGATCGCTCATGCTCTATGCCCCACCGCGGATGAGAGTGCCACAGGGAGTCTGTTACTTGCCGGCCTTGTAGGCGTTGTTCATCTCGGCGATGACAAGGTCGGTGATCTCCGAACGAGCGGAAGCGAACAGCACGCGCTTGCTGCGGATGATGCCGTTGACCTCGCGGTCGGTCAGGTCGAGCGGAACGGTGACGGGACGATCGTCGAAGAGCACGATGTCGTAACCCTCTCGAGTGGCGACGCGCTCGACCGCGATCAATGCCTTGTCGTACAGCGTCTTGGCGATGTCGCCTTGCCCGAGGTCGAGCCAGCGCTGCAGGCCCTGGCCCGCGCCCTGATATGCGCCCTGCAGCTCGATGCCCTGCGCCGCAAGCTGGCGCCGGCGGTTGCGGTCGCCGTTGCCCAGCACCTCGAGCTCGTCGCCGATCTTCTTGAGATCGGCCTCCATCGCGTCGAGCTTCTTCTGGCTCTCCTTCCGCTGATCGGAGAGGGCGGTGTTCAGGGCCTTGTATTCCTCCAGGCCCTCGATGAGCTTTACGACGTTGATCACCGCGACGGCGGAGGGCTGTGCCGCCCGGACGGGGGCGGCGCCCACGCCCGCGCTGTAGCACACGACGCCCACGCCGAGCGCGAGGGAGAGGGCGAGGACGGAAGCGCGGATGTGCATGCGGATTCTCCAGTGGCGCCGAGGACGGCGCGGGGGTGATTCTACGTGCGCTCGCCCGCTCTGCGGTGTTCGGTGCGGGTTCGGACGCGTCAGAACGGGATATCGAGCGAGAAGGTGAAGACCCGCTCGCGGTCGGTCTCCTGGCTCACGAGCGGGAAACCGAAGTCGAACGCGAGCGGGGCGGGCGAGAGCTGCGGGATGTAGAAGCGCAGGCCCGAGCCGATCGAGACGCGGTAATCGTCGAACCCGGGGTCATCGGTGACGGTTCCGGTGTCGAGGAAGAACGCGAGCGAGATGGTGTCGTCCCACACGGGCTGCACGACCTCGGTGCCCCAGAAGAACGACCACGTGCCGCCGACGGGATCGTCGCCCTGCTCGCCCGTGTCGTTGCGGATGCCGACGGGCGAGATGGCGCGGTAGTCGAACCCGCGGAACGAGCGTCCACCGAGGTAGAAGCGTTCGTACGGCGGGACCTCCTCGGGATCCTGCGGGATGTAGCCGAGCTCGGTCTTGACCGAGAGCACGGTCTTGTAGCCCAGGAACGAGCGGTTGAGCGTGAAGTACACCTCGTGTGAGGCGGAGAGCTTGGAGAAATTGAAGTCGCCTCCGAGCGCGCCGACCTGCTCGGCGCCGAACTCGATGACCGTGCCGCGCGACGGGCGGATGGGGTCATCGAGCGTCGAGCGCGAGATGTTCAGTCCAACGCTCGTGAGCCAGGACGGGCCCGCGAAATCGAAGATGTCCGTGGGCTGGCCCGGCTCGATGTCGGTCAGCTCGACGTTCTCGATGCGCGAGGCGAGCGTGACGTTCCAGCGTTCGCCGAACCGGCGTCCCACGCCGAATCGCGTGCCGTAGCGGCCCTCGTCGTAGTTGCGATACTCGCGCTGCTGGTAGAACACGCTGGCGTTGCCCGCGTACTCGGAGTCGTTGAGCGCGGGATCCGCGAGCGAGATGGAGTACGTCTGTACCTCGTTGCCGGGCTGGAGCTCGACGCTGAAACGCTGCCCGCCGCCTCGGAACGAGCGCCCTGACAGCAGGTCGTCGGCCGAGTCGGGCGGATCGAACAGGTCGAAGTTCCGCTGCACCAGCGCAATGCGCCCGATGACGCCCGAATCGCTGCTGACGGCGGCGCCGAAGTTGAACTCGCCGGTGTTCGCCTCGCGCACGTCCACGACGACGTCGCGCTGCCCGGGGAACCGCGGGTCCTCGGGCTGGACCGCCGTCCGGACCGAGCCGCGCTCGAAGAATTGCAGACGCTCGAGATCGCGCTCGGTCTTGCGCAGGTCCTCGCGGCTGAGCGGGCGCCCGGGCTTGGCCTCGATCTTGCGCCGGATGACCTCCTGGCGCGTGATCTCGTTGCCCGTGATGACCACCTCGCCCACGGTCAGGCGTTCCCGCTGCGTGATCTCCAGCAGGATGTCGACGCGCGGGAGGCGTGGGTCACGCTTCTCGAAACGTTCGACCCGGGCATACGCGTAGCCCATCTTGTCGAACGCGAAGCGCACGTCCTCGAGCGCCTCATCGGCACGCTTCATCGAGTAGACGTCCCCGCTCTTGAGACGCATGTACCCCGCGACCTGTTCGACGGACAGTGCGCCGTCGCGGAACAGCAGCACGCGGTTTCGTCCGAGCACTGTGAGGTGTTCGCCCTCTTTCCGCGCCGCCCTGGCATCCTCCTCGCTCGGGAACTCACGCATGAGCTCCTGATCGGCGTAGTACACCTCTACATCGCCCAGCGTGTACACCGGGCCCTCGTCGATCACGAACGTCACGATCGCCTCGCGGCCGTTCGGGCTCTCGCGCACGCTGCGATCGGCCCGAACGTCGATGTATCCCCTATCGCGATAGAACGCGATGATCGCGCCCACGTCGCTCGTGAGCACGTCCTCGTCCAGGCGCCCCTTGTCCAGCAGCCACGCGGTCTTCGTGCTCACCTGGCTTCGCAACTGCGACGCGCTGAAGGAGTGGTTGCCCTCGAAGCGGATGTCCGTCACCTTGAGCCGCTGACGCTCGGCAACGCGGAACAGCACGATGCCGGCCTTCTCGAGCTCTTCGTCGTCGATCGTCACGCGGACGTTCGCGAAGCCCTTCTGGCGGTACAGCGACTCCATCTGGCGTGCCGCCCGATCGAGCTTGTACCGATCCACGGGCGTGCCCACGAGCAGGTCGGCGGTCGCGAGGAGGTCGTTGTCCGGGATCGCGCTGTTCCCGACGGTCTGGATGTCCAGGATGATCGGCTGGAGCCGCAGCTCGAACACGACCTCGACCGACGCGTCCTCGAGCATCTCCGCGCGCACCGACACCGTCTTGAACCGCCCGAGCCGATCGAGCCGAGTGACGTCGCCCTCGGTCGCCTCGGTGCGCAGGGGCAGCCCGGCCTGCGTGCGGAGCTGATTCCGCACAAGCTGCTCCGTCTGCAGGTCCAGGTCGATCGGTCTGCCGTCCTTGTCGATCGCTCGGAGCGTCACACGCCGCACGAGCCGGTCCTCAAGCTCCGCCGTCCCCGTCAGCGTCGAGGGCGTGGGCTGCGGGTCGTCCTGCGCCCGGGCAATGCGTGCAAGGCAGAGCACGAACACAAGGATCGCGCAGCAGATCGTGCTCCCTCGCGCGTGATGTTGAGATCGTGTGGACAAGCCTCGCGCCGCTCCTGCGATCATTGCCGCTCCTGCGGCGGGGGCCTAGTCTAGTGTCCTTCGGGCCACGGCCCGTTCGTGAAGGTCGCGTGGGGGACACCGCGCCAACCGGATCGGCCTCGTCGCGAGCGGACGCCTCGCGGCAAGCCCTTGTCCGTGCGTGCGAGTTCGTTCGGAATCGGAGGCGTGCGTGTCGCTGGCGAGTACTTCGGATCAGGAATTCAACCCGGATTCTGGTCGCACGCCCCGGGCCTCGCGGAGCGCCTTCCGCGGCGTGCGCCGGGCCAGCATCATCGCCGCCGCGGCGTGCTCGCTCGCCGCGGGCTGGGGGGCGCTCTATATCGCCGTGACGCCCGACACGATCGGCGTGGTGAGCACGCCCGTGCTCCTCGGATCGCTGGGCCTGTTCGCGCTCCCGCTGGTGCTGCTGGTCCTGGTGCGGATCGATCGCGTCTCACGCCGGACGGGGCGTCTGGCCCACCCCACGTCGGAGTCGCCTCGAGAGCCGGCTCAGCCGCTCCCGGCCTCGCACGCGTCGGGGCGGGACGCCGGGCTCGCCTCACGAGCCCACCGCGCTCGCGTCTCGCAGCGTTCGTCCGTCTCGCCCCGCGCTTGAAACGAGCCTGATCGGGCGTGTCCGACGCAATCGTCGCGCGAGCGGCCGCTGCCCATACGCGCATGATCGTTCGGCAGGCAAAGAGCCGCGGCGCGGTTACTGCAGGTTCACGGGCATCACGACATAGAGGAAGTCGCTGCCGCTCTTGATCAGCCCGGGCTTGTTCCCGGCCTTCAGCTCCATCACCACCTGCGGCTCTTCCACCACGCGGAGCGCCTCGAGCAGGAACGACGGGTTGAACCCGATCTCCAGGTCCTCACCCTCGTACCCGTTCAGGTCCACGTCGATGCTCGCCTCGCCCATCTCGGGCGCACGGCTCGACAGCTTCAGGTGCTTCTTGCCCGCGTCGAAGCTCATCCGCACGCCGCGCGATTCTTCGTTCGTCAAGAGCGCCGCGCGGCGCACCGCGCTGAACACGAGATCCCGATCGAACGTGACGCGCTTGTCCTGGTCCTTCGGCAGGACCTCCTCGTACGGCGGGAACACGCCCTCGACGAGGTTGCTCGACAGCACCGCCCGCGGCTCGCCGTCCTCCGCTCCGAGCGAGAACAGCACCTGCGTGTCCGTCACCGCGACCCGCACGGGCTCCTCCGCGTCGGACATCAGCTTCTGCAACGTGTTGAGCGCCTTGCTCGGAATGATGCACGACACGCCCGCCGCGTCCTTGTCGCTCCCCGCGAGCTTCGCCTTGCACAGCGCGAGCCGCTTTCCGTCCGTCGCGACCATCTCCAGCGACTTGCCCGCACGCTTGAGCAGCACGCCGTTGATCGCGTACCGGCTGTTCTCACGCGCCGTGGCGAACAGCGTCCGCGAGATCAGCGCCGACATGCCGCCCGCGGGGTGCGTGAACGTTGCCTTCGCTGCGGGGCGCGAGCCCCCGCCCGTGAGCGTCTCCTGGAAGTCAGGCATGGGCGGGAAATCGTCCGCGGGATAGCCCAGGATCTTGAAGTGCGCGTCCGTGCCGCGGATGTGCAGCGTCTCGCCGTCGGTCTCGAGCGTGAGCGTGGGCTCGTTGTCCTCGGCGGACACGATCTGGCGCAGCTTGTCCGCGGGCACCAGCGCCTCGCCGGGTTCGGCGACGTCCACCTGTCCCAGCGTGAGGACGAGCGAGATCTCCGCGTCCGTCGCCGCGAGCGTCAGTTCGCCGGCCTTCCCATCCTTCTTCGCCACGAGCTTGACGCAGGTGAGCTGCGGGCGCGGCGTGCGTGCGGCGACGATCCCCGAAACAAGGTTGACGCCCTCAAGCAGCGCACCGCGATCGCACACGACCTTCATGGAAGCCCTTCCTCCCTGAACGCTCTTCTGTAAGAGCGCGAGTCTATCCGCCCGCCCGGCGGGCCGCACACAACCGGTCGTGGTCCGCGGGGCGAATCTTCCGTCGCCGCACGAACGCCGCCGCCCCGCGCCCCATACCAGCCGCGTCCACCGCCGGAAGATCGCCGCGTGGAATCTTCGTGCGGAAGCGTCCCCGCACGCGCCCCGGGTTGCGATGCTGCAAACAATAGGCCATACTGGCCGGCTTCCCGATCGGGTGTTCGTGGGTGGATTCGGAGCCAGTTTTACCCTGAAAAGGGGGATTTTTGATCCCCCAAAAGAAGGGATACAGCGATGTCATTCGAAGCCGCGGTCCACGCGCAAGCCATTGAGATCTGTCGTCTTAGCCTTGAGATGTGCGCCGCCTCCGGGAGTGGGCATCCCTCGACCGCGATGAGCGTCTCGCACCTGACCACGGTGCTCATGTTCCGCACCATGCGCTGGAGCCCCGACTACCCGAACTACCCCACCAGCGACCGCCTCGTGCTCTCCGAGGGGCACGCCGTCCCCGCCGTGTACGCCGCGTGCGCCAAGCTCGGCGTCGTGGTGCAGAAGCCCGGCGAGGAGCCCCGGAAGCTCTCGCTGAGCGACCTCTCCTCGCTCCGCACGTTCGACTCCGTGCTCGAGGGGCACCCCAACCCGATGGAGGGCTTCCCGTTCTTCGACGCCGCGACCGGCTCGCTCGGGCAGGGCCTGAGCATCGCCGCGGGCGTCGCGGAGGCGGCCCGCCTCGATGGGATCGACCGGCGTGTGTACTGCATCGTGGGCGACGGAGAGTCGCGAGAGGGCCAGGTCGCCGAGGCGCTCGACTACATCATCGACCGTGGCCTGCACCGCGTGCTGACCATCTTCAACTGCAACGAGTTCGGGCAGGCCGGTCGCGTCTCCGGGCAGCAGTCGCCCGAGACGCTCGCCGCGAAGCTGGAAGCAGCAGGCTTCACCGTCAAGACCATCGACGGGCACAACCCGTCGCAGATCCTGCAGGCGTTCGACGCGTTCATCAAGCTCGCCGAGGAGGGCGAGGGCACGCCGATGGCGATCGTCGCGAAGACGGTCAAGGGCTGGGGTGCGCCGAGCATGTACGGGTCGGGCTGGCACGGGCGTCCGCCCACCGGCGACGCGCTGAAGCGCGCCCTTGCGGAGCTCGACGAACGCCGCATCGAGCTGACCACCTCCCTCGCGTCGGGCGAGCATTTCGAGATCGAGCCCCCGCCCGCGCCCCCCGAGGTGCCCGAAGAGGCCGGCGAGATCCCGACGCTCACCGAGGCGATGCGCCAGTTCGATATGGAGACCCTGCTCCAGACCGGCAAGCTCGCGACCCGTCGCGCGTACGGCGTGGCCCTTCGCGTGCTGGGGCGTGCGTCGAGCCGCGTCGTCTCGCTCGATGCCGACGTGAGCAACTCGACCTTCGCCGAGCTGTTCGCCAAGGACGATCAGCTCGCGGACCGCTTCATGGAGTGCAAGATCGCCGAGCAGAACATGGTCTCGCTCGGCGTGGGCCTGAGCGCGGGCGGCAAGATCCCTTTCTGCTCCAGCTTCGCGAAGTTCATCACCCGCGCGTACGACCAGATCGAGATGGGCTGCTACTCCGGCGCCAACCTCAAGATCGTCGGCTCGCACGCCGGCATCACCCTCGCCGCCGACGGGCCCAGCCAGATGGCGCTGCCCGACGTCGCGTGGTTCCGCTCGCTCGCGACCATGCGTGACCATCGCGGCAATCCCGGGTGCTACATCCTCCAGCCCGCCGACGCGTTCGCGGCGTACGCGCTCACGTGCGTGATGGCCGAGTACGAGGGCCTGTGCTACATGCGCACCCTCCGCCCGGAGACCGAGTTCCTCTACTCCGACGACCAGGTCTTCAACCTCGGCGGGTTCGAGGTGCTCTCCGAAGGGCGCGACGTCGTCATCTGCGCCTGCGGCGCGATGGTGCACGAGGCGAACAAGGCGATCGAGCTGCTCGACAAGGCCGGCGTCAGCGCCACGCTCATCGACATGTACTCCATCCCCTTCGATGCCGACCGCCTGCTCGACGTCATCAACGACAACAACGGGTACGTCATCTCCGTCGAGGACAACTACGGCGGCGCGCTGGGCTCGGCGATCGCCGACGCGATGGTCGAGTCGGGCGACGCCTTCACGCTCCACCAGATGTACGTCAAGCGCATCCCCAAGAGCGCCCGTACGCCCGAGGAGATGCTCAAGCAGTGCGGCCTGACCGCGGCGGACATCGTGCAGGCCGCGATGAAGCTGCTGCAGGTCGCGTGACGGACGAGTACATTCGCGCATGACAAAGGCCCCGCGGGAGACGCGGGGCCTTTTCATTCGATCATCCCGATGTGCGATCAGCAGCCCTGGCTGTAGAGATTCAGGTACGCGAGGAAGTCGCTCGAGTCCCACACGCCATTGCCGCCGGGCGGAACGAGATCGGCCCGCGGCTCCTGCGCCGACCAGTCGTTGAGGTACGCGAGGAAGTCGCTGCTGTTGGGTTGCCCGCCCGAGTTATCCCAGTCCGCGGCACATCCCTCGGGACGGATCGCGTACGCGATCGATAGCGGCAGGCTCAGCCGCGGCAGGCCGTTGGTCTGCCCGACCGCGTCACTGAACACGACCGCGCTTTCGCCCGCGGCGTCATAGAAACCATCGTTGTCCACATCGCGGATGCGCACGATCTGGTCGGCGAGCGCGTCGGTCCACAGGATCGAGCGATCCTCGGGCACATACGCGAGATCGCGCGGGAAACCGCCCATCACCCCATCGAGATTGGTCGTCTCGGACCAGATCCGACGCACCTCGAACGACGCGTCGATGAACCCGCTGCCATTGATGTCGCTGAGCGCGCAGATCGCGACGTTCAGAGCTCCGCCGAAGTCCGTGGCGACGAGGATCTCCTCGGTGTCCGGATTCCGCGCCAGCTCGTAGATGTCAAACACCGTGCCCGAGAGCTGGAGCATCTGCACGCTCGTGATCCACTCGCGATCGATCCCATTCGTCGCCGCAACGTCGATCGATTCGATCGAGTTGGGATCGGTGATGTTGAACACGATCACCTCGCCCGTCGGCAGAAACTCCAGGTCGAACGTCGTCGTCGCGCTCACGCCCACCGGCGAGAGTTCGTACAGCAGCGTCACCTCCGTGCCCGAGATCACGCCGTCGTTGTTCATGTCCTCGAGCGCGTAGATCGCTTCGGGACGCGTCGTGTCCAGCGTGTTGTTGTCGAGCAGGTAGAACCGCCCGTCGGGGCCGCGCTTGAGCTCCGCGGGGTTGGTCATGCGCAGTCCGAGCGGCGCGGGCAGGAACCCATCGAACCAGACGTAACGCTCGCCGGAGTCCATCGCGTCGCCATCGCCGTTGAGGTCGGTGGCGCGGACGATGTTGTCCGGATCGAAGTTGTCGGTGATCAGGATGTCGTCGGGCCCGAGCACGACGAGCCCCTGCGCGTTGTCGATGCCCAGGTCGAGCAGGTCATCGTCGATGAAGATGGTCGCCTCGCCGGGGTCGTGGAAGTCTCCGTCGCCGTTGTTGTCGACCATGCGGACGAGGTGGTCGTCGAGCTGATCGAACGCGTACAGGATCAGGTCTGCTTGCGCCCACGCCCCCGCCGGGCACGCGCCGAGCACCATCATCGCGCAGAGATTCCTCTTCATCGGCCACCTCCTTTCGCCAAACTACCGCCCCCGCGACGCTCTCACAACAACCAAGTCCGCGACACGAACCGCGCTGCGTCCTACCCTCCAACAGCGCGGGCGATGGCCCGTACACGCACCGAATAAATACGCCTCCCAGAGCCGGAATTTCACGGAGCCTCGCATGACCACCCACGGCCCGATCGCGCCCCACGGCGGAACCCTCACCGCACGCCTCGTCGAGGGCGCACGCCACGCCGAGCTTGCCAAAGAGGCCGCGTCGCTCCCGAAGATCGCGCTCTCCGCGAAGCAGTCGTGCGATCTCGAGCTCATCGCCAACGGCGGCTACTCCCCGCTCACCGGCTTCATGGACGAGGCCGATTTCAAGAGCGTGTGCTCGTCGATGAAGCTCTCCTCGGGGCACGTGTGGTCCATCCCCGTGCTGCTCAGCGTCGCGAAGGGGAGCGAGCCCAAGGTCGGATCGCGCGTCGCGCTCGTCGCGCCCAGCGGCGTGACTCAGGCCGTCATGACGATCAAGGAAACCTTCGCGCACGACAAGAAGCTCGAGATTCCCAGCGTCTTCCGCACCGAGGACGACGCGCACCCCGGCGTTGCGCAGGTGAAGGCCGAGGGCGACGTCTGCCTCGGCGGCCCGGTTGAGGCGCTCACGCTCTGCGTCGATCCCGAAGGCCCCGAGGCGTTCATGGACCAGCGCCTGACGCCCGCGCAGACCCGTGCCGCGTTCGCCGAGCGCGGGTGGAACACCGTCGTCGCGTTCCAGACGCGCAACCCGATCCACCGCGCGCACGAGTACGTCTGCAAGTGCGCGCAGGAGATCGTCGACGGCCTGCTCATCCACCCGCTCGTGGGCGAGACCAAGAAGGGCGACATCCCCGCAAACGTCCGCATGCGCTCGATCGACGCGCTCGTGAAGAAGTACTTCAACCCTACGACCACGATGGTCAGCGTGCTTCCCGCCGCGATGCGATACGCCGGCCCGCGCGAGGCGATCCACCACGCCATCATGCGGAAGAACTACGGCTGCTCGCACTTCATCGTCGGGCGCGACCACGCCGGCGTGGGCACCTACTACGGCACCTACGACGCCCAGAAGATCTTCAACGACATCGACATGGCGAACCTCGGCATGGGCATCCTCAAGTTCGAGCACACGGGCTACAGCAAGTCCTACGGCGGCATGGTCTCGGGCAAGACCTACCCCAAGATCGAGGGCGACATCGTCAACCTCTCGGGCACCGCCGTCCGCGAGATGCTCGCCAAGGGCGAGCGCCCGCCGGCGGAGTTCTCCCGCCCCGAGGTCGCCGACGTGCTGATCGAGTGGGCGCGGGCTATTCCCACCGCCTAAGTTCTTCGACAGCATGGATTTAGATCTGTTAAGATCTGCGGCGACAGAAACAATATGATTCGGAGATGTACTCGAGCTTTCCAACGCTTGCGTCCTCCGACGCCGCACCGTTTACCCACGTAGGGCTTTCCGATCTTCTCATGATCTTGGCGGTACTAGTCGCGCCGTTCGTAGCAGTTCACGTTCAACGCCGACTCGACGTTGAGCGGGAACGCCGCAATCGCAAAGCCAGGATCTTCCGGACACTAATGGCGACGCGAGCAGCCAGATTGTCTGGCGACCATGTGTCCGCATTGAATTTGATCGATATCGAGTATTTTGGAACGGTATCTCGCTCGGGAAAGCAACTGCAATCTGCTTCGGACCGAAGGGTGGTTCAGAAATGGCGTGAATACCTTGATAGCTTGGATTGGAACACAGAAGATGAAGCAGAATTAAAATCTCGTCGACAGATCAGTTTCGTTCGACTGGTCGACTTGCTTCAGGAAATGGGGAATAATCTAGGATATAACTTCGACAGAGTGTTATTGGAGAAAGGTATTTATACGCCAGAGGCTCATGGTGAGCGAGAAGAAGCCGAGTTGATAATTCGCGCCGGTCTTGCCAAGATCTTGGGCGGAAAAGCTGCTCTTCCCATCATTCCGATCTACCCCGATGACGTATTTGAGAAGCAAAAACAAGTGCAAGTTGAACTTCAAAAAGTACTCTCTGGCGAACATTCGCTTCGGGTCATAATTGATAAGAATCTCGATTCCAAATGATAGCGGATCGAGGGGTCTGGTTGGATGGTGGGTGGTTTTCTAGTCCACTAGGTCCGAAGAGAGCCTACGCCTGCTCCCTCCACCACCCGATCGTGCGCTTGAGCCCTTCCTCGAAGCCGACCTGCGCACGCCAGTTCAGCACCTTCGCCGCACGCTCGACGTCGAGCTGCCTCCGCGGCTGCCCGTCGGGCTTGGTCGCGTCCCAGCGGATCTCGCCCGTAAAGCCCGTCAGCTTCGCGATCAGCGTCACGAGGTCCTTGATCGTGATCTCCATCCCCGTGCCGAGGTTGATCGGCATCGGCTCGTCCATCACCTCCGCCGCGCGCACGATGCCCGACGCCGCGTCGTCCACGTACAAAAACTCGCGGCTGGCCCTGCCCGAGCCCCAGCACACGATGTGATCGGCCCCGCTCGTCCGCGCGTCCTCGCACTTGCGGATCAGCGCCGGGATCACGTGGCTGCTCTCCAGATCGAAGTTGTCGAACGGCCCGTACAGGTTCACCGGCAGCACGTACACGCCCTTCATCGCGTACTGCAGCTTGTACGCATCGAGCATCTGCCACGCCGCCTTCTTCGCGACGCCGTACGGCGCGTTCGTGACCTCCGGATATCCGTTCCAGAGGTCGTCCTCCTTGAATGGCACGGGCGTCAGGTTGGGGTACGCGCAGATCGTTCCGACCTGCACGAACTTCCCGCCGCGCGAGACGATCCCGTCGAGCCTCGCCTGCTCGATGAGGTGCATCGCCATCGCCATGTTGGCGTAGAAGTACCGCCCCGGGCTCTTGCGGTTCGCCCCGATGCCGCCCACTTCAGCCGCGAGGTGCACGACGATGTCCGCCTTGCGCCCGGGGAACGCCGAGCGGTAGAGGCGCGCCACGTCCGCCTGCTCCGTCAGGTCGAACTGCCTGCGGCGCGGGATGAACAGGTGGTCGTCCCGGACGCCCCGCTCCCGCAGGATGCGGCAGACCTGGCGACCCAGAAACCCCGCACCGCCCGTGACGATCACCCGCTTGCCGGACCAGTCAAACGCACCCTCGGGCATGGGATCCCTCCCGCATCAGGCCGCCCGCCCACCGGCGGCGTGCCAGTGGCGGATCGGGCTCGATGATAGAGGTCGGTCCCCGCGGGTCGGTGCTGCAGCACGGGCTCGGGGCGGACTGCCTCTCTGGCAGTTCGCGGCGTGCTCGCCCGCATGGCGACAGGCGAGCGAAAACCACCTGTTCTGGTGTACTGACGCCATATTTGGTGCATATGTGGAGGGGGCCACCAGCATTCGGTGCCCGGCTCGGGCCAAGCGGGCCGCGACCAAGCCCGGCACGGGCCGTCGGGCAGGGGCTCCGAGCAGCGCGCCGGCCCGCCTTCTGGCACGCCGATTGCCACATGCACCCTGCCCGCGGGCGATCCCCGTCGGCAAGGGAGCGTGACCATGTCCAAAGTCATCGGAATCGACCTCGGCACCACCAACTCCGTCGTCTGCGTCCTCGAGGGTGGGCAGCCCAAGGTCCTCATCAACTCCAGCGGCAACCGCATCACCCCCTCGGTCGTGGCCTTCACCGATAAGGGCGAGCGCCTCGTGGGCCAGCCCGCAAAGCACCAGCAGGTCACGAACCCCAAGAACACGATCTACTCGATCAAGCGTTTCATGGGGCGTCGTCGCGCCGAGGTGACCTCGGGCGCGGGCGACGAAGAAAGCAAAGTTCCCTACACCCTGACCGGCTCGAGCGATGACTTCGTGAAGGTCAAGGTGAACCAGGGCGAGTTCACGCCGCAGCAGATCTCCGCGTTCATCCTCCAGGACCTCAAGAAGACCGCCGAGGACTACCTGGGCGAGAAGGTCGAGCGCGCGGTGATCACCGTGCCCGCGTACTTCAACGACGCACAACGTCAGGCGACCAAGGACGCGGGCGAGATCGCCGGGCTCAAGGTCGAGCGCATCATCAACGAGCCCACCGCCGCGGCCCTCGCCTACGGGCTCGACAAGAAGAAGAACGAGAAGATCGCCGTCTTCGACCTTGGCGGCGGCACGTTCGACGTCTCCATCCTCGACATCGGCGAGGGCGTGTTCGAGGTGCTCTCGACCAACGGCGATACGCACCTCGGCGGCGACGACTGGGACCAGCGCGTCATCGACTTCCTGCTCGAGGAGTTCCGCAAGAAGGAGGGCATCGACCTCAAGGGCGACGCCATGGCCCTGCAGCGCCTGAAGGAAGCCGCGGAGAAGGCCAAGATCGAGCTCTCGACGATGCAGGAGACCACGGTCAACCTGCCCTTCATCACCGCCGACGCGAGCGGGCCCAAGCACTTGCAGGTGACGATCTCGCGCACGAAGTTCGAGTCGCTCTGCGACGACCTCTTCAAGCGCCTCCGCGAGCCCTGCACCAAGGCGCTCGCCGACGCGAAGATCAAGCCCAGCGACATCGACGAGGTCATCCTCGTGGGCGGCTCCACTCGCATGCCCAAGGCGCAGCAGATCGCCAGGGAGATCTTCGGGAAGGAGCCCAGCAAGGCGGTCAATCCCGACGAGGCCGTCGCCATCGGCGCCGCGATCCAGGGCGGCATCATCACCAAGGACGTGCAGGACATCCTGCTCCTCGACGTCACACCGCTCTCGCTGGGCGTCGAGACGCTCGGCGGCGTGATGACCGTGCTCATCCCGCGCAACACCACCATCCCCACCTCGAAGAAGGAAACCTTCTCGACCGCCGCCGACAACCAGACCTCCGTCACCATCCAGGTCTACCAGGGCGAGCGCACGATGGCGGGGGACAACCGCAAGCTCGGGCAGTTCGATCTCGAGGGCATCCCCAACGCTCCGCGCGGCATGCCGCAGATCGAGGTCGAGTTCTCGCTCGATGCGAACGGCATCCTGACGGTCACCGCGCAGGAGAAGACCACCGGCAAGAAGGCGGACATCAAGATCACCAACTCGGGCGGCATCGAGAAGGACGAGATCGAGCGCATGAAGCGCGATGCCGAGGCTCACGCCGCGGAGGACAAGAAGCGCCGCGAATTGATCGACACCAAGAACCGCGCCGAGGCCATCGCGCACCAGACCCGCAAGAGCCTCGAAGAGCACGGCGAGAAGGTGACGCCCGACGTGCGCGGGCGCATCGAGAGCGCGATCTCGAACGTCGAGTCGAAGCTCAAGGGCGACGACAAGGACGCGATCGACGCGGCGCTCAAGGAGCTCGAGACCGCCAGCATGGAGCTGGGCAAGGCGATGTACGAGGCCCAGAAGGACTCGGGCCCCGGCGCCGAGGCCGAGACCAAGCCGGGCGGCACCGCGGGCGCGACCGACTCCTCCAAGGGCGGCGACGACGTGATCGACGCCGACTTCAAGGTCAAGGAGTAGTCAGCGACGCACGCCGCCCGGAACGCTCGGGCGGGACACAATGATCCCCAGCGCCCCGCGGAATCACGCGGGGCGTTTCATTTATCGTTGCTCGTGTCTTCGCCCACGATCGCCGCCGCGACATGGTCTGGAGGGAGATCGCGAAACTCCGCGAGGTCTCCCCCGGCCTGTGGAATATGGCCAGCCGTGGAAGCGCTCTCTTCACGCATCCGGCGCATCGTGTCGTGCTGCGTCCACAGGATCAGCCCCGCACCGAGCACCGCGACAACGCCCGTTATCCATTGCACCGCCCGCAGCGACTCGCCGAGGACGATCGCGCTGAGCACACCCACGACGATCGGCTGCACCTGCAGCACGCCCGAGGAGACCGCCACGCCGAGCCGCGCGATGCTCATGTAGTAGAACACATGCCCGAGCGCGATGCCGATGATCGCACTGAGAACGAGCAGGCCGAACTGCACGCCGCCCATCTCGATCGCCGTAACTCCCGCGCGCTCACCGAGCGTGAGCATGCACGCCACCATCACGATGGCTGTGTACTGGCTGATGACGGCGAACGACACGAGGGAATTTATGCCGTGCATGAACTTGCGGACACCGAGCGCGTATCCCGAGAAGAGTGCGCCCGCGGCGATCGCCATGAGCACGCCGGTTGTGGTCGCTCCGGTGCCGAAGCCTTTGTCTGAGACGATGGTGCCGAGCGTTCCCATGAGCACGAGCAGCACACCCACGATGAATCCCGGCGTGCGGATGATCCGCCGTTCTGCGGGGAACAGGATCGCCGCGCCGATCGCGACGAACACGATGTGTGAGCGGAGCCCGAAGGTCAGGAGTGAAGCCGGGATCTTGTAGTGCGCCCATGTAAAGAAAGTTTGTCCGAGCGCGTTGAAGATCGACGGCACCAGGGCGAGCATCCACACACCCTTCGGCAGCTTCTTTCGTGACGCCGCGACCAGCACCAGCGGCAGCCACATCAGCGCGCTGAGTCCGTATCGCCAGCCGTTGCTCGTCCATGTGTCAATCAGCGTCGCGAAGTGGCGCAGGAAGAGCGGCACGACCGACCATCCCAGCAGCGTCAGCACGACCAGCACAACGCCGCCCGTGGTCCCGCCGCTGGTCGTCGAACCCTCCTTGCCCACCGGCTTCGTCCCTTCTCATGCGCGGCCATGCGCACGTGCTCAGTGTTTATCGCGTCTGCCCGTCGCCATCAACGACGAACCGCTCGATCGTGAGCGATTCAAGCCCCATCGGGCCGTACGCGTGCAGGCGCGAGGTCGAGATGCCGATCTCCGCGCCGAGCCCGAGCTGGAACCCGTCGTTGAACCGCGTCGACGCGTTCCACAGCACGCACGACGAACGCACCCGACGCTGGAACTCACGCGCGACGCGTTCATCCCGCGTGATGATCGTTTCGGTGTGGTCCGAGGCGTACTGCTCGATGTGCGCAATGGCATCGTCGAGCCCGTCGACCACGCGCAGCGCCAGCACCATGCCGAGGAACTCGTGCCCAAAATCAGCGTCCTGCGCGGAGCGGATCGAGGGATCGATCGCGCACGAGCGTGCGTCGCCGCGCACCTCCACGCCCGCCGCAGCGCACGCCCGCGCGAGCCGCGGCACGAACACGTCGGCGATCGCCGCATCGACCAGGGCGCACTCCGTCGCGTTGCACGTCGCGGGCGCACTCGCCTTGCCCGTCACGATCAATTGCTCGGCCATGTCCAGGTCGGCGTCCGCACACACGTACGCGTGGCACACGCCTTGGAAGTGCTGGATCGTCGGCACGCGCGCATGCTCGGTCACGAAGCGGATCAGCTCGATGCCCCCGCGCGGAATGACCAGATCGATCACTCCCGCCATTCGCACGAGCGACTTGACGTCTTCGCGGTCCGTCGACGTGATCACCGTCAGTGCCGCCTCGGGCAGCCCGCGCTCGCGCAGCACCCCGTGCGCGATCTCCGCCAGCAAACGGTTCGAGCGCACCGCCTCGCGCCCGCCCTTGAGCACGCACGCGTTGCCCGCCTTGAAGCACAGCGCGAACGCATCGAGCGTCACGCCCGGCCGCGCTTCGTAGATCATCGCGATCACGCCCAGCGGAATCCGCACACGCCGCACGCGCAGCCCGCTGGGCACGTCCCACGATCGCGTGACCTCGCCCACCGGATCGGGCAGCGACGCGACCTGCTCCAGCCCCGATGCGAGCTGCGCGACGCCCGCCTCATCGAGCCTCAGCCGCTTGAGCTTCGCCTCGGCAAGCCCCGCGCTCCGGGCCGCGTCCACATCCTCCCGATTCACCCGAGCGATCTCTCCCGCCCGCTCGCGCAGGGCCGATGCGATCGCTCGGAGCACGCCGTCCTTCGCGTCGCGCGAAAGCGTCGCGATCACGCGCGAAGCGTCCCGCGCCGCGAGGCATTGCTGCTCGATGGTCACGCCGCACCCCCGTTCGCGCCGCCGCGCATCTCGACCACCATGTCGTCCCGGTGTACGACGCACTCGTCGTACGCGTAGCCCAGCACGCCCGCGATCTCGTCCGACCGCTTCCCCATGATCGCCCTGCAATCGCGGTCGGAATAGATCGCGAGCCCCCGCGCGATCCGCTCGCCGCCCGGCCCGGCGATATCGACGCTCTCGCCCGCATCGAACGATCCGCGCACGTCAACGACGCCCTTGGGCAGGAGCGACGCCCCACGCTCGCGCAGCGCACGGGCCGCGCCCTCGTCGATCACGAGCACGCCGCCCGCGCGCGTCGCCGCGGCGATCCATCGCTTCCGCGCCGCGCCCGTGCGTCGGGCGGGGATCCACGTGCCGACCTCCTCGCCCGCGAGCACGCGGGACAGCGTTCCTTCGATCCGTCCGCTGGCGATCACCACGTGCGCGCCGCTCTCGCTGCCGAGCGCCGCCGCCTCGAGCTTCGTCGCCATCCCGCCCGTTCCCGCGAGCGTCTTCTCGGCCCGCACGTGCCCCATCGCGCCGCGCGGCTCGTCGATCCGGTCGATCACACGATCGCCGTCGTGCACACCCTCCACGCTCGTCAGGATCACCAGCAGATCCGCCCCGATCGCGTCGGCGACCAGCGCGCTCAGGCGATCGTTGTCTCCAACGCGGATCTCGTCGAACACGACGCTGTCGTTCTCGTTGATGATCGGGACCACACCCGCTTCCAGCAGCCGGAGCAGCGTGCGCCGAGCGTTGAGGAATCGTGCCCGCTCGCGCAGGTCGTCGCTCGTGAGCAGCACCTGCGCGCTGCGCACGCCCGCCGCGTCGAGCGACGCCGCGTACAACGCCATCAGCCTCGGCTGCCCGATCGCTGCGCTGGCCTGCTTGTCCACGATCGTCGCGGGTGGGGCGTCGAGCCCGAGGCCCGACCATCCCGACGCCACCGCGCCGCTCGTGACCAGGACCACCTCGCGCCCAGCTCCCTGCTCCTTGCCTCTTGTCCCGGCGTGGGCCGTTGCGAGTGACGCCGCGATCCGCGCGACCGCCCGCGCATCGACCCGCCCCTCCGAGGCGAGCACCGCGCTCCCGACCTTGACCACCACCCGTCGCGCCTGCACGAGCCCGGGCCGAAGAGATTGCACGTCCGGTATGCCCACGTCTCCCTCCGTGAACGGTTCGATGCGATCACCGTGATGGGCGACGCCGATCCGAGCGATCTTGCGAATTGTTGGACGCTGCCGATGCGATTGCGCGCCCATACGCGCGTCCATCAACGACATTGCCGCGTTCCATGCCCGTTGCTTTGGCCCGGTGCACATGCCGCCCGTGAACGGGTGCGGTGGGATCAGAAAAAGAAACGCCCCGGATTGCTCCGGGGCGTCTCGATTCAGGCGTTGTTCTCCGCAGGGGCCGGAGAAGCGTTCCGCATTAGCGGAGGACGCGGGTCGGGGCGCCAGCGGTGCCCGAGCCGAGGGTCACGCGGGGCGTGCCGGCCGGGGGCTGGGTCGAGACCTTGTTGCCGACGACCTTGAAGGAGAAGTCGTAGGCGTAGCCGGTCACGTCAGAGACGGGGGTCCAGTCGGCGTAGCCGAGGCCCATCGAGAGGACCTTACCCTCGGTGATGAGGATCTGGCACTCGGTGTCGCAACGGAAGGCGTAGCAGAAGAAGCCCTGCTCGCGGAGCGAGCCGGTACCACGGGCCACGAGGGCGACCCAGTAGTTCTTGCCACCCTCGAGGCGGTAATCCTCGAGCGAGAAGAGGACGTTGTAGGCGACGAGGTCACCGAGGTCCTGAGCGTCGGCGCAGGGGCCAACCTCGACCGAGGTGATGACCGGGTCGGTCCAGGTGCCGCGGAGAGCCGCGGGCATATCGCAATCGTTCTCGTAGATCTCGAGGAGGGTGCGCTTGGGATCGCAGTTGGTCAGGATGCAACCCGAGATGAAGCAGAGGTCGTAGTCATCGCAGGGCTTGAGGTGGAAGTTGTCGGCCGAACGCGCCATCGGGATGGAGGTGTTCAGAGCCGAGGGGCCGCCGCCGAAGCCAGCGAACTCGCCGTTGTCCCACAGGATGTCGCAGACCTCGGCGTCGATGTTGAAGCAGAAGTCGGTGCAGCCGATGCAGGACTCGCAGCCGTCGGTGTTGCCGACGTCAACCCAACCCGGGGTCGCGATGTCCGCCTTGTCGGTGCGGAACTTGCCCTGGTGCAGCTGGACCTCGCCGAAGCCGGCGGTCGCCCAGAAGGCGCGGTCGAGACCGCTGTGGTCGCCGAGGCCCTGGACCGAGATCCAGTACACGGCGGGGCCGCACAGCCAGAGGTCGATATCCGAGAAGGTGTACTCGACCAGAGCGAAGGAGCCGATGCCGCCGCCGAGCTCGTTGTCGTCGTCGGTGTCAGCGGTGTAGATGGGCTCGCCGGGGCAGCCGTCGCAGTCGGTGTAGATCGTCAGGCGAGCCTGGCGACCGGGCCAGTGCAGGTCGCTGGTGTTGGTGAGCAGGCAGGCGCGGATCGTCTGCAGGTTGATCGCCTTGCCCTCGCAGATGGAGAAGTCGTCAGCGGTCTCGGCGTCAGCGCCGAGGCCCGTGCCCGACTCGCTCGACTGGCCGTTCAGGCCGTCGAACGCGCCGTTCTCCCAGTACGACGCATCGCACGCCGCGGAAGCGGCAGCGATCGTCGGGCCCGTGCCGGTGACCGCGCGAGCGGTGACGGCGTTGGGGTTCTTCGAGACCTTCGAAACGACCTTCAGCTGGGCCGAGGCCACGCCGCAGGTGGCCGCCAGAGCGGCCGCGCTCACGAGAATCGCACATCGAGACATGGATAATCCCCTTTTCTCCCAAAGGCGCCCCGTGGCTCACCCTGCCACGCGGGCAACAACACACACTTCCCACAACCAATCCGGCTCGCGCCGGCACACAGCATCTGGCAGAAGTTGCGCTTTGCGTAGAGGCTCGATTGACCCCTCGCACGCCCGCTCACGCGGGCCCGCAAACCCCCTCTCACAACCAGCATAAATATCAGGAACCAACCACGCTTGCAAGAGTTGTCCCGAAACATCTGGCCGGTCGTTTGACAAAGTCTAGATCCCCATCGGAACGAATTCCACGCTCCGACACGTACCGCGACGAGGCCGAAACTCCGAGAAAACGCGCAAATACTTGGAAAGAAGGCAATAATGCCCAGTCGGGGCATCCATTTTCCATCCCATGCGTCTCACACAATCTTCAACAACCGCCCTCCCGGCGGCCGCAATCGACCCGCCCATCGACATTGACAAACACACAATTCTTTGTTCCGATAATCGTCCGAGGCTGAAAATCTTAGCCAAAGCCGATCGGTGGTTGACAAATCGAGGCCCGGAACCGCCACTCGCCCGACGCTATTCGTCCTGCCGTAAGCCCGGCGCCCGCGCGCCTCAACGACTGGGAAGTGGGGCACACGCGCCCTCTCTTTACGCAACGTGTCACATAAACTCGATCCCAATCGCGAGTTGCGCATGGCCGCTTGACTTCCCCGTTCGTGCCGATATGTTCTCTCGCGATGACGCGTTCGATCGCTCATCCCGCTCATTCGGCCCCCCGCGGCGTGCATTCGCATCACGCCGGGCACCGAATGCACATGCGCAGCATGTGTTGCATGTGTCGGCCGGCGTGTTGTACGCCGGCGTGTTGTTCGGCCTGCTGACCTCCCGTCGCCGCCGAACCCCTTGCCCAAGGCCGTCCGCTCG
This sequence comes from Phycisphaerales bacterium, assembly GCA_034004365.1. Classification (GTDB taxonomy): domain Bacteria; phylum Planctomycetota; class Phycisphaerae; order Phycisphaerales; family UBA1924; genus JAVEWV01. The sequence continues at coordinate 110,934 of JAVEWV010000010.1, forward strand.
CTGATCCAGACCAGATCGAGCCGCGACGAGCCGGGCCCCACCCACCTCAAGCCGTTCCGAGTCACGCACCCGCGTCGTGACCGCGCCCCGCGAGGACCGCTCGCACCCGGCGCGGGCGACCCGCCGAGCCCCGAGCACCATGGACCACGCACGCCGCGTCTACGACAGCGTCCTCGACCTGCTCCCCAGCGAGCAGAACCCGACGCCGCTCGTCCGCGTCAACCAGCTCAACCCCTCGCGTGAACGCTTCGAGCTGCGCGCGAAGCTGGAGTGGTACAACCCCTTCGGCTCCGTCAAGGACCGCGCCGCCTCGGAACTCATCCGCTCGCTTGAGGATTCCGGCGCGCTCACGCCCGGCGGCGAGCGCGGGGTCGTCGAGGCGACCAGCGGAAACACCGGCATCTCCCTCGCCGCGATCGCGGGCGTGAAGGGCTATCGCACGCGGGCGATCGTGCCGAACAAGGTCCCGCTCGAGAAGAAGATCCTGCTCAAGCTCGCGGGCGCCGAGCTGGAAGTGCTCAACGACGCGCTCTGCCCCGCGCCGGGCATGGGCGAGGGCTCGATCAACCAGGCGAAGACCTACGCCCGCGCACAGTCGCAGCGCTACGCGCACGCCAACCAGTACGAGAACCGCGCCAACGTCGAGGCGCACGTCCGCACCACCGGCCCCGAGATCTGGTCCCAGACGCAGGGACGCATCACGCACCTGTTCGTCTCGCTGGGCACCTGCGGCACGGTCACGGGCTGCGCGACGTACCTGAAGCAGCGCAATCCCGACGTGCGTGTGATCGCGGTGCAGCCCACCGAGGGGCACGACGTGCCGGGCCTGCGCAACCTCGCGCAGCTCGAGGTCTCGAAGCTGTACGACCCGTCGCTCGTCGACGAGATCCTCGAGATCGATTTCGAGCTCGCGTACGCGCGGGCCGCGGAGCTCGCGCGCCGTGAGGGCCTGTTCGCGGGCCCGAGCAGCGGACTGATCTTCGAGGGCGCACGCCGCGTCGTTGAACGCGACTTCCCCGCCAGCGAGGCGTCGCCCGATGCGCCGCGCGGCGTCGGCGTCATGATCTTCTGCGACAACGTCTTCAAGTACATGTCGAGCATGGCGAAGCACCTGCCCGAACTCGCGGAGGGCACCACGCCATGAGCGCACGCCGACCCTTCCGCGACCACTCCCCGGCGCGTTACGAGCTCAGTTCGCCCTACGCGCGTCTCGAATCACCCAGCACCCACTCGTCCGAGCGCTCGTGGCGCGAGGACCGTTCTCCCCGACACACCCACGCCCCGTCCCGTCACCCCGTTCTCGGAGGTCCCGTCATGAGTTCGTACGCGCGTCCCGAGGTGCTCGTGAGCACCGACTGGGCACTAGCCAACCTCGCCACGCCCGGCATCCGCTTCGTCGAGGTCGACGTCGATACCAAGGCCTTCGACGCCGGACACATCCCCGGCGCCGTCGCATTCAACTGGCAGACGCAGCTGCAGGACCAGCTCCGGCGCGACATCATCTCGCGCGAGGACTTCGAGCGGTTGCTCTCGCGCGCTGGCATCCGCGAGGACGACACCGTCGTGCTCTATGGCGACAACAACAACTGGTTCGCCGCGTACGCCTTCTGGCTCTTCCGGATCTACGGGCACCGCGACGTCCGCCTGATCAACGGCGGGCGCTCCAAGTGGCTCTCGGAGGACGACAAGCCGCTCACCACCGATCTCGCGGAGAACGTGCCGTCGAACTATCGCGCTCGCGAGCCCGACGCGTCCATCCGCGCCCTGCTCCCCGACGTGATCGACGCCGTCCGGGCGGGCGGTGTGAACCTCGTCGACGTTCGCAGCCCCGATGAGTTCATCGGCAAGGTGATCGCGCCCCCAGGCATGACCGAGACCGCCCAGCGCGCCGGGCACATCCCCGGCGCACGCAGCGTCCCGTGGGCGACCGCGGTCAATAGCGACGGCACCTTCCGCAGCGCCGACCAGCTCCGCCAGATCTACCTCGAGAGCGCGGGCGTCGATCCCGCGCGTCCCACGATCGCGTACTGCCGCATCGGCGAACGCTCCAGCCACACGTGGTTCGTGCTGCGCTACCTCCTCGGCATCGAGGACGTCCGCAACTACGACGGATCGTGGACCGAGTATGGCAGCGTCGTCGGCGTTCCCATCGAGAGAGGCATCCCGCAGCCCGCGCTGGCCTGAGTTCCCGGCCATGCGCGGTGCTTCCCCGCTCCGCGGCGGATGGAGAGCCCGCCGCGGGGTTTTCACTCCCCGCCCACGTCGTCGGACGCGTTTCGGACCATCGCGTTCGGCAGAGAGGAGACGTGGGCGACAAGGCAACGCCGGTGGGGTCGGCTCCCGCCCTTCGCAAGAGGGGCACGGGAGGAGAGAGGCCGATCCCGCCGGCGTTCGCCGCTGCGCTCGCAGAGATGTGCCGACGTGCCCATCCCACGCGATGCAACGTGAGAGATCTGTGTGCAAAGAAAACGGGCGGGCCGCTGCGTGCGACCCGCCCGTGGTTGTGTTGCCGTTGAGGGAAGGAGCCTCCTTCCCTCGCTCTGAGCGATCAGTTCACGTAGTAGTTGAGGAAGGACAGGAAGTCGGACGAGTTGAACATGCCGTCGCCCGTGAAGTCCGCGCCGGGGTACTGCATCGAGTAGTCGTTCAGGAAGGACAGGAAGTCCGACGAGGTGCGGAACGTGTCGCGGTCGTAGTCGCCCAGCGCCCGCGGCGGGATGGTGCCGATGATCTCGACGTCATCGATGTTCCAGCCCGGGTAGGTCACCGAGGTGTCCGTCGTGCCCATCGTCCAGCGGAGCTGGAGGTCGGGGTTGCCATCGGCGATCGCGGAGATGTCATAGGTCTGCGTGGACCAGGCGCTCTCGGCGAACGACGCGCCGGAGTGGTCCCACACGATCGTGAACGATCCGCCCGTGCCGGCGCGGAACGACGCGTGGTCGAACGTCGAGCTCTCGACGCCCAGCCAACGCTTGAAGCGGACCGTCGTATTCGTCAGGTCGGAGCAGTCGATCGGCGTCGAGGTCAGGTTGTACACGGGCATGCTGTTCGTGTAGTCGCCCGCGAGGTTGTAGCCGTACACGTTCGTGCCCGTGTACCCGCTGCTCGGATCGGAGCGTCCGTTGATGACGACGCCCTGCGGCACGCCGAACTCCCACATGCCCTCGGTCGCCCAGCCGGGGTTCGAGTCGAAGGGGAAGAAGTACACGAGCTGGTCGCCGCCCACGTCGAGCGAGACCGTCGCGGTGGGGGAGGTCAGCCCGTCGAAGGTCTCGTACGCGAACGAGTCGGCGCCGACGTAGTCGCTGAAGGGGTGGTACAGCACGCTGTCGCCCGACAGCGTGAACGGCACGGCCAGGATCGGCTGACCGTTGCCCTGCCACAGCACGCCCATCGTGGGCAGGCTGGTGATGATGAAGTCGGGCACGCCGCTGGACGACGCGCCGTCGAGCGCGATCGTCGAGACCTCGTTCGCCGGGATGCCCAGCTCGATGTCGCCGGCCGTCGGCGGGCAGATGCTGCCCTGCGACGCGATGCGGAGCGACCAGGCATTGAGCGTGCCGGTGTCAAGATTGGCGTTGTCGCTGACGCGCAGGGTCCACGCGCCCACGGAGAACACGCCCTCGAAGTCGGCCAGCTCGCCCGGGCCGTCCGGGAGCACGCCGCCGCCGTCGTCGTCGTAGCGCCGCGGCGTGTAGTCGTCGCTGCTGCCCGTGCGATCGTGCAGGCGGACGGTCGTGCCGTCCGGCGCGATCAGCTCGATGATGAGGTCGCCCGAGAAGCTGTGCGTGAGGTCCACGTCCACCTCGACGTCGCCCACGCAGAACGAATCGGGAACGTTGATCACGCTGTCGAAGCTCGTGTTGTCGTTGATCGCCCGCGGCGTGTCGAGGCTCGGGTAGACGAACCGACCGATGTCGGCCATTACCTCGCGCGTCTCGCTCGTGCCCGCGGTCAGGTTCTCGAAGGTGATCGTCGCGTTCGCGATGCCCGCGCCGAGCAGGCCCGCGTCAAAGTCAACAGCCACGTCCTGGAACGAGCCGTCCGAGGGCAGCGTGAAGTTCACCGCCGCCGTCCCGCCGTCGAGAAGCACCCAAGGCTGCGATGCGCTCACGCGCACGTCGACCGAGGTCGGCCGCTCGCTGGTGATGGTGTACGTCTCCTGCCCGGAGAGCGGCCCGCCCACGGGGCCCGATGCCAGCACGTCGTTCGCGGGAGACACAGCGATCCGCGTCTGCCCGATCTCGATCGTGTGCGTGCGGCGCACCTCGCGGTCCGTGTTCAGGTCGGTGAAGACCACGTCCGTCTCGTACACGCCCGCGGCCCAGCCGTTCACGGCGGGGTCGAGCGTCACGGTCGTGTTGAAGCTCGAGCCCGTGCCGACGTTGCCCGAGAGCGGGCCCGAGCCGCCGTCGAGCAGCAGCCCGCCCGCGCCGGAGATCGTGACCTCGTAGGGGATCGTCGCGCCGGTGTTGTTCGACGTCGTGTACACAGCGCTCGGGTTCGAGAACGGACCGCCCACGAGCCCGACGTGCTCGGCGCTGTCCGCGGGGTTCACCACCAGCCCGAGCGGCGGGACGAAGCTCGCCCAGCCGGTCGACTTGCTGACCTCCTCAAAGGTCAGTCCGCCGCCCGTGTTGCCCGTGTCGGGCACGCGGTTGCTCTCGGTGCAGTTCTGCCCGGAGCGGGTGCGGTAGTCCGGCGCACCGCGGACGAGGATGCCCTCGACCTGATACGTGTTCAGGTTCACCACCATCGAGCCCGAGTTGCCGCCGTAGGTGTCGAGGTTCGCCTGGAACCACGCCACCGCGCCATTGGCGTTCTTGCACTCCGCGCCGCCCGAGATCTTCTTGGGCAGCACGGTCGGGTGACCGATCACGGCGATCGGATCGCCGTTGGCGATCGAGCCCGTGCGCCGGATGTCGACCGGAGCGCGCCCGGTCACCGCGCGATCCACGCGGCAGACCGAGTGGTCCAGATCGCCCGCCTGCGCGCGATTGATCACCTCGGTCAGGAAGTACACATCGCTCGCGGGCACCACCGTCGGCGCGCTCCCGCCCATCGTGTCGATCTCGAAGTTGAACACGAACGCGACGCCGCCGATGTCGCCCGAGTCCACGCAGTGCCCCGCCGTCGTGATGATGTCCTCACCCACGAGGAAGCCGGAGCAGAAGCCGATCTGCGGCTGTCCGCGGAACGGCTCGTCGGTGCACACCGAGAGCCCGCTCTGGCTGGTCCAGGGCGAGGTGTCGAGCGTGTACGTCCCGTTGCCGTTATCGCTCAGTTCGTTCGTGAACACCACGACGCACGCCGCCTCGGAGATCGCGCGGAGCGTCGCGTCGGGCTCCTCCCACACCTCGATGCGGTTGTCGTCGCCGTAGATCACCCGGGGCGTGAACCCGCGCGTCTGGGCATAGACGGAGTTCGTCTCGGCCCGACGGGCGTGGATGCTGCCCGGCTCCTTGAGCTGGGCGTCGATGAGGTCACGCTCGAGCTGCGACGTGCCCTTCTGGGCCAATGACACGCTCGCGCACGACGCAAGAACCGCACAGGCCAGGCCCGCGCGCCAACCAAATGAATGTTTCATCGCGTTCCTCTTCCTCTTCTCGAAGCCAATCAAGGGGCTCGCCGCCGACGAGATCGACGCACCCCACACCCGACGCGCCCCGGAGCGCCGGCCTCCAAACCGAACGGACCCCGAAGATAGAGATATCGGGTTGTGGTTGCAAGGCATTGCTCCGAACTTCGCCCGCTATCCTCGGTCGTCCGTCCGGGCCGCGTCAGGCCCGATGCCGAACCACCCGCCACCCATCGGGGAGCACATAGAGATGTCGTCGTTCTCGGACCTCTCCCTGCCCGCCTACCTCGACCGGCTGGCCGACAAATCACCCGTTCCGGGGGGTGGTTCGGTGGCGGGGGTGGTGGGCGCGTCCGGGGCCGCCCTCGCCGCGATGGTCCTCCGGTACTCGATCGGCAAGAAGTCCCTCCTCGAGCACGACCCCGCCCTGCGCGACGCCCTCGCCCGGGTCGAACGGGCCCGCGCGCTCTTCCTGGCCCTGGCGGACGAGGACGCCCGGGCCTACGAGCCGCTCAATGCCGCATTCCGCCTGCCCGAGCCCGAGCGTGCCGCCGCGATCGCCCGGGCCGCCGCGCTGGCGATCCTCCCCCCGCGTCACACGCTCGCCGCGGCGAGCGACGCGCTCCGCCTGCTGGAATCCCTCCCGTCCATCACCAACAAGCAGTTGCATTCGGACCTTGCAATCGCCGCGGTGTTGCTGGATTCCGCGGCCCGCTCGTCACGCTGGAACATCGCGGTGAATCTACCCTTGCTGAGCGAAGCCGCCGCTCGTGAGTCGATCGAGCGAGAATCGAACGAGCTGCTCGCGTCGTGCGCGAGGCGATGCGCGATGATCGAGTCCGCCTGCCGCACGACCTGAGCGGGGCGATTGTGCAAGGAGGTCCGGGGTGCCGGCCGACGTGGGCGAGAACTTCCGACGCATGGATCTCAACGAGCGTCCCACGTTGTTGGAGCTCACGGCCCTGCTGCGCGAGGGCAGCACGATCGAGGACCCCGCGCGGATGCTCAGCCACTTCTCGAGGTGGTACGCGAACAAGCGTCCCGCCGACGCGTTCGTGACCACCTCGCGCCGCAACATGCCCGAGGGCCAGTACAAGATCACCCGCCTCTTCTCTCCGGGCGACTGGGAGAACCGCTTCGAGAAGTCCCAGCGCGAGGTCCCCAACCCCTGGCGCGACTGGAACAAGCTCGAGTCGCGTGTCGGCGGGCTGCTCGGGCGGATCATGGCGCTGGAAGAGCCCCAGCTCATCACCGATCTCGATTATCCGAACGACGAGGTTCTGGGCGACTTCTTCGCGCCGTTCCGCACGCTCATCGCCATTCCAAACTTCGACAATGGGCACGCGCTCAACTGGTCGTTCAGCCTCTGCTTCCAGCCGAGCGCCGTGACGCTTGAGCAGCTCGAGGCGTGGATGCTCGACGGGAACATCCTGGGCACCGCGACGCGCAACCTCGTCTCAAAGCGTGAGCTGACGCGACTCAATGACGAACTGGTCCACCAGCTCGAGGAGGTCGCCCAGGTCCAGCGGGCGCTCCTGCCCCAGAAGAATCCGGACATCCCGCACTCCACGATCGCGACCAGCTATCTCACGAGCACACACGCGGGTGGCGATTACTACGGCTTCCACCACTTCCCCGCCGATCGCTGGGGCATCATGGTCGCCGACGTCTCCGGGCACGGTGCCGCCGCCGCGAGCGTCATGGCGATGCTCAGCGCCATCATGGGCACGGTCAGCGAGCTCGACCAGACCCCCGACGGCTACGTCGAGACCATCAACCGCCGGCTCTCGCAGTCGCTCATGCCCGGCATGTTCGTGACCGCCTTCTTCGCGCTGCTCGAGCCGAAGACCGGGCTGCTCGAGTACGTCCGCTGCGGGCACCATGCCGCACGCATCAAGCGCCGCGGCAAGGTCATCCCCATCGCCGGCACGGGCACGCTCCCGATGGGCATCATGCCCGAGCTCGGAAGCCGCCACGCGGGCGGCGAGTTCCAGCTCGAGCCGGGCGACACGCTCGTCCTCTTCACCGACGGGCTCATCGAAGAGTTCAACGATCGCGGCGAGATGTTCGGGCTCGATGGGCTCGACGCCGCGCTCGCCGACTGCGATTGCAGCCCCGACGCCGTGGTCGATCGCGTGCACGCGGCGCTCTATCGCCACACGGGTCGTCGCACACGCGCCGACGACCAGACGCTCGTCGTGCTGCGGTGGGACCCCGAGGGTGAGTGCTGCCGATGACCGCGCCGCGCGTGCAGGCGTGGCTCGCCGCCGCCGAGAACGCCGATATCGCACGCGAGCTCGACGCGATCGAGCGCATGATCGCGGATCAGGTCGAGGCTCGCGGGCCCGCGTGCTGGATGTCGGGCAGGTGCTGCAACTTCGATCGCTTCGACCATCGCCTCTACACCACCGGGCTCGAGGCCGCGCGGACCGTCCTCCGCTTGACGCCGACCGGCCCCGCGCTCAGCCGCGCCGCGATGGACGCCGCGCTCGTTCGCGGCGGGTGCCCGTTCCAGGATGGGAACGCCTGTGGGCAGCACCTTGCGCGCCCCACCGGCTGCCGCGTGTTCTTCTGCGACGCGACCGCGCAGGACTGGCAGCACGACCTCGCCGAGCGGGCGCATGACATGGTCAAGGCGCTGCACGAACGCCGCGGGATTCCGTATCACTATGCGGAGTGGCGATCGCTGCTGGAATTGTTCATGGACGCGGAGCCCGCCCGCGTCATCTGAAGCCGGAGCAGCCGCGCGAGATCGCGCCCCGTCGGCGCACACGTCGGGTCCATCTTTGGTGTGCGCGTGAACAGCCCTTCCATCGCACCGCGCAGGACAGCACATTGCCGTGATGCGCCGAGGCCCGCGAGCCGATGCGCCCACGCCCAGCCCATCGCGCCCGCGAGCACGCCGCTCCCGCGTGCGCCGTGACGCTTGCACATCCACAGCCAGTTCCGCGTCGCGAGCTGGCACCATCGCGCGCTCTTCCGCGCGGCGAAGGGGCTGTCGTGCCACACAACCAGCGTGGGATCGAACCCCACGCCCCACCCGCACGCGAGCAGTTTAAGCGCGAGGTCCGCATCGTTGCGGTACAGGAAGAACCCGCGCTCGTACCCGCCCACGGCGTTCCAGCACGAACGTCGGAGGAGGTTCGCGCAGCCCATCACGGGCCAGTCGCGCGAGATGTCTCGTTCGCGATTGTGCGATGCGCCGCGCGCCGATGACGCGAAGCGCCACTCGCTCCGCCGATCGCGCGGGTGCCTGGGGTGCAGCGTCACCGCGGCCATCCACGGATCGCCACTCAGCATGTCGAGCGCACGCCGCACCGCGCCGGTGTCGGGCGTCGCGTCGTCGTCAAGGATGAGCACGATGTCGCGTGTTGATGCCGTTACGCCGCAGTTGAAAGCCTCGACGCCGAGGTTTGCATCTGTCTCGATCAGTCGCACGGACGAGAACTCTCTCGCGACGCGTTCGACCGTGCCGTCGCGCGACGCGTTGTCGACGACAATGATCTCCGCGCCGCGAAGGTCCGGGTCGTTCGAGATCGCCGCGAGTGTGCGAACGAGCGCGTCCACCCGCCTGTAGGACAGCACGATGATCGACAGGTCGCTCGCGTCGAGGCCGCGTGAGGAACTCGCACTGTCATCGCCACCGACGCTCGCCTCGCACGCCCTGAGCGCGGGTTCGGTCCATACCTGTGCCGCGTGCGGGCGTGACATCGCGTGCCCGAGCGCGAGCGGGACGCCTCGCGCGATGCACCCCAATGCACTCAGCACGCCCCCTCGTGCTCCACGCGCCTCGTTCGGCAGCATTCGCCCGCGCCGTGCGAAATCGCCGTGCAGCCCGTCGCGCAGGCCGTCCATGTGGAGCGACGCGAGCGCGCCCTCGCCGCGCATCGCACACCGGGCCGCACGCACAACCTCGCACGCCGCTCGCAGCCCGCGCCGCGCAGGCGACCACCATGATCGTCCGAGTGCCCGCAGCGGCTGCATCGCGTTCCGTGCCGAGTAGTACCGTTGCCACGTGATTCCGCGCCCGAACACCGGGTGGGTGGCTTGCGCCGCGGGGACCGCAAGCACGCGCCCCGCGTTCGCTCGGGCGAGCCGCACGAACCACTCCGCGTCGTCGTGGCTGATGAAGAGGTCCCGCCACAGGCCCGTGCGCTCGATCGCGCTCGTGCGCACCAGCGCGCAGCACGCCGCGACATAATCCACCTCGAACGGTTCGCGCGGCGCGTGATCGGCTGGATCATCGCCCATGCGTGCCGGCCGCATCACGCCCGAGACGCGCGAGATCCGTCCGCCGCACTCATGCACGAGCCCGCTCTCCGGATCAACGATCGCCGCGCCCGCCGCGACGGCGTTCGCATCAGCGTCGAGTGCGCGCACGAGGTGCGTGAGCGCGTCCGGCTCGACGCGCGCGTCGGAATCCACGAGCCAGACGAGGTCGTGCCTCCGCCCTTCGTTCGCGTCGTGCCCGTCCTCACGCAGCGCCGCCGCGATGCCCGCGCTGAATCCGCCCGCGCCGCCCACGTTCTCGCGCAGGCGGATCGTGCGCACCTCGAGCCCCGGCGCGCTCACCCGCAGCGCCGGCTCGCTCGCCGTGTCGACCACGATCACCGAAAGTTCCACCCGCCGCACCTCGGCATCGCCCGACACGACCTCCCGCGGCACGCGCGCGAGATCGCCCAGCACCGCCACCACGTCCGGCGCCCGCCCGTGCGACGGGACCACCGCGACGACGCGCAGCGAAGCGTGAACACCCAGCTTGGGCTCGGCCTGGGCTGCGGGCCTCGCGGCGTCGGTTGACGTGCCCGCGTCCGGGGCCGCACCCATCGGGGC